>JAIXWJ010000040.1 GCA_027491335.1 Actinomycetes bacterium | reverse complement strand
CCCGAGATGCGGACCTTCCGCATCCGCCAGGGCGAGATCGCCGAAATCGACGTCTGTGCCCTCTGACCGGCGGTTCTTCCCGCACGTGTTCCCATTCGGACGGGGAATCATTACAATCCCGAGTGTCTTGGTAGGGAATTAGTCCCCACATCGGTCGGTAGGAGGTGAGCATGATCCCGCACGAAAGCGTTCTCGATCTGATCGGCAACACCCCGTTGGTGGATGTCAGCCGCTTGTCGCCGAATCCTCGTGTGCGTCTGCTGGCCAAGCTCGAGAGCCAGAACCCGTTCGGCTCCGTGAAGGATCGCATCGCCAAGGCCATGATCGAAGACGCCGAGAAGAACGGTCGTCTCGTGCCGGGCCAAACCATCATCGAGCCCTCGTCGGGCAACACCGGAATCGCGCTGGCGGCCATCGCCCAGATCAAGGGTTACCCCATCAAGATTCTCATGCCCACCAGCGTGTCCATCGAGCGGCGTCAGATGCTCGAGATCTTCGGCGCCGAGATCATCCTCACGCCGGGCGAAGAGGGCAGCAACGGTGCCGTGGCGCGCGCCATCGAGATGGCCAAGGCCAACCCGGAATGGTGCTTCCTCTACCAATACGCCAACGACGCCAACCCGCGGGCTCACTACGAGAACACGGGCCCCGAAATCCTGCGCGACTGCCCCGAGGTCACTCATTTCGTGGCGGGCTTGGGCACCAGTGGCACGCTCATGGGCACCGGTCGTTTCCTGAAAGAGCACAAGCCCGACGTCAAGATCATCGCGGTCGAGCCTCCGTTGGGTGAACGCGTGGAGGGTCTGCGCAATCTCGACGAGGGCTACATTCCGCCGTTGTTCGACAACTGGCACGGCTTCGACATCCTCGACCGCAAGCGCGTGGTGCGCCCGCGCGAATCCATCGAATGGACCCGCCGCATCGTGCGCGAATGCGGAATCTTCGCCGGCATCAGCACCGGTGCGGCGCTCGCGGGCGCGGCCAAGGTGGCCTCGGAGATCGAGGAAGGCACCATCGTGTTCATCGTGTGCGACGGCGGCTGGAAGTACCTCTCCACGGGGGCCTACACCGACGATCTCGACGAGGCCGAGGCCCGCGCCGAGAAGATCATCTATTTCTGATCCCGACTCCGCACATTTCGGGAACGGTCTACCGTTCATGTTGATATGAACTCCGTACCGGTGCCCCTTCCCGCCAATCGGCGCGACACCCGTCGTCGTTTCGAGCAATGGGTCAAACACCCCGGGTGCGGCGCCAACCTCGTGTCGGCGGTGCACAACGTGAAGATGGGCGCGGTCGCTCGACGGGAAAACCCGGCCGCACCCAAGGAAGGGCAGTCCGTGTTCGCGCTGGCGCGCGGTCGGCGATTCGAAGCCGGCCTCGTGGCGAACGGGGGAGAGAAGTTGTTGCGCGCCATGGCCGTGCGGCAGATGTTCGCCGGACCCGACCCGCGGTTCCTCGACTTTCGCATCTCCATCAACGGCGGTCCGTTGACCGATATCGACGATGCCATCGACCACACGGAAGACTTTCTGCGGACGCTGGCCGCCGAAGGATCCTTCGCCAAAGGATCCTTCGCCAAAGGATCCTTCGAAGGCGTCGTCTCCAGCGCGACCTTGCGCATTCCCAAGGGCGTGATGTTGCCCGAGGCCACCCTCATCATCGATGCGTTGTCGGTGCGGCTCGACGGGGGTCGGCCCGTCGTTTCGGTGGGAGAGATCAAGACCTACGCCGATCGAGGGGGCCACACCTCGAAGTCCGATCTGGCCCACGCCCGCGCCCAGATGGGTCTGTACGTACACGCGTTGGCCATGGTGTTGGAACAGTTGGGTCTGGCCGATCTCGTCGAGTTGTCGCTCGAGGGTTTCCTCGTTCTCACGAACCCCGGCTCCAACAATCCGACGGTGCGGGTCGGTGAGGATCTGCGCTATCAGGCCGAACGAGCGCGCAAGGGCTTCGAACTCATGGAGGCCGCGGCGCGCGACATGTCGGACATGGTGGGCGATGACGAGGGTGAAGGTCCCAAGAGCCTCTTCGACATGGTGCTGGCCGCCCCCACGTCGTTCGCCGATGCGTGCCTGTCGTTCTGCGAGCGCGCTCCGTCGTGCTACGCCAAAGCCATCGCCGACGGTGACGGAGCGGCGTTGGGTGACGACATCGACCGGTTCTTGAACGGGCTCTCGTTGCATCGCGCCGACGAATTGATGGGCGGCGCACGGCCCCGCAACGACATCGAACGTGATTTTCTGCGTCGCATGCGTAATCCGCTGGATGGCGCATCATGACCAACGAACTGCGCACCATCCGACGTTTGCGGGCGTGGCACGAGGGACGTCCGATTCCGCGTGGCGAGAAGGTGAACGTTCACGTGGGCGACGACGACGAGATTCTGTGTCTGTCGTTCGTGCGAATGGGTGGCGAATCCTTGCCATGGGCGGTGGCGGTCGGCCATCCGCACGAGGAACCTCGCGTGTTCGGCGTTCCCGATCCGCGCGACCGCGACATGGTGGCCGACATGATGGTGGAGATTGGGCGCATCGTCCTGGAGCACTTCGGTCATCCGACGTTCGCATCCGACGTGGACGAAGCGATGTCGGTGTACGAGTTCCGACAGATCTGGGTGCCGGGAATCTCGCATCTCGAACTGCTGCACTCGGTCGCGTTCGCTTACGCCCGCACCACGTGGCAACGAGCCGACGTCGAGGTTCTGCGGGCACTGGGCAACCTGGCGAACTGTTTGTTCGTCGATGCCCAACGACCGGGCCAGCAGACCGTGGTGGTGGCGTCGAGCGCCCTGACCACGGCGTTCGACTTTCCCAGTTCGCCCGTTCGGCAGGCCCATCTCGGTCACCTGCTCGCGTGGATGGGTCGCGAAAAGACGCGTGATTCGCGACTGCGCGCGGCCACCGAAGCCGAGAAGTCGTCGGTGGCCACCACCCTCGACCCCGAGTTCGAACGCACCGCCGTCCAGCCGTTGGTGGAACGTTGGAATGCGCCTCCGCGCGAACAACGCGCCGCGAAGGGCAAACGGGTGGCGCGCGAGATCGCCGAGGTTCTGGGTGAGCAATTGCGACATCGTCATTCGCTCACGGTGAAAACGATCGAAAAACTGCGCAAGGATCCGCGCGGAGCGAACGCCGGTCTGTCCGATCTCGTGCGCATCGGCGTGGACAAGTTCAGTCGACTGTGGTGGGACCAGGTGTTGCGCGAACTCTCCGACGATCCCGAGGTGCGCGCGTATTGGCCGGGCCTGCGCGGCGACAACGGTGCGCGCCAAGCGGCGTTCTCCTACCAGCAGCGAGTGGCGGCATCCCGTCAGGTGATGCACTCGCTCGTTCACGGTGACCGCGACCTGCAGGAAGAAGAGTTGATGCGGGGTCACGGGGTTCGCGCCAAGGTGGTCGCCGTCGAAGGTGGCGGAGCCCGCTGGACATTGATGCACGACTTTCCGGCGGTTCCCGACGTCAAGGTCGGTGGGTCGCTCACCATCGCCGGCGCACCGAAGCTGCAGTTGAAGGTGCTTTCGGTCTCCGTCGAGGAACGCACGATGATCGTGATTCCGTCGTGGTCGGCCGCCAAGTATTCCTCCGGCCCCATGGCCAAGCGAGCATCCGATCCCACGTGGAGGGGCCGTCAATTGATCCTCATCGAGGACTTCCCGGTGTTCTTCACGGAGAGCATGAGTTACCGAATCAACGCCACGACCGAGAGCGGCTTCGACATCCTCGACTACTTCCGTCGCGAGATCTCCTCCGACATCGATCTCGATGTCGATCCGGACGAGGGAGCCGACGAATGAGTTCCGTCGTCACGGCCTTGCGTTCGTTCGTGGTCGGCTCGGGGGCCATCGCCGTGGTGAAAGCCCCGCCCGGGTCGGGAAAGACCTACACCCTGGTGGAGGCACTCGCGGCCGGCATCAAGGGCCGTCGACGCATCGTGATCGCGGCCCAAACCAACAATCAGGTCGACGAGATCTGCGAACGAATCGCTCAGCGTTACCCGACTCAGAACGTCGTGCGTTTCTCCAGCGCCGGCTACCAACCGCCCGACGACATCGATGAGCGCGTGGTCTTCATCGACAAAAAGGCGGCCATCCCCGACGGCCCGATCATCATGGTCGCGACCGTGTCCAAGTTGGCGTTGTCGAAGTTCGACGGCGACTTCGACATTCTCTTCGTCGACGAAGCGTGGCAGATGGCGTGGGCGGACTTCTTGCCCGTGCGCCACGTGGCCGACCGGTACGTCTTCATCGGAGACCCCGGTCAGATTCCTCCCACGGTGGCCATCGACGTCGATCGCTGGGAGTCCTCCGAGCATCCACCGCATCAAGCGACGCCGACCTTGATTTTGGAGAACCCCGCACTGACGGGATTGCGCACCGAACTTCGGCTGCCCACCTGTCGTCGTCTGCCGTACGACTCGGTGCGATTGGTGAACGGCTTCTACGACTTCGAGTTCGACAGCGACGCCAAGCCGGGGGAGCGATTCATCCGACCGACGAAGCGCGCGCGAGCGGACGGACCGGCCGCCACGGGGATCGATGCCGCCCTCGAGGCCATGTGGGCCATGGGACGCCCCTCGACCACCGCGATCATTCAGATGCCCACCCCGGCGGTTGGCTTGCCGGTTGGCACCGACGTGGAGTTGGCTCGATTCACCGCCGCGATGGTCGCGCGATTGCTCGAACGTCGTTGCGAAGTGTCCACCGAATCGGGCGAGAAGGAAACTCCGCGATCCTTGCGACCCACCGACATCGGTGTGGTGTCCACGCACAACCTCATGAACACCGCGATACAGAACGAATTGCGGGAACTCTCGCCCAAGTACGCGTCCATTCGAGTCACCACGCCCGAACGGTGGCAGGGTCTGGAGAAGCCGGTCATGGTGGCGGTGCATCCGTTGTCGGGGGTCATGGCGCCTTCGGCGTTCGACCTCGAAACCGGTCGGTTGTGCGTCATGGCGTCGCGACATCAGTCGGCGTGCTTCTTCGTCACTCGCGATCACGTGGGTGCCACCTTGGACGATCATCTGCCGTTGGCGGATCAGGCCCTCGGATGCCACGACGCGGTGGGCAAGGGTCACGCTCTCCATCGCGCGTTCCTCGAGTATCACCGTGAAAGGAATCTCATTGTCTGACGCAAGCACCATTCGCGGGAAAGTCACCATTCCCGTCGGCGCCACCGGTGACGGACGCTTCACCACCGAGTGTTCCCATCGCGAGGTGAACAATCGCAATTCCGCCTACGACGATCTACCGCGGACCGAGCCCAGTGCCTTCGTGCAGTTGTTGATGGAGAAGGGATTCGAACACGAAGCGGATGTCTTCGCCCGTTTGGAGGCGGCTCACGGAGTGGTGCGACTTCCCGCGATGAGCGCCGACGATCTGATCGCCGAGACCGCCGCGTCGATGGCCAAGGGCGCGCGCGTCATCCTGGCCGGTGGCTTGCCCACCGTTTCGGGTCGTTCAGGAAAGCCCGACATCCTGATTCGCGTCGATCAATCCAGCGGTGGGGCGGCGTGGGGCTACGTGCCGGTCGACGTGAAGAGCCACCGAGGTTTCGATGGCAAGGCCAAGGCCAAGGAGTGGTCGATCGGGTCGATCGATGCTCCGTTCCTCGAGGCGGCCGATTCCATCGAATTGCTCGGAACGCCTGCTTTGAACGACTCGTTGCAGCTGGCGCACTACTGGGAGATGCTGTCCGAGTTGGGTTGGGCGCCGGGTGTGGATCCAGTCGGTGGCATCTTCGACATCGACCTCCAGTTGGTCTGGCGTCGACTCGACCAACCCATGTGGCGCCACGAGCACCCGGGAACCGGCACCTCCGAATCCCGAAGCGCGCTCGAGATACTCGACATCGAATGGACGTTTCGCTGGGACGCCATTTCCCGGATGCTCGCCGGTGACCAGCCGATCACCGAACCGATTCTGCACGGAAGCTGTTCCACCTGTGAATGGAAGGACGTGTGCTACGACGAGTTGGATCGAGCCGAGCACGTTTCGCTCATCGCCGGTGTCACCAAAGCGCACGTGAAGAAGTTGGCCACCATCGGTGTTCGCACCCAGACGCAACTGGCCGGACTCGATGTTCGTACGGCGACCGTGTTCGATCGTGCCCATTCGGCGAACATCGATCTGCCCAAGTTCTGGAAGGTGGCGGCCGAACATTCCAATCCGGACGACTCGGTGGCCAAGATCACCGGAAAAAGCAAGAAGGCTCTCGAGTTCCTGGAATCGGAGGGGTTCATCTCCGTGTCCGACTTGGCCACGCTCGACCCGAAGTTGGCCCCGATGTCGTGGTTCTCCAACGTCACCCGACGCATCGACTCGGCTCGGGTGCGCTTGCACCCCGACGGTCTGCCGCACCTTCCTCGTGCCGAAGGGGTGCCCGAGGTCCCGCGAGCCGACATCGAGATCGACGTCGACATGGAGAACTCCGACGTCGTGTACCTGTGGGGAACGCATGCGACCGTTCGCGACGGCGCGCGAACGCCCACGAGCGTGCGGGCCGGCTATCGGCCCTTCCACACCTTGGCCGGCGGACATCGCGACGAGGCCGAAGCATTCGTGGCTTTCTGGGACTGGATGCACGCGGTCGTTCGAGAGGGCGCGCAACTCGGTTCGACGGTGCGCTTCTACTGTTACACCGACGCCGAGAATTCCCGCATGCACGAGATCGCCGGCCGTTGGCCCGACTTCCCCGGCATGCCGAGCCACGAAGCCATCGATCAGTTCTGTGCCACCGATTCATGGGTGGACCTGAAGAAGAACGTCGAATCGCTCATCTGGCCCACGGATGGATTGGGTTTGAAAAAGGTTGCTCCGCTGGCCGGATTCTCATGGCGTGACGAGGATGCCGGAGGCGACAACTCGATTCTCTGGTACGAGATCGTCGTCACCACCGACGACGAGAGTCAGCGACGCGAGATGAGCGAGAAGTTGCTGCGCTACAACGAGGACGATGTGCTCGCGACCAAGGTGTTGCGGGAATGGCTGGATGACGGCCTCAACGGACGTGGTCCGGTGTTCCGCAGCGTGACGGAACTGGACGACTTGTACGAGTGACGAAGGGCGCGATCGTCAGCGTCCCACCACCAGCGTCACCAGTCCGACGACCATCACCATCGACGAGGCCACGCGTCGAATCCCGCTGCTTTCCTTCAACACTTTCCAGCCGATGAAGGTGGCGAACACCACGCTGGATTCCCGCAATGCGGTGACGTATCCAACCGGTGCGCGTCGCACCGCCAGCAGCACCATCCAATAGGTCACCAGCGACGCCAAGCCGGTCGCCATGTACTGGCGCCACATGGCGGGAATGCCGGCCTTCATCTCGACCCAACGACCGCGATACACACCCTGAATCGTGGTGCCGATGCCGCCGGTGACGAAGATGGCCATCGCGTAGGCGCTGCCGACCGTCGACCGTGACCCCTGACTGTCGATCACCGTGTACGCACCGATCAACAGGCCCACCACCAGGGCGGGCCACACATGGCTCCATTCCACGTGCCCGGCCAACAGCACCAAACCGCTCACCACGATCAGGATTCCGATCATCGAGACGGTGGACAGATCGTCCGACAGGAACAGGACACCACCGATGGCGGCGAACAGCGCGCCCGCTCCGCGCGCGATGGGATACGTCACGCTGAAGTCGGCGATGTCGTACGTGCGCGCCAAACGTCCGATGTAGAACGCGTGCACCGCACCACTCGCCGTGGCCCAACCCCACGCGTTCCAGCCGAGGTCACCCGAGATCGTTGCCACGACCGTGTACGGCAGACCGATCAAACCGCCGGCCGCGAACAAGCCCCACAGAGCCAACCATCGATCACCGGACTGCTTGATGCGCAGGTTCCAGCCGGCATGAAGCACGGCGGCGCCCAGCGCCAAGGCGGTGGCGACGAGCACGTCGGCTCAGGATCCGCTGGGGACCTGGAATTGAATCGATGCGCGAGTGTCGATGTAGGGCGCGGTGTACTCCTCGATGAAGGCCTTGTGATCGGGGTGATCGCGGTAGACGAGGTAATCCTCGACGCTGTCGAACTCGGCCGTCACGGCGAAGTCGTAGGTGCCCGGGTTGACACCGAGGTTCGCGCCGTAGTGATACGAGCGAATCTGGGGGATCTTGGGTCGAAGGTCGGCCAATGCCGCCGTGGTGCGCTCGGCATGGCCAGCGGGGGTGTCGGACTTCCAATTGAAGAGCACGATGTGACGAATGCGTTGTGCGGACATGTCGCAAATCTAAACGGCGCTCCGGGATCGCTGGGCATTCTTCGTGTCAGCGGTGATGTGAAGCACAATCGAGGCCAATTCTCGTAGCCTCTGCGACGTGAACTCCACCGCCGACATCACCGGGCCGATCGGTCTGTTCGACTCCGGCTTCGGCGGTCTCACCGTGGCTCGCGCGGTCATCGATCTGCTTCCACACGAAGACGTCATCTACATCGGTGACACGGGCCGCTACCCCTACGGCGACAAGGACCCCAACGACGTGCGCGCGTACGCCCGTGAACTGGCGTGGAGCTTGGTGCGCGACTTCGGAGCCAAGGCGATCGTGGTGGCCTGCAACACCGCCGCGGCCGCGTTGCCGGTGCACGAATTGGAAGCCGAATTCGCCGCCGAGGGTTTGAGCGTGCCCATTCTCGGTGTCATCGAGCCAGGGGCTCGCGCGCTCGTGCACTCCACGCGCTCGGGTGACATCGGTGTCATCGGAACCATCGGCACCATCGGGTCGGGTGCGTACGATCGCGCGGTCGCTCGGGCGGGTATCGGGGCCACCATCCGCCTCACCAGCGCGGCCTGTCCGGGCTTCGTGGAGTTCGTCGAACGTGGTCGCACGTCGGGGCCCGAGGTGGTTCTTCTCGCCGAGCGCTTGTTGGCCCCCATCCGCGATGCCAAGGTCGACGCGCTGTTGCTCGGCTGCACGCACTACCCCTATCTCGCTCGGGTCATCACCGAAGTTCTCGGTAGCGACGTCATCCTGGTGTCGTCGGCCGACGAAACCGCTTTCGCGCTTCGTGAGCAACTGGACGACATGGGCTTGTTGCGATCCGACGACCATGAGCCACGTCATCGGTTCATGTCGAGTGGGGACGTCTCGTGGTTCCAGACTCTCGGTCAGAAGTTGTTGGGTCCCGAGTTGGCCAACGCCGAAACCTGGGCCCCCCGCTGAACACCAACCATCCACGTCGAATCTCGATCGACGACATCACAAGCAACGGAGAGAACATGAGCAACACCGGACACCGCGCGGACGGACGTCATCACGACGAACTTCGCCCCCTGACCTTCGAACGCGACTTCACCGAGATGGCCGCCGGCAGCGTGTTGGTGTCGTTCGGTCGCACCCGAGTGCTGTGCACGGCCAGCATCGACGAGGACGTGCCCCGTTGGATGAAGAACAGCGGCAAGGGTTGGGTGACCGCCGAGTACTCCATGCTGCCGGGCTCGTCTCCCGAACGCGTCGATCGCGAGGCGGCCAAGGGCAAGCAGAGCGGTCGCACCGTCGAGATCCAGCGGCTCATCGGTCGCAGTCTTCGCGCCGCCTGCGACATGCGTTTGTTGGGCGAACGACAGGTCGTCGTGGACTGCGACGTTCTGCAGGCCGACGGCGGCACGCGCACGGCGTCCATCTGTGGCGGCTACTTGGCGCTTCATGACGCTCTCACCCGACTGGTGCAGGCGGGCACCATCCCCGTTCATCCGCTCACGTCGTTGTGCGCCGCCATCAGCGTGGGCATCGTTGGTGGCACGCCCGTCATCGACCTTCCCTACGTCGAGGACAGTTGTGCCGAGGTCGACATGAACGTCGTGATGTTGCGCGACACGTCGACGGGTGTGGCTCGTTTCGTCGAGGTGCAGGGAACCGCCGAAGGCATGGCGTTCACCCGGGGGGAGTTGGACTCGTTGTTGGGTCTGGCCGAGAACGGACTGGCCGAGATCTTCGATCTTCAGTCTCGGTTGATCGCCAGCGAACCCCCGCGCCGTCCGTGACGTCGTCGGCACCGGGTGTCCAGCCGGTGTTGGTGTGCGCCTCGGCGAACCCCGACAAGGTGCGCGAGATCGAACAGATTCTCGCGGGCCTCGTCGACCTACGGCCGCGACCCGCCGACGTGCCCGACGTGGACGAAACCGCGGACACCTTGGTGGGCAATGCCCGGTTGAAAGCCGAAGCAATTCGTGACGCCACCTCGATGGCCGCCGTCGCCGATGACACCGGATTGTTCGTGGAGGCGTTGCCGGGAGAGTTGGGTGTTCGCACCGCGCGATACGCCGCGGATCAGTCGTCGCACGCGTCCGACCCCTACGGAGCGAACCGCGCCAAGTTGCTGCGCGCACTGGTCGACATCGCTGACGATCGTGGGCGCCGCGCTCGATTCGTCACCGTGGTTCTGGTGTCCTATCCCGATGGCACGGAGTTGTTCGTGGAAGGGGAGTGCACGGGAACCATCGCCACCGCGGAGCGTGGCGAACGCGGCTTCGGGTTCGATCCGTTGTTCGTTCCCGACGACGGAGACGGCCGCACCTTCGCCGAGATGTCCGACGCGGAGAAGAATTCCATGTCGCACCGAGCTCGTGCCTTCACATCGTTGGCGGTCGCGTTGCGTTCCCGATCACCAATGTCGTAGGTCGACCGGCCACACCTCGGTCACGTTCTCGCCCCATCGCGGAACCACGTGAACGTTGGCGTGCATGGCGATGGTGGGGTCGATGTGCGCCGGTCGCACCAGAACACGGTCGCCGATCGCGGGCAACGACCCGTCGTTCATGGAGAACGTGGTGTGCTCGTCGCTGCAGAACCAGACGGAGGCCTCGTCGATGTGCGGATTGCCGTGGTCCATACCCAACGACTTCAGGCCCACGTCGATGACGGCCCACGAACCGGTGGCTCGCGCGGTGGTGGAGATCACCGTGCCCACAACGTACAGAGCCTGTTCGAACGGCAAGGGTTGCGCGCCGTAACTGGAGTCCATCAACGCGTAGCTGCCGGCTTGCACCTCGTTGATGCGGCTCATCACCGGATCGTCGCCACCGAACACGTGATAGGTGCCCGTGCCACCGGCCGAGATGATGCGACATTGCTCACCGGCCACGTCGACGAGCGAATCGAAGGCCTCCACCAATCGACTCATGCACGCTTTGACCTTGCTCGGCTTGTCGGCTTCGGGAACCGTCATCAGATGACCCTCGTAGCCCATCACGCCGCGCACGATCAGTCCGGCCGCCACCGCTCGCTCGGCGAGGGTACGGGCGTCCTCGGGTGCGCATCCGCATCGGGGCAAGCCCACGTTCACATCGATCAGAACATGGCGCAATCCGGCCGCCGCCGCCATGTCGACGGTGGTGTTCGAATCCACCGCCACCGTCACCATGACTCCGGTCTCGCGCTCGGCCGCCGCCATCGCGGCCAGTCGATGCGGGTCCACGCTTTCGTTGGCCAACAACAGATCGTCGCCCACGCCGGCTCGGGCCATGCCGACCACTTCGAGCGGCGTGGCGCAGGTGAATGATCGATGACCGGCGTTCACCTGCTGTCGAGCGATTCCCGTGCACTTGTGCGCCTTGACGTGCGGTCGCAGGGTGGGCCCGGGGCGGGCGGTCGCCATGGTGGTGAGGTTGCGTTGCAGAACCTCGAGGCTGAGCACCAGTGCGGGGGTGGGCAAATCCGAGAACGGGGCCATCCCTCTTGTTTAGTGCGGGCGGAGGGACTTGAACCCACACTCCTTGCGGAACAGGAACCTAAATCCTGCGCGTCTGCCAGTTTCGCCACGCCCGCGCGTGTCGTGCGTGCCACAGGCTACGGTCTGCCCATGATCAAAGTGAGCGTCTACTACCCGTCCTCGGAGGGCTCCACCTTCGACCACGACTACTACCGCACCACGCACGTGCCGTTGGCCGCCAAAGCTTGGAACCCCACGTCGACCGTGATCGACAAGGGAGTGAACGGACCGTACGTGGCCGCCGTGCACATGACCTTCGATTCGATGGAAGCCATGGGAGCAGCGCTCGGTTCGCCGCTCACCGGCGAAGTGCAGGCCGATGTTGCGAACTACACCAACATCGTTCCGGTGATGCAGATCTCCGAGATCGTCGAAGGCTGAGGCCACGACGTCGAATTCAGCCGGTGATTCGGCCGGTGGCGATGATGCGATAACTGCATCGACTGTCGCCGGACATCGCGTGTTGGGTGCGTTCGACGGACACGTCGGCGCCCAATGCCGCGCGGAACACCACCAACTCGGAGTCGCACACCGACCCGCACGAACGGGCGGCATCGGCGATGGGGCAGTGGTGCTCGGTGAGCGTGAGCGATCCGTCGTCGGCCGCGGTCACCTCGGCGCGGTAGCCCTCGAGATGACGTAGTTGAGCGAGTCGCGTGGCGCGCTCGGGCAACGTGCCGTCTCCCATCGCGCGTCGATACGACTCGGACTGCAGTTCGCCGCGATGCGACAACACGCGCTCGAGGGCGTCGTCACCCAAGGCGCCCCGAATCGCGGTCAGAAGATCGACGGCCAGATCATCGTGTCGATCGGGGAAAGCGGTGGGAAAGCCATCCATCGCCGAACGGGAGTCCAAACGCTCCAGGCTCCAACGCGTGGCCGGACGTCCGCGCAGGCGGGTGTCGGAGGAGGCGTCCGTCGCGGCGTCCCCAGCGATGCGTCGCACCACGCCGTCGGCTTGGAGCTGTTCGAGGTGCTGGCGCATGGCCGCATCGCTGACGCCCATCAGACGCGCCAGGTCGGGGGCGGTGGCCGAGGTGACCGTCTGCAGGTGCTCGACGACGCGCTGTTTGGTTCCGCCGCTGGCATTGGACACGCCGGCAGGCTAACCGAATATCGCAAGTCGTCACTTGGTAAATGTTCGATCCAGCACGGCTTTGGGGTCTTCCTTTGACAAACTGTAAAAGTGACCGTCGTCGACCGAGCCTCATCTCCCGCCACCCAAGCCGCCCTCGAGAATCAATTCGGGTTGGCCGACCGCGTGGTGGACTCCGCAGCACTGGCCAACAGCGTGAAGCGATTCCGCGAACAGGGCATCGTGTTGCCCACCTTCGCCCAGTTGGCCGACCCCTCCTCGGTGGACCCGTCGCTCGTCGGCGACGCGGATCCGCAGGGGCCCGACGCGCGCAACCTGTGGCGCGTTCATTGGTACAACGATCTTCAGGGCGGTCGCACCTCGGTCCCGGATCACGTGGTGTTGCCTCCCGAACTGACGGGAGTTCCCAATCCGATCATCGTCGTGTTCGGTGACCGCTTCCCGATGATCACGGCCCACAAGGTGTTGGCCGCGTACTCGTGTCTGGCACCTCGCGTCGTGACGGGCCAATTCGATCCCACGCGTCACCGCGCCATTTGGCCGTCGACGGGCAACTACGCGCGAGGTGGCGTGGCCATCAGCCGCATCATGGGTTGTCGCGGCGTCGCCATCCTCCCGGCCGGCATGAGCCAGGAGCGCTTCGATTGGCTCGACCGTTGGTGCGCGAATCCGGCCGAGGACGTCATCAAGACCGTGGGCACCGAGAGCAACGTCAAGGAGATCTACGACGCGTGCAACGAGTTGGCCAAGGATCCCGGCAACTTCATCTTCAATCAGTTCTGCGAGTTCGCCAATCACTTGGGCCACTACGAGGTCACCGGTCGAGCGTTGGGCCACGTGTTCGACACCGTCCACGCGGCGATGAAGAAGACCGGTCGCGAGATCTCGTTGGCGGCGTTCACGTCGGCCACCGGATCGGCCGGAACCATCGCCGCCGGAGATCGTTTGAAGGACGACTACGGCGCGCGCATCGTGTCGGTCGAGGCCCTCGAATGCCCCACCATGCTGGAGAACGGTTACGGCGAGCACAACATTCAAGGCATCGGCGACAAGCACATTCCGCTCATCCACAACATCACGAACACCGACGTGGTGTGCGCGATCAGCGATCACGCCACCGATGAACTCGACGTCTTGTTCAATTCCGCCGCCGGTCGCGCCTACATGGCCGACAAGAAGGGGCTGTCGACGGATCTGATCGCCGCTCTCGAGCACTTCGGGTTCTCGGCCATCTGCAACACTCTCGCCGCCATCAAGACCTCGAAGCTGTTGAACCTCGGACCCGACGAGGCCGTCATCACCATCGCCACCGATGGCGCCGCCTTGTACCCGAGTTCGCGCGTGGCCACGGTGAACAGCCGCTTCGGCGGAGAGATGAGTTCCGTCGACGCCGCCGAGGTGTGGGGCCGTCACCTCGGTCACGTCACCACCGAGGACATGATCGACTGCACCGAGCGCGACCGCAATCGCATCTTCAACCTCGGCTACTACACGTGGGTCGAGCAGCAGGGCACTCCGTTCGAGTTGTTCGAGGCTCGTCGCGATCAGTCGTTCTGGCGTGGCCTTCGTCGATACACGCCGATTTGGGACGAGATGATCACCGAGTTCAACGCTCGCGTGGCTTCCGCCTGATTCGGTCACGGCGATGATCGACGGGTTCCGATGCGCGTCCTGTGGGACGTTCGTCGGACTCGACACGTTCGCACCATGGCGTTGCCCGAACGAGCGGGGCGACCGACATCACGTTCTGCTGCGCATGGAGTCGGCCGATGTCGATGGTGGCACGGACAACGCGCGCGTGCGTTCCGACGGCGACGATCCGAACCCCTTCGTTCGATTCCGTCGATTCATGGCCTGGCACGCTTTCGCTCTGAGTCACGGCATGTCCGATGCCGCCACTGTCGAGTTGGTGCGCGACACCAACGACGGCTTTCGCACGACACCGGTCGTTCGCTCGTCATCGTTGAGCGACGAACTCGCCTTCTCCGCTTCCGGAGGCGTGTGGGTGAAGGACGAGACCGCGAACGTTGGTGGTAGTCAAAAGGCCCGACACCTGATGTCGATTCTGCTTCACCTACGAGTCGCCGAGTCGCTCGGCATCGCTCCGTGGACGCCCGAATCACGACCCTCGTTGGCCATTTCGTCGTGCGGAAACGCCGCCATCGCGGCCGCGACCCTGGCTCACGAGGTGCGGTGGCCGCTCGACGTGTTCATCCCCGAATGGGCCGGGGGTGTGGTGGTGAGCACGCTGGAATCCCTCGGCGCGAACATCACGCGCTGTCCGCGGCGGTCCGAGGATCCGCCCGGCGATCCGACCGTTCTGCGATTCCGCGAGGCGGTGTCTCGCGGCGCCATTCCATTCAGCGTTCAGGGTCCGGAGAACGCGCTGTGCCTCGACGGTGGTCGCACGTTCGGCTGGGAACTGGCCGAGTCGATGATCGATGCGGGCATCGACGATCTGGACGCCTTGTTCGTGCAGGTCGGTGGTGGGGCGTTCGCGGCCAGTGTCTCGCGCGGTGCTCGCGAGGCCGGATTGCGCGCCCCGTTGTTCGCGGTGCAAACCGAAGGATGTGCTCCATTGGCGCGGGCGTGGACCACCGCTCGCGACGATGACGCGATGGCACGACATTGGAGCGACCACATGTGGGCGTGGGAGACCGAGCCCCGTTCGCTCGCCGACGGAATTCTCGACGACGAGACCTACGACTGGGTCGCCGACGTCGTCGAACTGAAGGCGACCAATGGTCGAGTGATCGTGGCCCGCGAGAAGAACGTCATCCGAGCCTCACAGATGGGCCCCGAGGTCGTGGGCGTGAACGTCAGCCCCACGGGTTCGGCCGGGTTGGCGGGCCTGTTGGAATGTCGAGCGGAACTCGCCGACGACGCGCGAGTGGTGGTGGCCTTCTCGGGCGTGAGACGCGACTAACTGTCGCCGTCGACCTCGCGCAGGGTTCCGTCATCGACGTCGTAGACGAACCCGCGGATGTTCACCTTGTGCACGATGAAGGGGCTCAGTCGAAGTCGATTCATGTTCTGTCGAACGCTTTGCACGGGATCGCGGAATGACTCGAGGGCCCACCACGGTCGGATGCCGCACTCCTCTTCGATCTCGTGCTTGAACTCGTCCTCGGTGACCGTCTGCAAGCCGCAGTTGGTGTGATGAACGAGGATCACCTCGCGCGTGCCGAGCAGACGTTGCGAGACCACGAGCGAACGGACCACGTCATCGGTGACGACTCCACCGGCGTTGCGGATGATGTGGGCATCGCCGTGGGCCAAACCGAGCATCTGGAAGATGTCCATTCGGCTGTCCATGCAGGCGACGACGGCCAGGTGACGACGGGGCGACAAGGCCAAGCCATGGTCGGCGAATCCGGTGGCGAAATGACGATTGTTGGCGACCAATTCGTCGGCATTCGGTGTGAATGGTTCGTCGCTCGCCACTCCGACATTCTGCCTTGGGCAGGGCTAGTCTCAACGCATGAACTCCGACATGATTCCCGGTCGCCCGATGAACCTCGACGCCGGAGATCCCGGTCGAGCCGACATCTTCACGCGACTGCTCAAGAATCGCGTCGTCATGCTGGGTACCGACGTCAACGACGACATCGCGAATCAGTTGTGCGCTCAGTTGCTCTACCTCGAGGGCGAAGATCCCGATGCCGACATCTGGCTGTACATCAACAGCCCCGGCGGATCCGTCACGGCCGGAATGGCCATCTACGACACGATGCAGTTCGTCAGTTGCGATGTGGCCACCGTGTGCATGGGACTCGCCGCATCGATGGGTCAGTTCCTTCTCACCGCCGGCGCCAAGGGCAAGCGCTACACGTTGCCGAACGCGCGCATCATGATGCACCAGCCGCTGGCCGGTCTGCGCGGTCAGGCCACCGACATCTCCATCCAGGTGGAGCAGCTCGGGTACACCAAGAAGCGCATGGCCGAACTCACCTCGTTCCACAGTGGCCAGACGCTCGAGCGCATTCAGGCCGATGCCGAGCGCGACCGTTGGTTCACCGCCGAGCAGGCCAAGGAATACGGTCTGGTCGACAAAGTCATCCTGAAGCGCGGCGAGATCATCTGATCCGTCAGGGTGTCACGGATGGTGTCACGGTTGGCGCCACCGTCGTCGCGAGTGCCGGAACCGTGGTCGCGATGATGGGAACCGTCGTCGACACGCTGGTGGCAAGGGTGGTGTCCGGTCCTTCCACGCCGATCACATCGGGCATGGCGACACCGCACGTGGACTCCACCCAGCGCGCCACCTCGCGGGCACTGCGCTCGGCCGTGTACGCCGCGTCGGCCAGATCCTGACGACTGCGGGGATCCTCGAGGTCCACATCCTCGGCCGCGCGTAGCAATTCGGTGATCACGTGCCAGTCCTCGCGAATGGCCAACGGTGTGATGTCGTCGAGTTTCTCGTAGCGATCCACCAGATCGCCGATTTCGTTCGACGTGGAAAGAGGGCCGCTGAGTCCGGTGATCGACTCGGACAATTCGCCGCAGAACCTCGCTCCGCTGCGATCGGTGTCGCTGCATGCGGTCATGGTCGACGCGATGACGACGGCGAGGCCGATCATCGTTCCGGTTCGGGCACGAGCACGCATGGGTTGTCATTCTCACAGGTCGACCCCCGGGTTTCCGGTCACACCGTTTCCCGGATCGTCGCCGACACTCGCCTCGTGGCGCACACACGACGTCGTGCCGAATCCTCGGCCGGAACGCGAGGTAATCATGTTGTCCACCATTCGCTCGGCGAGCGTCATGGGCTCACAAGGAGCATCGGTGGTCGTCGAGGTGCACATCGGGGTCGGTTTGCCGGCCTTCACCATTCTCGGTCGACCCGACGACACGTGTCGGGAGTCGCGCGATCGCATTCGAACGGCGGTCCTGTCCAGTGGTTTCCATTGGCCCTCCCACCGCATCACGGTCAATCTGGCGCCGTCGACACACCGCAAGACCGGCACCGCTCTCGATGCGGCGATGGCGGTGGCCATTCTCGTCGCCGACGGCCAACTACCCGCCGACGTCGTCGACGGTGTGGCCATCATCGGCGAACTCGGCCTCGATGGTCGACTGCGTCCGGTGTCCGGGGTGGCTCCGATGGTGATGTCGCTGGTGCACAACGACGACGGAGATGACGACCAGGGTGATGACCGGCCGTTCATGAACCCGTTGCGAGCAGTGGTGGTTCCCGTCGGAAACGTGGACGAGGCGCGCATCGCCAAACCGCCGACGTTGCGCGCCGTGCGCACGTTGCGCGAACTGGCGGAGTGTTTGGTCGGCTCGGCACCGTGGCCCGACCTTCCACAGGTGGCCGTCACGCACCAAACGACTCCATTGCCCGATCTGGCCGACGTGCGCGGGCAGGATGCGGCGCGCTTGGGTCTCGAACTCTCGGCCGCCGGCGGGCATCACCTGCTCTTGGTGGGTCCACCGGGTTCGGGCAAGACGATGTTGGCGCAACGATTGCCCGGCTTGTTGCCCCCACTCGACGAGCGAACATCGTTGGCCGCCACGCTCGTGCGGTCGGCGGCCGGGGAACAACCGAGTGGTCACGGGCTGGTGACCGCGCCGCCCATCCGAATGCCGCACCATTCCGCGAGCACCATTTCGATCATCGGTGGGGGATCCTCGTCGTTGCGTCCGGGTGAGGTGAGCCTCGCTCACGGTGGAGTGCTGTTCCTCGACGAGTTGGGTGAGTTCGCTCCGTCCACCCTCGACGCCCTGCGACAACCGCTCGAGAGCGGACGAATTCGTATCGACCGGGCGAACACCCGACTCGAGTTGCCCGCCTGCTTCACCTTGGTGGCCGCCACCAACCCGTGTCCGTGCGGCGGCGGGGCGCCGGGCACCTGCGAGTGCGACGAAACGGCCTTGGCGAAGTACCGCCGACGATTCAGCGGACCTTTCATCGATCGATTCGACGTGCGGGTGTTGGTGCATCGTCCGCGCGTGGACGATCTGCTCGGCGAGAAAGTCGGCGAGAGCACCGCGGTGGTGCGCGAACGCGTCATGCGGGCCCGCGACATCGCTCTCGATCGACAGGGATCATTGAACGCGTTCCTCGCCGGCGACGATCTGGAACGTTTCGCTCCCGTCGATGCTCGGGGCATGGCTCGGTTGCGATCCGAGTTGGAAGCCGGTCGGTTGACCGGTCGAGGTTTGCACCGAGTGCGACGTGTGGCGCGCACCCTCGCCGATCGCGAGGGTGGCCCGGAGGTCCTCGACGAGTCCCACATCGCCGCGGCGTTGGCTCTGCGCGCGCGAATCGCGCCGCGCCGAGGAGACGATCTGCGTCGAGTCGGATGAACGAGCTGCCCGATTCGGATGAACGCATCGCCGCCTGGCGTTTGTCGACGTTGCCGTTCGTCACCGCCCGCCGATTGCGCGTTCTGCTGACGCATGCACTCCCATCGACGATCGTCGAACGATTGCGCGATGGTGTCGGCGAGTGGGACCCGGTCACGAGCAAGTTGCTGACCTTCCGGCCCTCCAATGGTGCCGGACGTTCGTTGGCCGAACTATGGAGCGACGCCCTTCGAACAACGGTGTCGCCTTTCGAGTCGACTCTCGACGCGTTGCGACAATGCGACGTGCGCGTGCTCGGGATGCCCGGGTATCCGGACTGTCTGGCGCTCGATCCCGCGGCTCCGGCGGTTCTGTACTCGCGGGGTGACCCGAACGCGCTCGCGGGTCGACGCGTGGCCATCATCGGCACGCGCAACGCCACCGAGCACGGTCGTGGTGCGGCCCGTCGATTCGGCAGCGAACTCTCCGAGGCGGGCGTCGACGTGGTGTCGGGTCTGGCCCGAGGCATCGACGCGGCGGCGCATCGTGGCGTGCTGGATTCCGGAGGTGTCGGCCGACCGGTGGCGGTGGTGGCCAGTGGGCTGGACGTGGTGTACCCACCCGAACACGATCGACTGTGGGAACGAGTGGGTGACCGTGGATTCCTCTGCACTGAGTCTCCTCCGGGCACCACGCCCGAACCGTTTCGCTTTCCGTTGCGCAATCGCATCATCGCCGCGATGTCCGAGATCGTTCTGGTGATCGAGTCTCGATTGGAGGGTGGCTCGTTGATCACGGTCCGCGAGGCGTTGCAACGCGGGGTCACGGTGATGGCGGTCCCCGGTGCCACCAGCACGCGCGCATCGCAGGGAACCAACATGCTCATTCGCGATGGTGCATTGGTGGCCATCGACACCGACGACGTGCTGGCGGTGTTGGGTCTGGACAACCGGCGAGCGACGGGACGTTTCGATCCGCGGGTGCCTCCGGCGGGAATCGACGCGCGAATTCTGGATTTGTTCGACGCCGAACCGTTGTCTCTGGACGACGTGGCCGCCCGCGCCCGCGATTCGCTGGGCGTCTCTTTCGGAGCCACCGCGGTGAGCCTCGGGCACCTCGAGACGTCTGGCTGGTTGATCTGCACCGGAGGTTGGTTCGAGCGGGCGCACGTGTGAGGTTCGGAGTCGCCCCGCCCGCGAGCGCGAACATCGTCCGACGCACCGTCGGTAATCGAACGGCACCGTGTCGGTACTCTGCCGGCATGGCTCGGCCCGCGACATCGACATCCTCCGGGATCGATCCCGCGTGGCGGACCATCGAGTTCGTGTCGTCGCTCACCGCCGCTTCGGACAACACCAAGTCGGCCTACACCTCGGATCTGGCGGCCTTCGTGGAATGGTGCGCATCCGTCGACGTCGCCGAACCCGTCGCCGTGGACCGACTTCTGTTGCGTCGCTATCTCGCGCACCTGGCCGCCACTCGATTCGCCAAACGCAGCATCGCCCGCAAGGCGGCCGCCATTCGCAGGTACTTCGGGTGGGCTCGTCGGGCCGGCGTGATCGCCGTTGATCCGTCGTTGGGTCTGCGGGCTCCGGCGGGGGAGGGGCGTTTGCCGCGCGTGCTGGATGGGGCCGAACTTCGAACCCTGCTCGAACCCGAGTCCGCCGATGACGACACCGAACCTCCGTGGCGTCGACGACGAGACGACGCGCTCATGGAGATGCTCTACGGCAGCGGCCTGCGCGTGAGCGAGCTGTGCGCGCTCGACCTGGACGGGGTCGACCTTCGACGCGGTGTGGTGACGGTGTGGGGCAAAGGTGGCAAGGAGCGTCGCGTCCCCATGTCGCACGCCGCCATCGAAGCGGTGAAAACCTGGACGGCGCTGCGTCGCGACGTGTTGTCGGATGCCTCCGGCGGAGCCCTGTTCTTGAACTCCCGGGGCGGTCGCATGGGAGCGCGCGACGTGCGCCGGGTCATGGACCGACGAAGCGCCACCCCCACCCATCCGCACGCCTTGCGCCACACCTTCGCCACCCATTTGCTCGACGGTGGGGCCGATTTGCGCGCGGTGCAGGAGTTGCTCGGCCACAGCGACGTGGCCACCACGCAGAGATACACGCACGTGAGCAAAGAGCGTCTACGGTCTGTGTACAGCAACACTCATCCCCGGGCCTGATTCCCGAGGGTGACCGACCCTCACGAATCCGGACCGACGCCGATGACCGAACCCGACGAGAAGCCGAGTCGCACGACACCGGCCATCGAGCGCGCATGGGTGCGCTGGGTCGAGCAACGCGACGAGGGTGCCCGCGATCAACTGATCGTTCACTATTCGCCGTTGGTGAAGTTCGTGGCCGGACGTGTGGCCGCCGGCTTGCCCGCCGGAGTGGACACCGGCGAACTGGTGGGAACCGGGGTGTTCGGGTTGATGGACGCCGTCGATCGATTCGATCCCTCGCTCGGCTGGAAGTTCGAGACCTTCGCGGTGCCGCGCATCAAGGGCGCCATCCTCGACGGTCTGCGGGCGCAGGATTGGGTGCCCCGTTCGATTCGCAACAAGGCCCGCCAGATCGAACAAGCGGTGGCCAAGTTGGGCAACGATTTGAAGCGGGCTCCAACCGACGAGGAGATCGCCGCCGAGTTGGGAATCTCCGACGAGGAGCTCGCCAAGTGGCTGAGCAGCTTGGCCATGACCAACGTCGGTCCGCTCGATCACGTGGTGTCGGGTGGGGAGTCCGAACCACGACAGCTGCCGGCATCGCGCGACGACGGCCCCGACGCGGTGGTCGAGGATCGCGAGTTGCGTCAGATCATGCGCTCGGAGATCCGCAATCTTCCCGAGCGCGAACGAACCGTGGTCGCGCTGTACTACGACGAAGGAATGACCTTGGCCGAAATCGGCGACGTTCTCGGCGTGACCGAGAGTCGGGTGTCGCAGATTCATTCCAAGGCGGTCATCATGTTGCGCGCGCGACTCACCTCGGCCGGCATGTGACATTCCGCCCGTCGGGGCGTCACGCTCACCCCAACGCATGTTGGGAATCGCCGCACTCGTGTCCGTGTCCACTTTGCTATCGACGGGTATCTTGCCGACGACGCTCGGAGGCGTCGCCGGCGACTGTCTTCAGCCTCCGGTGTCGGGTCGAGTGGTGGCACCGTACGTGGCGCCCGCGTGTCCGTATTGTCCCGGCCATCGCACCATCGACTTCGCCAGCACTCTGGGCGAGGCGGTTCTGTCGCCGGTGGCCGGCACCGTGGCGTTCTACGGATTCGTCGGGGGCCGGTTGTACATCACGATCGACCCGCGCGACTCGACGACGTTCGCTCCGGGCATGGTGGTGACCGTGGGTGGGCTGCTCCTCGACGATGTGTCGGCCGAAGGCCCCAACCCCCGTCGGGGCGATCCGGTGCGCCGCGGGGAGCGGGTCGGCGATGCGGGAGGGTGGCCCATCACCCTCAGCGTGAGGCGGACCAGCCCGGGAGAGAAAAATGGGCCCGAAAAGAACTGGGTGGGGCAGTATCTCGATCCGGGTCCGATGCTCGGCCGCTGGCGGGTGTCCGCCCGTTTGGTGCCTCGGTCGGGTCGGTGGCGATCGTCGCCACCGCGGCTGGTCTGTCCGGCCACCCCGAACTCCCGCTAGCCTGCCCTGCGGCCCGGAATACCGGTCCGTACCAGTACACACCGGTCGCGTCCTGCGGTCGGCACCTTCGGGTGTCGCGTCGGCCGGTGTCCCGAACCGCAGTCACGAGAGGAAATGTCATGGCCATCGTCACGATGCGTCAACTTCTGGAAGCGCGAGTTCACTTCGGCCACCAGACCCGTCGTTGGAACCCCAAGATGAAGCGATTCATCTTCGGTGAGCGCAACGACATCTACATCATCGACCTGCAGCAGACGCTCGAGCGCATCGAGACGGCGTACGCCTTCATCCGCGACCTGTCGGCCAAGGGCGGAAACGTGTTGTTCATCGGCACGAAGCAGCAGGCTCAGGATCCCATCGCCGGCTTCGCCGAGAAGTGTGGCATGCCCTACATCAACGAGCGTTGGCTCGGTGGCATGCTCACCAACTTCGAGACCATCCACAAGCGCGTCCAGAAGATGCTCGAACTCGAGCGTCTGAAGGAGACCGGCGAGTTCGATCTCATGCCGAAGAAGGAAGCGCTCCTCAAGAGCCGCGAATTGGCCAAGCTGCAGAAGAACCTCAGCGGTATTCGCCACATGACTCGTCGTCCCGACGCCGTGTTCATCATCGACACGAAGAAGGAGCACATCGGAGTCACCGAGGCCAACAAGCTCGGTATCCCCGTCGTGGCCATCGTCGACACCAACGTCGATCCCGACCTGATCACCTTCCCGATCCCGGGCAACGATGACGCGATCCGCGCCAACGAGCTCATGTCGAAGGTCATCGCCGAGGCGGTCATCGAGGGTCGCTACATCGCGTCAAAGCGCAACCCGGGCCTCGTGGCCCCCGAGCGCTCCGAGGCCGAGAAGGCCGAGTTCGCCGCCGATCAGGCCAAGGCCCGCGCCGCGGCCGCGGCCGCCCAAGCCGAGCGCGAGGCCAAGTTGGCCGCCGCCAAGACCGCCGCTGCCGCGGCCGAGACCACCCCGGAGGCCTGAGCCATGTCGTTCACCGCCAAAGACGTTCAGACCCTGCGCCAGTCGACCGGCGCCGGAATGATGGATTGCAAGAAGGCCCTCGAAGCCAACAACGGCGACATGGAAGAGGCCAAGCAGTGGCTGCGCGAGAAGGGCTTGGCCGCGTCGGCCAAGCGCGACGACCGCGAGAACACCCAAGGTGTCGTGGCCCTCGTGGTGTCGGGCAACGTGGGCGCCATCGTGAAGTTGAAGTGCGAGACCGACTTCGTCGCCGGCAGCGATCAGTTCAAGGCCGAGGCTCAGGCGTTGGCCGAACTGGTGGCCGCCAAGGGTGAGGCCGCCGTCTCCGAGCGCACCGCCATCCTCGACGATCTGAAGATCACCTTGAAAGAGAAGATCGAACTGGGTGAGGTCGCTCGCATCGAGGCCGCTCCGGGCAACGTCATCGACAGCTACCAGCACATCCAGGGTGGTCGTGGCGTGAACGCGGTTCTCGTCGAGATCGCCAACGGTTCGGTGGATCTGGCTCACGACATCGCCGTGCACATCGCCTTCGCTCGTCCGAAGTACCTGTCGCGCGACGAGGTTCCCGCCGACGTGGTGGACAAGGAGCGCGCGACGCTCGAGACGATCAGCCGCAACGAGGGCAAGCCCGAGGCGGCGCTTCCCAAGATCGTCGAAGGACGAATCAACGGTTTCTTCAAGGACGTGTGCCTCGTCGAGCAGGCGTACGCCAAGGACGACAAGCAGTCGGTCACCCAGGTTCTGGGTGGCGCGAGCATCGTGCGATTCGCCCAGATCGAGATCGGCTGATCCGACATGGCCGCGACCGAGGATCGTCCCCGGTGGAAGCGGGTCATCCTCAAATTGTCGGGTGAGGCTCTGGCCGAGCCCACGGGTTTCGGCCTCGACACCAACGTGTTGCATCAGGTGGCGACCGAGATCAAGGACGTGCGCGAGAACCTGAAGATCGACATCGCCGTCGTCGTCGGGGGAGGCAACTTCTGGCGCGGTCTGAAGGGGGCCGGTCAGGGCATGGATCAGGCGCAGGCCGACTTCATGGGAATGATCGCCACGGTCATGAACGGCCTCGCCCTGCAGGACGCGCTCGAACGGGTGGGTCAGAACAGCCGTGTCATGACCGCGATCGAGATGCCCAAGGTCGCCGAGCCGTACATCCGTCGTCGCGCCGAGCGTCACATGGAGAAGGGCCGGGTCGTCATTTTCGCCGGTGGAACCGGCAACCCGTTCTTCACCACCGACACCGCGGCCGCTCTGCGCGCCGCCGAGATCGACGCCGAGGCCATCTTGAAGGGCACTCACTCGGGCGTCGATGGTGTGTACACCGCGGACCCCAAACTGGACTCCACCGCCACTCGTTACGACCGCGTGTCCCACAAAGAGGTCATCGAGAAGGAATTGCGGGTCATGGATGCCACGGCGATCGCCTTCTGCCGTGACAACAAGATCCCGATCGTGGTGTTCGACGTCAGCACGCCGGGAAACATCAGATCCGTTCTGGAGGGTCAGCGCATAGGTACGCTGGTCGGGTGACCGACGACATTCTTCTCGAGGCCATCGACAAGATGGACAAGGCCGTCGAGCACGCTCAAGCCCAGTTCACGACGGTGCGCACCGGCCGAGCCACCCCGGCTCTGGTCGAGAAGCTGATGGTGAACTACTACGGAGCCGATTGCCCATTGCAGCAGTTGGCGGGCTTCCAGGTTCCCGAGGCCCGGGTGCTGGTCATCAAGCCCCACGACCGTGGTTCTTTGGGCGCCATCGAGAAGGCCATTCGCGACAGTGATCTCGGAATGTCTCCCTCGAACGACGGAGTCGTCATCCGACTCAACTTCCCGATGCTCACCGAAGAGCGACGCCGGGACTACGTGAAACTGGTGAAGAATATGGCCGAGGACGGTCGTGTGGCCGTTCGCAACGTTCGTCGTGACGCGCGCAAGCAACTCGAGACGGCGGAGAAGGCTGGCGAGATCTCGGCCGACGAACTGGAACGAGCCGAAAAGGAACTGGACAAGATCACCCACGATCACGTCGAGCACATCGACAAGGCCGTGCAACGCAAGGAACAGGAACTTCTGGAAGTCTGACCAGACCGAAGGGGAGACAATCATGAGCGATGACATGTGGCGCCGAGGATCCGGAAACGGCCCCAACGACCAGAACGACGACGAGTTCGACGATTTCGGTGAGCTTCGTTTCTCCGACGAGGAGACCGACGAGGGCGCTCCGTTGAGCTTCGGATCCGACGACACCGGGCCCTTGCCCCATTGGACCGAGTCGCCGTCGTCGGAGAGGGCCCCGTTGTTCCCCGAGGAGCGCTCGGGTGGCACCTCGCGGCCGATCTTGCGTGAGTCCGCGCCCGAAGATGTCGACGTGTGGGGCTCGTATTCGGGTTCGGCGCCCCGTCCGGTGCCCGACGATCCGTCCGGCCCGGCACCGCGCGTCGCTGACCCGAGTGGTGGTCGTCCGCGCGTGCGCTTGGGCGAGTCCACCGGCGGAACCCGCCGTGACCCGAGCACCGGGGCCGTGCGTCGCCCCGAGGATTCCACGACGGGCGCGTCCACTCGGCCGATGCCGGCTCCGGGCGAGTTCTCCATCGGCGAGGATTCGACCAGTCGCACCGGCAGTGGTGCTCGTCCGCGACCCGAGGCTCGTCCGCGACCCGAGGCGCGCCCGGCGCGCGCTCCGCGTCCGGCCGCGGGCGTTGGTGGCCGAGACATGCCCACCGCGATCGCCGTCGGCTTGCTGATGTTGGCGGCCTTCGTGGCCGCGTTGATCTGGAAGCCGGTGGCCGTGCTGGCCATCGTGGTGCTGGTGTGCGGTCTCGCTGCCGTCGAGTTCTTCGAGAAGATCGTCGAGCGTCGCTACCGACCGGCCACCATCGTGGGCATCGTCACCTGCATCGCGGCGCCGTTGGCCGCGTACTGGGTGGGAGACGGAGCGCTCCCGCTGGTGTTCACCTTCGCGTTCATGGCCTCGGCGATCACCTACATCGGTGCCGACAGCGTTCAGTCCAACCCCATGCCGAACGTGGCCATCACCACGCTCGGCGTGACCTGGATCGGTCTGCTCGGTGCGTACGGCGCGTTGCTGGCGGGTGCGTCCAACACGCCGGGCCTCTCGCACGTTGGCACGGACACCTTGTTCATCGTCGCGGCGGGCGTGATCGCCAACGACGTCGGTGCGTTGTTCGTCGGCTCGGCCGCCGGCAACACGCCGTTGCACAAGTGGATCAGCCCCAACAAGACGGTCGAGGGTCTGCTCGGCGGTTCGTTGGCCACCCTGGTCGTGATGTGGATCGTCAGCCTGCAGAGCGACACCTGGAACGACATCGGCGAGGTGTTGCTGTTGGCCATCGTCGTGATGGTCCTGGCGCCCTTGGGCGACATGGTCGAGAGCATGTTCAAGCGCAACCTCGAGATCAAGGACTTCGGCACGGTCATTCGTGGCCATGGCGGAGTGCTCGACCGGTTCGACGGATTCCTGTTCGTCCTGCCCGCGTCGTACTACCTCTTGATGGTGCTCCAGCCGTACATGTCGTGACGGGACATGTCGTGACGGGCGGTCGCTGATGGGTTCGCCCACGACCGTTCGCGTGGCGATCGCCGGTTCGTCCGGTTCGATCGGCACCCAGACTCTCGACGTCGTGCGCGCGGAGAACGCGCGTCCTGATCGTGACGTGGAGTACGTCGTGACCGCACTCGGCGTGGGTTCCTCCGTGGACGTGCTCATCGCTCAGGCTCGCGAGTTCGCCGTGGGCGTGGTGGCCGTCGCCGACGCGTCCCGAGTGGCCGAGGTTCGCGAGGCTTTGCCCGGAGTTCGGGTGGAGCCGACCATGTCGGATCTGGTCGCGCACGCCGACGTGGTGGTGAACGCGGTGGTCGGATTCGCCGGACTCGACGTCACCTTGGCGACGTTGGCCGCCGGTAAGCGGTTGGCTCTGGCGAACAAGGAGTCGCTCATCGCCGCCGGGCCGGTGGTGCGTCCCTTGCGGTCGACACCCGGCGCCGAGATCGTTCCGGTCGACAGCGAGCACTGTGCGGTGCATCAATGTCTGCGTTCTACCGTTCGCGAGGGCGTCGAGGTGGCGCGCATCGTGTTGACCGCCAGTGGTGGCCCCTTTCGTGGGCGCACCACCGACGATCTGCGATCGGTCACGGTCGATCAAGCGTTGGCGCATCCGACCTGGAGCATGGGCCCCAAGATCACGATCGATTCCTCGACGCTGATGAACAAGGGGCTCGAGGTGATCGAGGCCCACGAGTTGTTCGGGGTTCCGTACGACCGCATCGAGGTGGTGGTGCACCCCCAAAGCATCATTCACTCCATGGTCGAGTTCACCGACGGATGCACGATGGCGCAATTGAGTCTGCCCGACATGCGACTGCCCATCGGATACGCCCTCGCGCATCCGCATCGCATCGCCACACCGTTCGGACGCATCGATTGGGAGAACCTGCAACGACTCGATTTCGCACCGCCGGACCGGGGCACCTTCCGATGTCTCGATCTGGCGTACGAGGCCGGACGTGTCGGAGGGACGGCGCCCGCGTTCATGTCGGCGGCCAACGAAGTGGCGGTCGAGCGATTCCTCGAGGGTGGATTGCGCTGGACCCAGATCGCCGAAACCGTCGAGGAATCTCTTCAGCAGCACGAATCACCGACGGGTGACCTTGTCGCCGCCGACATCATCGAGGCCGACCGGCGCGGGCGCGATGCCGCCCGTAGAGTTCTGTCCCGATGACGCTCTATCGCTCGTTCCGCGACGAAATGATGGCCGGTGGGGCCGTGGGAGACGGTCCCGATGGTTCGTCACCCGAGCGTCAGGAACCCAAGCGGTCGGTCGCGGTCACGTCCGGGATCGTCATCTTCGGCCTGCTGGTGTGGTTGGGCGTCACCAACGTCTGGAGTCTGGTGTTGGTCGTCGGACTCTTGGTGTCGGTGTTCCTGCACGAGGTCGGTCACTTCGTGACCGCCGGTTGGGCGGGAATGAAGCGCACCCAGTTCTTCATGGGGTTCGGCCCCAAACTCTGGAGCATGACCCGCAACGGCGTCGAGTACGGCGTGCGCGCGTTGCCATTGGGCGCGTTCGTGCGCATCGTCGGCATGAACAATCTCGATCCCGTCGAGCCCGGCGACGAGAACGTGGCGTACTCGAGCAAGCCCTACCGCTGGCGATTGCTCGTGATCACCGCCGGATCGATGATGCACATGATCATCGCGATTCTCATCATGATGTTCGTGTACACCAGCGGCGGTCGATACCAAGAGACCAACGAGGTGAAGGTGTTCGCGGTCACCGAAGGCTCGCCGGCCGAACGCGCGGGCATCGAACTCGGCGATCACATCACCACCATCGGCGGACGAAGCATCGACAGCGTCGACGAATTGAGCGAGACCATCGGCGGCATCGGTGCCGGCGAGCGGGTCACGGTCGAGATCGTCCGCGACGGTGTGGCGTCCGCACTCGATGTCACCCTCATCGAACGCCCCTCGGAGCCCGGATCCGGTCTCGGATATCTGGGCGTGGGCACCGACAATTGGGATCGATCCGAGTTGGGAATCGTCGATGGTTTCTCGCACGTCATGGGCGATCTCTGGACCGGAATGGGCCGCACCTTCTCGGGCATCGGGACGGTGGTGAATCCGGCCAATCAGTGGGAACAACTCACCAATGACGAGGCCGATCCGTCCAAGCGCCCCACCACGGTGGTCGGCGTCACCAAGGTCGCCGGCGAGATCGGTGATCGGGACGGCTTCTACGGGGTCATGGAGGTGTTGGCCTCCATCAACGTTTTCGTGGGATTGTTCAACCTTTTGCCGCTTCTGCCCTTCGATGGTGGCCATGCGGCCATCGCCACCTACGAGCGCATCCGTAGTCGCAAGGGTCGCGAGTAT
Organism: Actinomycetes bacterium; assembly: GCA_027491335.1. Classification (GTDB taxonomy): domain Bacteria; phylum Actinomycetota; class Acidimicrobiia; order Acidimicrobiales; family Ilumatobacteraceae; genus Casp-actino8. Next base: position 10,189 of record JAIXWJ010000040.1, on the reverse strand, counting down.
CGCGCCGATGTCGAGAAGATGTGGCCGGCGACGGTGGTGGTCGTGACACTTCTCATGTTCCTCACCTTCACCGGCCTGTACCTCGATCTCACACGACCGTTCTGATTGTTGGCAGACTGACGGTCATGCAGCACGCGTCGATCACCTCTCGTCGACCGACTCGACAGATCCACGTCGGCAAGGTGGCCGTCGGCGGTGACGCTCCGATCACGGTGCAGTCGATGACCATCACCAAGACGGCCGACGTCGAGGGAACGCTGCAACAGATCTACGCGTTGGCCGCGGCGGGCTGCGACATCATTCGCTGCACGTGCAACGAGATCGAGGCCGCCGAGGGTTTGGCGCGCATCGTTCCGCGGTCACCCATCCCGGTGATCGCCGACATTCATCATCAGTACAAGATGGCTTTGGCCGCCATGGAAGCCGGTGTGCACGGCCTGCGGCTGAACCCGGGCAACATTCGCAAGCCCGAACACATCAAGGCCGTCGCCAGCGAGGCCCGCGACCGGGGCATTCCCATTCGCATCGGCGTGAACGGCGGATCGCTCGACCCGGAGTTGTACGACAAGTACGGCGGCAAGGTGACCCCCGAGGCCATGGTGGAGTCCGCCATGCGCGAGATCGCCTACTTCCAGGAGGTCGACTTCGACCTGATCAAGATCAGCGTGAAGGCGTCCAACGTGCCCCTCATGGTGGAGGCCTACCGACAACTGAGCGAGGCCACCGATCATCCACTCCATTTGGGCGTCACCGAGGCCGGACCGTTGCCCGGTGGATTGTTGAAAGCCACCGCCGGAATCGCGACTTTGCTCATGGAAGGCATCGGCGACACCATTCGCTACAGCCTCACCGCCGATCCGGTGGAAGAGGCGCGCGCGGGTCGTCAGCTGTTGGAGGCCCTCGGATTGCGCGAGCGCAAGAACGTGGACCTCATCGCCTGCCCGTCGTGCGGTCGCGCCGAGATCGACGTCATCGACGTGGCCAATCGCGCCATGGCCGCCTTCGGAGAGCGTCAGATTCCCCTACAAGTCGCGGTGATGGGTTGCGTGGTGAACGGTCCGGGGGAGGCCCGCGACGCCGACATCGGCATCGCCGCGGGCAACAAGCGCGGTCACTTGTTCGTGAAGGGTCGCAACGTGGCCGTGGTCCCCGAATCCGAGATGGTCGAGGCACTCGTGGAGTGGGCCGAGTTCATCCACGAGCACGGGGTCGACGCCGCCATCGCTCGTGTCGACACCACCAAGGCCGAGCGCGAGGCCGCCAAGGATCGTTCCGCTCTTCTGGCCGAAAAGGGTGAGGACGCCAACAACGCCAACGAGCGCATCGTCGAGATTCGCAAGAAGTCCTGACCGACGCCACGCTGGTCGGGCCGTCATCACGGCTGTATCCGCGAGTGAATGTTGCGGGTGAATGGTGCGGGTGAATGTTGCGGGTCAGATCCGCGGGTCGGTCCACTCGGTGACGCGGAACAACGTGGCCTTGCCACGAAGGGTCAGTTCCTCACCGGGCGACAGATACGCCACCTCGCCGCGCTGCAGCAGATCCGTGGAACCCACACCACACAGCGTCAGTTCGCGGGTACGGGCCCGAATGGTCTCGGTGCCGTCGATCTGGTGCACCCACAGGGCGAAGGGGGCCTCGGGGGTGACGTAGCGCCACAGTCGCCCGGCCCCGGTGCGCGCCACGGGCGTGGCTCTCACGATGGGGTCGGGGAGTGGTTCGGGCACCACCGTGGCCAGAAGTTCGTTCACGTCGACGTGCTTGTTGGTGAGGCCGCAACGCACGACGTTGTCGCTCGACCCCATCACCTCGACACCGGTGCCCCGCAAGTACGCGTGCAGGTTGCCGGGTCCGAGATAGAGCGCCTCTCCGCGTTCGAGGGTCACGTGATTCATGAGCAACGTCACGATGACCGCGGGGTCGTCGGGGTACGCGTGATCCAGTCGCACCGCCCAACGCGCGCTGACCGAATCGTGCTCGCGGCAGGAGTCGATGATCTCGTTCTGCAGCACCCTGATCTCTTCGGTTCCTCCGAAGAGATAGCGAAGCGCGTGACCGAGGTCGTGGTCGGTGATCAGTCGGGCCAGGTGCGAGGCACTGCCGCCGATCGAATGCAACAGTCGGATCGAGTCCACCTCGCGACGAAAACCGCACAACGCCTCGAACGGCTCGAGGGCGCAGATGAGCTCGGGCTTGGCGAAGGGATCGCGATAAATGCGACGGCTGTTTCCGATGGGAATGTCGAGGCGGTTCTCACGCGCGTATCCGATGCGCGCCTGATCCTGCGACGGATGACTTTGCAACGAGAGGGGTTCGGCCGCGGCCAGCACCTTCAACAGAAAAGGAAGCTCGCCCGACACCGAGGTGAGCGGAGAGAACAGTCCGCCGGTGTCGTCGCTGAGCGTCGGAGTCGGCCCGCGTTGGCCGGTCTCGTCGAGGTCGATCACCTTGCCAGGTCCGCCGAGGTGGGTGCCGAACCACAGTTCGGCCCACGGGCGACCGTCCGCTTCGAGGCCGAGCAACTCGGGGATGGACGCGGGGTCGCCCCACGAATAATGCTGCACGACACCGCGGACGAGTTTCATGGTCGATCGACCGCGCTCATCACCGACGGGTGTTCGTGTTGCACTCGGCCACCAATTCCTCGACGGCCGAGGCCACGGCGATGTTGCGTCGCTCGTTGGAGGCCCGGTCGCGGACCTCGATCACGCCCTCGGCCAAGCCCTTGCCGACGATCACGATGGTGGGAACACCGATGAGTTCGGCGTCCTTGAACTTCACGCCGGGGGACACGGTGATGCGATCGTCGAGCAACACACGAACACCGCGCGACTCGAGTTCGGCCGCCATTCGTTCGGCCTCGGCGGCGATGTCGTCGGCACCTTTGCTGGCGATCACCATGTGCACGTCGGCCGGAGCCACCTCGCGTGGCCAACAGAGTCCCATGTCGTCGGCGGTGGCCTCGGCGATGGCGGCCACGGCGCGAGACACACCGATGCCGTAACTGCCCATGGTCACGACGACCTGCTTGCCGTTCTGGTCGAGCACGGTCAGGTCGAGGGCCTCGGCGTACTTGCGTCCGAGCTGGAAGATGTGGCCGATCTCGATGCCGCGCGCCATCTCGAGCGTTCCGTTCGCTGCGCGCTCGGCACACGCCGGACACGGATCGCCGGCCACGACCTCGGCCGCTTCGATGGTGCCATCGGGTGTGAAGTCGCGACCGCACGTGAGGTCGACGACGTGGTTGCCGGCCGCGTTGGCGCCCGTCACCCATCGTGATCCGGACACGACGCGTGGATCCACCAGATAACGAATGCCCGACGACGACGAAGCACCCAGCACGTCGGGTCCGATGTAGCCCTTCACCAAGGTTGGATGCGCCGCGAAGTCGGCTTCGGTGAACGCTTCCGGTTCGGCCGGGCCCACCTGAGCCTCGAGGCGCTTCATGTCGACCTCGCGATCACCCGGCAATCCGATGGCCAGTGGTTCGCGACGGCCATCGGGGTGACGCAACATCACGATGACGTTCTTCAAGGTGTCGCCGGCGTTCCATGCTCGATCGGCCCGACGCAGATCCGCGCGGTCGTTCAACAGGTCCACCAACGTGGCGATGGTCGGCGTCCCCGGGGTGTCGACCACCCGGGCCGCGGGGGCACCATCGATGGGGGCCGCGGCGGGCGCCGGAACGTGCACCGCTTCGGTGTTGGCGGCGTACCCGCAAGCGCACCGCACGAAGGTGTCCTCGCCCGCTTCGAGGGGAGCCAGGAACTCCTCGCTCTTGGAGCCACCCATGGCACCCGACATGGCCGACACGATGACGAAGGGCAATCCGAGGCGCTCGAAGGTGCGGATGTACGCCGCACGATGGTCCTCGTAACTCTTGGCCAGGCCCGCATCGTCGATGTCGAAGCTGTAGCTGTCCTTCATGACGAACTCGCGGCCGCGCAACAGGCCGGCACGGGGGCGAGCCTCGTCGCGGTACTTGGTCTGGATCTGGTAGATCACGAGAGGAAGGTCCTTGTAGCTGCTGTACAGGTCCTTCACCAGCAGGGTGAACATCTCCTCGTGCGTGGGGCCGAGGAGATAATCGACTCCTCGTCGATCCTGGAGCCGAAACAGGTTCGGTCCGTACTCGGACCAGCGATTGGTGGCTTCATAGGGCTCGCGGGGGAGCAGGGCGGGGAAGTGGACCTCCTGGAAGCCCGCGGCGTCCATTTCCTCGCGGACCACACGTTCGACGTTGCGGTAGACGTTCCAGCCCAGGGGCAACCAGGTGAACCCACCGGGGGCGGCCCGACGGATGTAGCCGGCGCGCAGCATCAACTGGTGGCTCGGGACCTCGGCATCGGACGGGTTCTCCCGCAGGGTTCGCACGAACAGGCTGGACAACCTCAACATTGGATGGAGGTTAGTTGGGAACCTGTATCATTCAGGGGGTCTTGAGAGGGTTTCCGCCGTCAGGCGGGTCGGAAAGGCGTGAGCGAAAGCTCACGTCTTTTTTAATCACTCGGGTCGAAGTGAACTCGAGCGAGACAACTCGAGCGAGGCAACACGAGAGAGATAGCGGGAGAAGGGAGAGAACGACATGGGCGCCACCGACAACAGCATCACCGAGAGCGTGCGCCAGCTCGCCCTTCCCATTCTCGCCGACCTCGGTCTCGAGCTGTACGACCTCGAATACGCCGGTGGCACCGTGAAGGTCACCATCGACACGCCTCCGGGATCGCCCGGTGGAGTGGACGTCGACCAGTTGGCGCGGGCCACTCGGCTGATTTCACGCGATCTGGATCACGCCGATCCGATTCCCGGTCAGTACACCCTCGAGGTATCCAGTCCGGGTCTGGAGCGCAACTTGCGTCTGCCCCGTCACTTTCAGCGCGAGATCGGCAAGCAGGTGGCCGTTCGACTCACCAACGTGGTGAACGGCGAACGCCGAATCTCGGGTGTGTTGGTGGCGGCGTCGGAGACCGACTTCACCGTGCGCACGGAGACGGGTGACGAGCGGGTCATCTCGCTCGATCAGGTGGATCGAGCCCGCACGGTGTTCGTGTGGGAGGCCGCGCCCAAGCCCGGATCGGCCAAGTCGGGCGGCAAGAAGGGCGCCCGGGGCAAAAGTTCCGGTTCGGGACCTCGGTCCGGAGCCGATTCGGCGTCGACCACGGCAGACTTGTCTGCCGACAACGACGCTGATTTCGACGAGACAGATTTTGATGACGCTGATTTCGACGACACAGATCTTGAAGAATTCGAAGACATAGACATCCACGACGACCAGGAGCACTCCGAGTCATGAGCAATCTCGACATGAAAGAAGCCATCAAGCTGCTTGCGGCGGAGAAGAACATCTCCGAAGACACCCTCTTGCAGGTGCTGGTCGACGCATTGGCGACGGCCTACAAGAAGCGCCCCGGCGCGGCCGAAGAGGTCGAAGTGAATCTGAACCCCGACACGTTGGAGATGAGCTTCAAGGCCTTCGACATTGACGAGGACGGCAACTGGGTCAACGAGCGCGACGACACGCCGAGCAAGAACGAACTCGGTCGCATCGCCGCCCAGACCTTCCGTCAGGTGATGGGCCAGCGCATCCGCGAGGCCGAGCGCGACCGCAAGTTCGAGGAATACGCGAACCGCGAGGGCGACATCGTCACCGGCATCGTGCAGCAGAACGATCACCGCTACGCGTTGTTGGACCTGGGCAAGGTCGAGGCGCTCATGCCCCAGAGCGAGCAGGTTCCCTACGAGCGCGCCAACCCCGGCACGCGCGTGAAGGCCTACATCGTCGAGGTGCGCCGCTCCGAGCGCGGACCGCAGATCGTGGTCAGCCGCACGCACCCCGGTTTGGTGAAGCGTCTGTTCGAACTGGAAGTTCCCGAGATCGCCGACGGCGTCGTCGAGATCAAGGCCTGCTCGCGCGAGCCCGGTCACCGCACCAAGATCGCCGTGCACAGCAACGACAGCAACGTCGATCCGGTGGGCGCCTGCGTGGGTGCGCGTGGTGGACGCGTGCGCATGGTCGTGAACGAGCTGAATCAGGAAAAGATCGACATCATCCCCTTCAGCGAGGACCTGGCCGACTTCATCGCCAAGGCCCTGTCGCCGGCCAAGGTCACCGAGGTTCGTCTCAGCGAGGACCGCACCCAGGCCGACGTCATCGTTCCCGATTTCCAACTCAGCTTGGCCATCGGCAAGGAAGGCCAGAACGCCCGTTTGGCGTCGCGTTTGGCCGGTGTGCGCATCGATATCAAGAGCGAGACGCAGTATCAGAACGAGCTCAACGGCATCTTCGAGGACGGATTCGCCGATGGCGAATGGAAGGTCAACCCCGAGACCGGTGAGCAGGAATGGCACGCCGCGGATGGATCGGTCATGAGCCTTCAGGAGTACGAGCGCATGTCGTCCCAGCCGGCCGCGGACAGCGGAGAGGCGAACGCCTGATCATGTCCGCTCCGATTCGCACGTGCGTGGGTTGCCGTTCCCGTCGGGAACAGTCGACCCTCTCGCGTTACGTGCGCGACGATGCGGGCGTGGTGCGCGCCTCGCGAACCGACGCCGGTCGGGGAGCGTGGATCTGCACGAACTCGAGCGTTTGCCTCGACAAAGCGTTCTCGACTCGAGGATTCGATCGGGCCTTCGCGTCGCGATCGAGCAACAAGAACACCAATCTCAGGAACCGCCTAACCATGGCAAAGTAATCAACCGTGTCGGGTTCGCCCGACCACAGAGCAACGAAGGACTGAACGTCGCGTGGCAACAGCCAAGATCAAAGTAAGCGAACTCGCCAAGAAGCTCGGTATGACCAATACCGAGATGCTGGACCTCTGCAAGGCGGAGGGAGTTGCCGCCAAGACGCATCAGTCGACTCTGGCCGATGCCTTCGTTCCGTTGCTCGAGCGCAAGGCCAAGGCTCAGGGCCTGGTTCGTGATGTTCAGCCCGAAGAGGTGAAGCCGGTCAAGGCTCCCAAGAAGGCCGCCGCCACCGGCAAGGCCGCGGCGAAGAAGTCCGGCGATGACGCGGCGAGTTCCGACGAGTCGACGGCGACCGAGGGAACCCCGGCTCCGGCCGCCCCGACCGCGGCCCCCGCCCCGACTGCGGCCCCGGTGCAAGAAACGTCGTCGGCCCCGGCTCCCGTGGTCGAGGCACCCGCTCCCGCAGAGGTGTCGGCAACCGATCCGGCAGCACCCGCCGCGGCCGTGAAGTCCAGTCGCGTGATCTCGGGTCGTGATGCCACCAAGGAGATGCCGCGTCCGGCGGCTCCCTCGGCTCCGCCCGCGCGCCCCGACACGGCTCGCACTGATGCTGGTCGTCCGCCGGCCGCCCCCGCCGCTCCGTCGGCTCCGGCCGCATCTGGCGCTCCGGCAGCCCCGCCCGCTCGCCCGGCCCCGCCCGCACCGCCGCGCCCCTTGTCGCCGTCGGGTCGTCCGGTTCCCCCGCCCCCGCCCGGTCGTCCGATGTCGGCTTCGGGTCGTCCGGTTCCTCCGCCTCCGGGTGGTCCGCGCACCGCACCGCCCCCCGGCTCGCGCCCCAGTGGCGCCGGCTATGGCGGCCCGCGCACCGGCGCTCCGCGTCCGGGTGGTTTCGGTGGTCCGCGTCCCGGTGGTCCGCGTCCCGGCGGGGCACCTGGTGCCTTCGGCGGTCCGCGCCCCGGCGGTGGTCCCGGTGGTCCCGGTGCCGGTCGACCCGGTGGTGGTCCCGGTGGCGGACGTCCCGGTGGAGGAGCTCGTCCGAGCGGTGGCCGTCGTGCGCCGCGCAGTGGTGGTCGTCGTCGCCGTCGTGGTGAGGAAGAGCTGCAGCCCTCGATGCAGAGCTACAGCGCCACCGGCGCGCCGGTGCCCGAGGGCACCATCGTCGTCGAGCGTGGTGTGTCGGCCCAGGAGTTCGCTCCGCGTCTGAACCGCACCGCGGCCGACGTGGTGCTGTTCCTCATGAAGAACGGCGAAATGGTGACCGCCACCATGACCCTCACCGACGAGCAGATGGAACTGTTCGCGCTCGAGATCGGCGCCGAACTGTTGTTGGTCGAGCCGGGTCAGCAAGAAGAGCTGGAACTGCAGGCGTTGTTCGATGACAGCGATGACGACGACGAGGAGGCTCAGGCCTCGCGTCCGCCGGTGATCACCGTCATGGGTCACGTCGACCACGGTAAGACCACCTTGCTCGACAAGATCCGCAACGCGAACGTGGTGTCCGGAGAAGCCGGTGGCATCACCCAGCACATCGGTGCGTATCAGGTGGACCAGAACGGCAAGAAGGTCACCTTCATCGACACCCCGGGTCACGCGGCGTTCACGCAAATGCGCGCCCGCGGTGCTCAGGTCACCGACATCGTCGTGTTGATGGTGGCCGCCGACGACGGCGTCATGCCCCAGACGGTGGAGGCCATCAGCCATGCTCGCGCCGCTGGCGTGCCCATGGTCGTGGCCATCAACAAGATCGACAAGGAGAACGCCGACGTGCAGCGCGTGTTGGCGCAGTTGGCCGAGCAGGAACTCGTTCCCGAGTCCTGGGGTGGCGACACCATCTGCGTCGAGATGTCGGCCCAGCAGAACCTGGGCGTCGACGATCTCATCGAACAGCTGACGTTGGTGGCCGAGGTCGAAGAACTCACGGCGAATCCGACGGGTCGCGCCAAGGGCGTGGTGTTGGAAGCCAACCTCGACACCGGCCGTGGTCCGGTGGCCACCATCCTCGTCGACAAGGGCACCCTCAAGGTGGGTGACCCCATCGTCGCCGGTGGAGCGTGGGGTCGCGTGCGCGCCATGATCGACGACAAGGGCAAGCAGATCAAGGAAGCCGGACCGTCGACGCCGGTGCAGGTGCTCGGATTGTCGAGCGTGCCGCACGCCGGTGACGAGTTCCGCGTGGCACCCGACGAGAAGACCGCCCGCACGGTGGGTGAGGCTCGCGAACAGCGTTTGCGGGCCAAGGCCCAGCGCGGCGACGCGCGCGTTCAGCGCGGCGTGAAGTTGGAGGACGTGTTCTCCCAGATTCAGGCGGGCGAAGTGGCCACCTTGAACCTGGTGCTGAAGGCCGACGTGCAGGGTTCGCTCGAAGCCGTCACCGAGAGCCTGAAGCGTCTGGAGCGCGACGAGGTGAAGTTGGCCTTCGTGCACCGCGCCGTCGGTGGAGTCACGGAGAACGACATCAGCCTGGCCGCGGCGACGAATGCCACCATCATCGGTTTCAACGTTCGTCCCGACCGCAAGGCGCGAGAAATCGCCGAGGCCGAGCACGTGGAGATTCGCACCTACGAAATCATCTACAAGCTCCTCGAGGACATCGAGAGCGCCATGGTCGGCATGCTCGCCCCCGAGTTCGAGGAAGTCGTCACCGGCGAAGCCGAGGTGCGCGAGGTCTTCCGTGTGCCCAAGATCGGCGCCATCGCCGGTTGCTACGTGCGCTCGGGTCAGATCACGCGTGGCACCAAGGTGCGATTCCTCCGCGAGGGAGTCATCATCTGGAAGGGCGCCATCACGTCGTTGCGTCGATTCAAGGACGACGTCCGCGAGGTCCGCGAGGGCTTCGAATGCGGTATCGGCCTGTCCGACTTCCAGGACCTGAAGCAGGGCGACCTCATCGAAACGTTCGAAGAGAAGCTCGTCGTACGCACATGAGCAAACCCGACCTCGAGTTCTTCTTCGACCCGGTGTGCCCGTGGGCTTGGATCACGTCGCGTTGGGTGGAAGAAGTGAGGTCGCAACGCTCGTACGACGTGCGCTGGCGCTTCATCTCGTTGAAGCTGTTGAACGGCGCCAACACCGCCGACTGGTACACGGATCAGTACAAGCGTTGGCACGCCATGGGTCACGAGGCCCTGCGTGTGGCCGCGCGCATCGACGCCGAACTCGGCAACGAGGCGGTCGGGCGTTTCTACGCGACCATCGGCACCGAGGGTCACAACAAGAGGCGTCGTGACGACTTCGCCGCCAGCACCGAGTCATTCGTGGGCGAGGTGTTGTCGATCGCGGGCTTGAACGCGGCGTTCATCGATGCCGCCTTCGACGAGTCGATGGACGCGGTGATCTCGGCCGACACCGAACTGGCTTTGGAACGCACGGGCCGTGACGTTGGTACTCCGATTCTCACGTTTCATCCCGGGGCACCCGACGAAGGGTCGTTCTTCGGTCCGGTGATCTCGCGCATCCCGCGCGGAGCCGAAGCGTTGCGCCTGTGGGACGCCGTCGAAATCGT
>JAIXWJ010000053.1 GCA_027491335.1 Actinomycetes bacterium | reverse complement strand
TCCACGTGGTACTCGCGGGTGTAGCCGTAGCCACCCAGAATCTGGATGGCCTCCTCGGTGACGCGCACCGCGGTCTCCGAGGCGTGGTACTTGCTCATGGAACCCTCGGCGTTCTTGTATCCGCCGTTGCGAGCCAACCACGACGCGCGCCAGATCAGCAGACGCGCCGCGTCGATCTGGGTGGCCATGTTGGCCAGCTTGAACGCGATGGACTGGTTCATGATGATCGGCTTGCCGAACGCCACGCGCTCCTTGGCGTAGTCGAGAGCGATCTCGTAGGCGCCACGGGCGATTCCGAGCGCCTGCGCACCAACGGTGGGTCGCGTGGCTTCGAAGGTCTTCATGGCGGGCTGGGCCTCGCCGCTGCGACCGGCCTCGCGCGCACGAGCCAACTTGGCGTCGAGCTTCTCCTTGCCGCCCAACAAACAACGGCCGGGCACGCGCACGTCGTCCAGCACCACCTCGGCGGTGTGCGAGGCCTTGATGCCGTGCTTGGCGTACTTCTGACCCTGCGACAAACCCTTGGTTCCGGGAGGAATCACGAACGAAGCCTGACCGCGACCCTTCAGCGCCGGATCGACGGCGGCCACCACCACGTGAACGTTGGCGATGCCACCATTGGTGATCCACGCCTTGGTGCCGTTCAGCACCCACTCGTCGTTGGCTTCGTCGTACACGGCGCGGGTGCGCAACGACGACACGTCACTACCGGCATCGGGCTCACTCACGCAGAACGCTCCGAGCTTCACGTCGTTCGCATCGCCGTAGCACTGCGGGACCCATTCGATGACCTGCTCGGGAGTGCCGTTGCCGCTGATGCCCGCGGCCGCCAGACCCGAACCCATGATGGCCATTCCGATGCCACCGTCACCCCAGAAGATTTCCTCCACCGCGACCGGCATGGTGAGACCGCTCTTGTCGCTCATCGCGTTCATGATGAAGTCGATGCCGTACAGACCGATCTTGGCGGCCTCCTGAACGATGGGCCACGGGAATTCCTCGCGGTCGTCCCACTCCTGAGCGGCCGGACGCATGACGTCCTTGGCGAACTCGTGGATCCAATCCTTGATCTGAAGTTGTTCGTCGGTGAGGTTGAGGGAGAACTCGGACATGGGGCGATGTTACCGAGTGGTAACCAAGCCCGCCACCCGTGCCCGCCATCTTGATCAACCGTGCGAACTGGCAGAATCGACCCATGGCGACCTCCCCACGACCGCCCGTGGCGACGGTGCGCTCACTGGTCGCCAGCCTCACTCTGGCCGGCGGCGCGCTGCACTTCGCGGTGGCGCCGGGCCGCTCGGCCGACTGGCGAGCCGAAGGGATCGCCCTTGCCGCCACGGGCGCCATCATGATGGCGCTCGGTTTGGCGGTGGTCTTCCAACGTTCGCGAGGCCCACTGATCGCCACGTCGATCGCGAATGCCGTGGTGGTGATCGGCCTCGTCTTCAGTCGCACCGCGGGCTACCCGTTCGGTCCGTGGTCCGCCGCCACGCCGAGCATGGGGCCGTACGAGGTGACGGTCTTGGTGATCGCCGTGGTCGCGTTGGCATTGTCGCTCGGAGCACAGGTGTCGGACCCCGATCACCTCGGCGAGACCGGATGGAGATTCGAGAACATCGCACCGTTGGCGGTGGCGCTGGTGGCGTTGCCCGGATTCGTCACCACGCAATGGGCCGACGATGCGGCCCACATTCAGGGTTCGGAGCACTCGCACGTGCACACCATGCCCACCGCTTCATCGTCGGAAACGGACCTCTCCCCCGACCAACGCGCGCAATTGGGTGAGGAACTGACGGTCGCCGCGACGGCGGCCGAACGATTCGCCACCTTGGGCGAGGCCAAAGCCGCGGGTTGGGTCCACGCCGGTGGTTACGTCACCGGAGCCGGCCAGATGATGATCGACCTCACCGTGGACTCGCGCAATTCGCCATTCGCTCCGGATCGACCCTCTGGACTGCTCTTCGAATCCTCGTTGGATGACGCGCGTCTGGTGGGCTTGCAATACAACGCCTGGACCTCCGATGGCTCCACGCCAGAAGGATTCACCGGCCAGTCGAACATGTGGCACTTGCACGACGGCACCTGCGTGGCTGGTGACGGTCCGTGGGCTCTCCCCCACGACACCGCCGTCACCGGTGCGGATTGCTCGATGGTGAATGCGGTTCTCGACGACACGTCGTCGTGGATGTTGCGCGTGTGGCTGGTGCGTGGATGGGAAAACCCCGCGGGCACCTTCGCCCACGATCACCCGTCGTTGGGCTGAATCAGGACGCGCGTCGGCCGCGGCCACCACGGGTGGTTCGACGCTTGTGGTCGAGGAAGTCCACCATCACGTAGTTGCCCAGATCGTGCGCGTTGGTCATGAAGGCCCGACCCCCGTTCATGGCCGTCAACTGCTCCACGAAGCGGACCAAGTACTGGTCGGCGTCCAGCATGAACGTGTTGATGGTGATGTTCTCCTTGGTGCAACGCATGGCCTCGCGCAAGGTTGCCTCGACGGTGAGCTGCTGGGCATCCCATCCCTCGAAGTACGTGAACCACGGATCACCCTGCGGCGTGATGTGAGCGGTCGGCTCACCATCGGTGATCATGATGATCTGCTTGTTGCCCGACTGGCCCGCCAACATGCGTCGCGCGGTGGCCATGGCGTGGTGCATGTTCGTGCCCTGCATGCCGGGCGGCGTGGCCTCCATCAATTCGTCGGGCTTCACCTCCCACGCGAGGTGACCGAACAGCAGGATGCCCAAGTAGTCCCGCGGATACTGCGACGACATCAACGACTGCAGTGCGACGGCCACCTTCTTGGCCGGCCCCCAACGATCGTCTCGGTACATGGAATAGGACGCATCCAGCATGAGCACCGTGGCCGAACGCGTGAGATGCTCGGTGCGCTCCACCTCGAAATCATCGGGAGACAACTTCACCGGAATTCCCTGGCCACCACGGCGCAGCGCGTTGCGAATGGTCCGCTGCAGATCCAGGTTGAACGGATCGCCGTATTCGTATTGCTTGGTCTCGTAGGTGCGTTCGTGGCCCTGACCGAAACGATGCTGCTGATGTTGACCGGGCTTGTCCTTGGCCAATCGCGAGAAGATGTCACGCAACGCCTTGGAGCCGATCTGACGCATGCCTCGCGGGGTGACTTCCAACTTGCCGTCGCGCTGCCGGATGAGCCCCTCGCGCTCCATCTCCTTCACCAGCTTGGACAACTTGTCCATGGACCGCGCCACCTCGTCCCCCAACAGGTCGCGCACCCGATCCATGTCGGCTTCGGCCAGCTGTTGCGGTGACGCCGGGTTGTTCATGAGGTCCTCGAGCCGATCGAGATCGGCCAGATCTTTCATGGCCTGCATGGCCTGTTCGAATCCCATCGGATTCTCGCCTTGCATCTCGTAACCCTCGCCCTGACCGAGCCCGGGGAACATCGCCTGCATGTTGGCGCTCAGTTGAGCCATCTCGTTCTGGAGTTCCATGTCGTCGAGCAACATCGACGAGAGTTCCTGCAACTGCTGGCGTTGCTCGGGCGTCATCGAGTTCAACATGTCTTGGGCGGCCTGCATCTGACGTGCCAACTGCTCCATGAGTTCGTCGAACGACTTCGGATTCTCGGGGAAGAAGTCGCCGAACTTCTCCATGAACTCCTCGAACTTCTCGTCCTCGCCGTTGTTGTGACGCTGAATCATTTCGTTCAGCGCCTTCATCATCTCCTTCATGCGCGCCATGTCCTCGGGTGACATGTTCTTCATGGAGTCGGAGATTTGGTTGAACTGCTTCTCCATCAACTGTTGACGGAGCTTGTCCATGAGTTGTTCGAATCGTTGCTGGGCCTCGGCCGACTCGAAGTCGTAGGCCTGCAACTCGCGCACCTTGCCGGCCAGATCGTCGGGCATCATGTCGAGACGGAAGTTGCGGTCCATCGCGGCGTTGCGCGCGTTGTCGATGCGACGCTCGTCGCCGCTCTTCTCCGCGTCATGCACGGACTGGTCGACGGCGTGGCGTTCCTCGTCGAGGATGTCATCGAGCGCGTCGGCGATCTCCTGGAACACACCGTTGGGGTCACCGCTGTCGAGAAGGTCCTGTCGGGCCTGCTTCAACTTCTGGCGCATCTCGCGCAGGCCTTGCAACTTCTCACCGTTGGCGTCGCGGGCACCGCGCTCCATGAATCGCCGCAACGCGCCCCGCAGGTCGCCGTTGTTCAGCAGATCGTCGGCCAATTCGTCGAAGAGATCGCTGGTCTCCATGTCGAACCCGGTTTGGGTTCCGTCCCACCGTGAGTAGGTGAATCGACCGGCCATGACCGCACGCTAGTCCCCGAATTGCGACCGACCGTCGTCCGGCCGAGGGGGTAGCCTGACCCACGACATGAAAGTCGAGCGCACCTTCGTCTTCGTGGACCTGTCCGGATTCACCATGTACACCGCGGCCCACGGCGACGTGGCGGCGGGCAACATCCTCACGCGCTTTCGCGCCGAGGTTCGCGACGTGGCGGCCACCTGGGGTATCCGTGTCGACAAGTGGCTCGGTGACGGATGCATGATCGTCTCGGTCGAACAGGACAAGGCCATCCGCTTCGCGCTCGATCTGCAGAAGAGTTGCGAAGAGGTGTGTCAACCCCTGACCGTTCGCGTGGGTCTGGCCACCGGCGGAGTATTGATGTTCCAGGGCGAGGACTACATCGGTTCCTCGGTGAATCAGGCCTCGCGCTTGTGCGACGTCGCCGACCACAACGAGGTGCTCATGGCACGCGCCGACATCAAGCATCTTCCCGATGGCGTGGTGGAGAACAATCACGCGCCCGTCGAACTGCGTGGTCTCGGCACCATCGACGTGGTGTCACTCACCGCTCCGAAGAAGTTGAGCGGCACCAACGACACCGGCGAGCTCTGGACCCGCTCCCCCTTCGTCGCCTGATCAGGCGTTCTTGAAGGCTTCGTAGCCGTCGCGCTCGAGCACATCGGCCAACTCGGGGCCACCGGTCTCCACGATGCGACCCTTCACCAAGATGTGCACGCGACTGGGCTTCAACTCTTCCAGCAACCGGCTGTAGTGAGTGATCACCAAGGCACCCAGCCCGTCCTCGCGCGTGGCGTCCATCACGCGTCGGGCGCAATCGCGCAACGCGTCCACGTCGAGGCCCGAGTCCAGCTCATCGAGAATCGCGATGGCCGGCTTCAACACCGACATCTGAAGCGTCTCGTTGCGCTTCTTCTCGCCGCCCGACAAGTCCACGTTCAACGGACGATCCAAGAACTTCTCGTCGAAGTGAATACGGGCGGCTTCGGTGCGCAACAACGTGTCCAACCGGCCGATGTCTCCGTCGCGCCCGCGTCCCTTCAACGCCTCCGACAACACGTCGTTCAGGAGAACTCCGGGCACTTCGGTGGGGTACTGCATCACCAGATGCAGTCCGGCCGCGGCGCGCTGCCAGGTGGGCACCCCGAGCATCTCGCGACCGTCGAGCAGGATGGACCCCGCGGTGACGTTGTATCCGGGCTTGCCCATGACGACGGCCGACAGCGTGCTCTTTCCGGCGCCGTTCGGACCCATCACGGCGTGCACCTCGCCCGACGAGATGGTCAGATTCACGCCGTGCAGAATCTGCTTGTCGCCAACCGACGCGTGCAGGTCGATGATCTGCAGTGTGCTCATGCGCGCGCCTCCACGATCACATCGCCGTTCACGATGGTCACGTCGAACACCGGCACCGGTTGCGTGGCCGGCAACGTGGCCGGAACACCGGTCTCGAGGCTGAACGCACTGCTGTGACGCGGACACTCCAACTGCTTCTCGTCGCACCACACCTCACCATCGCTGAGCGACACGTTGGCGTGACTGCACATGTCGCCGATGGCGTACACGTCGTCATCGATGCGCACGAGAGCCACCGCGGTTCCGTTCACGTCCACCTTGGTGGCCGTACCCGGAGCAAGATCGTCGAATCGCGCGACCACGGTCATGAGGCACCTCCGATGGACAACTTCGCCGCCACCTGACGACGCAACGGCGCGGCCAAATCACCCACGGGCAACTGAGCCAGAACTTCGTCGAAGAAACCCAGCACCACCAGTCGTTGTGCCACGTCGGGGTTCACCCCGCGACTCTCGAGATAGAAGAGCTGATCCTCGTCGATGGGTCCGACGGTGGAAGCGTGACTGCACTTCACGTCGTTGGTTTCGATGTCGAGGTTAGGAACGCTCTCGGCCCACGCGCCGTGCGACAAGGTGAGGTTGCGGTTGGTTTGGAAGGCCGCCGAACCCTTGGCGTTCTTGTGGATCTTGATGAGGCCCGTGTACACGCTCTTGGCCGTGTCCTGCACCGCACCCTTGAACAACAGGTCGCTGGTGGTGCGCGGCGCGGCGTGCTCTTGCAACGTGCGGAAGTCGTGCATTTGCGTGCCACCGGCGAAGTACAACGCCACCTGTCGAGTGTTGCCTCCCTGACCCTCGAGGCGCGCCGACGTGCTGACGCGGGCGTAATCGCCGCCGAGAGCCACGGTGGCCAGCAAGGTGTCCGAGTCGCGCTGGCCGACGGACTGGTGCTGTCCGATCAACCACGATTCGGTGCCCAACTCGTTGATGCCGAGATAACGCACGCGGGCCGCCTGGGCAGTGCGCGCGTCCAACACGGGCACCACCAACGAGCGCACACCATCGGCGCTGACGAATCGCTCGACGACGGTGACTTCGCTGTTCTCGGCGGCGTCGATGACCAAGCGCGGGAAGCACATCGCGCCGTCGACGTCGGCGGTGTGGGTGATGACGATGGGTTGCGACACCACGGTGTTGCGCGCCACCGACACCACGATGACGTCCATGTGCGCGAGATTGAGTTCGCTGAAGAGATCGTTGCCTCGAGCGCCGTCGAACAGGTTGGTCAGCGACGCATCGACCGACGCGGCCGAGGCCGGAACGTGGGTGACGCGCGCACCCTCGGAGACGCCGGTGATGGTGGACACCGTGGCCGCGGGGTGGAACGAGGCGAGGTCCAACTCGGCGATACGGCTGTAACGCCAAATCTCCTCGTCGGCGGTGGGGAAAGGCAACGCAGTGGCCCGCTCGAGAGCGGCTTCTCGCACCTGGGGCCAGGTGTTCGACGTACTGCGCGCCGTGTCGGGGGTGAGCACGGGCACGGCGAAATAGTACTACCGAGATAGTGGAAATTCACCCTGGAGGGCCGACGGCACCCGCTCAGGAACGTCGACGAAACAGACGTCGCCAGCCCTTCGGAGAATTCTTCTCGGCTTCCACCTCGGCCAAGACCTGAGCGCCGATGGAGTTCAAGATGTCTTCGGCTTCGTCCAACACCGCGGCCGCGGATCCGTCATCCAGCCCCGGTGGCTCCACGGGTGTGGGCGGCGAGACCATGGTGCCGTAACTCCACCCGGCGTCCATGCGCGGCGCGAAACCCGAACAATTCTCGGGGCAACGCCACGGAGCGTCGGGCGCCAAGTCCAGGTTGCACTTGCGCACCGTGTCGCCGTTGGCGTAGGTGCGGCTCTCGAAGTTGCGGCATTCCTGTCGCATGGGCATGACGAAACACTAAGTCGTCACGACGCGATGCGCACGTCGACAGTGCAGGCGTCAGCCGACGGAACCTTCCATCTGCAACTCGATGAGACGGCTCCACTCGACGGCGTACTCCATGGGCAGGGTGCGCGTGACGGGCTCGATGAATCCGTTCACGATCATGCCCATGGCCTGCTCCTGGGACAGACCACGACTCTGCAGGTAGAACAACTGCTCGTCGGCGATCTTGGACACGGTGGCCTCGTGGCCGATCTGAGCGTCCTTCTCCCCCACTTCCATGTAGGGAAGCGTGCGGCTTTCGCTGTTCTCGTCCAGGATGAGAGCGTCGCACTGCACGTGGCTCTTGCAGCCGTACGCACCCTCGTCGACGCGCACCAGTCCGCGATACGTGGTGATGCCGCCGTCCTTGCTGATGGACTTGGACACGATCTTCGACGTGGTTTCCGGTGCCGCGTGAACCATCTTGGCGCCGGCGTCCTGATGCTGACCCGCGCCGGCGTACGCCACGCTCAACACCTCACCGGTGGCCTTGGGGCCGACCAGATAGACGCTCGGGTACTTCATGGTGAGCTTGGATCCGATGTTGCCGTCGATCCATTCCATGTGGCCCTCGGCCTCCACGCGTGCGCGCTTGGTCACGAGGTTGTACACGTTCGGGGACCAGTTCTGAATGGTGGTGTAGGTGACGCGAGCACTGGGCTTCACGACGATCTCGACCACGGCGCTGTGCAACGAGTCGTTGGTGTACACCGGCGCCGAGCAACCCTCGATGTAGTGAACCTTCGAGCCCTCGTCGGCGATGATGAGCGTGCGTTCGAACTGTCCGGCGTTCTCGCTGTTGATGCGGAAGTACGCCTGCAACGGCATCTCGCACTCGACTCCGGGCGGCACGTAGATGAACGAGCCACCCGACCACACCGCACTATTGAGCGCCGAGAACTTGTTGTCTCCCGGGGGAATGACGGTGCCGAAGTACTTCTTCACCAACTCGGGGTACTCGCGCAACGCGGTGTCCATGTCGCAGAACAGGATTCCCTGTGCTTCGAGATCCTCGCGATTGCGGTGGAACACCACTTCGGATTCGTATTGCGCGGTCACGCCGGCGAGGTACTTGCGCTCGGCCTCGGGAATGCCCAACTTCTCGTAGGTGGCCTTCATCTGCTCGGGCAGATCGTCCCAGTCGTCCACCTGATCGGTGGCCGGACGCAGGTAATAGAAGATGTCCTGGAAGTCGATGTCGGGCATGTTCTGCGCGAACCACGGCGCCATCGGCTTCTTCTCGAACAAGCGAAGGCTGCGCTCGCGGAACTGCGTCATCCACTTGGGCTCGCCCTTCCACCACGAGATCTGGTCGACGACGGGCTTGCTCAAACCCTTCTCGGGCTTGAACGCGTATTCGACGTCGTCGCTCCAACCGAGCGAGTACTTGCTGAGGTCGAGATCGAAAGAGGTCACCGTGGCTCCCAGTGTTCAGAACGACTGCCCCGGGGGTGGGGCGGAATTTCCACTACCGCCATAGTAACAATTGCCCGGCGGGTTCCGGCTGGTCGGGCCGGTGATTTTGCTCAGGCGCTGGCGCGCAATTCGCCGGCGGCCACCGCGGGCATCTCGATGAAAATGCACTCGCCCGGACAGGCCTCGGCGGCATCGACCACGGCTTGGTAGTTCTTCAACGGCACCCAAGCCAAGCTGCCGGCTCCGCCCGGATCGTTCAGCGCCTGTCCGGCCTCGGCCACGTAGGCGATTCCGTCCTCCAACTGCACGAAAACGTCGGGACAATGATCGAGACAGAGACCGTCACCGGTACACAAGTCCTGATCGATCCACACGCGCACCGGCGGAACGCTAATGCCCTCCCCCGCCCGCATGGCGAGGCGGACCGTGTTCACATGACACACCGGGGTTCACATGACACAACGGGGTTCCAGGGCGCACCGGATGGTTCGCACGGGTCGTACCCTCATGGCGATGTCCGCACCCTCGGCCAAACGCGTCCCCCACGTTCACCCTCGTCCCACCGGTGACGCACTCGACGACTTCCATTGGCTGGCCAATCGCGACGACCCCGACACCATCGCGTACCTCAACGCCGAGAACGCGCACACGGATGCATGGTTCGTTCCCCATTCCATCTTCGTGGACACCTTGTTCGCCGAGATCAAGTCCCGCATCCAAGAGACCGACCAGTCGGTGCCCACCTTGAAGGACGGCTGGTGGTACGTCACGCGAACGGAGGAAGGCCGCGAGTACCCCATTCACTGTCGAGGACGCGAACGCGACGCCGACAATCGCCTCACCGACGAGATGGTTCTTCTCGACGAGAACACGGAAGCCGCCGGGTACGAGTACTTCGCCATCGGTGCGTTCGACGTCAGCTCGGATGGACGACTGCTCGCGTGGAGCCTCGACACCGACGGCAGCGAACACTTCGAATTGCGCGTTCGCGATCTGAACGGTGGCCACGACCTCGACGACCGCATCGAAGACACCTCGTGGGCCGGTACGGCATGGAGCACGGACTCCTCGCATCTGTTCTACGTCACCTACGACGAGCAGGAACGTCCGTGCACCGTGTGGCGACACCGACTCGGCGATCCGCAGTCCGCCGATGTGCAGGTTTTCCACGATGCCGACGAGCGCTTCTACGTGGGCATCGACCTCTGCCGCAGCGGCAAATGGATCATCATCGACTCGGACTCCAAGACGTCGAGCGAGACGTGGTTGATTCCGGCCGACGATCCGACCGCGACTCCGGTGTGCGTCGTGCCGCGACGCGACGACCTCGAGTATCACGTCGACCATTGGGGCGACCGCTTCGTCGTGCTCACCAACCTCGACGCCGTCGACTTCCGCGTGATGACGGCACCGGAATCCGAGCCCGCGCGTTGGGAACCGCTCGTCGAGCACGAGCCGGGGCGACGCATCACCCGCGTCGACTGCTTCGCGTCGCACTTGGTGATCCACGAATGGCACCGCGCTCAACCGCGCTTGCGCGTGATGCACCGCGATGGTTCGATCACCCCCATCGTCATCGGCGACGCACCGCACGATTGCGATCTCGACAGCAATCCCGAGTGGAACACCACGAAGCTGCGGTTCTCGACCGAGAGCATGGTGACACCGGCGACTCTGTTGGAACAGGACCTGATCACGGGCGAGCGCACGGTGCTCAAGACCGCTCCCACTCCGAACGTGGACCTCACGCGCTACGAGACCGTGCGGGCGTGGGCCGTCTCGTCCGACGGCACCGAGGTCCCCTATGACGTGGTGCGCCTGAAGGGTGCGTCGAACGACTCGTCCGCACCGTGCCTGGTGTACGCCTACGGCAGTTACGAAGCGTCGATGCCCCCGTGGTTCAGCGTGGCCCGGCTCGGCTTGGTCGATCGCGGCTTCACGTGGGTGTTGGCTCATCCGCGCGGGGGCGGCGAAATGGGTCGGCAGTGGTACCTCGACGGAAAACTGCTGAACAAGGCCAACACGTTCGCCGACGTGAACGCCGTGGCTCGCGACGTGGTGGCCAAGGGTTGGGCCTCACCCGACCGCTTGGCGGTGCGCGGGGGCAGTGCGGGCGGATTGATGGTGGGCGCGTGCATGAACGCGGCCCCCGACTTGTGGGCCGCCGCGGTGGCCGAGGTTCCCTTCGTCGACGTGGTGTCCACGATGAGCGATCCGACGCTGCCGTTGACCGTCACCGAGTGGGAGGAATGGGGTGACCCCCGATCCGAACCGTTCGCGTCGTACATGTTGTCGTACTCGCCCTACGACAACCTCGACGCTCGCGCCTACCCGGCCATCTTCGCCACCGCCGGATTGAACGATCCGCGCGTCGCGTACCACGAACCCGCGAAGTGGATCGCGCGCATCCGACAACTGCGCACGAACGACGCACCGCTGTTGTTGCGCACCGAGATGGGTGCCGGACACGGTGGCCCGAGCGGTCGTTACGACCGCTGGCGCGAGGAAGCGACCATCAGCGCGTTCCTGTTGATCGTGCTCGGTTGTTCAACGAACCAGTAGAGCGATCACGGCCAGAACCATCATCGCCACGTTGCGCACCACGTGACCGTTGCCGATCGGTTTCGCGCTCCAGGAACCGAAACAGGCGCACACCGGGCGATGCCCGCGACCCAGGTTCGCCAACAGCAACAGCGTGAAGGCTTGCAAGGTCAACAACGCCACGATCGACATGGGTCCCCGCCACAACTGCGCGATCAAGGCCGCACCGAGCGCGATCTCGAACCACGGAACGATCGGCGACACCCATGCGGGTGCCCCCATCTCGCGAGCTTCCGCGGGCCAGCGATCACCCAGGATCACTTTGGATCCACCGGCGACACACATCAACGCCCCGAGCATGATCGATGCGATGGTGCCGATCATGGTTGTGATCTCATCGTTGTGATCTCATCGTTCAGCTCGCGGAGGTCTTCACGCTGGCCACCTTGCCCCGGAAGAACACCATGGCGTCGGCCACGTCGTCGGCGTGCGACATGTCGCGCACGCGACCCACCACGAAGAAGTGATCACCCACCTCGTGCACCGCGTCGATGTCGCAATCGATCCATCCGATGACGCCCGGCAGGATCGGTGAGCCACTCGAGGCGGCCGCCCAATCGAGTCCGGCGAACTTGCCGGCCTCACCATCGGCGGGCTCCTTGGCGAAACGCCAACACAATTCGTCCTGGCCGGCGCCGAGGATGTTCACGCAGAACGAACCGGACCGCGCGATGAGGGGCCAACTACGCGAGGAGGTGCCCGGCAGGAAACCCACGAGCGGCGGATCCAACGACACCGACACGAACGACCCGATGGTGATGCCGTGCGGCGCACCCGCCGCGTCGAGGCCGGTCACCACCGTCACTCCCGTGGGGAAATGCCCCAGCACGTTGCGGAAATGACGGGGGTCGATGGACGAGGTCATGGGCAGAGATTAGGTCCGACGGTGGGATCACCAGAATTCCCGACTACTCTTGTCGGGAATCAGAGATTGGGAACGCCGCACATGAACACCGCACTCGACACATGGAAACTGACCCCCATCACCGGCTCGTTCGGTGCCGAACTCGTCGGCGGAAACGCGCGCACGGACTTCGCCTCCGGCCAACTGCTCGCGTTGCTCGAGGAGCACCTGGTGTTGGTGTTGCGAGACCAGTTCTTGTCGCACGCCGATCAAGTGGAACTGGCCCGTTCGCTCGGTGAGCCGACTCCCGCGCATCCGGTGGTGCCCGGCCACCCCGATCACCCCGAGATTCTCGAGTTGGACGCCGCCAAGGGTGGCAAGAACGCGCGCTGGCACACCGATGTCACCTTCGTCGCCACTCCCCCGGCGGCCTCGGTGTTGGTGGCCGACCACGTGCCCTCGTTCGGTGGCGACACGTTGTGGGCCGACATGCGCGGCGCCTACGACAGCCTGAACCCCGCGTTGTGTCGTCTCATCGAGGACCTGACCGCGATCCACCGCATCTCGCCGCTGGCGTATTGGGGCGAACCGTTCGACACCGCCCTGTCTCGCGAGGACGCACAGAAGCTGTTCGACGACGCCGCGAAGGTGCCGCCCGTGGTGCATCCGATGGTGCGCATTCATCCCAGCACCGGTCGACCGAGTCTGTTCGTGAATCCCGGCTTCACCACCCATGTCGCCGGTTTCTCGCGCATCGAGAGCGAGAACCTGTTGAAGTTGCTCTACGAGCACGCCACGCAACCCGAGTTCGTTCTGCGTCATCGCTGGCAGCCGGGCGACGTGGTGATCTGGGACAACCGAGCCACCATGCATTACGCCACCGACGATTACGGCAACGCCGAGCGTCGCATGCGCCGAGTCACCATCCGTGGCGGCAAGCCGGTCGGGCCCGATGGCTTCGAGAGCACGGTCGTGAGCGACCCCCTGCTCGCGGTGCGCTGATCGCCGCGAAGTCGTTGGACAAATGACTCAGGAATTCAGGGGAATCGACAACGTCTGATTCTCGGCGGCGGCGATGACCTCGATGCCGTGAGGCTCGCACGCGCGTCGCGCGCGATCGAGAAACTCGTCCACCGCGTCGTCGCCACGCACCGGATCGTGGTGGAACAGCGCGAGTCGCTTCACTTTGCACTCGATGGCCACCCACACCGCGTACTCCATGGTGCAGTGACCCCAATTGCTCTTGCCGGCGAACTCCTCGGGCGTGTACTGAGCGTCGTGAATCAGCAGATCGGCACCGGTGCACAACTCGCGCGCTCCGTCGGTGATTCCCATGGATCCGTCCTCGGGCATCTGATGATCGGGGAGGTACACCACGCTGGTGTCGCGATGCGTGACCCGATAACCCAAGGTGTTGCCCACGTGCGGCACCAGTCGACTCATCACGTCGAGTCCACCGATGGAGAAGTCGTCGTTGGCCACGTCGTGGAAGACGAAGGTTCCGGGCAACTCGGTGACGCTCACCGGGAACATCGGCGGCTTGATGATGGACTCGAACACCTCTCGCACCGTGCGTCCGTCCTCTTGGACCGGGCCGAAGATGTCGAAGTTCGCACCGTCGCGCAACGTGGGCACGAAAAAGGGAAGACCCTGCACGTGATCCCAGTGCATGTGCGTGAGCAAACACGTGCCGGTGAACGGCCCGGAGGCGGGGATGCGATCGCCGCAGTAGCGCAGGCCGGTGCCCAGATCGAACACCAACGGATCGTGTCCGGGGACGACGAGACCCACGCACGACGTGTTTCCGCCGTACCGTCTGGTGTCATCGCCATGGCACGGTGTGGAACCGCGAACCCCAAAGAACGTGACAACGAATTCGTTGACCCCCTCGATGAGGTGAACGCTAAATGACGAACGGGCGCATTCCGAACGGGAGCCCTCCCGTGGGGCTGGTGACGTTGGTCGCAGTCGGGGTGTTCCGAGGGCATCGATGAGGGGTACGGTTTGCCCATGTCCGCCAACTCTCCCGGTTCGTCCAGCCATTCCGTGACCATCGACGGCCTCGAGCTCGCGTATCTGGCCGCCGGCCTCGACAACGACGGGCCCCTGGCGGTTTGCCTGCACGGCTTCCCCGATTCGGCGCACACCTGGCGCCACCTTCTGCCCCGGTTGGCCGATGCCGGCTATCGCGCGGTGGCTCCATTCCTGCGCGGATACGCACCCAGCGCCGTACCCGCCGACGGCCGATTCCAGACCGCGGCCTCGGCGCTCGACGCGATCGGTCTGCACGGTGCGCTCGGTGGAGATTCTCGTGCCGTGATCATCGGTCACGACTGGGGTTCGATCATCACCAACATCACGGCCGCGCACCGCCCCGATCTGTGGTCGAAGGTGGTCATGTCCGCGGTGCCGCCGGGCAACGCCGTGGGCGTGGCGTTTCTCTCGAACCTCGCCCAGATCAAGCGCAGTTGGTACATGTTCTTCTTCCAACATCCCTTGGCCGACATGGTGGTGGGTGCGAACGACCTCGCCTACATCGACATGTTGTGGAACGACTGGTCTCCCGGCTTCGATGCCACCGAGGAACTCGCCCTGCTGAAGCCCAGCCTTCGCGATCCGGCCAACCTGCAAGCCGCGCTCGGCTACTACCGCGCCACCATCGGCGCCGGATTCAACGATCCCGCGCTTCAGGACGTGCAGGCGATGTCGGGCGTCTTTCCGTCGCAGCCGTTGTTGTATCTGCACGGCAACACCGACGGATGCATGGGACGAGAAGTGGCGCAGTTCGCCGCCGCCGAGTTTCCGGCCACCGCGCGCGCCGAGTTCGTCGATGGAGCCGGACACTTCCTGCACCTGGAACGTCCCGACCACGTGAACGACATCATCATGAACTTCCTCGGTGAATGACGTGAGTTCGCCCGTTCTTCCCGACGGACTCGTGATCGTGGTGAAACGCGAATGCGAGACGTGTCGCATGGTGGTTCCGGTCATCGCCCAACTCCGTGACTCCGGTGCCAACGTCAGCCTCTACGTGCAGGACGACCCCACCTTCCCCGACGGGATGGACGTCGTCCACGACGCCGACCTCTCCGTGAGTTGGCATCACGACATCGAAACCGTGCCCACCGTTATGCGAGTGTCGAACGGCGTCGAGGTGGAGCGCACCGTGGGTTGGGTGCGCGACGAATGGGAACGCGTCACCGCGGTGTCGGGGCTCGGTCCCGAACTTCCGGCGTTTCGGCCCGGCTGCGGTTCGTTGAGCGTGGACCCCGATCTGGTGGACCAATTGAGAGTGCGCTTCGGTGGTTCGGTTCTGGGAGCCCGTCGCGTGGACGTCGCCGATCTCGAGGACGAGTTCGAGGCCATGTTCGATCGCGGTTGGACCGACGGACTCCCCGTGGTGCCGCCCACCGAGCAACGCGTGATGCGCATGCTGCAGGGCACCACTCGCGCGCCGTCCGATGTGGTGGCCGTCGTGCCCCCGGACTTGGTCGAAGTGACCGTCGAAAAGATCGCCATCAACGCCGTGATGGCCGGTTGCAAACCCGAGTACTTGCCGTGGGTGATCGCCGGCGTCGAGGCCGTCTGCAACGACACCTTCAACATTCATGGAGTGTTGGCCACCACCATGCCGGTCGGCCCGGTGATCGTGTGCAACGGACCGGGCACGCGGGCCATTGGCATGAACAGCGGCATGAACGTGTTCGGCCAGGGCAATCGCGCGAACCTCACCATCGGACGCGCGATACAACTGGTCATTCGCAACGTCGGCGGAGGCCGTCCGGGAGAAGTGGATCGCGCCACGCACGGAAACCCGGGCAAGATCTCCTTCTGCTTCGCCGAGGACGAGATCGGTTCTCCCTGGACCTCGCTGGCCACCAGTCGAGGCGTTGCCCCCGACACCGACTCGCTCACCGTGTTCCCCGGCGAGGGTCCGCGCTGCGTGGTGGACCAGTTGGCCCGGGATCCCGAGAGCCTCACCAACACCTTCGCCGCCTGCCTGCGCACCCTGCACAATCCGAAGTCCGTTCTGGCCTTCGACGCAATCGTGGTGATGGGACCCGAGCACGCCCGCGTGTACGCCGACGCGGGCTGGGACCGTGATCGGGTGCTGGAAGAGCTGCACGCGCGCTTGCAGATTCCCGGGGAAGATCTGGTCCGCGGTGCTCACGGCATCGCCGAGGGAATTCCGGAGCGACTGCGGGGCGTGACCCTGCCCAAGTTCCGACCCGGTGGCATCCTGCTGGTGCACGCCGGCGGTGGAGCCGGCTTGTTCTCTGCCATCATTGGTGGCTGGGCCAACGGCGAGGTTGGCAGTCAACCGGTGACGAAAACCGTGACGAAATGAGTCTCGTGAACACGAACAAGACGGTTCTGCTCGATCCCACCAACGAACGTCGCGTCGCCACCATGGAACGCGTGGGTCGTCCCGAGTCGTTGCGTGGTCTCACCGTCGGGTTGCTCGACATCTCCAAGGCCCGCGGCGACGTGTTCATCGATCGTCTCGAGGAGCGCCTCAGCGAGATGGGCGCCGACGTTCGCCGATACAAGAAGCCCACCTTCACCAAGCCGGCGCCGGTTGATCTTCGCCACGAGATCGCCACGCATTGTCAGGTGGTCATCGAGGCACTCGCCGATTGAGGCAGTTGCACGTCGTGCAGTGTGCACGACATCGTGGACTTGGAGCGACGAGGCATCCCCGGGGTGTTCGTCGCCTCGGCCGAGTTCGTCTCGGCCGCCGATGCGCAGTCGGCCTCGTTGGGTTTCCCCGACGTGGCTCGGGTGTACACCCCGCATCCCATTCAGGATCGCACCGACGACGAGATGCGCGCCTACGCCGACGCCGCACTGGCCGAGATCGTCGCCGCCATCACGCGCGGTTGAGACTCACGTTCGAATTTCACGGAAGACGGAGTTCATCGCCGTCGCGCACGATCAACCCTTCGCGCAACAGATCGTCGACCAATCGACTCGACACGTCCTCGGGTCGATCCATCACCACTGAGACGGCGGCGACCGACACGGGAAGTTCCGACAACGCCTTCATCAGCCGCCCCCGGGCCTGACGGTCGGATCCCTCGAAGCGCGGTTGAGACACGCTGACCCCGGCCGAACCCACGCTGGGGTCGTCACCATCACCGTCACCATCCCCGGCACCGCCACCACGCCACGCGCACGTGAACGCGACGGGACACACCTCGCACATCGGACGAGGACGACACACGGTGGCCCCCAGATCCATGAGAGCTTGGTTCCACAGCCACGCCTCTCCGGAGGGCACCCATGCGTCGGCCAGCGTTTGCGCCTCGCGGGCCTTCAAGGTTCGACCGTGATGTCGGGCCAGAACGCGCGCGATGTTGGTGTCCACCACGGCGGCGTCGGCTTCGAAAGCGAAGGCCAGCACCGCACGCGCCGTGTACGGCCCCACGCCCGGCAAACCCAACAAACCCTCCAACGACGACGGCACGACACCACCGTGCTCGCTCACGATCGCCTTGGCGGCCTCGTGCAGATTGCGCGCGCGACGCGGATACCCCAGGCCCTGCCACAACCGCAACACGTCGCCCAGTGGCGCGCGAGCACATTCATCGGCGCGCGGGAATTCGGCCACGAAAGCCTCCCACTTGGGCAACACCCGATGGACGCCGGTTTGTTGCAGCATCACCTCGCTGACGAGCACCAACCACGGATCACGGGTGTCGCGCCATGGCAATTGCCGCAAACGCGGAGTGATCCAAGAGAAAACGGACTCGTGAAGGTTCTCCATGAATCCTGTCGGGCCCGTGGGATCAGGCGTCGCCCCATGCGTTGTCGCCGTCGTAGGGACGCTGACGCGACGGAGCGAACTCGCGCTTCCACACCATCACCCGACGACGGAAGTAACACACTTCCTTGCCGTCCTGATTGAAGCCCTTGGTCTCGACCGTGACAATGCCGCGGTCGTTCTTGGACTTGCTCTCCTGAACGTCGAGCACTCGGGTCTCGGCGTGGATGGTGTCGCCGTGGAACGTGGGGAACTTGTGCTGCAAGGTCTCGACCTCGAGGTTGGCGATGGCCGCACCGCTGACGTCGGGGACGCTCATGCCCAACACCAAGGAGTACACCAGGTTGCCCACCACCACGTTGCGACCCTGCACGCTGTTGGCGGCGAACCAATCGTTCGTGTGCAAGGGATGATGGTTCATGGTGATCATGCAAAAGAGATGATCGTCGTACTCGGTGATGGTCTTGCCGGGCCAGTGACGGTAAACGTCACCGACGACGAAATCCTCGAGATGGCGGCCAAAGGGGCGTTCGTGAACGGTCATGCCCCGAAACTAGCCCTGCCCCGCCGACCGCCCGTCATCGTCGTCTCGAACTGTGTCGTCCCGAGCATCGTCGTGAACCGGTGCGTCGTCGTCGAACATTCCGGGGTCCACCGCACCGGCCCATGGCGCCAGCGACTGGGCCTCGAGTTCGTCACGTTCGCGCGCCGCGCGCTCACGTTCCTCTCGCTCTCGACGTTCGGCCAGCATCCGATCCGTCTCGGCCTCGTCGCGCGCCGATGCCGACGGAGCGACGATCTGACCGGTGCGCTCCTTGGCCGGATAGCGCTCGGAGAAGTCGAGGATGCTCTCGTCCTCCACGCCGGCCGTGGCCACCACGTCGCGCAAGGGCTCCAGTTGCTGACGCGAGATGGCCCATGGCCCCACGCGCAACGACAGGTACATGCCACCACCGATGAGGATCGGCAACCAGTACTGGGCGATGCGATACGACAGCACCCCCACCACCACCGTGGCGCGCGGCAGACCGAAGCCCACCAGCACCGGCACGTAGGTGGCCTCCACCACTCCCAGTCCACCCGGGGTGATGGGAATCGCCGCCAGAACGTTGGCCAGTCCGAAGGCCACGATCAAACCATCGACCGACACCGAACCACCGAACGAACGCAGGAACACCCACAACGCCGCCGCGTCGATCAACCAGTTCGCGGCCGCCCACCCCACCAGTCGTCGCAACATGGCGCGGTCCGCCGACAATTCCTGCATGCGTCCACCAATGTGTCGGACCGCTTCACCGGCGCGGTCCTCGTTCAGATGCAGACGTCGCGCGACGGCGCGCAGGATTCGTTCCGAACGCTCCTGACCCTCGATCAAGCCGACGATGATGGCGACGGCGATACCCATCAGGATGATTCCGGCGACCGCCGCGGTGCCGTACACCGGGTTCACACCACGAATGGGAATGGAGATGATGAGTCCCGACCACAAGATGAGGTTCAGCACCACCGCCGATGCCAAGCCCGACGTGGCCAACGCGAATCCGGCATCCGGACCGGGAACGCCGGCCACGGTGAGAAGTCGGTAGCCCAACGCCGAGCCGGCCGCGCTGCCACCGGGCACCAAGCTGGACAACGCGCGCGTCGACAACTGGATACGGAACAGCCGCCAGGTGGGCAGATGGTCCGCCACCGGACCGAGCGCGGCTTTGGTCATCGCCGAGTAACAAAAGAGCGCCACCATCTCGAGGGCCAGCCCGAGCACCAACAAGCCGGGCTGAACCTCGCTCAGCTGGTCCATCGCGTTGCGCAGACCCGGGATGTTGAGAATCAAGAAGTAAACGACGGCCAGCGAGGCCAGCACCTTCAGCGTGCGGATGATGGCGGTGCGTCGAACCCGACGGCGCAGGGAGCCGGAGTCGTCGGCAAGGCCCTCAACCGCTCCAGACATGCTCCATTCCTAGCAGTTTCGGGGTCGTGGCCCGCGAACATCGCGTCGCGACGGGACGCTCGGAATCACCGATTGTTCGGGATCTACGTGTTCGGGAGCTACCGCGCGACACGGGACGAATCGACGGGGAACGACTCGACGATCGACGTGAGGTGGCGATCGAGTTCGGGTTGTGTCTCGGCCACCCACTTGCCGAGATGCACCACCACCAGATCCCGGGTGGGGTCGACGATGATGCGTTGACCTTCGTAGCCCAGCGCGGCCATGGTCTCGGGACGTCCGGCCCAATTCCACCAATGCCACGAGTATCCGTGACCGCTCTCGGGGTCGACGGCATGCATGTCGTGGACCGTGTCCACCCACGACGACGGTACGACCTGACGATCGCCCCAGCGGCCGTCGCGAAGGTACAAACAACCGAAGCGGGCGAAATCGCGCGCGGTGGCGTACACGTACGACGAACCAATGAAGGTTCCGGCCGCGTCGAAACGCGGCACCGCCGACGACATGCCCAACGGAGCGAACAATCGCTCGTGGATGAACGAACGCAGACCGTCCGGGCCGCCCACCAATTCGCCGAGGAGGGAGCAGATGATGTTCGTGGTGCCCGACGAATAGGACCACACCGTGCCGGGTGCGTGTTTGGACGGTCGCGACCGCGCGTAGGTGGCCACGTCGTCGGTGCCTTCGCCGAACAGCATGGCGATCACATCGGACGCGACATTGCCCGATTCGTCGATCACGTAGTCCTCGACGAAATCCAACCCGTCACGCATGCGCAGCAGATCACCCATGGTGATGCCCGCGCGAGGAGTGTCACGCCACTCGGGAACGTTCACCGGCGCGTCGATGTCGATTCGCCCCTCGTTCACCAGAATGCCGACGAGAGCGTGCGTGATGCTCTTGGCCATGCTCCAGGAGATGAGCGTGGTGTCGCGATCGACGGGTCCACCCGGACCGAACACGGTGTCGGGTTGATGCCCATATCGCTCACGCACGATGCGTCCACGATGAACCACGACGGCCGCCAGCGAGGTTCCCGCCGGATCGGAGCGCACGCCGAACAACTCGTCGAGTGCTCCGTCCATCACATCGACGCCGACGCCGACGTTCACAGCGTCATCGTTCACAACGCCGTCGTTCACCATGTCGTTCGGATCCGCGACTTCCCAGTCGTCGCCCGGATGGGCGTGATCGTTCACAACGTGCTCCGCTTCGCCGTGACGTCGAGGTCGCGCAACTTCCCGTCGACCACCGGCGCCGGACCCGTCGCGATGTCGATGGCACGGACCACGTCGTCGGTCACGTTCACCAAGGCACGGAAGGTCTCTTTCACGAAACCCGACTCGATCATGTGATCGATCGCGCTCATCAACGGCGTGAAGTAGTCGGCCACGTTCAAGAACACGACCGGCTTGGCGATCAGACCCAACTGATTCCAGGTGAGGATCTCGAACGCTTCATCCAAGGTTCCAAAGCCACCGGGCAGCACCACGAACCCGTTCGACAACTCGTCCATGCGGGCCTTGCGCTCGTGCATCGACGACACCACGTCCAGATGATCGAGACCCACGTGGGCCGTTTCGGCCCGCACCAAATGCTCCGGGATCACACCGTGCACCCGGCCACCGTGGTCGAGCACCGCGTCGGCCACCAAACCCATCAACCCGATCCGGCCTCCCCCGTAGACCAGGCCCACGCCGCGACCGGCCATTTCCCGTCCGAGGTCCAACGCCGCGGCGGCGAAGCGCGGGTCGGCCCCCGAACTGGAGCCGCAATAGACGCACAACGACACGGGACCAGACGGCACGTTCACCGTCCCATCGTCGCACAAAGGTGACGAGTGACCGTTGAGCGGAGGTCGAGCCCCGCGACCCGACTTCCCGTGGCCATGGGGGTGATCGGTAGCGTTCTCGGCGTGAACGGATCCCAGAGCCCCCAGATCTCCCCCGACCTGCAGACCGCCGCCGAGGTCATCGACCTCGCCTCGCGCTCCATCGGCAAGTCCCTGCGCCATCTCTCGGCCATCGGGGGCGCCGACGTTCACCAGGTTCTCGCCTACGACTTGGCGCACGCCGCCTCGGCCGTGGAGACCGCCCGTTCGTTGCTCGACTACGGCGCCAAGGGCGAACACGAGGGTCTCATCACCTGCGCGTACACCGCCGACATGGCGCACGACCTCATGACGAAGCTGATCGGTCGCGAATCGCTGTGGGGCTTGGAGTCCAACCCGTTGGCGGCCGCCGTTCCGTTCATCAGCACGTATCGCGATCCGGAGTTCGTGGCCTCGTTGGCCGACGTTCAAGGACCGCGTCATCTGGACGACGACTTCGAGATGGTGCAGGACACGTTCCGTTCGTTCGCCGAGAAGGTCATCGCTCCGCGCGCCGAGCACGTTCACCGCTTCAACGAAGACGTACCCGAGGAGATCATCAGTGGTCTGGCCGAGATGGGAGCCTTCGGGTTGTCGGTGCCCGTCGAGTACGGCGGATTCTCCGAGGGTGGCGAAGGCGAGTACGTGGCCATGGTCGTGGCCACCGAAGAACTGAGTCGCGCGAGCTTGGGCATCGGTGGTTCGCTCATCACGCGTCCCGAGATCCTCACCCGCGCGTTGGTGAAGGGCGGAACGGAGGCTCAGAAGGCCGAATGGCTGCCCAAGTTGGCCACCGCCGAGGTGATGGCCGCGGTCGCCGTGACCGAACCCGATTACGGAAGCGACGTGGCCGGCCTGAAGGTGACCGCCACTCCCGCCGAGGGCCCCGATGGTGCACCCGGTTACGTCATCAACGGTGTGAAGACGTGGTGCACGTTCGCCGCTCGCGCCGACGTGTTGATGTTGTTGGCCCGCACCGATCCGGACCGCAGCAAGACCCACAAGGGTCTCAGCTTGTTCATCGTGCCCAAGCCCCGCGGCGAAGCGCACGGCTTCGAGTTCACCCAGAACGTTCGCGCCGATGGGTCGACCGGCAAGATGGAAGGCCGTCCGATCGACACCATCGGATACCGCGGCATGCACTCGTACGAGATCGCCCTCGACAACTGGTGGGTTCCCGCCACGCACCTCATCGGTGAGGAGAGTGGCCTCGGCAAGGGCTTCTACTACCAGATGGAAGGTTTCGAGAACGGACGTCTGCAGACCGCCGCGCGCGCCGTCGGCGTGATGCAGGCCGCGTACGAAGCCGCGTACGACCACGCCCACAACCGCAACGTGTTCGGCAAGAACATCTCCGAGTACCAACTCACTCGCGTGAAGTTGGGTCGCATGGCGGTGCTCATTCAGGCCGGTCGCCAGTTCGGATATCAGGTCGCGCGCTTGATGGCCAAGGGCGAGGGCACCACCGAAGCCAGCATGGTGAAGGCCTACGTGTGCAAGGCCGCCGAGTGGGTCAGTCGCGAGGCCATGCAGATTCACGGTGGCTATGGATACGCCGAGGAATACTCGGTGAGCCGTTTGTTCGTTGATGCCCGCGTGCTGAGCATCTTCGAGGGCGCCGACGAGACCCTGTGCTTGAAGGTCATCGCCCGTCGACTCACGGAGAAGTGATCAGGAACACGTGATCAGGAATTCTTGATCACGGCGATCACCGCGTAGTCACTGCTGCGCACCGGTTCGCCACCCAACGTGGACGCCGGCATGGTGTCGCCGTCCCAGTTCGTCCACGTCTCGGCCAGGTTCGCGCCGGCCTCGCGAGCATCGCGCACGAAGTCGCCCCACAGATAGGCGTCGTCGCGCAGTTCCTGCGACCAGCCACACACGAACAGGCCGCCGTCGACCAAGTGGTTCACCATGTTGCGCACGATCGCGGCCTGAGTGCCCGGGGCGCAGAAGTTCAAGATGTTGCCGGCCATCACGACGACGTCGTAGAAGGTGTTCTCGCAACCGACATCGAACGTGGCGAGATCAGCCACCAACCACTCGATCGTGGACGACTTCGACCGAGCCTTGTCGATCATGTCGGGATCGAGATCGATCGCGGTCACCGTGTATCCGCCCACGTCGCGTCCGCGACGCTCCAGTTCGCGTCTCTCCAACTCGATCGCCAGACGCCCCGTGCCACAACCGGCGTCGAGAATCGCCAGAGGGCCACGTTCGCCAAGCCCGTGCGTGTCGATCAACCGCGTCACGGCATCGGCTTCACCATGAACACTCTCGCCGCGGGCAGCCATGGCTTCCCAACGTTGGTCGTACTTCACCAGATCCACGGTGCGACGCCATTCCACCCACCGTTCCGAGACGCCCGAACCCGGAACGTCACTCACGAGAATCGCTCACAACAGTTCACTCACAACAACTCACTCAGGCTCTTCACCCGATGGAAGTCCGCGCCCGCGTGATCGTCGTACGGATCCAGTAACACCGGGAAGAGCCCGGCGTTGCGCGCGCCATGAACGTCCATGGTCACCGAGTCGCCGACGTAGGCCACTCTCGACCGATCGATGTCGGGCAACGCTCGCAAACCGTGATCGAAGATCCCGGGTTCGGGTTTGGCCACTCCCACCACGTGACTGTCGATCACCACGCGCACCGGCACTCCGGGACCATCGCCCACCTGACACACCGCCGTGCGGGCCAAGACCGCTTCGATCTGACCGGTGGCGTTGCTCACCACACCAATGGGAACCCCGCGCTCATGAAGAGCTCGCAATGCGGACACGCTGTCGTCCAACACGTGGCGCCACAGGTAGGCGCTGCGCGAACGATCGAGGGCGATGGCCGCCTCCTCGATGTCGTGTTCGGGAACCCCCACGCACCGCACGTAGGCCTCGTTGTAGACGTTCCAGTCCCGTTCGTCCGATCCGGCCGCCGACTTGGCCGCCATTCCCCGGTAGTGGGCCCGGTGATACGCCGCCAGGTCAGGAGTCGCTCCGTAGAAGGTGAGCAACGGGGCCAACACCGTCGGGTCGGGGATGACGAAGATGCCACCGGCGTCGAACAACACCGCGTCGATGGGTCGAGAGTCGATGATCAACGGACTGGCAAGCACGACCGTGAAGGGTACTGGCGGCGGTCGTACCGATGCCCGAAGTGACGAAAACCGTGTCGCACGACCTACCCTTGCGCTGTGCGCAGCGCCAAGGATTTCTTCAAACCCCTCGCCGTCGGAGCCCCCGAACCGGTCCGCGAGATCCCGTTCCGTCCCAGTCGGATGATCCACTTCTTCCCGCCGTCCAACGACAAGATGGTGGCCAAGTTGGGCGACATCGTCCCCACCGTCGACATCATCCTGGGCAACCTGGAGGACGGCGTGCCGGCCGGCGACAAAGAGGCGGCTCGCGCCGGTCTGGTGAAGGTGGCCAAGACGGTCCCCATGGGCACCACGCAGTTGTGGACCCGCGTGAACAGCCTCGACTCGCCGTGGGCGCTCGATGACCTCACCACCATCGTCACCGAGGTCGGCGACAAGTTCGACGTCATCATGATCCCGAAGGTGGAGGGACCCGAGGACATCCATTACGTCGATCGTTTGTTGGCCCAGCTCGAGGCCAAAGCCGGATTGAAGAAGCCGTTGCTGATTCACGCCATCCTCGAGACCGCGCGTGGCGTGGCGAACGTGGAAGAGATCTGCGGTGCGTCACCGCGCATGCAAGGTCTGTCGCTCGGACCGGCCGACCTCGCGGCGAACCGCCGCATGAAGACCACCCGCGTCGGTGGTGGCCATCCCGACTACGTGGTGCGCCAGGATCCCAACGCCGATCAGCCCGATGCGCCCCGAGCCACGTACCAACAGGATTTGTGGCATTACACGATGGCCCGCATGGTGGATGCCTGCGTGATGCACGGCATCCTGCCGTTCTACGGCCCGTTCGGCGACATCAAGGACGTCGTCGCCTGCGAGGATCAGTTCCGTAACGCCTACCTGCTCGGTTGCGTGGGCGCGTGGTCGTTGCATCCGGCCCAGATCGACATCGCGCGCCGCGTGTTCAGCCCGCGCGCCAGTGACGTGGCCCACGCCATGCGCGTGATCGAGGCCATGGGCGACGGCACCGGAGCCATCATGCTCGACGGCAAGATGGAGGACGACGCCTCGGTGAAGCAGTGCCGCGTGGTGGTGCAGTTGGCCCGCGAGTTGTCGGCTCGCGATCCCGAGCTTGCCCAGATGTACAACTTCTGATTCACGTTTCTTGAAGGAGATCTCGCATCCATGAGTAACAACGATCTACGCCCGCGCCGTTCCGTTCTGTACATGCCGGCGGCCAACGAACGCGCCCTCGACAAAGCCAAGGCCATCCCGGCCGATGCACTCATCTTCGACCTCGAGGATGCCGTTGCTCCCGATGCCAAGCCCGATGCTCGTCGCAACGCCGTGGCCGCCGCGCGCAGCGGTGAATACGGCACCAAGGAACTGACCATCCGTTGCAACGGTCTGGACACGCCGTGGGGCGTCGACGACATCGCCGCGGCCGCCATGGCGGGAGTGTCGGCGGTGGTGATTCCCAAGATCAATTCGCTCAAGGAAGTGGAAGCGGTCTCGTCGGCCTTGGCCACCGCGGGCGCGCCCGGGAGCATGAAGATCTGGGCCATGATCGAGACCCCCACCGCCATCTTCGACGTGCGCGCCATCGCCTCGCACCCCCGAGTGAGCACGCTGGTGATGGGCACCAACGACCTGGCCAAGGAACTGCGCGCCACGCAGGTGCGCGGACGCTCACCGTTGCTGCCGCATCTGGCCACGGCATTGTTGGGCGCTCGCGAGGCCGGCAAGGTGATTCTGGACGGCGTGTTCAACGACGTGAAGGATCTCGACGCGTTCCGTGACGAGTGCGTGCAGGGCGCCCAGATGGGCTTCGACGGCAAGACGCTGATCCATCCGTCGCAAGTGGAGATCGCCAATGACGTGTGGGCCCCGTCGGCCGACGAGGTGGATTACGCGCAGCGCGTGATCGCGGCTTTCGAGGAAGCCAACGCCGAGGGACGCGGCGTGATCACGGTCGACGGACGCATGATCGAGAACCTGCACGTGGACAACGCGCGCCGCGTGCTGGCGGTTCAGGCCGCGATCGCGGCACTGGGCTGAATCAGAGAGTCGACGCGAACAAGTCGAGTGTCCGCGCGAAAGCCGTCTTGGCCGCGCCTTCGTTGAACACGTCGGGTCGCGTGTCGTTGAAGAACGCGTGATGCGTGCCGGGATGCACGTGCATGGCGACGTCCTTGCCCAACGCGCGCAGATCGGCTTCCAAGCCCCACACCTTGTCGGGTGAAGCGAAGTCGTCCTCCTCGGCGTACTCCCCCACCACCTTGGCGGCGAGCTTGTTCCAATCGGGCTGCACGGTGGGCCAACCGATGACGCCGTAGTACGGGGCCGCGGCGACCACGGCGTCGGGACGCTCGCACGCCAACATCAACGTGAGCGCTCCGCCCATGCAGTAACCGACCACGCCGACCTTGGGTGTGCCGGTGCGCTTCGTCAACTCGTCCACCGCACCCGACAGATCCTTGGCCGCCGTCGCGAGGTTCAAGCCCATCATCAACTTGCCCGCACCATCGGGCTCGGTGGACGACTGACCGTGATACAGGTCGGGCGCAAGTGCGGTGTACCCGGCCGCGGCGAATCGATCGGCCACGTCCTGAATGTGCGGGACGAGGCCCCACCATTCCTGAATGACGATCACTCCGGCGCCACCACCGTTGGCCAAGTAACCGCCACACTCGGATCCGTTCGACTTGAAAGAAATCATCTCGCCCATGCCGACGACCGTAGCAATGGTGCGGCCCGAGCGTGTGCCCCGAAACGATTTGTCCGGTCACAAATCGCACTCTGTTCACTCGCATCTGTAACGAATAGGCTGACGACATGACCGTGCTCGACACCCGCACCTCCGATGCCCTCGCCAACGACCGCGCCCACGTCTTCCATTCGTGGTCGGCCCAAGGCCTCATCAGCCCCATCGTCGTGGCCGGCGCCGAGGGCAGCTGGTTCTGGGACGAGAACGGCAAGCGCTACCTCGATTTCTCCAGCCAATTGGTGAACGTCAACATCGGTCATCAACACCCCAAGTTGGTGGCGGCCATTCAGGAACAGGCCGCCCGCTTGTGCACCATCGCCCCCATCCACGCCAACGACGCCCGTAGCGAAGCGGCTCGCCTCATCGTCGAACGCGCCCCCGGCGATCTGAACATGGTCTTTTTCACCAACGGTGGCGCCGAGGCCACCGAGAACGCCATTCGTATGGCGCGCTTGCACACCGGTCGCCACAAGGTGCTCACCACGTACCGCAGCTATCACGGAGCCACCGGTGGCGCGATTCAACTCACCGGTGATCCGCGTCGTTGGCCGAGCGAGCCCGGCATCCCCGGCGTGGTCAAGTTCTGGGGCCCCTACCCCTATCGGTCGCAGTTCCACAGCGAGGACGACATTCAGGAATCGCAGCGTGCGTTGCAGCACCTGCGCGACACGCTCATGGTGGAGGGCCCACAAACCGTGGCGGCCATCATGCTCGAGAGCGTCGTGGGCACGAACGGAATTCTGGTTCCGCCGCCCGGCTACCTCGAGGGCGTGCGCGCCATGTGCGACGAGTACGGAATCGTGTTCATCGCCGACGAAGTGATGTCGGGCTTCGGCCGATGCGGTGAGTGGTTCGCCATTCAGAACTGGGACGTCACCCCCGACCTCATCTGCTTCGCCAAGGGCGTGAACTCGGGCTATCTGCCGCTCGGTGGTGTCGTCATCAGCCAGCGCATCGCCGACACGTTCCGCGAGCGCCAGTTCCCCGGCGGCCTCACCTACAGCGGACACCCGCTCGCGTGCGCGTCGGCCGTGGCCAGCATCAACATCTTCGAGGAGGAGGGCATCATCGAGCATGCCCGCCACCTCGGTCGCGACGTGATCGGACCCGAACTGCAGAAGCTGAAGGACAAGCACCCCAGCGTGGGCGACGTGCGCGGTATCGGCGTGTTCTGGGCCATCGAGTTGGTGAAGGATCGCGCCACCCGCGAGCCGCTGGTTCCCTTCAACGCGGCCGGCGAGGCCAACGCTCCGATGGTGGAACTCATCGGCGCCTGCAAGGCCAAGGGCCTGTGGCCCTTCACTCACTTCAACCGCATGCACGTGGTGCCGCCGTTGACCACCACCGACGAGGAGATGCGTCAGGGCATCGCCATCCTCGACGAAGTGTTGGAACTGGCCGACAAGCGCTACACCGGCAAGTGATTCCGCGGGTTCAACCCGCGGTTCGAGGCTGACGCGTCGTCAACGCGACACCAGCCAACGCCACCACCAATCCGAGAACGGCCAACACTCCCAAACGTTCGTCGAACAAGACCGCGCCCTCGATGGTGCTCAACGCCGGCGTGAGAAAGAACAGACTGCTCACGCGAGCGGCGGCTCGCCGCTGCAACAGCCACAGCATGATCAACACCGCGGCGATCGACAACACCACGACGGCCCAGGCCAACGACCACCAAAAGCGCGCGGTGAGTCGCACCTCGAACCGCTCCACCGTGCCCGCGCCGACACCGAGAACCACCGACGACACCAGGTACTGAACCGCGGTGCCCTGCAACAGGGGCATCGTTCCCCCGCGCGAGCGTTGCAGCAACGTGCCCGCCGACATTCCCAGCACCGAGATCGCCATGGCCACCAGTGCACCCGCGGTGATGCCGCTGATGCCGGCCCCCAAGCGATCGACCACCACGGCCACCACGCCTCCCACACCGCACGCCACACCCAACCACTGGCGACGCGACAGGGTCTCGTTCAGCAACAGCAAGGCACCCACCGACGTGAGCACCGGATGCAGGCCCGAGATCAGGGCCGACAGGCCCGACGGAAGTCCGAGGTCCGCGGCGATGAACACGCCACCGAGGTACACCGCGTGCAACCCCACGCCGGTGAGCGCCGCCCACTTCATTTGCTCGCGGGTGATGCGCGGTGCGTTGGTGAGTCGCGCGATGAGAATCAACACGACGGCGGCGATCAGCAGCCGAATGGAAAGAAACGTCATCGGCCCCGCGTCACGCGTGCCGTAACGGGCCACCACGAAGCCGGTGCTCCAGAGAAGCACGAAAACCACCGGGGCGGCCGCGGCCAAACCCGATGGGGTAACGCGAAACGGGCGGGCTGCTTTCGCAGCCCGCCCGTCCGTACTCCGAGACGGAGACGCCTGATCGATCAGGCGCCACCCACGTTGAGGGTCACCTCGATGGGGGCGAAGCCCTCACCCTTGGTGTCGACACCCAGCTCGTCGAGAAGCGCGAGCGCCTCGGTGACGATGTCGTTGGTGTAGGCCTCCGCGTCAGGCGCGGCGGTGAGGACAGTCGAACCTTCGAGGTTCTTGGTCTCCTGCGCCAGCGTGGCGGTGCGCTCCCAAGCAGCCGAGTCGATCATGCCGGCGCCACCAGCGGCGGGCCAGATGAGCTTGTTGACTTCGTTCATCTGCCACAACTGGTGCGACGCACCCAGCTTCGAGCCCTTCGACACGACGATGTCGGCGCACGCCTGAGCATTGTCGCGGCAGTACGCCCAACCCTGGATCGAAGCGGCCACGAACTTCACGGCGGTGGCGCGGTAGGCCTCATCGGCCAGACGCTCGCCCGAAGCCCAGATGGCGTCCTGCAACATGCCGACGCCCTCTTCTTCGTAGCTGACGACGTTGAAGTCATCGGCGGTGTAGAGCTCACCGGTCTCCGGGTTCACGGCCTCGAGCACCTGTGCGTACTCGTTGTAGGTCATGGCCTCGGCGGCGTCGATGTCACCGGCCAAAAGGGCGGCCATGTCGAACTGCTGCTGAACCAACTCGACGTCGGCGGCGGGATCGAGACCGGCCTTGGTGAGCGCGGCGAAGATTTCGAACTCGTTGCCGTAGCCCCAGTTACCGATCTTCTTGCCGGCGAAGTCGGCCGGCGAGGTGATGCCGGAGTCCTTGAACGACACCTGCAGCGTGCCCGAGCGCTGGAAGACCTGCGCGATGTTCACGATGTCGGCGCCCGCCTCACGGCTGGCCAGTGCCTTGGGCACCCACGAGAGCGCGAAGTCGACGGCGCCGTCAGCCAACTGCTGCTGCGGGACGATGTCGACACCACCCTCGACGATGGTGACGTCGAGACACTGAGCGGCGTAGTAACCCTGGTCGATCGCGGCGAAGTAGCCGGCGAACTGAGCCTGGGTGAACCACTGCAACTGCAGCTTGACCGGCGTGGTCTCCGCGCACTCGGTGGCGGGGGCTTCGGTGCTCGAGGAATCCGAGCCTCCGTCATCTCCACCACAAGCCGCGGCGGCCAGCGAGAGGGCGACGACGCCCGCTGCCAGCTTCCAACCCTTGTTCCTTCTCATTGTTTTCTCCTCCCCTTGGGCCTGTGCCCGCGGATTCATGTCCCCAGTGTAGATCAGCGACCTTCTTGGGAACGTTTGGCGCGACCACCGGGTGTGGAAACGCCCTCCAGCACGCTGGAGATCACATAGAACACCAGGCCCAGCAAACATGCCCCGAGCACGTACGCCCACGCCACGGCATTCTTCGAATTGGCGATGTTGCTCGCGATACGGCTGCCGAGGCCGTTTTGCGAACCACCGAAATACTCACTGACGAAAGCGGTGATGACCGAGGCCGGCGCCGCGATCTTGAGGGCCGTGAACAGGTACGGAACCGCGTTCGGGATGCGAACCTTGCGCAGAATCTGGGTGTCGGAGGCCGCGTAGGACCGCATCAGCTCCACGTGAGTGGGGCTCACCT
The DNA here is from genome assembly GCA_027491335.1 of Actinomycetes bacterium. GTDB lineage: Bacteria > Actinomycetota > Acidimicrobiia > Acidimicrobiales > Ilumatobacteraceae > Casp-actino8. The sequence goes on along the minus strand of JAIXWJ010000053.1, from coordinate 81,069 downwards.
GCGTGAGACCCTTGGCCACGTTGACCAACACGATGAAGTACACGACGAGGGTCACCATGATGCGACGCGGCACCTCGCTGGTGATGGCGAACATGTTGTTCAGCACCGCCACCAACACGAAGATGGGGATGGCGTTCAGGGCGATGGCCAACGGCGTGATGAGGTCGTTCAGCACCCGGAATCGACTGAGCACCAAACTCATCACCATGCCGAACAACGCGCCGGCCAGCAGACCGATGAGCGCGTTGGTGCCCGACACCTTGGCCGCACCCCACACCAGATCGAAGTTCTCGGTGAACTTCTGCCAGATCTTGGACGGAGGGGCGAGGAAGTAGGGCTTCAGGTCGAAGAACTTGACCACGAACTCCCAGAGCGCGAGGAACAACACACCGAACACGGCCGGTGGCCACACGTTGCGAACGAGGGTCGAGGCGCGCGAACTCATCGGTCCTCGATGCCCCGCACGTGATCCGACATCTCCACGCCGCGCAATGCCTCGCGCACCGCGGTGATCCCCTTGAAGAACGCCGAGTTGTCGCGGGTGGCATCGCTGCGCTCGCCCTCGATGCTCACGTCCACGATCTCGGTCACCCGACCGGGTCGCGGCGACATGACCACCACGCGATTCGAGAGATACACGGCTTCGGGGATGGAGTGCGTCACGAACACCACAGTGGTTCCCGATGCGCGGCAGATGCCCAACAGTTCGCTCTGCATGTGCTCGCGCGTCATCTCGTCGAGGGCGCCGAACGGCTCGTCCATCAACAGCAACGCGGGATGCACCGCCAGCGCGCGAGCGATCGCCACGCGTTGCTGCATACCGCCCGACAACTGCCAGGGATAGTGGCCCGCGAAATCGGCCAGCTTCACCAGTTCGAGCATCTCCATGGCTCGCTCGTGGCGCTTGGCCTTGTCCCAACCCTTCAACTCCAGAGGCAACTCGATGTTCTTGGCCACCGTGCGCCATTCGAACAATCCGGACTGCTGGAAGGCCATACCGTAGTCCTGGTCGAGACGCGCCTGCTTGGGAGACTTGCCGTTGACGACGATGTCGCCGCCGGTGGGCTCGAGAAGGTTGGCGATGAGTCGCAACAAGGTGGACTTGCCGCAACCGGAGGGACCGATGAGCGACACGAACTCGCCCGAGGCGATGGAGAGGTTGATGTCGGTGAGGGCCACCACCTGATTGCCCGAGCCCGCGTTGAAGACCTTGTTGACGTTGTTGATCTCGATCGCGCTCATGCGTTGGCCTCCTTGGGGCGATTGCGCATCATGTACAAGTCGGCCAGCGTGACGAAGCCCGACATGGCGAGCCCCAGCAGTGCGGCTCCGAACACCGCGGTGAACACCTTGGCCGGATCGCTGGTGGCCTCACGGGCGTACTCGATGATCAGGCGACCGATGCCGCCCTTCAAACCCGTCGAAATCTCGGCGACGACGACTCCAATGACCGACGCCGAGGCGGCCAACTTCAGTGCCGGCACGAGGAACGGAACGGCGGCCGGGAAACGCAGTTTGCGCAACGTCTGCCACCACGATGCGGCGTAACTGTCCATCAGTTCGATGGAGGCCGACGGCGGTGACGTGAGACCCTTCAGCGCACCCACGGCCACGGGGAAGAACGCGAGGAAGGCGCCGAGCACCGAAGCCGACAGCCAACGGGGCCAGGTCCAATCACCGATGGACAACTTGCCGCCCCACGACACCACCAGCGGAGCCAACGCGATGAGCGGCACGGTCTGCGACAACACGAGGTACGGAAGGATTCCGCGCTCGGCCACCTTGAATCGGGCCATCAGGATCGACAGACCCAACCCGAGCGCGGTGCCCACGAAGAAGCCCACCAGAGCGAGACGGAACGAGAACCACGCACCGGCCAACACCACCGACCAGATCTTTCGATCGGAACCCCGAACCTCGGGTCGCCCGTAGCGCTCGAGCATCTCCCAGATGTGCGGCATGGCGTTGTCGTTGGCGCGCGGCAGCAACTTCCAACCGAAGATCTTCCCGCCGGCTTCGGGACCCACCACCTTGTACAACTCCCACGCCACGGCGACGAGCACCAACGACGCGAAGAAGAGGGCCACCCGACGAAGACGACGAGGCGTCAGGAACGATGTTCGCTGCGGTCGGGTGATGGTGGAGGACATGCGCTTCTTCGACTCGATTCAGCTCTTGGCCGCGACCTGCTCGGCGATGGCGGGAATCACTTTCTCACCGTACGACCGCAAGGTTTCGTCCTTCGCATCATGTTGCAGGTAGACCGAGAACTGATCCACGCCGAGATCACGCAAATCGTTCAGGCGACGCAGGTGCTCCTCCACCGGTCCGACGATGCAGAAGCGGTCCACGATCTCGTCGGGCACGAAAGTGGTGTGCGAGTTGCCCGCCTTGCCGTGCTCGTTGTAGTCGTAACCCTTGCGACCCTTGATGTAGTCGGTGAGAGCCTTGGGAACCGGGGCCGAGTCGCCGTAGCGCTCGACGATGTCGGCCACGTGGTTGCCCACCATGCCACCGAACCAACGGCACTGTTCGCGACCATGAGCGAGACCGGCTTCGGTGCCATCGGTGACGTACGCCGGAGCGGCCACGCAGATGGTCACGCTCTTGGGATCGCGCCCGGCGGCCGCGGCCGCGTCGCGCACGGCCTTGATGGTCCACTCGGTGATGCTGGGGTCCGCCAACTGCAGGATGAAACCGTCGGCCACCTCTCCGGTGAGCGCCAGGGCCTTGGGACCGTATGCGGCGATCCACAACTCGGCGCGCGACTTCGTGGCCCATGGCAAACGGATGCTCGCGCCCTTGTAGTCCACCGCGCGTCCGTTCACGAGTTCGCGGATCACGTGAACGCTCTCGCGCAAGGTGGCCAACGTCGTCGGCTTGCCGTTGGTGACGCGCACGGCGGAGTCGCCACGCCCGATACCGATCACCGTGCGATTTCCGAACATCTCGTTCAAGGTGGCGAACGCACTCGCGGTGACGGTCCAATCGCGGGTGGCCGGGTTGGTCACCATGGGTCCGACGATCACGTTGCGCGTCTCGTTGAGGATCTGCGTGAAGACCGGGAAGGGCTCCTCCCACAAGATGTGGCTGTCGAAGGTCCAGACGTGGCTGAAGCCGTACGTCTCGGCCTTCTTGGCGAGGTCGACCACGCGCGATGCGGGTGGGGTGGTCTGGAGTACGACTCCGATGTCCATCGAGGTGTCCTGTTCTCTCAGCGGTTCTGGGGGAAGCCGAGGTCGACTTTGCTGGTGCGCGGATCGGGCCACCGCGAGGTGACCACCTTGGAACGCGTGTAGAACTGAATGCCGTCGGGGCCGTACATGTGCAGGTCGCCGAACAGGCTGGCCTTCCAGCCGCCGAACGAGTAGTACGACACCGGAACCGGGATCGGCACGTTGATTCCGACCATTCCGACGTTCACATCGAACTGGAACTGGCGAGCCACTCCGCCGTCGCGAGTGAAGATGGCGGTGCCGTTACCGAACTGGTTGTCGTTGATGAGCTTCAAGCCGTCCTCGTAGGACTTCACGCGCACGACCGTGAGCACGGGGCCGAAGATCTCGTCGTCGTAGCACTTCATGCCGGGCTTGGCGTTGTCGATGAGGCTGGGCTTCAGGAAGAAGCCGCCGGTGGGCGCTCCATCGCGACCATCGACCACCACCGTGGCGCCTTCGCCCGCGGCACCGGCGACGTAACCGGCCACCTTGTCGCGATGCTCGCCGCTGATGAGCGGACCCATCTCGCTGCTCGGATCGTTGCCCGGTCCGACCACCACGTTCGGGATGCGGTCCTTGACCTTGGACACCAACTCGTCGGCGATGGTGTCGACGGCGAGAACCACCGAGATGGCCATGCAACGCTCACCAGCAGAGCCGTAGGCGGCACTCACCAACGCGTCGGCGGCCATGTCCAGGTCGGCGTCGGGGAGAACCAGCATGTGGTTCTTCGCGCCACCGAGAGCCTGCACGCGCTTGCCGTTCTTCGTGCCGGTCTCGTAGATGTACTTCGCGATGGGTGTGGAACCCACGAAGCTCACGGCCGCGATGTCGGGATGGTCGAGCAGTCGATCGACCGCCACCTTGTCGCCGTGCACCACGTTGAACACGCCGTCGGGAAGACCGGCCTGCTTCAACAACTCGGCGATGAACATCGACGCCGACGGATCCTTTTCGGAGGGCTTCAACACGAAGGTGTTGCCGCAGGCCAACGCGTTGGCGAACATCCACATGGGAACCATGGCGGGGAAGTTGAACGGGGTGATGCCCGCCACGACGCCGAGCGGCTGACGAATGTTGTACACGTCGACGCCGGCCGACGCCTGCTCGGAGTAACCGCCCTTCATGAGGTTCGGAATTCCGCAGGCGAACTCGATGTTCTCGAGTCCGCGAGCGACCTCACCCAGCGCGTCGGAAGTCACCTTGCCGTGTTCCTTGGTGAGCAGAGCGGCGATCTCCTTGCGATTCGCCGCCACCAACTCGCGCATGTGGAACATGATCTCGGCGCGACGCGACAGGTTCGTGGCGCGCCAAGCCGGCAAAGCGGCCTTGGCGATGGCAATGGCCTTGTCGACCTCGGACAGATCGGCGAAACCGACGGTCCCTTGAACCTGACCCGTGGCCGGGTCGTACACGTTTCCGGTGCGACCCGAAGTGCTGCTGACGGTGCGTCCGTCGATCCAGTGATCGATGCGGTACATGGTTTCTCCTTGCTGGTGGGGGGATTTCAGACGAGGTACTGCGACAGGCCGCGCTTGATGTAGCGACCATGACCCTTGCGGCCGATGTACTGATCGTTCTCCACGATCACGGTGCCGCGCGACAGAACGGTGTCGACCTTTCCGTCGATGACATAGCCCTCCCACGCGGAGTGGTCCATGTTCATGTGGTGCTTGTCGTTGATGCCGATCTTGGTCTTGTTGTTCGGATCCCAGACCAACACGTCCGCGTCGGCGCCCGGAGCGATGATGCCCTTTTGCGGGTACATGCCGAACATGCGCGCCGGAGTGGTGCAGCAGGTTTCGACCCAACGCTCGAGCGAGATTTCACCGGCCACGACACCCTGGTACAGCAGTTCCATGCGGTGCTCGACGCTGCCGATTCCGTTCGGAATGGCGGCGAAGTTTCCGAGGCCCAGTTCCTTCTGGTCCTTCATGCAGAAGGGGCAGTGGTCGGTGGACACGACGGCCAGCTCGTTCATGCGCAGGCCCTTCCACAGATCGCCCTGGTGACCGTGGCCCATCTGACCGACGTAGTGGGGATCGTTGTCGCGCGAACGAATCGGCGTGCTGCAGACCCACTTCGCGCCCTCGAAGCCGGGCTTGGCGAGAGTCTCTTCGACCGTCATGTAGAGGTACTGCGGGCAGGTCTCGGCGAAGACGTTGCGCCCGTGATGACGCGCGGCGGCCACTTCGTTGAGGGCGTCACCGGCCGACATGTGCACGATGTACAACGGCACGTTGCCCGCGATCTGCGAGAGGATGATCGCGCGGTGCGTGGCCTCGGCCTCCAGTGGCGAGGGACGCGTGAACGAGTGGTACTTGGGATCGGTCTCGCCGCGCGCCAGAGCCTGCTGGACCAACACGTCGATGGCGATGCCGTTCTCCGCGTGCATCATGATCATCGCGCCACAATCGGCCGCGGTCTGCATCGCGCGCAGGATCTGGCCGTCATCGCTGTAGAACACGCCCGGATAGGCCATGAACAACTTGAACGAGGTGATTCCCTCGTTGTTCACCAAACTGACCATGTCCTTCAGCGACTTCTCGTCGACACCACCGATGATCTGGTGGAAGGCGTAGTCGATGGCGCATTCGCCCTCGGCCTTTCGGTGCCATTCGGCCAAACCGTCGTACACGTTCTCGCCGTACCGCTGCACGGCCATGTCGATGATGGTGGTGACGCCACCCCACGCGGCCGCACGGGTACCGGTCTCGAACGTGTCGCTCGCGAAGGTGCCACCGAAGGGAAGTTCCATGTGCGTGTGCACGTCGACTCCACCGGGAAGCACGTACTTGCCCGCCGCGTCGATGACTTTGTCGCAACCCTGCTCGGCTCCGGCGAAGTATCCCCTCGCCCCCACCGCGGAAACCTTCTCGCCCTCGATGAGCACGTCGTTCTCGTGCACTCCGGTCGGCGAGATCACCTTTCCGTTCTTGATCAGTACCTTGGCCATAGCCCCTCCCCTTGGTCGTGTCTGGCGTACTTACGAGTCAGTTTGCCGAATTCGGCGAAAGAATTCAGTCGGCCACGAGATCGTCGTAGGCGTCGGGACGACGGTCGCGGTAGAACGCCCACCGATCGCGCACCTCGCGCAGCTTCTTCATGTCCAGGTCGCGGACGATCAGCTCGTGCTTGTAGGGGTCTCCCTGCGGTCCGACGAACTTGCCCTCCGGATCCACGAAATAGCTCTGGCCATAGAAATCGTTCTCGCCGAGGGGCTCGATACCGACGCGGTTGATGGCTCCCACGTAATAGATGTTGGCCACCGCGGCGGCCGGCTGCTCGACCTTCCAGATGTATTCGCTCAGTCCGCGGTGCGTGGCCGAGGGGTTGAAGACGATCTGGGCGCCGTTCAGGCCCAGTGCGCGCCAGCCCTCGGGGAAGTGGCGGTCGTAGCAGATGTAGACGCCCACCGGACCGACCGCGGTCTCGAAGACCGGGTACCCGCCGTTGCCGGGCTTGAAATAGAACTTCTCGAAGAAGCCCTTCACCTGCGGGATGTGCTGCTTGCGGTACTTGCCCAAGTACTTGCCGTCGGCGTCGATGACCGCGGCGGTGTTGTAGTACACGCCGGGCTGGGTGACCTCGTACATGGGCAGCACCAACACCATGCCGGTTTCCTTGGCGATGCTCTGGAAACGCTGGGTGGTGGGTCCGTCGGGGATGTACTCGGTGTAGCCGTAGTACTCGGCGTCCTGCACCTGACAGAAGTACGGACCGTAGAACAGCTCCTGGAAACACATGACCTGCGCACCCAGCTTGGCGGCTTCGTGCACCGCGGCTTCGTGCTTGTCGATCATGGTGTCCTTGGACCCGGTCCAATCGGTCTGCAGCAAAGCGGCGCGAACGGTGTCCTGTGAACCTGTCATGACTCTCCCCATATCTCGTCGTGGTGTTCGGCGTGAACGATCGTCGTGCACTCGGGCGCGTCGTGCGTCACGGACGTCGTGACATCTCAGGGTAATTGACACACGATGATGGGAACAATGTCATTATTGTGACAGGACAATCCTTTCGCCATCACGAATCACATGCTCGACGACATCACCTCCAACATCACCGATCGCAGTGCGCGCGGAATCGCCACCGCGATCGGTCGCATGGTCTCCGCGGGCGACCTCGACGTCGGAACACGCCTTCCCACCGTTCGCCAACTATCGCGCCGCTTGGGGGTCTCCCCCACGACGGTTGGTGAGGCGTGGCGAACCTTGGCCGACGTGGGGGCGATCGAGACCCTCGGGCGCAACGGCACCTTCGTGCGACAGCCCACGGGTCCCGGCGGGCCTCGCCGGTACCGGCGCATCGCGGCCGACGGCGAACACCGTGGTCACTTCTCGCTCGATCTCTCCACCGGAACACCGGACTCCGCGCTGTTGCCCGATCTGAGCGCCGCGTTGGCCAACGTCAGCAACCGCACGCTCACGAGCAGCTATCTCGACCAACCGGTTCTTCCCGAACTGGACGAGGCTCTGCGGGCGCGTTGGCCGTTCGTGCCCGAGGAGATCACGGTGGTCGACGGAGCCATGGATGCCCTCGATCGCATCACCCAGGTGGTGGTGCGACTCGGCGACCGCGTGGTGGTCGAACACCCAACGTTTCCGCCTCTTCTCGACTTGTTGGAGCAGATCGGCGTCGAGGTGATCGGTGTGCCCCTCGACGACGAGGGCATCGACACCGACGGATTGCGCCTCGCCCTCGAGCAAGCGCCGTCGGCGGTCTTCTTGCAACCACGGGCGCAGAACCCCACCGGTGTGAACATGTCGGCGCGCCGAGCCGCCGACGTCGCGGCCACCATCGCCGCATCGTGCGTGGCTTCCACGGTGACCGTCATCGAGGACGACCACGCCGGCGACATTGCTTCGGGCGAATTGCACAGCATCGGACGCCACTTGCCCGGTCGCACCGTGCACATTCGCAGCTACTCCAAGAGCCACGGGCCCGATCTTCGGTTGGCGGCCGTCGGAGGTTCCGGCGACGTCATCAGTCGGGCCGCGAACCGTCGCCTGCTCGGACCGGGCTGGAGCAGTCGCATCCTGCAGGCGGTGCTCCTGGAACTGCTCGACGATCACGGCACACTCGACGCACTCGCACGATCGCGCGAGGAATACGCGAAACGGCGCCGAACGGTGGTCGAGATCCTGAATCGACGCAACGTGCACACGACCGGCACCGACGGAATCAACTTGTGGGTGCGCGTCGCCAACGAAAGATCGGCGTTGATGGCGCTGGCCGCGCAAGGAATCGGTGCCGCACCCGGTGAACCGTTCCTCGTGTTGGAGCATCCGGATTCGTTGCGCGTGACGGTTGGACTGCTCGGTCCGAACACCGACATCGTCGGCGTCGCCGAAGCGGTGGCCTCGGCGGCCGTCTCGTCGGGTGAGGCCCGACGCGGACAGCGTTAGTCGCGTCCGAAACGGTCGCGTCGCGAGCGGATACTCAGTATCCGCCACCGATCTTCGAGTGGTCCCACGACACGACGCTCTCGACGTCGATCTGAATACCGATGCGCTTCTTGGCCTGAGCCTCGAGGAACGGCAGAGCGGCGTCGCTGATGGCGCCCTCGCCGTTGTACTTCAGACCCACGGCCTTGCCGATGGCCAGCACCGTGTCGTAATCCTCGATGAGGCGCGCGGTGCCCACCAGTTCGAGACCCTTCAATTGCTCGTAGGTCTCGCCGCTCTCGATGAGGCCGGTGATCTTGGCGTTGCGACGCAGGTTCACGATCTTCTGGCTCTTGCCGAACGTCCAAAAGGTGACCTTGCCATCCATCACCACGTACCACATGGCCACCAAGTGCGGGTGTCCGGTCGGTCCGATGGACGCGATGTTCAGAACCTTCTGCTCCTCGAGATACGCGTCGATCTCGGTCGGAGTCATGTTGATGGAGGATCGCTTGTTCGCCATGCCCGCGACCCTAGTTGCGGTTGCTCAGAAGGACACGGTTCGACCGATCGCCACGCGCGGGCGACCGGCGAGGTCCGGCAAAACATCCACATCGACGAAGCCGGAGTCGTTCAACATGCGCGACACGTCGTCACCCTGTCGATGGCCGATCTCCAGGACGAGTGATCCGCCGGGTCGCAACCAAAGCGGCGCTTCGGTGACGATCGTGGCGATGTCGGCCAGACCACCATCGTGCGAAAAAAGGGCCGCCGACGGCTCCCACTCGCGCACCGACTCCTGCACCTCGGAGTCGTCGACATCGATGTAGGGAGGATTGCTGACGATCACATCGAAGCGCCCGCGCAATTCGTCGGCCAACGCCGAGAACCAGGACCCGTGAGCGAAGCGAACGTTGGCCGCGGATCGTCCGAGTCCCGCGGCGTTGGCCCGAGCCACGTCGAGGGCATCGGTCGATGCGTCGGTGAGCCACACCTCCGTGCCGCTGAGTGGCAACTCGGCCGCCATCGACAGTCCGATCGCGCCCGAACCCGTTCCGAGATCGGCCACCAATCTGGCTGGTCCGCATCCCCGAGCGATCTCGATGGCTTTCTCGGTGACCCATTCCGTCTCCGGTCGCGGGATCAGCACGCGACGATCGATCATGAGGTCGATGGTGCGAAAGGACCAACTACCCATGACGTACGCGAGCGGTTCACCCGATCGATAGCGAGCGACCATGGCGTCCAATTGCCCCACCATGCGTTCGGTGGCCGCTTCGTCGAGCGCCGCCATGAACTCGTCACCTTGCAAGCCGCACGCGGTCTCGCACAACCAACGCGCCGGAGGCCGTTCGCCGAGCACGGCCGCGGTCTCGGCGAGAAGTTCGCGCCAGGTGATCGGGCGGTCGACGTCCGACACGAGATCAGTCCCGATCGCCGGCCAACTGTCGGGACCGTTCGTCGGTGGCCAACGCATCGACGACTCCGTCGAGGTCACCGGCAAGAACGTCGCCGAGGGAATAGATGGTGAAACCGATGCGATGGTCGGTGAGTCGGTTCTCCTTGAAGTTGTAGGTGCGGATCTTTTCTCCGCGACCTCCACCACCAACTTGCGAGCGTCGCTCGGCCGACATCTTGGCGTCCATCTCGTCCTGCGCCAGCTTCAACAAGCGAGACCGCAACACCGTCATGGCCCGCGCGCGGTTCTGCAACTGGCTGCGCTCGTCCTGCATGGTGACCACCACGCCGGTGGGCAGGTGCGTGATGCGCACCGCCGAGTCGGTGGTGTTGACGCCCTGACCACCCGGACCACTCGCTCGATACACGTCGATCTGCAGATCCTTGTCGTCGATGTGGACATCGACTTCCTCGGCCTCGGGCAACACCATCACGGTGGCCGACGAGGTGTGAATACGACCTTGGCTCTCGGTGACCGGCACGCGTTGCACCCGATGCGGTCCACCCTCGAACTTCAATCGCGACCACGCGTCGTCGCCGCGCACCACGAACGTGGCTTGATTGACACCGCCGAGATCGCTGGGGTCCACCGACAGCGTCTCCACCTTCCAACCCCGCCGCGTCGCGTAGCCGAGGTACATCTCGTAGAGGTCGCGGGCGAACAGGTTCGCCTCCTCGCCACCTTCGGCCCCACGGATCTCCATGATGACCGGGCGGCCATCGTTGGGATCCTTGGGAAGCAACAACATGCGTAGTTCCTCTTCCAGTCGAGCCACGTCGGCCTCGGCCGATTCCTTTTCGGCCTTCAACTGTTCGCGTTCCTCGGGGACGTCCGACATCGCGGTCAGTTCACGGGCCGCCTCGGCGTCGGAGGTGCGGGCCTCGATGTTGCGAATGCACTCGACGACCGGCGTGAGTTCCTTGTAACGACGCGACACCTCGCGCAATCGGGATTGATCGCCCAGCACCGCCGGATCGGACAACAACGACTCCAAGGAAACGTGCTCGGAGAGCAGTGAGTCCCAACGGTCGTGCATATCGCCTCAGGCTAGGCCCGGTTCGGCTGCTTACAGTCCGACGATGCGCGCCGGACGACGCAACAGATCGGCCATCCGCACGGTCACCGGCGACGCGTCACGAGCGGGCACGACCACGACGAGTTCGCAGTCTTTGCCGATGGTGGACTCGTGAAAGACCCGAGCGTCGGCGGCGAAAGGAACGACGTCGAGATCGATGCCGGTGGAGAAGACCGCCACCATCGGCGCACCTTCGTTGGTGATGCCCACGGCCACGCACGGAATCGGGTCCTTCAAATTCGGACGCGGCGTGGGAGAGGCCACCGCGTGCAGTTCGCGGGCCCCCACGAGGCCCGGATTCGCGATCACGCGGGCGCGTAGAGCTCGTTCGGCCCCGAGTCGGTTCAGCGGATGCGGGTCGGCTCCCTCGGCGCGATGGCGCGCGACGACGTCGACGATGCGCTTCAACGACGCCGTGGTGGGCGTGTCGCCGTGCATCATCGCGAACGCCTCGCGATCGTGCTCTCCGACTCCCACCTCGAGACGATGCGCACCTGTGACCGGATCGTCCACCACGCGACACACCTCGAGGCCCACCACCTCACCGGTGACCACACCGTGTTCGACGACGACGTCGGCACCACTCTGACGAATGGTGTCCACGAAGGCGAGGTGATCGGACGACGGAGTCGGCTCGGGCAACAACGATTCGGGAGCCGCGGGAGTGATGGCGATGCCATCGACCTTCCACACCTTCACGTCGGTGACGAACTGCGTGGCGCGTCGAGCCAACGTTGCCGTGTGATCGGCCGCCAGAACGTGCACGGTGGAAACGGCTCGTTTGGAGGCCCAAGCCAGTGCCACGCCCAAGCCACGTTCGGTGTGCTCCTCGATGAGCACCCACGCCGTGTCGCCGTGGCTGGAGGCGGCGCCGACGCTGAGTCCGGCTTGGGCCTCGGGTTCCATGTCGCCGAAGTGCTCGCGCACGAGGGCGTGCAACTTGAGGCCGAGCAGTCGGGCGCGAACCTCGGGATCCATGGGTGCGGACACCCCAGCAGGATACGAGCGGAGGTCGCGGTCAGGCGACGAAGTAGCCGACGAGGTCGGCGATCAACTGCACCGAACCGAAGGCATTGACGAATTGAATTCGCCCATCGGAGCCGATTTCGGCGATCACCGCGTTGGCCACGGTGTCGCCGGGGGTGTAATTCAGATTCGAGGTTTCCGGCTGCGCGCGACCCGAAGCCCACACGGTGGCGTAACTCTCGGTGGTCGGAGCGGTGGCGGTCACGTTCAGCATCAACGCGACGGTTCCGGAAGGGAGTCCGGGCACGGACAACGCCACGGGACGGTTCGTGACCGGCCCCACCGCACCCAGGTTCCGCCGAGTGTCGAGGATTCTCGTGGGAGCGACCGACACGAACTTCACGTTGCTGTTCGCGGAGAAACAACCCACCACGTCCGCGATGAGGTGCGTTGATCCGTTGGAGTTGTAAAGGCTGACTCGTCCACCACTTCCCACGCGGGCGAACACCAGATTCGGCACCGTTCGGTCGCGTGACATGTTGAGCGTCGATGCGTCGGGCATCGACGCACCCGTGGGCCACACCGTGACGAACGATTCGGCATCGGCTCCGGTGGCCGTGATGTTGAGGATCGCCACATCGGCGCCTTGCGCGGGCACACCACCGGCACCGGCGACCATCAACTCCACGACGCGCCCCGGTCCGATGCGACCACTGGGCACACCGACTCCCGAACGCGAGTCCATGATGCGAGTCGGCGCCAACGGAACGAACCCCGAACCTCCCGATGCCGTGCAGTACCCGACGACGTCGACCAACACGTGCCCGGATCCACGCTCGTTGAAGAGCGAGATCGTTCCGTCGGCACCCAAGGTGACGAGGGCGAAGTTCGGCACGGTGCGACCCGGCCGCGGGTTCAGGTTCGAGGTGTCGGGCTGCGGTCGATCCGACGGCCATGCCGTTAGGTACGAGTCGCTGGTGGCGTCGGTGGAGGTGATGTTGACGGCCACGCTCACCACCCCGTTCGCGGGAATCGCACCGACCCCGGCCACCGTGATCGCCACTCGCTCACCGGGACCGAGGCGTCGACGACGCGTGGTGCCGATGGCATTGCGCGAGTCGAAGATGCGTTGGGGAACGATGCCCACGTACGTCGCCGGATCCGCGATGGTCGTCGGACCCGGCGCGGGGAAGGATCCGGTGGGCGCCGACCGGAAGAGCCCGAGATTCTCGAAGCTCGAGCCCAGAATCGTGGCGGCCCCTCCCCCGAGCCAACCGTCGATCACGCTGGTGTACACCGATCGATAGTCGACGGTGGCCACCGGTCGATCCCAGTTCGCCGTTCCTGCCAACGAGGGTTGCTCGCCGTACAGACCACCTCGAACGTTTCCGCCCATCACGAACAACGAACTGGACGTTCCGTGATCGGTGCCACCCGAGGCGTTGCCGGCCAAGGTGCGACCGAACTCGGACCACGTGACGATGGTGACCCGACCCACCAACGCGGGGTTCAACGTCGAGTAGAAGCGCGCGATGGCCGCGTCGAACTCGGCCATCTTGCGACCATGATCGACCAATTCGTTAGCGTGCGTGTCGAACGAACCGAATCCGACGTCGAGGACGCGACAACGGATGTTCGCGTTGATCAAGCGGGCCGCCATCTCCATCTTCGCCGGCAACTCGCCGGCGGGGAACGGAGCCGTGGTGAGCGGGCTCACCACCCCGGCGAGATCGAGTTGCTGGGCGATGGTGCCAGCGATGGAATCGTGCAGGGGGCCCCGATCCGATGGAGTGGCGGAGAACTTTCGCAATGCGTCGTAGTGACGTCGATATGCCGGATCGGCCGACGTTCCGAACATGCCCGAGTTGTAACCAACCGTCGAGGCTCGATGCCGACGACCGAGCAGATGCAACGGAAGAGTCTGACCAACGGTGACCGCGCGCAGGATGTTGCCATCCGATTCGTCGAGCCAACGTCCGACCCAACCAGTACCGGCGGTCGTCGACCCCGCACCGGCGTTCATCCATTGATACATCGAGGCGAAGTGACTGAGGCTGGACGACGGATATCCCACGCCCTGAACGACGGCGACTTGACCCATGTCGTATCGGCGCTTCACCTCGACCAATGCCGGGTGCAGACCGATGTTCGCGTCGATCGGCAACACCGTCGAAGGATCGAGCGCCAACGCCCCACGGCGACGCGCGTAGTCGGGATTCGCGTACGGGACCACGGTGTTGATGCCGTCGTTGCCGCCATACATGCCGATGAGCACGACGATTCCATCGTTACTCGCGATCGGACTGATGTCGAGCGCTCCGGCAACCGCGGGATCGAAGAATCCACCGAGGCCCGAGTCGAGCCCTCCGAAGACGATCGGGGAGCCCACGCCGACCGCGATCGCTTGCAGGAAACGGCGACGGGTGAACCACGCCGCATCGGCGGAACTCTCGTTCACCGACAGTCGGGCGAGCGCCTCTGAAGAGGTCAAGTCATGGACGCTCATGAGAGGTTGAACTCCGGACTGGCGAGGACGGCGGCCAAGAGTGACTGTGTCTCGATCGAACCACCGGGTGCGGCGAGACGACGTTCGGCTTCGACCAGAGCGATCAAGGACGACACGGTGTTGCTGGACAACGGCCCACACCCGGCGATCTCGGCCGCGCGTTCGACGCCGCGCGCGGGGCTCAATGAACCGAACACATTGAACGCTCCCGACTCCCGCATCAACTTGGCGGCCACACCGGCCAAATTCAGTCGCGCGTTCCAGGCACTCGTGTTGATCCAGTACGAATTGTTTCGCCAACCCGAGACGTTCGGAGGCTCGAACGGCACCTGCCCCATCGCTTCGAGACCCGACACCATCACCCGCGAAACATCGACGCCGGCGACGATCGCGGTGGAGGCGACCAATTCGACCGGCGTGCGCACCAGCCCTCGGCGAGCGGTCGTCGAATAGAACTCGTCGTGCATCAGGATGGCCTTCGCCAAGGCGCGAACACTCATTCCGGAACCGATCAGAACTTCGGCCAACTCTGTTTCGATGGCGGCACTGGGTGTCGGATGAGCGAAGTGCTCCCACATCTTGCGCGCGATCCATCGCGCCGCCTTGGATTTGAGTTCCGCCGAGTCGCGCAGAATGTGATCGATCGCCTCCGGGCCGTCCCACGCGCGGGTGACCCCGAACATCGTTTTGTTGCCGTAGTCGTGCAGAGAGCCCCGGAACACGTATCGACGCGTGTTCGCGTCGATGGAGTGCCCCGTCCACGCGCGGGCCATGGCCTCGACGTCGGACTCGGTGAAGTTGCCGATACCCAACAGAAACAACTCCATCAGTTCGCGAGCGAAGTTCTGATTCGGGCTGGCCTTGAAGTTCTTGGCGTTGTCGAGATAGCGCAGCATCGCCGGGTCGATGGCCATTGACTGCGCCAATTCGCGGTAGCCGCCGATCGCTCCCGCACGGAACATCCGGTTTTGAGCGAGCATCAAGTCCCCCGAGGAGACTTTCTCGTACTCGCTGGTGAAATGGCCGTGCCAGAAGAACGTGAGGCGCTCGTGCAACGGGCGTGGCACCGTGGTCATGCGTCGCATCCACCACAACAGCAACGACGGCAAGGTGATCTCGGATCGACCATCGCCCAACGTCGTTCGATCGGGATCCACGGAGTCGGAAGGATTGCGCGAGAAGTCCAGAATGTCGTCGACGACTTGTTCCCGGGTTCGACCGGACAATTCCGCGATTCTCGACGGACGAGCGACGAACTCGGTGCGACGCAAAAGGTGTCGCAAGTCGAGATCGGAAATCACGCGTTTATTCTCCAGCGATGTCCGAGGAGCGACAAGTCAATGCGATGATCCCCGGCCGGATTTCCGTCAAGAAGTGATCAAGCCCCCACAGGGGATGCGATTCGACCAGGTTCAGGACTTGGTCTTGCGCTGGCCGTAACGCTTGTTGAAGCGCTCGACGCGTCCGCCGGTGTCGACCAGCTTCTGCTTGCCCGTGAAGTACGGGTGGCACTCGTTGCAGAGTTCGATGTTGAGGTCGCCGCCACGGGTGGAGCGGGTCTCGAACGTGTTGCCACAGGAGCAACGCACCGTGGTGAGGGTGTAGTTCGGGTGAATTTCGGCCTTCATGTCTGTTCGTCCTCTGTGCTGCGCCGCGCGGGCTCGGAAAGTGTACCTGCGACCCTCCCCCGCGCCACCCGGACGGGCGACGAGGGGAAACGGGGTCACATCGTGGGGGTTTTGCCGATCTCCGACAGGAAATCGTCGTTGTTCTTGAACTGCTTCAGGCGGTCGATCAGCAATTCCAGACCGGGGGCCGGATTGCCGTCGGACGCCAGTCCGGACAACACGCGTCGCAGCTTCCAGACCATCTGCAGCTGCTTGCGGTCGAACAACAGCTCCTCGTGACGGGTGCTGGATCCGTCCACGTCGATGGCCGGGTAGATGCGCTTTTCGGCCAGGCGACGATCGAGGCGCAACTCCATGTTGCCCGTTCCCTTGAACTCCTCGAAGATGGCCTCGTCCATGCGGCTGTTCGTCTCCACGAGAGCGGTGGCCAAGATGGTGAGCGAGCCGCCCTCCTCCACGTTGCGCGCCGCACCGAAGAACTTCTTGGGCGGGTACAACGCGCCGGCGTCGATACCACCCGACAGGATGCGACCGCTGGCCGGAGCCGCGAGGTTGTACGCGCGGCTGAGACGAGTGATTCCGTCCAGGATGACCACCACGTCGCGACCCATCTCGACTTGGCGCTTGGCCTTCTCGATGGCCAACTCGGCGACGTGCGTGTGCTCTTCGGACGGACGGTCGAAGGTGCTCGAGATCACTTCGCCCCGCACGGTGCGGCGCATGTCGGTGACTTCTTCGGGTCGCTCGTCGATGAGCAACACCATCAACTGCACTTCCGGATTGTTGCGCTCGATCGCGGTGGCGATCTCCTTCATGATGGTGGTCTTGCCGGCCTTGGGCGGCGACACGATGATGCCGCGCTGACCCTTTCCGATCGGCGAGATGAGATCGATGATGCGCGCGGTCATGTTGCCCGGGTCGAGCGGACTCTCGAGGCGCAGCTTCTCGTCGGGGAAGAGCGCGGTGAGGTCCTCGAAACGCGGACGATCCTTGGCCTTGTCGGGCGAACCGCCGTTGACCGTGTTGATCTCGAGCAGCGCCGGGTTCTTCTCGTTGCGTCCGGCCGTGCGGGCGATTCCGGTGACGTGATCGCCCTTGCGCAATCCGTACTGGCGGGTCTGCTTCACCGAGATGTAGGCGTCGTCGCGGCTGGGCAGGAATCCGCGCACGCGCAAGAAGCCGTATCCCTCGTCGCGCAGGTCGAGGTAACCCTCCACCGGCACCGATTCCTGGACGACCGTTTCGCCGCCTTGGTATCCGCCCTGCTCGTAGTTGCCGTCGCGATCCTCGCCCTGCGGGCCCTCATCACGACCGCCCTTGCCCCGACGGCGACGACGACGATTGCGTCCTTCGCCCTCGAAACGATCGCGCTGACCCCCGTCGCGATTGCTTCCGTCGCGATTGCCATCGCGCTGACCGTTGCGATCGCCATTCCGATCGCCGTTGCGATCACGATTGCGATCACGATTTCCGTCGCGCTGTTGACGCTGCTCGCCCGCCGGAGCCGATTCGCCACCCGTGAGATCGGCCACGGTGGACACGCCTTGGCGCACCAGTTCGGCTTCCCACTCGGCCAACGGCTCACCGTCGGGTCCGAGGATCACCGCCGGCTCGGCCGCGGGTGCGGGAGCCGTCGACGAGGAAGCTGACGCGGGTGAAGATGATGCGGACGCATCAGCATCGGTCGCTGCCTCCTCGGCGGGACGCGCCTTGGGCGGACGACCCGGGCCTCGCTTGGGCTTCTCGGGCGCGGGCTCGGCCTCGGCCGGACCACCCACGGTGTCGAGGATCTTGGTGATGATGTCTTCTTTCTTCGCCCGAGGACCGGCCTTGATGCCGAGCGCGGTCGCGATGGCGACCAACTGCTCCTTGTCCTTCGATTCGAGCACCGACTTTTCGAGTGCGTCTGCGGCCACGAGAACCTGCTTTCAGGCGGGGGTATGCGGCGATGTGCGGTGAGGGCACGACCACCGGCGATCCCAACGCCAGTGAGGGGAACACACACGGACCAACCCAGGTTCTGTCACCAGGCGGAGACTCGTGCGGTCTGGGATTCCAGACAGTCAGACCATAGCCACGGCAGGGGTGGTTGGCAACGTATCCCCGTTGTTTCGGGGGTGTTCAGCGGCGCGCCACGGAGCGCACGAAGGCTTGCACCCCGGCCAATTCGTTCGGCAACGGCGTGGTTCGCTCGGGACGTTCCAGCAGGTCAGAGAGATGTTCGGGCAATGCGGGATGCACGCCGGTGGCCTTCTTCACCGCGTCGGGAAACTTGGCCGGATGGGCCGTGGCCATGGTGACCACCGGCACGCCGGCCTCGCGCTGACGTCGCGCCGCCGACACCCCAACGGCGGTGTGCGGGTCGATGAGCATCCCCGACTCGCGATACACCGACGCCATGGTGGCCAAGGTGTCGGCGTCGTCGCTGCGCGCCGCACGGAACACCGGCTCGATCCAGTTCGCGTATTGATCGGCTTCCACGCTCATGCGACCACTCGTGCGGAACAGGGCCATCTGCTCGGCCGTCGCACCCCCGTCGCGATCGTTCATCTCGAACAACAGTCGTTCGAAGTTCGACGACACCTGAATGTCCATCGACGGACTGAGGGTGGGCACCACGCCGTCGGCCACCATCGCCTGCGATTCGAAGAACCGCGTGAGGATGTCGTTGGTGTTGCTGCCGACGATGAGCGAATGCGCGGGCACGCCCATCTCGCGAGCGATCCAACCGGCCAAC
The DNA here is from genome assembly GCA_027491335.1 of Actinomycetes bacterium. Classification (GTDB taxonomy): domain Bacteria; phylum Actinomycetota; class Acidimicrobiia; order Acidimicrobiales; family Ilumatobacteraceae; genus Casp-actino8. The sequence goes on along the minus strand of JAIXWJ010000053.1, from coordinate 62,096 downwards.
ACGTTTCCGAAGTTTCCGGTGGGAACGCTGAACGACAACGGTTGATCACCCAACGCGTCGGACGCCGCGACGTAGTAGACGACCTGCGCCATCACGCGCGCCCAGTTGATGCTGTTCACCGCGGAGAGGTTCATCTCGCCACGGAACGCGGCATCGTTGAACATGGCCTTCACCAGGTCCTGGCAATCGTCGAACGTGCCGTCGATGGCCACGGTGTGAACGTTCGGCGCGTCGACGGTGGTCATCTGTCGGCGTTGAACGTCACTGACCCGACCCTGCGGATACAAGATGACGATGTCGACGTTGTCGCATTGCTTCACTCCGTCGATGGCCGCCGAGCCCGTGTCGCCGCTGGTGGCGCCCACGATCATCACGCGCTCACCACGTTGGGACAGAACGTGATCGAACAAGCGACCGACCAATTGGAGCGCCACGTCCTTGAACGCCAACGTGGGTCCGTGGAAAAGCTCCATCACCCATTCGTCGGGACCGATCTGCACCAGGGGAACGGTGGCCGGATGACGGAAAGTGGAGTACGCATCGCGACACATGGCCGCGAATGCGGCTTCGTCGATCTCGCCGTCGACGTAGGGCGCCATCACGGCGGCGGCCAAGTCGGCGTAGGAACCCGTGGGCAACGACGGAAGTGTCGGCCAGTGCGTGGGCACGTACAGGCCGCCATCGGTGGCGAGTCCGGCCAACAGAACGTCGGCGAAGCCGAGTTCGGGTGCCTGCCCGCGAGTCGAGACGTAACGCATGTTCATCGCCTCGTCAGGAACCGACCACGCGCAACAAACCGCCCACCCGACTGACCGCGTCGAGTTCGCGCAACTCGCGCACCGTGGCTTGCACCGCGGACTCCTTGGCGTCGTGGGTGATGAACACCAGACGAGCATCGGCCCCGATGCCCTCTTGCTCGGCCGCTCGAATGCTGACGCCGTTGCGAGCGAACACGCCGGTGACCGCGTGCAAGACGCCCGGCTTGTCGGCCACTTCCAGCGACAACAAATACTCGGCGCTCGTCTCGTCGATGGGTCGCACCACGGCTTTGGAGAACGCACCGATGGTGCCGTGCGTTCCCTTGGACAGGTTCACTGCGGCGTCGATCACGTCGCCGAGCACGGCGCTGGCCGTGGGCCCGCCGCCGGCTCCGCGGCCGTAGAACATCAGCGAACCAACGGCTCCGCCCTCGACGAACACGGCGTTGTAGCTCTCGCGCACGCTGGCCAACGGATGATGAAGGGGAACCATCGCCGGGTGCACGCGCACCGCGATCTCGCCGGTGACATCGTCGCGCTCGGCGATACCCAGCAACTTCACGACGTATCCGAGTCGCTTGGCCACCGCGATGTCGGCGGCCGTGATGCGGCTGATTCCCTCGTGATACACGTCGCCGGCGACCACCTTGGCGCCGAACGCGATGGATGCCAGGATCGCGGCCTTGGCTCCGGCATCGAAACCCTCGACGTCGGCCGTTGGGTCGCGCTCGGCGAAACCGAGATGTTGCGCCTCGGCGAGCGCGACTCCGTAGTCGGCGCCCTCCTCGGTCATCTTGGTGAGGATGTAGTTGGTGGTGCCGTTGATGATGCCCATGACGCGGCTCACCGGCTCGCCACGCAGACTCTCGCGCAATGCGCGGATGACCGGAATGCCACCGGCGACGGCGGCCTCGAACAGCAGATCGACGCCGGCGGCATCGGCGGCTCCGAACAGTTCGACGCCGACGTTGGCCAACAGTTCCTTGTTGGCGGTGACGACGGGCTTGCCGAGCGACAACGCCGTCGAGATGAGTTCGCGCGCGGGCTCGATGCCGCCGATGACCTCGACCACCAGGTCGACGTTGGGATCGCTGACCACGGCATGGGCATCGCGGGTGAGAAGGCCATCCGCGAGCGAGATCTCGCGGTCGCGCGAGAGGTTGCGCACGGCGACGCTCACCACTTCGAGTCGAACGCCGGTGCGAGCTTCGATGCCCTTCGACTGCTGCGCGATGAGCCCGATGAGAGCCGCACCCACGTTTCCGCAGCCGAGCACACCGATGCGCACGACTCTGCCTTGGGATTCAACCGTTGTCACGGTGGTCAAGGCTAAGGGGATTCCCCGTCCGAAACCTCGGGGTTTGTGGGTGGGCGTGCCGTTTCGGGCCCGCTGATTCAGATCTGGTCGAGACGGACCAAGTCCTCGTAGGTCTCGCGACGAACCACCACTCGCGACTCACCGTCGGCCACGAAGACCACGGCCGGTCGAGGAACCTTGTTGTAGTTGCTCGACATGGAATGTCCGTAGGCGCCGGTCACCGGGGTGGCCAGAAGATCGCCCACCTTCAACGACGACGGGAAATCGGCGTCGAAGATGAGCACGTCTCCGCTCTCGCAGTGCTTGCCCACCAATCGCCCCGACATGTCGCGCGCGGCCGCCACGTCGGCCACCGCGAACGCCTCGTATCCACTGCCGTACAAAACCGGTCGCGGGTTGTCGCTGATTCCGCCGTCGACGCTGACATAGGTGCGAATGCCGGGGATGGATTTGATGGTGCCCACCGTGTACACGGTGATGGCCGACGACGCCACGATCGAACGACCGGGTTCGACCGACACCTCGGACTGCACGCCGAGGGCCCGACACGCGTCGAGCAACACCGAGCCCCACGCGGTGATCGACGGCGCCTCTTCGCCTTCCACGTACGCGACTCCGAGGCCACCACCCAGGGTCAACTCGGGCAATCCGTACGGAGCGGAGAACTTCGCCATCACTTCGGCGGCCTTGGCGAAGCTGTCGACCAACAACACGTTGGAACCGATGTGGCAATGCACTCCGACCAGCTCGCCGCATCCGCCGCGGGTGATGCGTTCGATGGCGCGCGCCGCATCGCCGTTGGCCAGGTTGAACCCGAACTTGGAGTCGTCTTGACCCGTGGCGATGTAGTCGTGCGTGTGCGCGTGCACGCCGGGAGTGACTCGGATCATCAATCGCGGCTTGGGAAGCCCGCGCGAGCGCAGATGCTCGAGTCGTTCGATCTCGTCGAAACTGTCGACCACGATCTGTCGCACGCCCGGACGGGCCTGGGTGTCGGCGCCAACGGTCAGTGCCATCTCCAGTTCGGCCAGGCTCTTGTTGTTGCCGTGCAGAATGCAACGGTCGGCCGGCACTCCACCGTGCATGGCCACGAACAACTCGCCACCGGTGGCCACGTCGAGCAACAAGCCCTCGTCGCTGACCAGTCGTGCCATGGCGGCACAGCTGAAGGCCTTGCTGGCGTACACCACGCGATCGACCCCGAACGCGGCCACCGCTTCGCGACAACGGGCCCGCACGTGCGCTTCGTCGTAGACGAACAATGGCGTGCCATGACGTTCGGCCAACTCGTCGACGCGGCAGCCGCCGATGCTCAAGGAACCATCGGACTCGATCCGCGCCGTGTCGGGCAACAGTCGCATGGGCACGGGCCGGGGGCTCACATCTGCTCCGGTGCGTCGATACCGAGCAAGCCCAGTCCGCGATTCATGACCCGGGCCGTGAGATCGCACAACGCCAAGCGGCTGGCACGGATCGCGTCGTCGTCGGCTTTCAACACGGGGCAGTGTTCGTAGAAGGCGGTGAAGGCGGTGGCGAGTTCGTAGAGATACGTGCACAGACGATGCGGGCTGTACCGCTCGAGGGTGTCCAGGATCGCGGATTCGAACCCGAGGATCTTCAGGGCCAGATCGCGTTCCTGCGGTTCGACCACCGAGAGAGTGGTGGAGGCGACCGACGCCCGATCGATGCCGGCGCGTCGGAAGATGCTGCAGATGCGCGCGTGCGCGTATTGCAGGTACGGCGCGGTGTTGCCGTCGAAGGACAACATGCGCTCCCAATCGAACACGTAATCGCGCACGCGATCGGTGGACAGATCGGCGTACTTGACGGCGCCGATGCCCACCATGCGAGCCACGCGGGCGCGTTCGTCGGCGGGAAGTTCGGGGTTCTTGGCGGCGATCGCCTCGTCGGCCCGCGCCACCGCCTCGGTGACCAGATCGATGAACTTCAACGGGTCACCACTACGACTCTTCAACATCTTGCGATCGGAGCCGAGAACGCTGCCGAAGGAAACGTGAACGGCCTCGACCGGGTCCTTCAACCAACCGGCCATGCGCGCGACGTCGAACACCATGCTGAGGTGCTGGGCCTGAGGCGCCCCCACCACGTACAACAAGAGGTCGGCGCCGATTCGCTCGACGCGGTCGATGACGCACGCCAGATCACTGGTGGCGTAGTTGAAGCCACCCTGACCCTTCTGCACGATCAAGGGCAACGGATCACCGTCGCGGTTGGTGTAGCCGGGCGGAAACACCACGTCGGCACCATCGGACTGTTGAAGCAGACCCAGAGCGTCGAGACGGGTGATCACTTGCGGGAGCAGATCGTTGTAGGCGCTCTCACCCATGAGGTCGTCGTCGGTGAGAAGGATTCCGAGCAACGAGTACACCGCGTTGAAGTGTTTGGTGGAGAGATCGACGAGCAGTTTCCAGAGACGTCGGGTTTCCGTGTCACCCGATTGCAGCAACACCACGCGGGCTCGCGCGCGATCCTTGAACACATCGTCGGCATCGAACTTCGCGCGCGCTTGCTTGTAAAAGCCGTCGAGATCGCCGAGCGACAAATGATCGGCGGCCTGGGTCTCGCCCAGATCCAGCAAGTGCTCGATGAGCATCCCGAACGGCGTCCCCCAGTCTCCGATGTGGTTCTCGCGAATCACCTCGTGCCCGAGGTGCTCCATGAGTCGCACCAACGCGTCACCGATGACGGTGGTGCGCAAGTGACCGACGTGCATCTCCTTGGCCACGTTCGGAGCCGAATAATCGATGATCACCTTGCGCGGTGCGACGACACCGACCCCGAGCCGTTCGTCGGTGGCCACCGTCGACAGTTCACCGGCGAGGAACGAGTTGTCGAGGACGAGATTCAAGAAGCCGGGGCCGGCCACCTCGATGGACGAACAAACTCCCGAGAGCCCGCCGCACGCCTCGAGCACGGCTTGGGCCACGTCGCGCGGACTGCGACCGAGTTCCTTGGCCAGCGCCAGGGCGCCGTTGGCTTGAGCATCGGCGTGCTCGCTCGGTCGAATGACCGGATCCACACCGGTGCGACCGGCCACGGCGTCGAACGCCGCTTGAAGACGGGCGGCGAGGATGTGGAGGGGATCGGCCATAACCGTTCCATTGTTACCGATCGCTCGTCGCCCGCGGGGTTTGATTGACACGAAACCCCTGAACACGGGCGGGAATCAATGGCCGGACCCCCCCGCTAGGCTTCGCGCGTTGCCCACGTAGCTCAGTGGATAGAGCGTCTGCCTCCGGAGCAGAAGGTCGTAGGTCCGATTCCTACCGTGGGCGCCACTGATTCCAGCGCCACCGCTGTTGGTGCTTCTGGTGGCATGAAACGACCCCTGTGGGTCGTTTCATGCCACCAGAAGCACCACGGAAAAGAAATGTCGGGAAAAGTGCGAGGAAGTTGCGGGACGGGTCTCTTGTCCGGTGAGCAGCCACACGGGCTGCCACCAACCAGACAGGGGAATGCCATGAAGATCAACCGCAACAACAAGCTCGTCACCTCCGGACTCGCCGCCATCGCGATCGTCGGACTCGCCGTGGGAGCCGTCGCATGCTTGGGCAACGGCGACCAGACCACCAGCGGTTCCGTCGAGGCGTCGGAGCTCTCCGGCTCGAACGGCGCCAACACCGGCGACGCGACCTCCACCAGCCGTCAGGACGACGGCACCACCTCGTCGAACGACACGATCACGACCGGTTCATCCGCCGTTTCGTCCGATGCTTCATCCGATGGCGAAACGAGTGCGTCCGGTGCCACCGCCGACGCGGGAGCCTCGGACAGCGTGGACGTCTCGGCCGACACGCCGGAGACCGATGAGCCCACCGAGACCTCGACGCCCGAAGTCACCACTCCCGAATCCGACACCCCCGAGACGGACACTCCGGACACGGACACCTCCGATGTCGAAGTCCGACCCGGAACCGGAACCTCTCCGTTCCGCGACATCGTCATCAACCCGGGCGCGGTCGTCGAGATGACCCTCTTCGTCGGCGACGAGGGCGACGTGGACGCCAGCGTCTTCGTGAAAGAGAGCGGCTTCGGCGGCAACGACATCGTCTCGGTGAAGTTCGTCTACTACGTGGGTTCGACGAAGGTGACCACCGCGGCCACGCTCGGCCGCACCGCCAGTGCCACCCGCTCCGTGTGGGGCGCCACCAACATGTTCCTCTCCACCGGCACCCCCGTGTCGATTCGCGTGACCGACGAGAACGGCGTCACCACGTACCACGACACCACGGTGACGTTCGCCGCGGTGATGTGAACGCGAACATCACGAAGAACGGTTCATCGAGCGGCTCGGGCAACCGAGCCGCTCGATCGATTTTCGGGAACTCCTCGCCGATTCAGGCGAGCGCGGACTTCACGGCCGCCGCGATGGCGGCACCATCGGCCGACGCACCGACGCGTTCCTTCACACCCTTGATCACCACGCCCATGGCCTTGGGTCCGGTCTGACCATTCGCCGCGGCGGTGGCCACCTCCTCGGCCACGATCGCGGCCAGCGCCGCGGCATCCATCGCCGCCGGCAGGTACTTCTCGATGATCGCGATCTCGGCGCGCTCCTTGGTCGCGGACTCCGTGCGACCGGCCTGTTCGTAGATCTCCGCGGACTCGGCGCGCTTCTTCGACTCCGATCGCAGAAGGTTCACGATCTGATCGTCGCTCAGAACCACGGCCTCGCTTCCGGCCACCTCGGCGTTCATGATGGCGGCCAACGCCATGCGCAACGTCGACTTCAGAAGTTCGTCTCCCGAACGCACCGCCTCGGCGATGTCGGCTTGGATTCGTGCTTTCAATCCGGTCTCGGTGCTCATCTCACCATTCTGACGCCCCCGCGAGCGGTAGCCTCCTCCACTTGTGAATCAGGTCAAGAATCGTCTCGCCGCCCTCTCCATGCTCGATCGGGCTTTCCGTCTTCTCCCCGACGAAAAGATCACCGCTCTCTACGACGCACTCCCCGAGGACGGCCAGGACGCCATCCAGCACATCGCCAGCGTCAAGGGCACCGACCCGTCGCCCGCCGAACTGATCGCGGCCATTCGCGAAACCGTCACCAAGGGTCGCATCAACGGCGACCTCGAGCGTCTTGCTCTCGTGCTCACCGAGACCTGTCTGAACGAATGCATCGAAGCGTTGGGCTCCAACGCCGACGATCCGAGCGAGGAGAACCTGCGCGAGGTGCTTCCCGGCGTCATCACCAACCACGGTCTCGACGTCACGCAGGTGATGTTGGCCACCGTGGTCACCGGAGAGGCCATCGCCTCCCCCATCATCACGCGCCTCCTGAAGCACGATGATGCATGGAAGGTTCCGCCGGCACCGGCGGTCACCATCGCCCCGCTGGTCGTCGACACCAAGGACGAAGCCGAGCGCACCGCCCTGAAGGAACAACGCAAGGCCCGCAAGGCCGCCGAGCAAGAGGCCGCTCGTCGCCGTCGCGAGCAGGCGCAAGCGTCGCGTCGCAAGAGCTGAACGGAACTCGCGTCAGCCAGCGCCCGTTTCCGTTGGCTCACGTCGCGTTGCGGCGCTCCAGCTCCAGCAAATAACGCTTGGCCTCGATGCCTCCGGCGAAGCCGGTCAACTTTCCCGAGGTTCCGATGACCCGATGACACGGGACCACGATCGACAGCGGGTTGCGACCGTTCGCCGAACCCACGGCGCGTGCCTTCTTCGCGTCGCCGAGCGCCGCGGCTTGTTCGCCGTACGACATGGTCGCGCCGTACGGAATGGTTCGCAGGACGTTCCACGCCGATCGTTGGAATTCGGTGCCGACCGGGTCCAGAGGTAGGTCGAACTCGCGACGTCGTCCGGCGAAGTACTCGTCCAACTGCGCCATGGTTGTGTCGAGCACCGCATGACGACCCGAACGAGCACCCGCCACCGAGGGAACCCGAGCCTCATCGTCGGCCGGCCACAAGACGGCCCGCAGGCCCGCCTCACTGGCGACCAGCGTGAGCCCTCCGATGGGGCTGTCATGGATGGAACTCACCAGTTCGTCGGCCATGTCGCCATCCTTTCAGGTGCCAGCCAGTCCCGGATCGCCGAATGTGTCCGGCGCAACAGGCACGAATTACCCCCGTGGGCGCGTTTCATTGTACGGTACAACCAATGTCGGAGACCCTGAACTCGACCCCCATGGGCGTGGCCATCACCAAACGCCAGCTCTACATGGTGTTCGGTGGCGTCATCTCGGGATTGGCCCTGTCGGCCCTCGACGGCACGATCGTCAACACCGCAATGGCCACCATCGTCGGCGAACTCGGCGGCATCAAGTACTACGCCTGGGTGGGCACGGCGTACATGCTCACCAGCACCACGTCCACTCCCCTGTTCGGGAAACTCTCCGACCTCTACGGCCGGCGCAACTTGTTCCAGGCCGCCATAATCATCTTCGCCATTGGATCCGTGCTCTGCGGGATCTCGCAGACGATGTGGCAGTTGGTGGTGTCGCGCGGCGTTCAGGGCATCGGCGGCGGCGGTTTGCTGGCGGTGGCCTTCGCCATCATCGGCGACGTCGTGGCTCCTCGCGAGCGCGGCAAGTACATGGGCCTCATCACGAGCATCTTCACGTTCAGCAGTGTCGTCGGACCGCTTCTCGGTGGATTCATCGTCGACAACACCAGCTGGCGATGGATCTTTCTCGTCAATGTTCCGGTGGCCGCGGTCGCGATCGTCATCACCAACAAGGCGCTGAAGCTGCCGTTCGTTCGTCAGCCGCGCAAGGTCGACTTCATGGGCGCCGCATTGCTGGTCTTCGCCGTGACCTCGTTGTTGCTCGGACTCTCGTGGACGGGTGACGAGTATGGATGGACCTCGACGCCCACGTTGGCGTTCTTCGCCGCGGCGATCGTGGGAACCGTGTTGTTCATTCGTTGGGAAGCCAAGGCACCCGAGCCGATCATCCCGCTCTCCATGCTCTCTATCGACACCGTCAAGGTGGTCGTGCCGCTCATGATTCTCATCGGAGCGGTGTTCTACGGCGCGAACGCGTTCATGCCTCTCTTCTTGCAGGGCGTCACCGGCGTGTCGGCCACCAACTCGGGATTGTTGCTGGTGCCGATGGCGGTGTCGGTGGCCATCACCGCCACCTGGGTGGGACGCATCACGTCGCGCACCGGCACCTACAAGATGTGGTCGCCGCTCGGTTGCGCGGTCTCGGTGGTCGGCTTCGGCATGGCCTCGTTCCTCGACTCGTCGAATGGCTACGTGTACCTCGCCATGGCCGCGTCGTTCATCCTCGGAATCGGCATGGGAATGATCATGCCCACCGGCACGTTGGCGGTTCAGAACGCGGTCGAACCCAAGGAGATGGGCACCGCCTCGTCGGTGGTGGTGTTCATGCGTCAGTTGGGTGGTGCGGTCGGCCTCGCGGCCTATGGGGCATTGTTCGCCAATCAATTGAACGGACGTATCGACCCCGAATTGGTGCAGGCTCCGCGCATGATCCGCGAGCTTCCGTCGCCCGTTCGCGAGCAGGCTCTCGACGCTCTCACCCACGCGATCGTCATCGTCTTCCGCGCCGCGGTTCCGTTGGTCGTCATCGGTTTCGTCGTGGCCCTCGCCATGCCGAATCGACCGTTGCGCTCGGCCCCGGCCATGAAGACCGACGGACCGTCGGACCCCGCGTCAACCGGCCACTGAGGCCGTCGCCGACACGGACGTTCGCTTCGTTCGCTGCAGCAGCAACAAGCCGAGCACGGCGAAACCAACTCCGCCCAAGAAGGTGGACCGCTCACCGAAGAGTTCGCCGACGACCCCGAGCGCGAGCCCTCCGACAACTCCACCGATCTCGAAGAAGCTGGTGAAGCTGGCCACCACTTCCACACGATCCTCGCCGTCGATTCCTTCCACGCTCATCGCCAACAACGACGGATAGAAGAACGACACTCCGAGGGCGAAGAAGATCGTGCCCATCCAGATTCCGAGCGCGTTTCCCAGCACCCACACGGACGAGACGCCACCGAACAGGAACCACATCGCCATCACCACGCTGCGGCGCAGCCCGACGCGCGCCGGGAACTTGGCGCCGAAGAGACGAATGAACAAACACAGAATGCTGTAGGCGGCGAAGAAACCCGCCGATCCCGACAGCCCGATCGACTTGGCGAACGTCGGAACGAACGACGTGAACGACGTCCACGCCGCCATGCCCAAGGCCAGGATGGCGCCGGGAAGGATCGCTCGTGGATGGAACCACGAGATGCGTCGACTCACCTCGGTCGGTCGCTCGCCCACGAAAGCCGGAGCGGTGAGCGACACCAGCGCCGCCACCAACGCCGCGAGCGCCGAGACGATCCACACCGCGTCGTAATGCCCCGATGACAGACCGCGCGAACCTTCGGCCACGTCTCCCATCACCCACTCACCGATGATCGGACCGACGGACAAACCACCGAACACCGCCACCGACAGATAACTCGCGGCTTCGGCCTTGCGAGTCTCGGGGCTCAACTCGACCACCAGGATCGCCGCGCCCACGAACAACGCCGCTTCACCCACACCCATCAACGCGCGCAACGGAAGGATCTGCCACGACGCCGTCACTGCGACCAGGCTGAGAGCACCCAGCGCACCGACCACGGAGCCGGTCACCATCATCGTGCGCCGGCCCCACTTGTTGCCGACCCAGGTCAGCAACGGTCGAAACAGCACCGCACATCCGCTGAAGACCACACCGGCCGCGCCGATCATGGCCTCTCCGCCACCGAGACCGTTCTTGATGAAGACCGGCAACGTGGGAATGAAGATTCCGACGCACGTGTAGTACGCCAGTGTGGCCGCGGTGACCAGGAGGAACCGCGGCGTCACCATCCGTTCGCTCAACCGGCTGACGGCTCCTTGGGCAATCCGAGCACGCGCTCACCCACGATGTTCCGCTGAATCTGACTGGTTCCACCCCAGATGGTCTCGGACCGGCTGAAGAAGAACGCCGACATCATCGGGCTCACCGGGTAGCCGTCGCGACGCTTCTCGCGCGCCACGCCCGGCCACGAACCGGTGTCGGGGCCGGCGTCCACCAGCATGGAATTGGCGCCGAAGATGTCGAGCGACAGTTCCATCGCCGCCTTGTGCATCTCGGACCAGAACATCTTGTTCGACGCACCGAGAGCCATGACTCCGAGATCCTTGGAGTTGTTCAGCGTGGCGGTGAGCGAACGCAGACCGTTGATGCGCAGGATCTGGATCTTGGTGTAGTACTCCATCAAACCCTGACGGATCTTCTCGTCATGGATGCGACCGTTGTCGGTGGCCGCGCGCACCATCTGCTTGTACTCCTCCTCGAACCGGCGGTAACCGGTGGTGGCGCTCATGCCACGCTCGAAGGCCAGCGTGCTGTTGGCCACCTTCCAACCGTTGTTCACGCCTCCGACGACGTTGTCCTTCGGGCAACGAGCGTTGGTGAAGAACACCTCGCAGAATTCGGCGGTGCCGTCGGGCTGCACGATGCCACGAACCTCGACGCCTTCCTGACGCATGGGCACCAACAAGTACGAGATGCCCTTGTGCTTCGGCGCATCGGGATCGGTGCGGGTGAGCAAGAAGCAGTAGTCGGCGTGATGGCCACCGGTGGTCCACACCTTCTGGCCGTTGATGATCCACTCGTCGCCGTCGAGGATGGCTTGCGTCTTCAACGACGCCAAGTCCGAGCCCGAGTTCGGCTCGCTGAAGCCCTGACACCAACGGGTCTTGCCGTTCAGAATGTTGGGGAGGAACTCCTTCTTCTGCTCCTCGGTGCCCCACTGCAGAATGGTCGGTCCCACCAACGTGTCGCCGAAGAAGTCGGCGCGCAGCGGCGCCTTCAGGCGAGCGAACTCCTCGGACAACACCACACCCTGCATGGTGGAGAGACCCTTGCCGCCGTACTCCTTGGGCCAGGTGGCGCAGATCCAGCCACCGGCGAACAACTTCGAGGGCCACTCCTCGACGAACTTCTTGCGCTCCTCGCCGCTGAGTTCGAAGCCGGGCTCTCCCCAACCCTTGGGCAGATTGGCCACGAGCCACTCACGGATCTCTTGGCGGAAGACTTCGGCGTCGGCGGGGTAGTTCAGTTCCATCCCCGCAGTCTCTCGCAGATGGGACCCCGACCCCAACCCGAGCCCTGTCCTCATTTGAGGACTCATCTCGGGACTCCCGTGCGCCACCGTTCACACGCCGTTCACAGACCCCGAACAGGCGAGAAATCCCGCCTTTCTACGGTGGAGGCATGGATACGTCCACGGAAACGTCCGCTCGCCTCGCCGCCCAGGAGGCCGCCGTCCTCAAGGCCCTGCTCGATTGTCGGGGTCGGGTGGTCAGCCGTCGGGAACTGGCCCGACTCGCGGGCATTGCCGAATTGAACGACCGTCGCTGCGACTCCTTGCTGGTCGCGATTCGCCGTCATCTCGGATCCGACTCCATCCGCACCGTGCGCGGTCGTGGCTGGATGTTGGTGCCCGTGGCCGTCGACCGTGCCGAAGTGTTGTTGGCCGCCTAGAACACCGAACTCGATTCACCACCACTCGTAGGATCCCCCGATGCCGATTCTCGCCGCCTCCACAGGTACGTACGACCTCGCGCTGGTTCTCGGCAATCTGCTCGTCATCATCCTGATCGCCCGGTTGGCCGCCGAGTTGGCCGAGCGGGTGCGCGTGCCCGCGGTTCTGGGCGAGATCGTGGCCGGCATCATCATCGGACCGAGCGTGTTGGGGTGGATCGACCCCATCACGCATCTCGAGATCGCCGACATGGTTCTTCTCCTCGGCGAGATCGGCGTGATCCTGTTGTTGTTCCAGGTGGGCTTGGAAATGGACTTGGGCGAGATGGCCAAGGTGGGCAAGCCCGCGTTCATCGTCGCCATCGCGGGTGTCGTCGTTCCTTTCGCCACCGGTTTCGGTGTGGCCTCGGCGTTCGGTGAGGAGGGAAAGGTCGCTCTCTTCATCGGAGCCGCACTCACCGCCACGAGCGTGGGAATCACCGCGCGCGTGCTGGGCGATCTGCGGGCCCTGGCCTTGAAGGAGTCGCGCATCGTGTTGGGCGCGGCGGTGGCCGACGACGTGTTGGGTCTGGTCATTCTCACCGTCGTGGTGAAGGTGGTGACCGAAGGTTCCATCGGCGCCGGTGTGGTGCTCGAAACGATCGGACTCGCGATCGGGTTCCTGCTCGTGACCGGACTGTTGTCGATCTTCGTCATCCCCCGGTTGTTCACCCGAATCGATCGATTGGCCAAGTCCTCCACCACCATCGTGGCGGTGGCCTTCGGCCTGACGTTGGCCTTCTCCCTGCTCGCCAATCAGGCCAAGTTGGCCTTCATCATCGGTGCGTTCATGGCCGGTCTGGGCGTGGGACGCAGCACCCAACACGAACGCATCGCCGAGGGACTGAATCCGCTCGGGCACATCTTCATTCCGGTGTTCTTCGCCAGCATCGGCATCAACGCCGACCTGAATGCGATGTTCCAGCCGAGCGTTCTGGCGTTGGCCGGCGCACTCACCGTCGTCGCGATCGTGGGCAAACTCGTCGCCGGACTCGGGCTTGGTCGCGCCGGTGGAGATCGTTTGCTCGTCGGTATCGGCATGATGCCCCGGGGCGAGGTGGGCCTCATCTTCGCGTCCATCGGTTTGTCCAAGGGCGTGCTCGACGACGAGTTGTACGGGGCGTTGTTGTTGATGGTGTTGGTCACCACCATGCTCACTCCGCCGTTGATTCGCTGGAAGCTCAGTCGCCGAGTGATCGATGACGCGTCCACTCCCCTGGCACCTTGGACCTCGGTGGACACCTCGCACCTGTTCGACGAGTTGCTCAACACCGATGCCGACGAGTGGTGGCGAATCATCGATCGTCGTCGCATCGAGGAGCGCGTGCCCGCCGTGGGCGAGGCCATGAGTCGCCATCGCGCCGAACCCGACTTCACGGATCAAGGTTTGAACGGTCACCTGCATTCGCTGCACGAACTCAAGCGTCATCTCGACGACCCGCGACTGGATCAACGTCTGGGACGGGCGATCGATCGCATCGGACTGGTCGATGTGGTCGCTCTGGCCTGCTTCATCGACTCCATCGTCGACGACGGTCGCGCGGCCATCGAAGTGGCGCGAACGATGATGCCCGACTCTCTGGACGACCTCATGCACATCTTGTCGCTCAGCGAATCGATGAAGGACGCGGTGAAGGGTCCGGATCCCACGGTGCCGGTGGAACTCCTGTCGGGCGACGAGTATCTGGTGTTGTCCGCCTGGGTGCTGGCCGCGCTCACCGCGCGCGAGCAATACCGTGCCGCGCTCGACGAAGCGATCTCCGGACTCGTCTGAGACGACCCGACGAGTTCGCGCTCGTGAACACATCGCTCACACTCTCGTAACAATCCTCGGACACTCGGGAAACATCGCTCTCGTAGGTTCTCGTCCAAGCGAACGTGCTCCGACAGCGTCGTCGAGCTCCCGTGACACGCCCGTCAACGGCGACGTGCGGTACCCGAACCCACGACCATCCCCCGAGGAGGACCCATGATCACCCTTTCCCGGACGAAAGTCGCCGCGAGCGACGCGTCCGCCGACCATTTCCCGGACACGTTCCGCAAGCGCCCGTCGTTGCTGAAACGACTTCTCGTCGCGATGGCGGTGTCGTCGGGCGCGACGTTCATCGCCGGCAGCGTGGCAATGGCCGCCGAAGGCGACTTCGATGCCGAGGCCGCCGTCACCTCGCTCGCGCAGGCCACCAACCTGTTGTGGGTCATCATCGGCGCGTCGCTCGTCATCTTCATGCAGGCCGGATTCGCTCTCGTTGAAACCGGCTTCTGTCGCGCCAAGCACGCCGCTCACGTGGTGACCACGAACTTCGCCATCTTCGGATTGGGGTTCGTGGGCTTCTTCTTCGTGGGCTTCCCGCTGGCCTTCGGTGGATTCAGCTACGGCGCCTTCGGCCTCGAGACTCCCATCGGCGGACCACTCGTGGGTAGCGGCGAATGGATCTTCCTGTTCAAGGGTGGCTGGGCCATGTCGGGTGGAGGAATCACCCCGGCGCTGCTCGGCTTCTTCTTGTACATGGTCGCCTTCATGGACACCGTGGCCACCATCCCCACCGGCTCCATGGCCGAGCGCTGGAAGTGGGGAAGCTTCGTGGTGTGGGGCTTCTTCTGCGGAGCGATCTACTACCCGCTGTTCGCCGCGTGGACGTGGGGCGGCGGTTGGTTGTCGCAGACCTGGAGCAGCCTGAACCTCGGTGCCGGTTACGTCGACTTCGCCGGATCGGGCGTCGTTCACGCCGTCGGTGGCGTGGCCGCGTTCACCGGTGCCAAGGTCATCGGTGCGCGCATCGGCAAGTTCGACAAGGACGGCAACCCGCGCGCCATTCCCGGCCACCACATCCCGATGGCGATGCTCGGAACGTTCATCTTGTTGTTCGGTTGGTTCGGCTTCAACGCCGCGTCCACCTTCGCGGCCACCGACGTGCAGTTCGCCGTGGTGGCGACCAACACCGCGATCGCCGGAGCCTTCGGCGCCATCGTCGCGATGTTCTGGATCACGAAGCGCACCGGCAAGCCCGATCCCGGCATGATGGCCAACGGCATGCTCGCCGGCTTGGTCGCCGTCACCGCTCCCTGCGCGTTCATCGCTCCGTGGGCCGCCGCCGTCATCGGTTGCATCGCCGCGGTTCTCGTCATCGAGAGCGTGTTCTTCGTGGAGCGCAGGCTGAAGCTCGACGACCCGGTGGGCGCCATCAGCGTTCATGGTGTCGGCGGACTCTTCGGCACGCTGTCCGTGGGCATCTTCGCCAACGGTTCCTACGGCGCCGGTTGGAACCTCTCCGACAGCGAGGGCGTGGAAGGAATCATCAAGGGGGACTGGGGTCAGCTCGGCGCCCAGGCCCTCGGAGCCGTGGTCATCATCGTGGTCCTCGGTGGCTTGTCGTACACGTTCTTCAAGTTGCAGGACATCATCTCCAAGAAGATGGGCAAGGGCGGAATCCGCTCCAGCGAAGAGGACGAACTGATGGGCCTCGATCTTCCCGAGATGGGTGTCTACGCCTACCCCGAGTTCGTGAAGAACTGACCGGTCCGATCACAGGAAACGAGAGGAAAACTCAACATGAAACTCATCACGGCAATCGTGAAGCCGTTCAAGCTGGACGACGTGAAGGACGCCCTCAAGGCCGCCGGTGTGCAAGGCATCACCGTCAGCGAAGTGCGTGGCTTCGGTCGCCAGGGCGGACACAGCGAGACGTACCGCGGAGCCGAATACAAGATCGACTTCGTGCCCAAGGTGCGCCTGGAACTGGTCGTCGACAACTCCAGCGTGGACGCGGTCATCGCGGCCATCAAGGCTTCGGCGGCCACCGGCAAGATCGGTGACGGAAAGATCTGGGTGGCCGACGTCGACCGCCTCGTTCGCATTCGCACCGGCGAAGAGGGACCCGACGCCATCTAGTCGGTTCTCTCCCATTGAGCTCGCCGGTGATTTCGCTGGCGGCACACGGAGGTGGTTCTCCTCCGGTAGGGGCAGTCCCCGGGTCGAACGCTTCGGCGGCCGACCCGGGGACGTCCGTTTTCGGGCAGCAGTTTTGGGGCACCGAGAAACGCACAATTGCTTCACACTGCCGAAACACTCGAGCAACGACCGTTTTCTACGGTGCCTCCATCGACGACCGGCCCCGGACGTCGACGAACCCCTCACATCACTGGAGAACCACACCATGGAAAGCGGCAACATCGCGTGGGTGCTGATTTCGGCGGCCCTCGTCCTGTTCATGACACCCGGACTGGCCTTCTTCTACGGAGGCATGGACCGCAATCGCAACGTGTTGAACATGTTGATGATGAACTTCTACTGCGTTCTGATCATCCCGATCCTGTGGGTGGCCGTGGGCTACTCGCTCTCGCAGAATCCCTTCGATGCCGACTTCATCGGTGGCTTCGACTCGTTCTTCCTGAAGGACATCACCGTCGCCGGTGACGGAATGACGTTGGCCACGGTGGCGTTCCTCGGAATGTTCGCCGCGATCACGCCGGCGCTCATCTCCGGTGCCGTCGCCGATCGCATGAAGTTCTCGGCCTGGGCCATCTTCGTGCCCATCTGGTCGCTGCTGGTGTACGTGCCGGTGTTCAAGTGGGTCTACGGAGGTTGGCTCGCCGATCGCGGATCCATCGACTTCGCCGGCGGTACCGCCATTCACGTGAACGCCGGTATCGCCGCCTTGGCCGCGGTGATGGTCTTGGGCAAGCGCAAGTCCGCGCCCACTCCTCCGCACTCGATGCCCCTCGTCATGATCGGCACCGGCATCTTGTGGTTCGGTTGGTTCGGCTTCAATGCCGGTTCCGCCTTGGCCGCCAACGGCGCCGCCGCTCAGGCCTTCATGAACACCTTCCTCGCCGCGGCCGCCGCCGGTTTGGCCTGGATCCTCATCGAGTGGTTGCGCGACGGCCATCCCACCAACCTCGGTGCGGCATCGGGCATCGTGGCCGGTTTGGTGGCCATCACCCCGGCGGCCGGATACGTCTCGGGAGCGTCCCCCATCTTCATCGGCCTCATCGCCGGTGCGATCTGCTGCTACGCGGTGCGCCTGAAGCACAAGTTCGGCTACGACGACGCGCTCGACGTGGTCGGAGTGCACTTCGTTGGTGGCCTCGTCGGCTCGCTGCTCATCGGCTTCTTCGCCAACCCGTCGTTCTTCGAGGGTTCGTTCATGGAGGGCATCTTCTACGGAGGCGGCGCCAAGCTGTTGCTGGAACAGGCCATCGCCAACGGTGCCGCCATCGTGTGGTCGTTCGTGCTCACCTACGGCATCATGGTGTTGCTGAAGAAGACCATCGGCGTGCGAGTGTCCGAAGAGAGCGAGGCCGCCGGTCTCGATCTGGCCGAGCACGGCGAGACCGCGTACAACAACTGAACGTCACGACGAGACATCGAACGAACAGACAACGAACGAACAGACAACGAACGAACAGACAAGAACGAATAGACACGGAGAACCATCATGAAACTC
This sequence comes from Actinomycetes bacterium, assembly GCA_027491335.1. Classification (GTDB taxonomy): domain Bacteria; phylum Actinomycetota; class Acidimicrobiia; order Acidimicrobiales; family Ilumatobacteraceae; genus Casp-actino8. The sequence goes on along the minus strand of JAIXWJ010000053.1, from coordinate 44,048 downwards.
ATCACCGCAATCGTGAAGCCGTTCAAGCTGGATGACGTGAAGGACGCCCTCAAGGCCGCCGGCGTGCAGGGCATCACCGTCAGCGAGGTTCGCGGCTTCGGTCGCCAGGGTGGTCACACCGAGACCTACCGCGGCGCCGAATACAAGATCGACTTCGTCCCCAAGGCCCGCCTCGAGATCGTGGTCGCCGACGAGGCCGTCGACGGCGTGATCGACGCCATCAAGGCGGCGGCTTCCACCGGCAAGATCGGTGACGGCAAGATCTGGGTGACCGGCGTGGATCGCATCATCCGCATTCGCACCGGCGAAGAGGGCCACGACGCCGTCTGAGTTCAGGCGGTCGTGATCGCTTCCCACACCCGTTGGGCGGAGCACGGCAAATCGATGTGGCGAACTCCGAGGTGCGACAACGCGTCCACCACGGCGTTCTGCACCGCGGGAGTGGCGCCGATGGTGCCACTCTCGCCGATGCCCTTGGCGCCGAGGTCGTTGAGCGGCGACGGTGATTCCATGTGGATGGTCACGAAGCTCGGCACCTCGGCCGCACTGGGAAATCCGTAGTCGGCGAAGTTGCCCGTGAGCGGGTTGCCGTCCTCGTCGTAGACGAACTCCTCGAAGAGGGCCTGACCGATTCCCTGCACCAAACCTCCGTGCACCTGGCCCTCGGCCAACAACGTGTTCACGATGCGACCCGCGTCGTCCACGGCGAACACGTCGCGCAATCGCACACCACCCGTTTCGGTGTCCACTTCCACCACCGCGATGTGGGCGCCGCTCGGGAACGTGCCGCCCGCTTGCGCGAAGTCCCCGGCGCCGTCGAGACGTTCTCCCTCGCGGGAGGCCGAAGCCAACACCTCGGTCCAACCCACCGAGATGGCCGGCGTGCCCACCACGTGGAATCGACCCGCGTCCAGCGTCACGTCGGCGATGTCGGCTTCCAACAACCGCGAGGCGATCTCGCGCGCCTTGTCGGCCACCACACCCGAGGCGCGCCACACGTTGGTTCCACCCAGTTGCACCGATCGCGAGCCACCGGTGATCTCGCTGCTCGGCACCAGATCGGTGTCGCCATGGATCACGGTCACCTTCTCGAAGGGAACTCCGAGACGATCGGCCACGAGCATCGCCCACGTCGTGCGATGACCTTGTCCGTAGGGAGTGGTTCCGGTGATCACGCGAGCGGCCACCTCGCCGGACTCGTCGAGCAACACCTCCACCATGCCCAGCTCCGAACCACCCGACATGGCGGTGATCTCCACGTACACGGCCACGCCGATACCCAACTGCACGCGATCACCGTTCTCCCGACGATGTCGTTGTTCGGCGCGCAACGCGTCGTAGTCCGCGGCCTTCACCGCCAGATCGAGAGAGCCCGGATAGTCGCCACTGTCGTACACCGTGCCGTTGGCGTTCTTGTACGGGAACGCGTCCTTGGGTACCAGGTTGATGCGTCGCACCTCCACCGGATCCATGCCGATCTCGGTGGCGAACATGTCGACCGCGCGTTCGATGGCCGCCGCGGCCTCGGGGCGGCCGGCGCCGCGATACGCCAACGTGGGCACGGTGTTGGTGAGAACTCCGACGGCGTGCATCGCCGCGTTGGGAATGTGATACGTGCCCGTGAGCATCGCACCGGTCATGTACGGCAGGAACGCACCGAAGCGCGGATAGGCGCCCGAGTCCTGGATGACCTTCAGCTCGTAGGCGAGGATGCGGCCGTCGCGGGTGCCGCCGATGCGCAGATCCTGAATCTGGGCCCGACCATGACCGAGACCGTTCATGCTCTCGGTGCGCGACTCCGTGTATCGCACCGGACGATTCGTCCGGCGAGCCAACCACGGCAACAACAGATCCTCGGGATAGAAGAACGCCTTGGCGCCGAAGCCTCCACCCACGTCGGGCGTGATGACGCGAATCTGCTCGGCGGGCAGACCGTAGAAGGTGGCCAGTTGATTGCGGATCGGATGGGCCCCTTGACACGCCTGCCAGTGCGTCAGTCGTCGCACGCCGTTCTCGTCGGGCTCTTCCCAACGACTGGCCGCGACGCGCGGCTCCAACGGACTGGGCGCGATGCGTCGGTTCAGGATGCGCTTCCCGACGATCACCTCGCAGGCCGAGAAGTCCACCTCGCGCTGCGCGGGCAGGGTGACCACCACGTTGCTGCCACGCTCGGGAAACAACAAAGCATTCGAGGTCATGGCTTCCTCGGCGTCCACCACCACCGGCAACGGTTCGTAGTCCACCTGCACCCGTTCGGCGGCATCCACCGCCTGGGCGCGCGACTCGGCCACCACCGCGGCCACCAACTCGCCAACGAAACGCACGGTGTCGGTCGCCAGAGCACCGCGAGAGATGTCGGCCGGCAACAACGGCATGTCGATGGGCACCGGGCCGATCCCATCGGCACTCAGATCGGCCGCCGTGAAGACGCCCAACACGCCGGGCATCGCACGGGCCTCGTCGGTGTCGATCGCGACGATGCGACCGTGGGCGATGGTGGAACGCACGTACACCACGTGCGTGGCGCCCGGGAGAGCCAGGTTGTCGACGAAGGTGCCCCGGCCCGTGACGAGGTCAGGGTCCTCGGTGCGCATCACCCGTGTGCCGATCATGCCCATGCGGATCCCCTTCGAACTCGGTCGCGGGCCACGTCGGATCGGTTCGAAGCCGACCGACCGCCCTCCACCAGCGTAGATTGCCATGCATGACCGTGACCGAGTCCTCCCCCGCCAAAGCCGAACGCTGGACCGCCCAGTGGAAAGAGCTCTACAACGAAGTGATCACGACCGGTCTGTGCACCGGTTGCGCGGGGTGCGTCGTCACCTGTCCGCACGACGTGATCGGCTACGAGCACGAGGAGGGCAAGTACAAGCCGTTCCACCTCGAGGAAGAGTTGGGTCTCGACAACTGTCTGCACGGCGAGAAGGGCTGCACCACCTGCACCCGCGCCTGCCCCCGTTTCCGTTCGTGGGAGACGGCCGCCGACATGCACCTGTTCGGTCGCACTCGCGAGCCCGACGAGATGGCCGGCATCTGGCGTCAACTTCTGCTCACGCGGGCGTCCGACAAGGTCGCCCACGAGAAGGGTCAGGACGGTGGCTTCGTTTCGGCGATGCTCATCTGGTTGCTCGAGAACGACTACATCGAGGCCGCGCTCGTGAGTGGCGTCGAGCCCGACGATGCGTGGAAGGCCAAGCCCGCTCTGGCGCGCAACAAGGAGGAAGTGCTGGCCACCGCCGGCTCTCGCTACACGTACTGCGCGAATCCGTTGGCGTTGCGTGACGCCAAGGAGCAGGGTTTCAGCCGCCTCGCGTTGGTGGGCATGGGTTGTCAGACCTCGTCGCCGCCCGTCATGTGGGACCGCAAGGCCGGCAAGGTGTCCAAGCCGTTCCAGTTCAACATCGGCTTGCTGTGCTCCAAGACCTTCGACGACGCCATCTTCCCGGAACTGTTCGAGGCCAAGTACGGCTTGAAGAAGCAGGACATGGTGAAGATGAACATCAAGGGCGTCTTCCAGATCTGGATGAAGGACGGCTCGTACCACGAGATCGATCTGAAGGAATGCCATCAGTGGACTCGCGAGGGTTGCAAGAACTGCCCCGACTTCGCCGCCGAGCACAGCGACATCGCCACCGGAGGCATCGGCAAGGACAACGACTGGACTCTCACCATCGTGCGCACCGAACTGGGTGAGGAAGTGATCAATCGCATGATCAAGGACGGTGTCATCGAGGCGCGTCCGGCTCAGGAGGACGAGGTGGCCATGAAGCTGCTGCGCACCCTCAGCATCGTCAGCCGTCGTCGTTGGCCCGAGTGGGCCGACAAGGCCCCCAGCGTCGGCGTGCCGCCGCCGAAGAAGAAGGCCGACGGATCGGCCCCGGCCGCTCACTGACATGGCACTGAATCCTCAGGTCGCCGTTCTGTTGGAGGGCCTGGCGGCCCTGAACATTCCCGCGCTCGAAACGCAGAGCCATCTCGAGGCTCGGGCCGGAATGGCGGCCATGACGATGCCATCGTCGGTGGACCTCCACGAGATTCGCGATGTCGATGCCGGTGGCGTGCCCGCGCGCCTATATCGACCGAGCGCCTCCACCAAGATCGGACTGCTGGTGTACTACCACGGCGGCGGTTGGGTGCTCGGAAGCGTCGACACCCACGACGACGTGTGTCGCAAGTTGGCGCGCGCGATGGGGCACGCCGTGCTGAGCGTCGAGTATCGACTGGCCCCCGAGCATCCGTTCCCCGCGCCTCTCGAGGATTCGGTGAACGCGTTGCGATGGGCCCACGCGAACGCGGCGACGTTGGGCGTCGATCCGAATCGCATCGCGGTCGGAGGCGACTCGGCCGGAGGCAACCTGGCCGCGGTCGTGGCGAACCTCGCCCCGGTGCCGTTGCGCTATCAGATGCTCATCTATCCGGTCGCCGACGCCACTCGTTCGTCGCAGAGCTACGTCGAAAACGCCGAGGGTTACCGACTCACGGCCGCCGGCATGAAGTGGTTCTGCGATCACTACCTTTCCGGTGGCGTGGGCTCGGAAACCGACCCGCGCGTGTCGCCGTTGTTCGCCACCGATCACGTGTTGGCCGACGCGCCACCCGCATTGGTGATCACGGCCGAATACGACCCGTTGCGCGACGAGGGCGAGGACTACGCCGCTCGACTGATGGAAGCCGGCGTGCCGTGTGCGCTGGCACGGTATTCCGGAATGATCCACGGGTTCTTCTCGATGAGCGAGATGGTGGACGATGGCATGAAGGCCATCGAGCACGCCGCCTCGCTCGTCAAGACCGCGCTCGAACGCTGATCACACGCGCGCCAGAACTCTGGCGCGAGCGAAAACCGCGTCGATCATCGGCTCGGTCAACTTCCCGGTGAACGTGTTCTGTTGGCTCGGATGGAACGAGCACAGCAGTACGAACCCATCGGGGGTGGTCACTTCCACCCCGTGACCGAACTTCGGTCGGGGCTTCACACCGAACTCCGAGCACGCCGCCTCGTACGCGAACGCGCCCAAACACACGACCACGCGCAGCCGCGCGAGCGCCTCCAACTCGCGCCTCAGGAAGGGCCGACATTCGTCGCGTTCGTCGTTGGCCGGCTTGTTGTCCGGTGGCGCGCATTTCACCGCCGACGTCACCCACGCTCCGTTCAGACGCAAACCATCGGACGCGTGCAAGGACTCCGACTGATTGGCCAACCCCGCCTTGTGCATCGCTCGATACAGCCAGTCGCCACTGCGATCACCGGTGAACATTCGTCCCGTGCGATTCGCCCCGTGAGCGGCCGGCGCCAAGCCCAGCACCAGAATGGACGCGTTCGGATCACCGAATCCGGGAACCGGTCGACCCCAATACGTTTCGTCGACGAACGCCGCTCGCTTCTCGCGCGCCACGTCCTCGCGCCACTCCACCAATCGCGGGCATGCCCGACACCCGCACACGTCGTCGTGGATGTTGGCCAACACCTTCGCGCGCGGACGTGGCGAACCCACGTGAACGGATCGAGGCGGACGAGACGGGATGGCCATGACCCCACTAGGTTGGCATCGATCATGGCCATCAAAAAACCCGCCCCGAAGAAGTCCGCCAAGAGCGCGCCGCCCGCCTCGACATTGGTGTTGCTGGTGCGCCACGGGCAGACCCCCACGACGGGCAAGTTGCTTCCCGGACGTGCACCCGGACTTCATCTCTCCGACGTCGGACGTCAACAGGCCGAGGTGGCCGCCGAACGCCTGTCGGTGATGAAGCGAATCGACGCCGTGTACGCCTCTCCGCTCGAGCGCGCGCGAGAAACGGCCGCCCCCATCGCCCGCGCGATCGGCCAACGCGTGATCATCGACAAGGGCTTGCTGGAGTGCGACTTCGGCGACTGGACCGGAGCCGAACTCTCCAAGCTGATGAAGTTGCCCGAATGGACCACGGTGCAGCGCTCACCGTCCACCTTCCGATTCCCCTCGGGCGAGAGCTTCACCGAGATGCAGACGCGCATGGTGTCCGCCATCGATCGTCTCGTCGCCAAACACCGCGGTGGCACCATCGTGTGCGTGTCCCACGCCGATCCCATCAAGGCCGCCGTCGCCCACGCCATGGGCACCCACATCGACCTCTTCCAACGCATCGTCATCGGCACCTGTTCCGTTTCGGCGATCGCCTACTCCCCCGCCGGACCGATCGTTCTCACCGTGAATTCCACCGGTGGGTCGTTGGCCGAATTGCGACCGTCCTGAGGCATCGATGTCGTTCTTCGCCGAGTTCGAACACGTCGACGTGCTCACCACCGGCGCCGTCGGCGTTCCCGGGCGCCGCACCTTCTACTTGCAGGCGCGCATGGGGAACAGAACGGTGACGGTGCGTTGCGAGAAGCAACAAGCGGCGGCCATCTCGCAGTATCTGCGTCGCGCTCTCAAGCATCTTCCCGTGCCCGAGGGTCAACCACCGCGCAACGTGATGAATCTCACCGAACCCATCGACGAGGCGTTCGTGCTGGGTGCCGTGGCTCTGGAGTTCAATCGCTCGGGCGACCACTTCGTGTTGCATCTCCGCGAGTTCGCGGCCCCCGACGAGGGAATGGACGACGACGTCGATGATGAAGACGACGAGGCCATGAGCTTCGATCCCGACGATGACGACGAGAACGCCGGATCCCGCGTGCGCGTGTCGCTCAACCGCGCGCAGGCGATGGCGTTTTGCGAGCACACCGATCGGGTGGTGTCGGCCGGTCGTCCCGACTGCGTGTATTGCGAGCGCCCGGTCGATCCCGACGGACACTTCTGCCCCCGGATGAACTGAGACGCCGTGGTCGACATCGACGCGTTGCTCCGACTGGCCGACATCGAGGTCGAGGGACGCATGCCCTACAGCAGCAACGCCACCTTCTTGGTGAACCTGAGCCGCGACCTCGACGGTGTGGCCGAGAACGGCCAGGCGATCTACAAACCTCATCGTGGCGAACGCCCCCTGTGGGACTTTCCCTCCGGACTTTTCAAGCGAGAGGTGGCCGCGTGCGTGTTGTCCGATGCCATGGGCCTGCACGTGGTGCCACCCACGGTCGTGCGCGACGGACCGTTCGGTGAGGGTTCCCTGCAGTGGTTCATCGACGCGCGATTCGAGGAGCATTACTTCACCTTGTTCGAGCAACGCGAGGATCTGCACGACCAGTTCCGCGCCATCGCCGCGTTCGACATCGTGGCCAACAACACCGACCGCAAGAGCGGTCACTGCCTCATCGATTCCGACGACCGCGTGTGGGCCATCGACAACGGACTGTGTTTCTCCGCGGACTTCAAGTTGCGCACGGTGATCTGGGAGTTCGGCGGAGAGCCCTTGTCGGACGATCTGCGCGAAAGCGTGCGCTCGGTGGCCAGCAATCCGCCGCGCGCATTGGAGGAATTCCTCGACTCCGACGAGATGGAGGCCATGGTCGATCGGGCACGAATGCTGGCCGAGGGCGGCATGTTCCCCATCGACTCCACCGGACAGCGCTACCCCTGGCCGATGGTGTGACCGCACATGTCCGACGATCGCCCCGAGAACGACGACGAACTCGATCGGCTCGTCGACCGTGCCGACCTGGACGGACTGGTGCGACTGATCGATGGCCGATGCGCGTCGCGTGATTGGGAAGGCCTGATGCGCGTGCGCGCCCGCTGTCGAGCCGCCACCAAGACCGGCCGTCAGGTGTGGCCCGCGGCCACGTTGGCCGAGTACCGCATCGCTCTGTTGGCTCCGGCGGAGTCGGCCTGTTCCGTGTTGGGCGAAGACGGCGGACGCTTCACCATCGGACCATTGACCGAGGTGATCGCCCAACATCACACGTGGGCCGACCTGGCTGCGTTTCTCGAGCGCGGGCCTCGTCGTTCGTTCGTGGCCCACGAACGCGTTCTGCGTGGAGACGTGCCGAACATCGAAGACGACGATCTCGATCTGCCGTTGACCCTTCTCGACTGGGAACCCGCGTACGCGGTTCCGGTGTACGGCGACGAAGGAGTGGAGTCACCATGTCCATCGGACTCGTGGCATCACGACTGGACCCTCGTCACCGCCGCCGCGTCGGCCACCAACATCGACGACGCCGACGTGGCCTCGGCCCTTCGTTCGTTGGTGGAGCCGTGGACGTCGTCGTCCAATGGACGCGCCGAGTCCGTGGCGGTCGAGGGTGACGCGTCGAACGCGTTGCGAGCATTGGGCCTCACCTCCGCACGACTGACGAGCATCGAAGCCCGCGATGCGTTGGCGTGGCTCGCGTGGTGCGGAGCGTCGGGTGGTGCACACGGCCGTCGTCGAGGAGGCGCTCTTGGACGGTTCGGTACGTGGTGGATGTTGGCCGCACTCGGTGGAATCGCCGACGACTGGAACGATCTCGTGAACGAGGGCGAACTCGGCAACGAACTCGGAGCGGTGAGCGAAAGCTTGCAGTGGTTCCGATTCGATGATGCGACGACGACGGGCTACGAATTGAGCCTCATCGCCGTCGATCCGATCGACGGACTGTCGTTCGGGCTGTTGGCCCGGGACACGGCCTAAGGCCGCAATGAACACGGCCTGACGGCCGAAACATTGGCGGCCTGACGGCCGGAAACTCAGCGGCCTTCGAGGGCTTCGATCAACTTCGGAAGCACCTTGTGGACGTCGCCCACGATGCCGAGGTCGGCGATTCCGAAGATCGGCGCCTCCTTGTCCTTGTTGATCGCGATGATGTTCTTCGAGCCCTTCATGCCCACCATGTGCTGAGTGGCGCCCGAGATGCCGGCCGCGATGTACACGCTCGGCTTCACGACCTTGCCGGTCTGACCCACCTGGTAGCTGTAGGGAACCCAGCCGGCGTCCACGATCGCGCGCGAGGCACCGGGGGCACCCTTGAGGATCTTGGCCAACTGCTCGACCATTTCGTACTTGACGCTCTCACCGAGGCCGCGTCCGCCCGACACCACGATGTCGGCTTCGTCGAGCTTGGGACCGGTGGTCTCCTCGACGTGAACGGCGGTCACCTTGGCGGTGCCGGTGGCACCGAGGTCGGGGACGCTGACGGCCTGAACGGCCGCGGCGGCTCCACCGGAGGCCTCGGGAGCGAACGACTTGGGACGGAAGGCCGCCAGGTACGGAGCACCACCGGTGAAGGTGGTGGCCACCAACGTGTTGCCACCGAAGATGGGAGTGGTGACGGTGACCGAGTCACCCGACGCCACGATCTCGATGTTGTTGGTGAGAACCGTGCGGTCGAGCTTCACCGACAGACGCGACATGACGTCACGACCCTCGTACGACTGCGGGAACATCACGAGGTCGGGCGAGTCGCCGCCGTCGATGACCGACTTCATGGCCGAGGCCACGGCCGCACCGGCGAGGTTGGAGCCGTAGTCGACGCCGTAGACCTTGGTCGCGCCGTACTCACCGAGCACGCCCGCCACCGCGGCGCCGTCACCGGCAACCCACACGCCGATCGAACCACCGAGGCTGCGCGCCTTGGTGACGAGTTCGAGCGACGCCGAGGTGGGCGCACCGTTGGAAACCTGAGCGAAAACCCAAATGTTGTTGATTGCCATTGTTCTGTCCGTTCTCCGTGTTTCCGTTGACTCAGATGACCTTGAGACCTTCGAGGAAGGTCACGATCTTGCCGAACGCTTCGCCGTCGTCCTCGATGACCTCACCGGCCGCGCGGGCCTCGGCCTGAGTGACGCTCGTGATCTTCTGGCCGGCGCCGTCCCAGCCGACCGGGGTGACGCCGAGATCGGACGCCTTCACTTCTTCGACGGGCTTCGACTTGGCCGCCATGATTCCCTTGAAGCTCGGGTAACGCGGCTCAACCACACCGGCGGTGACCGAGATCAACGCGGGCAGCGGGCAGGTGACTTCGTCGTAACCCTCTTCGGTCTGACGATCGGCCTTGAGCACGCCACCTTCGATGGCCACCTTCTTGGCGAAGGTCACCGACGGAAGACCGAGCACTTCGGCCATCTGCTCGGGGACGGTGCCGGTGTAACCATCGCTGGACTCGGTGGCCGCGATGATGAGGTCGGCTCCACCGAGACGCTGCACGGCGGCGGCGAGGATCTTGGCGGTGGTGAGAGCATCGCTGCCCTGCAGAGCCGGATCGCTCACGAGCACGGCCTTGGCCGCACCCATCGCCAACGCGGTGCGCAGACCGGCGGTCTCGCTGTTGGGCGCCATGGACACGAGGTTCACTTCTCCGCCACCGGCGGCATCGACCAACTGCAACGCCATCTCGACGCCGTAGCTGTCGGACTCGTCGAGGATGAGCTTGCCGTCGCGCTTGAGAGCGTTGTTTCCGTCGAGGGCACCCGGGTTGGCCGGATCGGGGATCTGCTTGACACAGACGATGATGTTCATAAGGGTCACATTCTGCTGGCTGGGGCGCCGGTTCGCACAACCCATCACCCCGGAAAACGGGGCTGGTGACCGACGGCTCAGGCTCTCCGGCGGTGGCTGGTACGGTCGGACCCGGTGCGCATCCTGCTGGTCGTCAACTCCTTCGCCTCTTCGGTGACCGCGCGCAACACGGTCATCGTCCATCGGGCCTTGTCGCGGGCCCATGACGTGCAGGTCGTGGAGACCAACCGCCGTGGTCACGCCACCCGTTTCGCCCAGGACGCCGCCCATCGCGGGGTGGACCTGGTGATCTCCTTCGGTGGCGACGGCACCCTCAACGAGGTGGCCACCGGGGTCGCCGGCACCGAAACCGCCCTCGGCGTGCTGCCCGGGGGCAGCACCAACGTCTTCGCCCGAACCATCGGACTGCCCAACGATCCGGTGGCGGCCGTGGACCTGCTGGTGAAGGGTCTGGCCGACCCGGAGGCGAACATTCGCCCCATCGGGCTCGGTCGGGTGAACGGTCGATTCTTCTGCTTCCACACCGGCATCGGCTTCGACGCCGCGGTGGTGCGCACCGTCGAGACTCGCGCTTCTCTGAAACGTTGGGCCGGTCATCCGCTCTTCATCTACGCCGCGTTGAAGACGTGGATGTTCGGCTACGACCGATCACGCCCCCACTTCAGCGTCACCGCCGACGGGGCCATCGGCGGACCCGGCGGACTCACGGTCGATGCATCGGGCGAACACGATCGATTCGATCCCTCGCGTCGCGTCGAGGACGGTTACTTCACCGTGGTGTTGAACACCAACCCGTATTCGTTCCTCGGCAATCGTCCCCTCGACCTCTCCCCCGAGGCCGGCCTGGACAAGCCCCTCGTGGCGGTGACCTTCCGCACGATGTCGGCAGTGGCGATCATTCGCACTCTCGCCGGCGCGTTGCGCGGTGGTGGCGTGACGCCCAACGAGAACGTGGCGCGATTCGACGACGTGCACGAGCTGATCGTCGAGCATCACACGCCGTTTCCGTATCAGGTGGACGGTGATTACTTGGGCGAGACCGGTCGGCTGCACTTCCGACACGTGCCCGACGCGGTGAAGTTACTCTTCCCCGCCTGAGGTCCGTGCGACCACGGCCAGCGCCACATCGGGGATGTTCGTGCAGATGCCATCGATACCCCAATCGATCAGCTCCTGCATTCGCGCCGGATCGTCGCACGTCCAGGTGTTCACCTTCAATCCGGCGGCGTGAAAGTCGCCGATCATCTCCTCGGTGACGTGTCCGAACCACGGATGGATCGCCGAGTGCCCGCTCGCCGACAACGAATCGATGCACGCCGCGCGATCTTCTTCGCGCACGCCCACGGTCAACCAGGCGGTGGCGATGGTGGGCCGCAACGCGCGACAACGATCGATGGTCTCGCGACGGAACGAGGAGATCAACCAACGCTCGTCACCCTCGGAACGATCCGCGAGACACGCGATGGTGTCGTCGGCGATCGATTCGGACTGGTCGAAGTCGGGTTCGCTCGGATCGTTCTTGATCTCGACGTTCACCCACATCGGGGAACAGGCGTCGAGTGCCTCGTCGAGAGTGCACACGTGCTCGGGAAGTTCGGCGAACGGCAACGAAGCCACCACGCGACCATCGTCGAGGGTGGGGTTGTGATGAACGACGAGCACGCCGTCGATGGTGCGACGAACGTCGAGCTCGGCCGACTGCGATCCCATCTGCACCGCGCGACGGAACGCCGCGACGGTGTTCTCCATCTCGGCCCGTGACGCCCCACGATGCGCGATCACCTGTGTGCTGGCTGACATTGTCCTCCCCCGACCTGATCACATTGCGAGACGACGATACGACGTCCGAACACGGTCCCGCATTGTCACGACAGTTTCGCCCTGTCAATGGGTTGTGACCCAATCCTCTCGAATTTCTCGCCACCGCTCGTTTGTCCGGAAGCAAAAAATCCGTCGCGACCTATTGCGAGTTCATCTTCCGTTTGCCAACCTTCAGGAGTCCGTTCGTGACATCAACCGAACGTTCGAACCCCACCACCGCAATCCCCGTTCATTCAGCCCCCACAACCAATCTGGAGATCAACGTGTCGATCCTTGCCTCTGCCCTCGCCCTTGGTTCCGCTGATTACTCGTGGCGCAACGAAGCCATTTGTCGCGACACCGATCCGGAGTTGTTCTTTCCGGTGGGCACCACGGGCCAGGCCCTGTTGCAGATCGATCGCGCCAAGCAAGTGTGCAACGAGTGCAACGTGCGCGTGAGCTGTCTCGAGTTCGCCCTGGAGACCAACCAGGATTCCGGCATCTGGGGTGGCACCTCCGAAGAGGAGCGTCGCAACATTCGCCGTCAGATCGCCGCCCGCAACCGCGCCGCGCAGCAGAACCGCACCGCCGCTCCGGCTTCCTGAACCCCGAGCGCCGAACTCAGCGCGGAAGGCGCAGATCGACGACCGTGCCGTCCCCGCGACGCTGACCTTCGATACCGACCGCGATGAAGTCCTCGGGGGCTCCGGGTCGAATGGAGATGGTGCCGTTCAATTCCGTGGTCACCAGAGTGCGCACGATCGAGAGCCCCAGTCCGGTGGCTCCATTCAGATCGAAGCCGGGATCCAAACCGCGGCCGTCATTGACCACTCTGATGGCGATCTCGTCGTCGTCGCCACCGAGATCGACCACCACCGTGCCGCCCTCACTGCCTTCCGGGAAGCCGTGATCCACCGCGTTCTGCAACAACTCGGTGAGAACCACCGACAACGGCGTGGCGATGGTGGCCGGCAGACGACCTCCGTCGCCTTGCACCATGAAACGCACCGGGCGATCGGGCGATTGCAGGCCCTCTTCGGCCAAACGCATCAACGGACGCACGATCTCGATGAAGGCCACGTCGTCGCCGGGCTCGCGCGACAGGGTTTCGTGCACCAGCGCGATGGTGCGGATGCGACGAACACTCTCCTGCACCGCGGCCTTGGCCTCGGGTGACTCCAAACGGCGGGCCTGCAATCGCAACAGCGAGGAGATCGTCTGCAGGTTGTTCTTCACGCGGTGATGGATCTCGCGAATGGTGGCGTCCTTGGACAACAACATGCGATCGCGGCGACGCAACTCGGTGACGTCGCGCACGAGGAGCATGGCCCCGGTGACCACATCGTCGGAGAGAATCGGGATGCAACGCACCAACAACGTGACGTCAGCGGTTTGCTCGAACTCCTCGATGACCGGCTCCATGCGTTCGAACGCCTGTCGCACCGGACTGTCGGCGAAACCGAGTTCACTGAGCGCCTGTCCCACCACGTTCGACGTGATGCCCACACGGTGAAGCGCCGACACCGCGTTCGGCGAGGCGTAACGAATCACGGCGTTGTCGTCGAGCACCACCGCGCCGTCGCCCACGCGCGGGGCCGCCGACAGGTCGGCGGCGCGACCGGCGAACGGGAACGCGCCCTGCGCGATCATCTCGGCGAAGCGATGGAAGATCGACAGATACGTGCGCTCCAGCTCACCGGGTTGACGGCTGGTCTTGGAACTCCACTCACGGGTGAGGACCGCCACCGGTCCGTTCTCGCCGCGCACCGGAATGGCCAACACCTGCACCGAGTCGGAGATCCCTTGCTTGTTCAACTCACCTTCGCGAATCTGTCCTGACGCGAAGGCATCGGCGAGAAGAGTCTTCTCGTCGGCGTTGGCCTCGGTGCCCACGAGGTCGGTTCGGTGAATGGTTTGTCCGGTGGCCGGTCGCACCTGGGCGCCCACCAACCACGAACCGCTCGTCGACGGAAGATGCAGGAGCATGTCGGCGAAGCACAGGTCGGCGAGCATTCCCCACTCGCCGATCAACTGCTGAAGGTGAGCCGTGTCATCCTTGGAGATGTCGGTGTGCTGACGAATGAGTTCGGCAAGCGTCGCCATGCCTACGAGTCTGCCCCACCGGAGAGAGGCGCGGAGTCATCCCCGCCACAGGTTCGGCTCAGGCGCCGAAAACGAATCTCGGATTCGGCTACGCGCCGAAAACGAATCTCGGGTTCGGCTCAGGCGCCGAAAACGAATCTCGGGTTCGGCTCAGGCGCCGAAACCCATGCGCCGTTCGCCGTCGGTGGAACCGATCTCGACGTAGGCGATCTTGGCGGCCGGAACGCCCACCGTGCGGCCCTTCTTGTCGACGAGCCACAACACGTCCACCGCTCCGGACAACGCTGCTTCGATCTTGGCCTTGGTGGCGTCGTGCTCACCGTCGGCTTGCTCGAGGGTGATTTCACGGACCGCTTGCGTCACGCCGATACGAATGTCCACGGTGCTCCTCCTGAAGGCCTGGTGACGAAGACGCTACCGCTCGCGCGAACTCAGACCGCAGTCGCGCAGAAGGTGTTGCCCTGCGGGAGCGATTCGATGGTGGACACGTCGGCGTCGCCGTAGAGCGCGGCCAACATTCCCTTCACCATTCCCCGGTCGACGGCGCAAATGACCGGATGCTCGATGGCCACGTCACCGAACGGGCAGTGATTGTTGATGATGCGCAACTGGTTGTTGCGCTTCTCGGTGTGCGCCGCGAAACCATGCGCGGTGAGGGCGTCGGCAACGGCTTGCATGGCCGAACGCAAACTGCGCTGTCCGGCCGCCAAATCCGAGCCGGTCATGGCCGCGGCCATCGCGCGCCCGTACTCGTGCCCGACTTCCTCGGCGATGGTCTCGGCGCGATCCGCCGGCAACAGGGCCAGCGTCTTGCCCAACAAACTGAGCACCAGGTCGTCGCTGCGCACCGGGAATTCGCCCATCGGGAGTTCGGCGACCGCCGTGTAGCGCTTGGCCGGTCGACCCGCGCCTCCTCCGGCCACGCGCGACACCGTGACCTCCACGTAACCACCCACGGTGAGCTTGTCGAGGTGATGCCGAGCCACGTTGGAGTGCAGACCGAACTCGGATGCCACATCGGAGGCGGTCACGCCCTCCTCGCGGCCCCGAACGAACAAATAGATCGCGCGGCGGGTGGGATCACCGAACGCGTTGGTGATGGCGGCCACCGTGGCCGTGAACGAACCGTTAGTCGACGAAGCGGTCGAGAGTGACGATTGACCGGATGCCGGGCTCGGTGAGGGGCGGCTCGTGGACACGCCGGTATTCTACCTATCGCCGTAGTGCAAATTCTGAAGTCGGGAGCCCCCACCCATGTCCGTCACACGCGAGCAGGTCGTCGAAGCCCTGCGTCCGGTCGAAGATCCAGAACTCCACCGCTCCATCGTCGATATCGGCATGTTGCGCACGGTGGACATCACCGACGATGGTCGCGCCAAGATCCTCGTCGCGCTCACCGTCGCCGGTTGTCCGTTGCGCAACGAGATCACCAATCGCGTGAAGAGCGCGGTCGAGCCTTTGGTGGGCGCGTCCAAGGTGGACCTGGAGTTCACCGTGATGACCGACGAGGACCGCGAGGAACTGCGCAAGAAGTTGCACGGTGACCCGGCTTCCACCGCCGGACACGGTCACGCGCACGGTCATGCCGAGGGACGCAAGGTTCCCTTCGCCGAGCCCGAGAGCAAGACCCGTCCCCTGCTCATCTCCTCGGGCAAGGGTGGCGTGGGCAAGAGCAGCGTCACCACCAACCTCGCCGTGGCCTTGGCCGCACAGGGATATTCGGTGGGCGTGCTCGACGCCGACATCTACGGCTATTCCATTCCGCGCATGCTCGGCGCCTCCGCCGATCCGGTGGCCATCGACCGCATGTTGTTGCCATCGGAGTCCTTCGGCGTGCGCTGCATTTCCATCGGTTATTTCGTTCCCGACGGACAAGCCGTCGTGTGGCGCGGTCCGATGTTGCACAAGGCTCTTGAGCAGTTCCTCACCGACGTGTTCTGGGACGAGCCCGATTTCTTGTTGATCGACATGCCGCCCGGCACCGGTGACATCGCGTTGTCGCTGAGCCAGTACCTACCCAAGGGCGAGGTCTACGTGGTCACCACGCCGCAGCAGGCCGCCCAGAAGGTGGCGCGACTGTCGGCCGCCATGGCCACCAAGGTGGGCCTGCCCGTGAAGGGCATCATCGAGAACATGAGCTGGTTCACCGGCGACGACGGCAAGCGCTACGAGTTGTTCGGTAGCGGTGGCGGTGCCGAGTTGGCCGAAGAGCTCGGTGTTCCGCTTCTCGGTCAACTCCCGTTGGTGCAGGCGTTGCGCGAGGGCGGCGACGACGGCAAGCCGATCGCCGCGGTTACTCCCGAGAGCGAACTTGGTCGCGCGTTCCACGAGATCGCGCGCAAGATCGCCGAGGACAACAAGCCTCGCAAGAAGTTCCTGCGCGCGTTGCGCGTGAACTAGTCGTTCCAGAAACGCTGCTCGCGGAACGGGTCCGCGTACATGTGATAACCGTTGCGCTCCCAGAATCCGGGGGCATCTGACGATCGCAGTTCCAGACCGCGAACCCACTTCGCGCTCTTCCAGAAGTACAGGTGCGGGATGACGATGCGCACCGGACCGCCGTGTTCGGCCGTGATCTCTTCGCCCTCGAACGCGTACGCCACCAACGCCTCATCGGTGGTGATGTCGGTCAAGGGAACGTTGGTCGTGTATCCGAACTCGGCGTGCTCCATCACGTGGGTGGCTTCGGGCTTCACGCCGGCCATCGCGAACAGATCGCGCACGCGCACACCGGTCCAGGTGGTGTCGAACTTGCTCCACTTGGTGACGCAATGGATGTCGTAGGTGAGAGTGACCGACGGCAGCGCCTTCAACTCGTCCAAACCCAGAACGAACGGTTGATCCACCAAACCACCGATGCTCAGATTCCATTCACCGGGCGCGTAGCTGGGGATGTCCCCCACGTGAAGAACGGGGAAACGATCGGTGAGGTACTGGCCCGGAGGCAAACGCGACTGGTCGAAGCCCTTCGCTTTCAGTTCCTGGCGATTCCGCTCGAAGAAACTCATGTCGCAAGTCTGACGCACGAAGTACGTCGATGCACCGCCGAAGGTCGGTAGTTTCTTCTTCGTGACGACGACCTCGACGGTGTACCTCGTTCGCCACGCCAAGGCCGGCGACCGCTCGTCCTGGAACGGCGACGATCGTGTGCGTCCCCTCACCGGCAAGGGCCGACGCCAGGCCGTGAAGGTTTGCGACCGGTTGTTCCCGTTGGTGTCGATTCATTCCGAGGCTTTGCTGATCTCCAGTCCGTACACGCGGTGCTTGCAGACGCTGGAACCACTCGCGGCCCGACTGCACTCAACGGTGCGCGGGGACGATCGTTTGGCCGAGGGATACGACCGCGACGGAGCGCTGGAATTGATCGCGACGGTTCCCAACGGTTCGGTGTTGTGCAGTCACGGCGACGTCATCCCCGACGTGATGGCCGCGTTGCAGCGACGCACCACCGAAATCGTGGGCGCACCCGACTGGCGCAAGGGATCCGTGTGGGTGCTCGCGCGGCGAGGCGACGAGGTGGTCGAGGCCTCCTGCTGGGCGCCACCGACCGACGACTGAACGTCGTCAGAACGTCGGAGAACGGACGTCAGGGAACGGACGTCGTCGAGTCGCCTGACTCGTTCGACGCGGACGAATCGTTCGCGATGGCTTCGTCGATCTGATCGGCCAAACCTTGAACCAACGCGGCCACTTCGGCGGGCGGATTCGACGACAGGCACGTGTCGACCTCGGGCTTGGCCGCTGGTGCATCGTCGAGGAAACGGAAGAACGTGATGCCGAGGAAGCAGTGCGCGTCGGGATACGTGGAATCGGTGATCGTCGCCTGTCGCAT
Source organism: Actinomycetes bacterium (assembly GCA_027491335.1). Taxonomy (GTDB): domain Bacteria; phylum Actinomycetota; class Acidimicrobiia; order Acidimicrobiales; family Ilumatobacteraceae; genus Casp-actino8. The sequence continues at coordinate 25,966 of JAIXWJ010000053.1, read as the reverse complement.
CAACACCAGACCGGATTCCAGTCGTTCGGCCGCTCGCGCCTCGTCGGTCTCTTGAGTGGCCGACAACACGCTGAACCATCCGAAATACGTGAGTGCTTCGATGTTGTCGGGCTCGATCGCCAACACGCGCGAGTACAGGTCGAGCACGGTGGGAATGTCGGACATGCCCATCGACCGTGCCTGCACCAACAACGAGCTCACGTTGCTGTCGTCGATGGTGCCGGTCATCACCTGGCCCTCTCGTCGCTCGCCACTGTTGCTCGCCACCAACACGCCACTCACCACCGCCAACACCACCACCGACACCGCCCAGATGATGTTGCGCGGCCGACGCGCGCCGGTCTTGGTGCTCGGAGTCGCCTCGAGTTCGGCGATCAGTCGAGCCGCCCGCGCGGTGTAGGAATCCTTCAATGCCGCGTAGTCGTGCTCGTCCACGTCACCCGCGGCGTGTTCACGTTCGAGATCGGCCAACGAATCGAACAGGAAACGCTTCTCCTCCTCGATGCGATCGCGCTTGGTCACGTCGAGGACTCCGAGTCGCGCATGGCTTTCTCCACCAGCGAGCGCTCATCGTCCGTGGGCACCAGCGAGCCTTCGTCACGCCAACGGCGGAACACGAACGCCAACACCGCGATGGCCAGGACCGCCGCGACCACCGGCACGATCCAGATGGCCGCTTCCAAACCTTCGGCGTCGGGAACCAAACGCAGATCGGCTTCGTAGCTGTCGTCGATGATGGCCACGATCTGGTCGTCGGTGGCCTGACCGGCCGCCACCTGCCGGGCGATCTCCTGACGAATGGCCTGCGACGCCGAACCCCGCGACTCGTAGACGCTCTCGCCGTCGCACGTGGGACAGGCCAAACGTTGCGCGATGGCGTCGATGCGTTCTTCGGGTGTGGACGGACCGGAGTCCCGTCCGATGCCGATGGCCAACATCACGACGGCCACCACCACCAACGCCAGCCACGACGGCCAACGCTTGATCGCACGATTGAAGGACGAGCGACTCACGATGGTGACTCCGCCGACATCGAGGCGATCGCCTCGCCCAACAGCGCGGCCGTCACTTGTCCGGTGAAGCGCTGTGCCACCACGCCCGTGGGGCTGATCAACCACGTCTCGGGAACCTTGGCCACTCCGAAGTCCACCGAGATGCTGGCATCATCGTCGCGCACGATCGGCCAGTCACCGCCCTGCTGTTCGAAGAAGGCGCGCACCGCCTTCTCGTCGTCGTCGTTCACGATGGTGTACAACTCGGCGCCCGTTCCGCCCAGCGCCTTTTGCGTTTCGTTGAACTTCACCAATTCGGGATGCTCCCGCTTGCAGGGCACGCACGTGGAATTGAAGAAGTTCAGCACCACCCACGATCCTCGTCGACGCGACAAATCGAACGTGTCACCGTCGTACGTGGTGCTCACCACCTCCGGGGCCGGCTTCAACATCAACGGTGTGTCGGTGTTGGAGACGTCCTTGTTGAACGCGACCACCAACAACCCCACGAAGAAGACCGCCACCGCGATGGCTCCCATGGCCGCCACGCGACCCACGTTCCAACGGCGCTCAGACACTGGTCGGCTCCGCGAGTCCATCGGAAACCGGTGCGGTGGGGCGTCGACGCGATCCCGGGAAAGCCGACAACACGGTGCCGAGCGCCATCAAGCCTCCGCCGATCCACAACCACAGGATCAACGGCTTGATGAGAACCTTGATGCGCGCGGTGGTGTCGTCGGGACGCACCGTGCCCTCCAGGGTGAGGTAGATGTCGTGTCGTGCCCCGGTCTTGACGCTCGGCGTTCCGATGTCCATGCCCTGCTTGACGTACTTGCTGCGCCGAGGTTCGTACACCGGGCCATCGTCGATGCGAACCGCGGCCACCACGCTGGTCTTCACCGCATCGGCCTCCAACGACAACCCCTCGAACTCGAAGGAGTGACCGGCGAACTCCACGCGTTCGCCCACGTCCAACACGAACTCCTGCGAGCGCGTGTACGCGCCACTGGCCGCCAACGCCACCGCGATGATGATCACGCCGAGGTGCACGATCATGCCGCCGTTGGCCCGACCCACGAAGCCGCGCCAACCCTGGCGACGCGTCGCCAACGCCACCTGCCGCAACGCGGCACCGGCGGCGAAGCCACCGAGACCGAACGCCGACAACGGGGCCCATCCGCCCGAGCCGGTGATCACGGCGAACGCCAGGGCACCGACTCCGCACACCGCCGGCCAGAACAGACGATCGCGCAACACTTCCTGACTCGCCTTGCGCCACGGCAACACCGGCGCCACCGCCATCAGGAACAGCATCGTCAAACCGATCGGCTTGGTCATCTGATCGAAGAAGGGCGAGCCCACCACCAAACGACGGTCGTCGAGCACTTCCACCACGAGGGGGAACACGGTTCCCAACAACACGACGAAGGCGAAGATGCTGAAGAGCACGTTGTTGGCGAGGAACGCGCCCTCGCGACTGAACGGAGAGTCGATCGATCCCGGGGAGCGCAGTCGCTCACCGCGCAGTCCGATGAGAATCACCGACGACAACACGATGATCGCGAAGAACACCAACAGCCACGGACCCACGCTTCCCTCGCTGAAGGCGTGAACGCTGTTGATCACTCCGGAGCGCGTGAGGAAGGTACCGAGAATCGTGAGGCTGAAGGTGGCCACCACCAGCGACAGGTTCCAGACGCGCAACATGCCACGACGTTCCTGCACCAGCACCGAGTGCAGATAGGCGGTTCCGGTGAGCCAGGGAAGGAAGCTGGCGTTCTCCACCGGATCCCACACCCACACGCCACCCCAACCGAGCACCTCGTAACTCCACCAACTGCCCAGGATGATTCCCGTGGTCAAAAAGCCCCACGAATACAGGGTCCATCGACGGGTCTCCAGCAACCAGCCCTCGCCCACGCGGCCCGTCACCAAGGCCGCCATGGCGAACGCGAACGGCACCGTGAATCCGACGTAGCCGATGTACAGGATCGGCGGGTGGAACAGCACGAGGATGTGGTTCTGAAGAAGCGGGTTGGGTCCCGGTCCGTCGGTGACACCCACCGGTCCGGTCACGAAGGGGTTGGCCGGTCCGAACGCCAGCAGGAAGAAGAACAGTCCCACGGCGAACATGAACACCATCGCCCACGCCAACAGTTCGTCGCCCACGCGCGCACGGAACTTGCGGGCCACGGCGGCGATGAAACCCGCGAGCACCAGAATCCACAGAAGAATCGAGCCTTCGAGAGCGCTCCACAACGTGGTCACGTTGTACAGGAACGGCGTGTCGCGCGAGCCGTGTTCTTGCACGTACAGCAAGGAGAAGTCGCGGGTGATCAGCGCGCGTTCCATCATGACGAACGCCAACAGCGCGGCGAAGAACACCACGTACGCGTAACGGATCGACGACTTCAAGGCCCGCTGATCGTGACGGCGCACACCGGCGATCGTGATCGCGATACCGGCGATGCAGGTGAGAAGTCCGAGAAGGATCGCGCCGCGCCCGACGGCGGCGTTCAGGCTGACTGCGAGCACTCGCCGTCCTCCGGCTCGTCCACCCGGTCGGGATTCTCCGCCTCGTATTCGTTCGAGTGCTTCACTTCGATGCGATCACCCAGGAACGTGCCGTCCTTCAGCACGCCATGAACCACGACCGGAATGCACTCCTTGAAGATTCCCCCGGGGTCACCGTCGTAACGAACGGGAATGGTCTCGCCGTTGAATGACACGTCGAACACCGTGGTGGTTCCGTCGTCGGCCACCGAACCCGCGTCCACGATTCCCTGCACGCGCAGACGACGACCATCGTCGCAACCGTCCTTCTGCCCGATCTCGTCGACGTTGCAGTAGTAGTCCACCGCGGACGTGAGGAATTTGGTGATCACCACGAAGCCCGCTCCCACGACCACCACCAACACGGCGATGGCGCCCCACGGACGGCGCTTGCGCGACGACACGGCGGGGGTGGAACGCGGGCTCAGGTCGAGGCCGGATTCGTCGTCGGACGAACCGATGCGCTGCGGATCGTCGGTCACGTCCACGGCCTTTCTTCGCGAGGAATGTCGCGTCCGGCGCGACGAGAGCGTCGCACCACCGAAGCGACGTACAGAAGAATCGACCCGAAGGTCACGATGTAACTACCGAGGATGAAACCCAGATCTTCCATCACGCCACCGCCTCGGCCCGGCGAGCCGCCAGAGCCGCGTCGAGTCCGGTGTCGTCCACCATGTCTTGCAGGGCGAGCGCGCGCTGGCGGTGCAGAACCAACCACACGTACATGAGCGTGAAGACGATGACTCCCAGGAACAAGCTGAACAACATCAGGCCGTCCATCGTCACGTCGGTTCCGCGGCCCGCGACGCTGGCTTCTTGATGCAGCGTGTTCCACAACTGCACCGAGAAGTGCACCAACGGAATCTCGAGAACGGCGAGGAGAGCCAACACGGCACTGCGTCGGGCGCGTTGATGATGCGATCCACCCAGACCGCGCACCGCGAGATAACCCACGTAGGTGACGAACAAGAACGCCGTGGTGGTGAGTCGCGCGTCCCACGTCCAGAACGTTCCCCAAGTGATGCGACCCCACAGGCTGCCCGTCACCAACGAGATGCCCATGAACAGCACGCCCACCTCGGCCGAGGCGCCGGCGATGCGATCCCAGGTGAGCGACCGCGTGCGCTTCCAGAGATAGGCCGCCGAGGAGATGCCGGTGACGATGAACGCGAGATACGCCAACCATGCACCGGGCACGTGGGCGTACATGATGCGCACCGACTCACCCTGGGTGACGTCGGCGGGCGACACGAACAATCCGAGAATGACGAGAAGCGCGATGCCGAGCAACGTGACCACTCCGAGCCCGCGGGTGAACGGGGTTCCGGTGACGTTGCGGTCGCGCGTCGCGGTCATGTCTCGTCCTTCCACTCGTCTCATCCTTGTTCGGTCATTCGTCGAGCAGTGAGCCGAACGCGATCGCACCCGTCACACTGAACAACACGGCGAACACCACCAGCAAAACCAGCCAAGGCCAGCCTTCACCGACGGCGATTCCGTTCGTGCCGAAGGCCGATTCGGTGGCCCGGGTCGCCCCGATCAGCACGGGTGCCACCACCGGAAGAACCAGGAGCGGAAGCAACGTTTCGCGACCCTTGGCCCCGGCGGAGAGACCTCCGTACAGGGTACCCACCGCCGCCAGACCGCAGGTAGCGGCCACCGCCGTGGTGACCAACAGCACTCCCCCTTGCCACGAGATGTCGGCCCGGTACAACACGACCGCCGCCAGCACCAGCACGGCCACCAGGGCCAGCAACTGGATCATCAATGCCAGGGCCTTTCCGAGGAAGATTCCCGCACTGGGAGCTCCGGTGGTGCGCAATTGATCGAGCGCACCGTCGGCGCTCTCGACGGCGAACGAACGGGCGATCACGAACAACGTGCTGAACAAGGTGGCCAGCCACACCAGACCCGGCGCCACGCGCTCGAGCACGGCGTCGCTGTCGAGGGCGAAGGCGAACATCACCATCACGATCAACGCGAACGGGAGAACCTGATTGGTGAGCACACGACCTCGACGCTCGATCCGCAGATCCTTGACCGCGATCAGGCGAGCCGTGGCCCGCACCGAGGCGAACGCGCGACGTGTCTCGCTCATGACGTCGCCCCCAATTCGCGAACCTGACCGGCCACCACTTCCACCTGTCGGGTCGCCAACGTGCCGGCGCGCTCCAGTTCGTGGCTGGCCACCATGATGGTGGCGCCGGCGCGAGCGGCCAGACGCAACACGTCGTCCAGTTCGTCGCGACCCGTGGCGTCGAGTCCGGCGTGGGGCTCGTCGAGAAGCCACAACTCGGCGCGGCGAGCCACCAACGACGCCAACGCGGTGCGCCGACGCTGACCGGCCGAGAGGCGCGACACCTGCACGTCGGCGAGACGACCATCGAGTCCCATGCGCTTCACGGCCGCGGCGATCTCGGCGTCCGAGGCACCCACCGTGCGCCCCCAGAAGGCCACGTTCTCGGTCACGGTGAGGTCGGCGTACAAACCGTTGGCGTGACCGAGCAGACCCACGCGATGACGGACCGCCCAACGTTGCGTGGACAGATCCAGTCCGAGAACGTGACCGTGCCCCCGTTCGAGTTCGATCAATCCCGCGCACAGACGCAACAACGTCGTCTTGCCGGCACCGTTCGGGCCGCGCAACAGAACAATCTCTCCGCGCTGCACCGTGAGGTTGGCCCCGGCCAACACCGGAAACGCGCCGAGCACCGCGACGGCGTCGTTCAGTTCCACGGGAAGATCGTGCGCCATGCCCCCTCGACGCTACCTTGCCCGCCGGTCACGACGATGTGGCCCCCGATAGCGTTGCCCACGTGGCCGACGACGATTTCGAGAAGCTCCTCGAGCCTCCCGACGAGTACGACCCCTTCGGCATCTCCAAACCCATTCCGCGCGCGCAAGCGACCGGTCCGGTCGAGCCGTTGCTGGACTCGCCCAACCCTGTTCCGAACGAACCCGTCGAACCTCCGGTGAAGATCCCGTACTGGGATCGGCCCAAGCAACCGCGTGATTGGTACTGGTTCCTCGGCCGTCTCGGAAGCGGCCTCATCATTCTCGGCCTGTTGATGTTCCTGTTCGTCGGCTACCAGTTGTGGGGCACCGGCATCGAAGAGGCGCAATCGCAGAATCGTCTCGAGGACTCCTTCGCCGAACTCGTGGCGCGCGTGGATGAATCTCCGGATTCAACTCCCGACACCACGAATCCGACTTCGCCGACCACCACCGTGGCCGCCACGCCCGAACCAACCGAGCCCACCGAGACGCGCGAACCCATCGACATCGTCGAGGGCGACCCCGTCGCCATCATCGAATTGCCCACCATCAACGTGAAGAAGTTCGTGGTGGCCGGCGTGCAGACCGCCGACTTGAAAAAGGGCCCGGGCCACTACCCCGACACGCCGTTCCCCGGCGAGCTGGGCAACGCGGCGATCGCCGGTCACCGCACCACGTACGGCGAGCCCTTCCGTCAGCTCGACGAACTCCAAATCGGTGACGAAATCAAGGTCACCGATTTGTTCGGACGCGAGTTCGTGTATCGGGTCACCGGCACGCAAATCGTCGGACCCGCCGACTCGTGGGTGGTGGCCACCACCGATCCCACCGTCGCCACGTTGACGCTCACCACGTGTCATCCGGAGTTCTCGGCCAAGCAACGCCTCATCGTGTCGGCCGAGCTGGACCTCTCCGTCAGTGCACCGGTCGATCAGCCGGCCGCGGCGTATCCGTCGAGGAATTCATCCGCTCCGTCCACCACCGCGTCACCCGAACCGACGTCGACCGTGTCGTCGTCGGTCGTGTCGTCGTCCGCGTCGACCACCTCGGTCGTTGCCACGGTCGCCCCCACGACCACGGTTCCCGTCGCGATCGAGGACGACACCGTGATCGAAGCCGACATCTTCGAGAGCGGATGGTTCTCCGACGGTGCGGCGTGGCCGCACGTGCTGGCGTGGATCGCGCTCGAACTTCTCGTGGTGTGGGCCGCGTGGCGGGTGGCCAAGCGCTTGCGCAATCGCCTCATCGGGGCGGCCGTCGGATTCGTTCCGTTCTTCGTCGTTCTGTACTTCGTCTTCCAGAACGTGAACCGGTTGTTGCCGCCGAATCTGTAGCGAGTTCGTTCGGGCCCGTTCGTTCAGGCTCGATGCAGAAGATCCGAACAAAATGCCACGGTGCCCGATACCAATGCGTGCGGGGCCTCCCACGGAACGAAGTGCCCGCAGTCGCGCAACAAGTACGGCCCCACGTGTTTGTCGAAGATCACCGCGGCCATGCGATCGAAGGCCGGATAGATCACGTGATCGGACGGCCCGTACAGAACCAACGTCGAGGTGACGTCGTTGCGTCCCATCACCGTGGGTTCCGGGCGCTTGGTGGGATCGAACGCGCTCTCGTACGCGCCGAAAGAGTTGCGCAACGTGTCGGCGTCGGCGAACGGCTCGGTGTGAAAGTCCACCTCGCTCGACGAGAACGTTCCCGGATGGGCCCAGAAGCGACTGGTGTAGAACGTCGAGATGTACGCCCGTCGAGCGACCGGTGTGGAGAGTTCTTCGGCCAATCGATCGGCGTCGGTGCCCTGACGCACGAAGTAGTCGGCCGACTCGCGCGGTGCGCGCGTTCCCTCCATGCCCGCCATGCGTTCCTTGTCGTAGGGCAACGGTGAGTTGAACAGCACCATGCGATCCACGAAGTCGGGATAGCGCAAAGCCATGTCCTGAATGACCGGTCCGCCCAGATCGCCACCCAACACGACCAGCTTGTCGTAACCCATGTGATCGTGCACCAACGCGAACAAATCACGCGCGTGCGAGACGGTGTCGTACCGACCGTCGGGTGCGGGGGCGCTGTCGCCGAATCCGCGCAGGTCGGGCACGATCACGTCGAAACCGGCGGCCACCAACGGCTCGATCACCTTCCAGAAGATGCGCTTGCTCTCGGGCCAGCCGTGCACGCACAACAACGCGACACGCTGTCCGGTGACGGCGGCTTTCTCGTGGACGTAGGCCTGCTCGAAGCCGCGCGGTGCGGCGCGCTTCACCTCGAATCGATTCGGATCGATGCTCACGTCGCCACGGTACCCGTAGCCTTTCGCCATGGACGCACGGGAATTCCGCGAGAACGGCCATGCCGTGATCGAGTTGATCGCCAACTACCTCGAGACCATCGGCGATCGTCCCGTCACCTCCGACGTGGAGCCCGGCGACGTGCGCGCGCGACTGCCCGAGCATCCGCCGACCGCCCCCGAGCCCTTCGACGATGTGCTTCGCGACGTGGTCGACATCGTGATCCCCGGTCTCACGCACTGGCAGCACCCGAACTTCTTCGCCTTTTTCCCGGGCAACTCGTCGTATCCGTCGATCTTGGCCGACCTATTGACGGCCGGCCTCGGAGTGCAGGGCATGAGCTGGTTGTCCAGCCCGGCGTGCACCGAGGTGGAAACCCTCATGATGGATTGGATGCAGGAATTGCTGGGTCTGCCCGATCGCTTCCGCAGCACCTCGACCAACGGTGGCGGCGTCATTCAAGGTTCCGCGAGCGAGGCCACGTTGTCGTCCATCCTGGCGGCCCGATGGAAGCGCACCGGCGGTCGCGTGAACACCGACGGCGACACGTCGAAGTTGATCGCCTATTGCACGTCGCAGGCTCACAGCAGCATCGAGAAGGGCTTGCGCATCGCCGGCATCGGCACCGCCAACGTTCGCGTCGTGCCCCACGACAAGAACTTCGCCATGAACGTCGACGCTTTGCGGTCGATGGTGGAAGACGACGAGCGACGCGGCCTGATGCCGTTCTGGGTGTGCAGCACGCACGGCACCACCTCGTCGGGTGCGTTCGATCCCACCACGAAGATCGCCACCGTGGCGCGCGAACACTCCATGTGGTTGCACGTGGACGCGGCCATGCACGGAATCGCGGCCCTGGATCCCGCGTTGCGATGGGTGAACGACGGTCTGGAACTCGCCGACAGTTACTGCACCAACCCGCACAAGTGGATGGGCGTCAACTTCGACTGCGATCTGTTCTGGACCGCCGACCGTGCCGCGTTGTTGGGCGCGCTCAGCATCCTGCCCGAGTATCTGCGTTCGGCGGCCGCGCAATCGGGTGCGGCCATCGACTATCGCGACTGGCAGATTCCGCTCGGCCGTCGGTTCCGTTCGTTGAAGTTGTGGTTCGCCATCCGCACCGACGGCACCGAGGTCTTCCGTTCGCTGATCGACAGCCATGTCGCCATGACCCAACGTCTGGCCGACTTGGTGGCCGCCGACCCTCGCTTCGAGATCGTGGCCCCGCATCCGTTGAACCTGCTGTGCCTGCGTCTGCGGGGCGACTCCCCCGAGCACGGCGACACCCTCACCGACACCCTCATCGAGTCGGCCAACGCCACTCGTCGGGTCATGTTCACCCGCACGGTGCTGGACGGACGCAGCGTTCTGCGCTTCAGCATCGGCAGTCGCACCACCACGTGGGAACACGTGGAGTCGGCTTGGGGTTTGCTGCGGGACCGGGCGTAGACTCGCGTTCACAATCGAACACACCCCGTGCGGGGTATTGGTGAAAGTCCAAACCGGCGGTACAGCCCGCGAACTCCGGAGGAGCAATCCACCGGAGCCGACTTGGTGAAATTCCAAGGCCGACGGTCAGAGTCCGGATGGGAGCACGGGTGCGCACCGGCTTGGCCGTGGCATTGGTCGTCCGTCGACGACCGTGCGGCGTCCATTGGCCCTTGTCGTGCCTGCGTTGCCGTCTCCCCGCCCGGGTCGAGACCAGGACAGACCATGATGGCCAACGACGAGATGACCAACGACGAGCGGAACATGAAGATGGCGATCGACGCCGCTTCGGGTGTTCGTCGTCGCACCTCGCCGAACCCGTGGGTGGGTTGCGTCGTCGAGTGTCCGGACGGTCGCGTCTTCGTGGGTGCCACCGAACCCCCGGGCGGTCGTCACGCCGAGATCGTGGCCCTTCATGCGGCGCGTGACGCCGGCGCTGACGCGCGCGGAGCCACGGTGTTCACCACGTTGGAACCGTGCAGCCACCACGGTCGCACCGGACCGTGCGCCGATGCATTGATCGAAGCCGGAGTCGCTCGCGTGGTGAGCGCGCTCGAGGATCCCGACGCCAACGTCGCGGGTCGTGGTCACGACATGTTGCGGGCCGCTGGCGTGTCGGTCGTCGTCGGACTTCTGGCCGACGAAGCGCGCGAACAACTTCTTCCCTATCTGCATCATCGCCGCACCGCCCGACCCTTCGTGGTGTTGAAAATGGCCGCCACCATCGACGGGCGCACCGCGGCCGCCGACGGAAGCAGTCGATGGATCACCGGTGACGCGGCCCGCACCGCGGTGCACGCGTTGCGCGCCGACAGCGATGCCATCGTGGTGGGTGCCGGCACCGTGCGCGCCGACGATCCCGAACTCACCACTCGACTGGTGGACGGGCCATCGCCGCGTCGCATCGTGTTGGGATCCGCTCCCGCCGACGCTCGCGTGCGTCCGTGCCTGGAGTGGACCGACTCGATCGAGTCGTTGCTCGATCATCTCGGCGCCGAGGGCGTGTTGCAGTTGATGGTCGAGGGCGGAGCGAGCGTGTCCTCCTCGTTCCACGAGGCCGGGCTCGTGAATCGATACGTCATCCATCTGGCACCGGCGTTCCTGGGCGATCACGGACGACCGATGTTCGCCGGATCCACCGCATCGACCATGGCCGACATTCGGCGCGGCCATCTGGTGCGCACTCGAGCTCTCGGAGACGACATCGAAGTCGTCATCGATCCCGTTCACGTCGACGATCCCATTCGCATCGACGATCACTTCCCCACCAACAAGGAGCAACCATGAGCAGCGATTTTTCCTTCGCCCCGATCGAGGACGTGGTGGCCGCCATCGGCCGCGGCGAAATGGTGGTCATCGTCGACGACGAGGACCGCGAGAACGAGGGCGACCTGATCATGGCCGCGCAGTTCGCCACCGCCGAGAAGATCGCCTTCATCGTGCGCCACACATCGGGCGTGGTGGTGGCGCCGCTCACCGGCGAGCGTTGCGACGATCTGCGTCTGCCGCTGATGGTGGAGCACAACACCGAGAGCCATCGCACCGCGTTCACCGTGTCGGTCGATCTCATCGAGGGCACCTCCACCGGCATCTCGGCGTCCGATCGTGCCGCGACGCTGTGCGCGTTGGCCGACCCGCAGGTGGGATTCGCCGCTTTCGCGCGCCCCGGCCACATCTTTCCGTTGCGCGCTCGCGAGGGTGGCGTGCTGAAGCGCGCCGGCCACACCGAGGCCGCCGTCGATCTGGCGCGCATGGCCGGGCTCGAGCCCGCCGGCATCATCTGCGAGATCGTCAACGAGGACGGCTCCATGTCGCGTCTGCCGCAGTTGATCGAATTCAGCCGACAGCACGGCTTGCTGTTGTCCAGCATCGCCGAGCTCATCAAGTACCGACGTCGTCACGAAAAGCTGGTCACCCGCATCGGCCAAGCCCAGGTTCCCACCGACTGGGGCACGTTCACGTGCACGGCCTATCGCAGCCACTTGGACGACACCGAGCACCTGGCGTTCAGCATGGGCGACGTGAACGACGGGCAGCCGTCGTTGGTGCGCGTGCACAGCGAGTGTCTCACCGGAGACGTGTTCAGCAGTCGTCGTTGCGATTGTGGTCCGCAGTTGAACTCGGCCATGGCGCTCATCGCCAAAGAAGGTCGTGGCGTGGTGGTGTATCTGCGCGGACACGAAGGTCGCGGCATCGGCATCGGACACAAGATTCGCGCGTATTCGTTGCAGGACGGAGGCCTCGACACCGTGGACGCCAACACCGAACTCGGTTTGCCGGTGGACAGTCGCGAATACGGAATCGGCGCGCAGATTCTGGCCGACCTCGGTGCGAACAAGTTGCGCCTCATCACCAACAACCCCGCCAAGTACGGCGGGCTCGAGGGCTACGGTTTGGAGATCACCGAGCGCGTGGCCTTGAACCCCTTGCCCACCGAAGAGAACCTGAAGTACCTGCAGACCAAGCGCGATCGCATGGGACACCTGCTGGACCTTCCCGAAACCAACGCCTGACCACAACGGAGACGAACATGACCAGAATTCAGAGCAGCCAGACCATGCCCGAGTCCTTCGATGGGTCGGGCCTGTCCATCGGCATCGTGTGCGCGCGTTTCAACGACCACATCGTCACCGAGTTGTTGGCGGGTGCGCGTCGCGGCCTCGACCGCTGTCGCGTGAAGGACGCCAACATCGACGTGGTGTGGGTGCCCGGTGCGTTCGAGATTCCGTTGGCGGCCATCACCATGGCCGGCTCGGGCAACTACGACGCCATCATCACGTTGGGCACCGTCATCCGCGGTGACACCGCGCATTTCGAGTTCGTGGCCGGCGAGTGCGCCCGCGGCATTCAGAACGCGCAACTGGAGACGGGCATTCCCGTGATGTTCGGCGTGCTCACCGTGGACACCAACCAGCAGGCCATCGATCGCTCGGGTCCGGGCATCGACAACAAGGGTGACGAGGCCGCGGTGGGTGCGGTGGAGATGGGTCTGTTGATCAACGCCATCGAAGCCACGTATCCCGAAGCCTGACCCATCGGGGTCGTTCGCTCCCACCCGACAACCGGGGATCACTCCCCCGGACAACAATGAGGAGATCATGGGCGCAATCCTGGCCATCCTCGTCGCGGTTGCGAGTTCCTTGACCGCCCCCTCGATCACGGTGAACGAGCCCGCCACCATGGCCGGACGCGTGGAGGTGCTGATGTTCCGCACACCTCTGACCACTTTCGTGGCCACTTCCCAATCGCCCCGCGGTGTGGACGGCACGCTCGACTGGAGCACCGACCAGTGCTCCGCGCCCATCGTGGGCAGCACCGGACGCTCGTTCGACTTCACCGCGGCGTGCTTGCGCCACGACTTCGGCTACCGCAATCACAAACTGCTCGACCGCTTGTACAACTGCCCGCATCGACCGGCCAACACGCCGTGCGCCGAGGGCACCTGGAGTTACGGCCGGTGGTGGAACGCGTCGAACCGCGCGCGACTGGACGCACAGTTCAAGAAGGACTTGTTCGGCCATTGCGCGTCGCGGCCTGTGTGGGATCGCCCCACCTGTCGGGCCTGGGCCACCACGTTCCACAAAGCGGTGCGCACCTTCGGCGGCCCGTGACGCATCAGCCGGGCAGAGGGCGGCGGTACAGCAGCGCGTCGGCTGGTTCGTCGCCATCGCGACAGCCGCTCTCGATGCGCGTCATCTCCACGAACCCCGCGCGTTGAGCCACGCGGCGCGACGCGGTGTTGCACTCGGCGATGCGCGCGGTGAGCGCGCGAATGGACGGGTCGGTGGCGGCCGCATCCATCACCCGCAGCAACGCCGCCGCCATCACGCGCATGCCACGTCCCCAGGGCGCCACCCAATAGCCCACCTCGGCATCGCCGTTCTCGTTCACGGCGTGAATGCTCACCACTCCCACCGGAGTGCCGGTGTCGTCTTGTTCCACGATCCAACGCCAGTACTCCGATTCGGGATGTTCCACGAAGTGACGCGCGTGATCGCGCGTGTACGGACGCGGCACCAACGTCCAGCGTTGGATGTCGGGGTCCTGACAGGCCTCGGTGATCCAGTCGATGTCGGATTCGAGAAACGATTCGCGCAGAACCACCATGAACGAATCGTGGCCTACCAGTTCGGAAGATCCAAGTGATTTACGCCGTGAACGCGGCACAACATCTCGTGCAGGATGCGCGCGGTCGCGCCCCAGATCGTCTCGTCGTCCAGATGGAAGAAGAACATCGGGCGCTCGCCGTCGTCGGCCGCGGGCACCGACCACCACTCCCACGAGAACGTGTCGGGGCGCGTGAGTTCGCGCAACGGCACCCAGAAGGCACGTTCAACTTCGTCGTTGCTGATGGTCAACGTTGGCCGCTCGTCGACGGCGCCCACCACCGGCACGATGTAACTGCGGCTCACGAACGTCGACAACGGAGACAACGTTCCGTGCACCCGCACCATGTCGGGATGCACTCCCACTTCTTCGTGGGTCTCGCGACGCGCGGCCTCGATGATGCTCTCCCCCGCGTCCACGCGACCGCCGGGGAAACTGATTTCCCCGCGATGGTTGCTGAGGTTCGACGATCGCCGCGTGAGCAAGATCTCGGCACCGTCGTCTGAGTCGGCGAGCAACATCAACACCGCCGACACCTTCTCGTCCGCGCGTGGTTCCTTCGTCGACGACGTTCCCGCGCTCAACGCGTCGAGCACCGCCGTCAACGAGAAGTCGGCGTCGCGTTCACGCCACAACGGATCACCCGCGGGCCGCGAAGCGGGCGGGACGGGTATCGACTGGGCTCCACCCGGTCGACGCCCGCTCATGACGACAGGCGGGTCAGGCGACCGGCGCGGGCGTCCAACCCGACGCCTGCAACTGCTGGAGCACTTCGGCCAAACCGGCGGTCTTCATGGAGGTCAGCACCTTGCCTGGGGCCTGTTCGCCGCGCTCCCACTCTTCCCACGCCGCGATGATCTTGGCCAGGTCGGGTGCGGGTCGTTCGAAGTCGGATGCCATGCGCTCAGTCTACGAGTGCGATGGATGGGTGGCTCAGGCGGAGTCGTCGTTCTTCATGCGAGCGCGCAACTTGCCCGCGACGGTGCCCACGGTTCGTCCGGCCAATCGACCGATCTCGTCGGATCGACCGTCGGGTCGTTGCGACAACTCGGTGACACCCTTCTTGGCGGGAGCGCTGTAGTCCGTGCGGGCCACCACCACGATGAGCACCACCACGATGAGAATCTGCACCATCCGGGTGTTGGTTTCGAGTCCGGGCAACGCGCAGGCCGCCACCGCGATCGCGACCAAGATGTAGTCCAACACTCGATGCGCGCGACGGCCCACCTTGCGAAACGCCGCCAAAGGCGCGTCGGCGACGGCGGCGTTGATCACGATCAACGCACCCAAGGCGGTGGGCACCACGGGATCGACGCTTTGCAGACCACTGGCCACCAACGCACCACCCACCACGTACTCGGCGGCTTGATGCACCCAGAACGCGCGCTTGCCTTCGGCCACCATGATGCGAACACTAACGAGACGCGCTCTCGATGCGAGGACGCGCGAGTCGCCGACCGGGCCGAGAATGGCGAAGGCCCCGGGGCGAACCCCGGGGCCTTCGATCACTCCAGTGGAGAGTGGGTCACATCATTCCGGGCATTCCGCCCATGCCACCCATTCCGCCGGGCATGCCGCCGCCGGCGCCACCGTTCTTCTCGGGCTTGTCGGCCACGAGGCATTCGGTGGTGAGCACCAGAGCCGCGATGGAACCAGCGTTCTGCAACGCGGCGCGGGTGACCTTGGCGGGGTCGATGATGCCGGCCTTGACGAGGTCGATGTACTCACCCGTCGCGGCGTTCAGGCCCATCGCGCCCGTCTCGCTCTCCACGCGCTGCACCACGAGGGCGCCTTCCATGCCGGCGTTGTCGGCGATGTTGCGGGCCGGAGCGTCGAGGGCTTCCCACACGGTGCGAGCACCGGTGGCCTCGTCGCCGGTCAGCGACTCCACGACCTTCTTCACCGACGCGCGCGCACGCAGAAGCGCGGTTCCGCCTCCGGGCACCACGCCTTCCTCGATGGCGGCGCGGGTGGCCGAGATGGCGTCCTCGATGCGGTGCTTCTTCTCCTTCAGCTCCACCTCGGTGGCGGCGCCGACCTTGATGAGCGCCACACCGCCGGCCAGCTTGGCCAGACGCTCCTGCAGCTTCTCGCGGTCCCAGTCCGAGTCGGTGTTGTCGATCTCGGCCTTGATCTGGTTGATGCGACCCTCGACGTCGGCCTTGTCTCCGTGGCCGTCGACGATGGTGGTCTCGTCCTTGGTGACGATGACGCGCTTGGCGCGGCCCAACAGATCGAGGGTGACGTTCTCGAGCTTGAGACCGACTTCCTCGCTGATGACCTGACCGCCGGTGAGCACCGCCATGTCCTGCAGCATCGCCTTGCGACGATCACCGAAGCCCGGAGCCTTGACGGCCACCGAGTTGAAGGTGCCGCGGATCTTGTTCACCACGAGCGTGGCCAAAGCCTCGCCCTCGATGTCTTCGGCGATGATGATGAGCGCCTTGCCGGTCTTCATGACGGCCTCGAGAGCCGGCAACAACGACTGCACGGTGCTGATCTTGGAGCCGTAGAGCAGGATGTAGGGCTCGTCGAGCACCGCTTCCTGACGCTCGGCGTCGGTCACGAAGTAGGGCGACAGGTAGCCCTTGTCAAACAGCATGCCCTCGGTGAAATCGAGCTCGATTCCGAAGGTGTTGCTCTCCTCCACGGTGACCACGCCGTCCTTGCCCACCTTGTCGATGGCGTCGGCGATGACGTTGCCGATCGCGGAATCGGCGGCCGAGATGGTGGCGACGCTGGCGATCTGCGCCTTGTCTTCCACCTTCTGAGCCAATTCCTTGATGCTGTCGACCGCGGCGGCGATGGCCTTCTCGATGCCCTTCTTCAGGCCCATCGGGTTGGCACCGGCGGTGACGTTGCGCAGACCGAAGTGGACCATGGCCTGTGCGAGCACGGTTGCCGTGGTGGTTCCGTCACCGGCGACGTCGTTCGTCTTGGTGGCGACTTCCTTCACCAACTGGGCGCCCATGTTCTCGAACGGGTCCTCCAATTCGATTTCCTTGGCGATGGACACACCGTCGTTGGTGATGGTGGGCGCACCGAACTTCTTGTCGAGGACGACGTTGCGTCCCTTGGGTCCGAGGGTCACGCGCACGGCATCGGCCAGCTTGTTCACACCGGCTTCGAGTGCGCGACGCGCCTCCTCGTCGAACTTCAGAATCTTGGACATGGGTCAGTTCCTCACTTGACCACGATGGCAAGAACGTCACGGCTGGTGAGGATGAGAAGATCCTCGCCGCCAACGGTGATCTCGGTGCCGCCGTACTTGCTGTAGAGGACGGTGTCGCCGACCTTCACGTCGAGAGCGAAGTGCTTGCCTTCGTCGTCGCTCCAGCGGCCGGGGCCCACGGCCAGGACTTCACCCTGCTGGGGCTTTTCCTTGGCGGTGTCGGGGATGACGAGACCGGAAGCGGTGCGCTCCTCGGCTGCGTTGGGCCGGACCACGATTCGGTCATCGAGGGGCTTCAGGTTCATGGTGTCGAGCCTTTCGTTGGCATGTGTAGTGACTGGTCATGTCGACCGCCGAGAGGCGTTAGCACTCCCGTCGGTCGAGTGCCAAGGATAGAGGTGGGTGTCGGGCGTTAGCAACCGGAACCCGAGAGTGCTAACCCCGCATTCTGGGTCGGTGAACGGACACATTTCGTCCGTTCACCGACCCAGAACGCGGGGATTTAGATCTGGCGCAAGAGGGCGGTCACGGCCGCGCCCAGCACGATCACCACGATCAAGGGGGCCCGTCGCCAGGCCGCCACCACCGCCACCGCGATTCCGGCCGCTCGGGCGTCCAGCACCAGGTCCTGTCCGGTGGTGAAGGTGTCCTTCACGATGAGCGCGGTCACCACCGCGGCCGGGATCAGGGCCAAGCACCGCTCGACCACCGCCGGCAGAGTTCGTCCACCCAGAATCACGAGTCCGGTCACCTTGAACGCGTACGCGCCCAGAGCCAGCACGATCACCAGCGTCCAGCTCATGACCCGAACCTCATGAGACGGCCCCATCGACCACCGGCGGCGGAACCGGCTTTTGCACGCCCACCAACACGCCGATCACCGACAACAGAATCGGCACGCCGATGGGCAGGAACGACACCGAGGCCAAGAACACCACTCCCCCGATCGCGGCGGCCAGACGAGCCCGCTTGTCGCTGAGCAAGGGCCACACCATGGCCACGAAGCCGGCGGGGAACGCCGCGTCGAGGCCGAAGGTTTCCGGATCGATCGCACTGCCGGTGAGCGCACCGATGAGCGTGCCCGTGTTCCAGAACGTGTACAACGCGAATCCCGTCAACCAGAACGCGATCTGTTGCTCGCGGCGAGTGGGCTGTGCCACCGCCATCGCCGTGGTCTCGTCGATGGTCAACTGCGCGGCCAGCAAACGTCGCCCCAGCGATCCGTCCAATCGACGCGACATCGCCAATCCGTACACGCCGTTGCGCGCGGCCAACAACAACGCGCCGCCCAACGCCGAACCCAAGGATCCACCGGCGCCGATGACGCTCATGGCCGAGAACTGCGACGCCCCCGTGAACACGAACAACGACAAGGCGCACGTCTGCCACACGCTGGCTCCGGCCGCCACGGAACCCACACCGAACGAGAAGCCGAACACGCCCACGGCACCGCTGAGCGTGAGGCACGCCACCACCATGGGTCGCAACGCCGGGTCGCGCCACCACGACGGTTGACCATTCACGGCCGGTCGACCATTCACGGCCGGTTGACCATTCACGATCGGTCGTTCGTTCACGCTCCCAAGGCTACGAGGTCGTCCGCTACCGTTCGCTCGTGCGCGTGCTGATGCTGACCCGCGAGTTTCCGCCGGCCTCCATCGGTGGCGTCGCGGCCCACGTGGACGGCCTGGCCGGTGCGCTGGCCCGTGCCGGGCACGAGGTGGTGGTGTTCAGCGTCGACAACGAGGGCGATCTGCCCGCTCGGTCCGTGACGGTCGACGGAGTTCGCGTGATGCGCGCTCGCACCGACCTGCCGTGGTTGCCCGACAATGACGAGGTGTTGCGCACGGCTTCGGCCAACAATCAGATGGTCGCCCTGGCCGCACACATCGACGGCTGGCGTCCCGACGTGGTGCACGCGCACGACTGGCACACCGCGTGGGCCGGCGACACGTTGTCGACGTTGTTCGCCGTTCCGCTGGTGGCCACGTTTCATTCCACCGAGCGCGGTCGCCACGGTGGTCACGTCCCCGAGGGGGCCAGTTCGGCCATCAACGCCGTCGAAGCGTGGTTGGCGTATCGATCCACGGCGCAGATCTGTTGTTCGCGTTTCATGATGCGCGAGTTGTTGGAGGGCCTCGACCCCGCCAACGTCCAGCTGGTGCCCAACGGCGTGGATCCGCGCGTGTGGGAACCCAGCGGCGCGATCGCGCGCGAACCATTGGTGCTGGCGTGGGGTCGCGTGCAATACGAGAAGGGCTTCCAAGTGCTGGCCCAAGCGATGGCGTTGTTGCGTGGTCGCGTGCCCGGAATTCGTTGCGTCATCGCGGGTCGCGGTTCGTATCTGCCCGAACTGCAAAGCCAAGTGGACATCGAAGGCGTGAGCGATCTGGTGAACCTGGCCGGCTTCGTGCCCGACGACGAATTGCGGTCGTTGCTGCATCGCGCGGGTTGCGTGGTGATTCCGTCGCTGTACGAACCGTTCGGCATCGTGGCCCTCGAGTCGTTGGCCGCGGGCGCACCCACGGTGGCGGCGCGCACGGGTGGCTTGGCCGAAATCATCGAGGGCACGGATGCGGCGCTGCTGTTCGAGCCGGGCAACGCGCGTCAGTTGGCGGCCGCCATCGAGCGCGTGCTGAACGAATCCGCGTTGGCGAACGACATGCAGACCAAGGGACGCGAAGTGTTGCGCAGTCGTTTCTCGTGGGACGCCATCGCCACTTCCACGACGGCGGTGTACGAGAACGTGATCAGCGGCCGCTGAAGGTGGCCTTGCCCGGACCGTTCTCGAGGAAACTCTTCACGCCCACCTGACTGTCGTCGGTGGCGAACACGTCGGTGAACAGGCGGCGCTCCAACAGCAAACCCTCGGTCAACGAGGTGGACATTCCCTCGTCGATGGCGCGCTTCATGGCGGCGTGCGCCAACGCGGCACCACTGGCCACCGACGACGCCAACGCCAAGGCGCGCTCGTGCAACGTTTCGTTCGGCACCACCTCGTCGGCCAGGCCGATGCGCAACGCTTCGTCGGACTTCACCTGGCGACCGGTGATGACCAGCTCTTTGGCGCGACTGACACCAACGACACGGGGCAACCGTTGCGTGCCGCCACCGCCGGGGATGATGCCCAACAACACTTCGGGCTGACCGAACACGGCTTTCTCGCCGGCGATGCGATAGTCGCACGCCAGAGCCAACTCGCAACCACCACCGAGGGCGTAGCCACTGACCGCGGCGATGACGAAACGCGGAATGGCGGCCACGGCGTCGAGTGCCGAATGGAAACCGAGTCCGATGCGCTCACCCTCGGCCGTGCCACCGAACTCGCTGATGTCGGCACCGGCCGCGAAAATGCGCTCGCCACCGGTGATGACCACCGCGCCGGGCGGATTCGCGGTGAGATCCTCGGCCACCGCGCGCAGACGGGCCAACACCGCTTGGCTGAGCGCGTTCACCTTGGGATTGTTCAACGTCACCACGGCCACGCCGTCGGCACGCCGTTCGCACAGAACCAGTTCGTCGGACATGTTCGCTCCTCGCTCGTGACGCCGGTCGCTCAGGCGCCGACGGCCTTCAGCATCTCGTCGGCGGCGCTCCACGGATCGAGCGTGCGCCCGATGACGCCGTCCTGCAACGAATCCCAGCGTTCGCCGGTGCAGATTTCACGGGCCCGCTGTTCCAATCGACGCGCCACGATCTCGCGCAACTCTTCGCGCAGACGGAAGCGACGACGACGATCCAGTTCGCCGCTGGTGGTGATGAACTCGCGATGCTGCTTCACCACGTCCCACAACGCGGGCACGCCCTCGCCGGTGGAACCGATGGTGGGAACGATGGGCGGACGCCACGCCTCGTGGGGAAGATCGGAAAGATCGAGCATCTGCTCCAGGTCGCGACGGGTCTCGTCCACGCCCTTGCGATCGGCCTTGTTGATCACGAAGATGTCGGCGATCTCCATGAGACCGGCCTTGTTGGCCTGCACGGAGTCGCCCCAACCCGGGTTCACCACCACGACGGTGGTGTCCGCCTTGCCGGCGATCTCCACTTCCACCTGACCCACACCCACGGTCTCGACCAACACCCACAGACGGCCGATGGCGTCGAGCAAACGAATCGCTTCGGGTGCCGCCAACGACAATCCGCCCAGATGTCCGCGCGTGGCCATGGAGCGAATGAACACGCCGGGGTCGGTGGCGTGGTCTTGCATGCGCACGCGGTCACCGAGAATGGCGCCACCGGTGAAAGGCGACGACGGGTCGATGGCCAACACCGCCACTTCCAACTGCTGCGAACGCAGGTGACCGATGATGGATGACGTCAGCGTGCTCTTGCCGGCACCGGGTGCACCGGTGAGTCCCACCGTGTAGCTGTTGCCGCCGCGCGGGTAGGACAAACGGCCGATGGTTCGCGCCGCGTCACCGCCTTGTTCGATCAACGACAGCAAACGAGCCAACGCCGTGCGATCACCCTCGAGTGCGGAAGCGAAAAGGGTCTCGGGGTTGCGGTCGCGACGGCTCACGAGATCACCGGTCACGAATCCAGTTCGCCCACGGTCACCACTCCGATGTTCACCACTTCGGTGACACCGTCGACGCGGTCGCGCATGATGCGCTCGATGCCCTGCTTCAGGGTCTGGGTGGAAGTGGGGCACGTTCCGCACGCGCCAACCAAGGTCACCTTCACGATGCCGGTGGCTTCGTCCACGTCGTTCAACTCGATGTCTCCGCCGTCGGCATGAAGAGCCGGCCGGATGGCCTCGATGGTCTCTTCGACTTGGGTTCGCATGCTGGACACAGAATCACCTGAATGGGCTAGGGAGAGATTCAAATCGTAGAGTGAGAGGGCGCCGGAACCTCTGTCAAGCGGCGCAAGTCATGGAAGGAACCCGATGATCGGCGTGATCAGCGCACTTCTCGCCCACCAGGGCGGATGGGACGAGATCCTGATGGTGGCCGGACCCATCGCCGTCATCGTGGGTCTGCTGGCCATCGTGCGTCGCCGTTTGGGCGCGGGAATCTCCGATGGCGATCGCGCGACGCAGGACTCCGACTCCAAGATCGGCTGAGTCAGAGATCGGCTGAATCAGGGATCGACTGAGTCAGAGATCGGCCGAGTTGGCGCGCGCCACCGAGCCACCCAACGCCACCAAGCGACCCACCAGGTCGTCGTAACCCCGGTCGATGTGCTCGATGCCCGAGATCACGGTGCGACCCTCGGCGGCCAGACCGGCGATCACCAACGCGGCACCGGCGCGAATGTCGGGCGCCACCACCGCGGCGCCACGCAAACGTTCCATGCCACGCACGATGGCGTGATGACCGTCGGTGCGAATGTCGGCACCCAACTTCGACAGTTCCTCCACGTATCGGAAGCGACCCGGATACAGATTCTCGGTGACGATGCCCATGCCCTCGGCGACGGCCAGCATGGTGACGAGTAGCGGCTTGTAGTCGGTGGCCAGCCCCGGATACGGAAGGGTCTGCACGTCGACGGCGCGCATGCGGCCCTCGGAACGAATCTCGATTCCCCCGGGCACCACGGAGAATTCCAGGCCCATGTCGTGCATGCGATTCAACAACACCACCATGTGATCGGCGCGCGCGCCCTTCACCACGGCCGTACCACCGGCCACCGCCACGGCGGCCAGATAGGTGGCGGCCTGAATGCGATCGGGCACCACGGCGTGCGACACCGGAACCAGCGAACCGCGTTCGACGCCTTCGATACGAAGCACCGAGGAACCAATGCCGTCGATGCGCGCACCCATTTCCACCAACAGCTCGCACAGGTCGGCCACCTCGGGCTCGCGCGCGGCGTTGGTGATGGTGGTGAGACCCTCGGCGTGCACGGCCGCGGTCACCAAGTTCTCGGTGGCGCCCACCGACGGGAAGTCGAGCACGATGTCGGCGCCCCGCAGTCGATCCACGCGAGCCGCGATCGATTGGTCATCGATGTCGAACTCGACGCCCATGGCTTTCAGGCCGGCGATGTGCATGTCGATGGGACGCGAACCGAAGTCGTCACCGCCGGGCATGTCGAGACGCACGCGTCCGCGCACCGCCAACAACGGGCCGAGCACGTTGATGGACGCGCGAATGCTGGTGACCAGGTCGGGTGGCGCCACCGTTCGCACGTCGCCGTCGTTGTGCAGATGCAGCACCGCGTCGTCGACGTCGTCGCGAACGACGCGCACGCCGAGCGCACCCAAAAGGGCACCCATGGTTTCCACGTCGGAGATATCGGGGACGTTGGTGAGTTCGTGTCGACCCGGCGCGTACAGCGAGGCCACCATCAATTTCAGCACCGAGTTCTTGGCGCCGGGGACGTCGACTTCTCCCGTGAGCGGACCACTGCGCTGCACGACGATGCGGTCTGCGACGCGGTCCATAGACGTACAAGTATGCTCGCTCCGTGGGTCGCAACGGGGTGCATCTGGTGCGCGACTGGCCCGACGAACCGCAGGTGAGGGCCTGGTTGACCGCCCCGCACGATGATCTGGTGCGCGAGACCGTGGTTGTTGTTGGTGATGACGATGGCGTGACCGGCCATGAACTCGACGCGGTTTCGTTCGCGCAACAGCACGGACCGTTCCGCGAATACCGCCGCACCGTCACCGCGCGCGAGGGGCGGCTGCACGAACGCACCGACTACCGATTGGTGATCCCGTGGTTCCATTGGTTGTTCGGGCCGTTGGTGCGTCGGTCGATCGCGCGTCGATCACCGCAGTCGCGCGAGGGACAACCCGGCTGGGCCCCACCCGATCGACTGGACCAACGACAGGTGCGCATCCTCGGTTTGTTGGCCGCGGCATCGTTGTTGACCGCCTTCGTGAACACCTTGTTCACCCAGACGGTGTCGTTCGCCGGCGACGACTTCGGCGTGGGCGATTGGGGTCGCGGTGTGGCCGGAACCATCGTGCGCATCGGCATTCTGTTCGGACTTCCCGCGGCACTGTTGGCCGATCGCATCGGACGTCGACGCGTGGTGGTGACCTTGGCGTGGGCCGCGCCCATCATCGCGTCGTTGGGCGCGGTGGCACCGAACTTCCCGTTGTTGGTGGCCACACAAACGCTCGGTCGGCCGCTCGGGTTGGCTCTCGATCTGTTGATCGCGGTCATCGCCGCCGAGGAGATGCCACGCGGTTCGCGCGCCTACGCCATCAGCGTGTTGGCCATGGCCAACGGACTGGGAGCCGGCGTGGCCGTGGTGGCGTTGCCGTTGGCCGATGTGGGTCAGTCCGGTTGGCGTTGGGTGTACGTGTTGGGATTGGTGTGGTTGTTGGTGGCGCGAGATCTGGCTCGACATCTACCCGAGACGAAGCGCTTCGAGTGGCACAAGTCCGACGCGGCGGCCACGCCCGTGCCACCGCTGCAACGGCGACGTTTGGCCGTGCAGATGGCGGTGGCCTTCTTCGGCAACATGTTGTTGTCACCGGCTTCGTTCTTTCAGAACACGTTCCTGAAGGACGAGCGCGGATTCTCGGCGGGCATGGTGTCGCTGTTCACCATCGTCACCGCCACCCCGGCCGTGATCGGTTTGGTGATCGGCGGTCGCGTGGCCGATCGATCCGGGCGACGACGCTTGGCCGTGATCTGCGCACCCACCGGTGCACTGTTGATCGCGTTGTCGTTCTGGTTCTCGGGACCGTTGATGTGGTGGAGTGCCATCATCGGCGCGATCATCGCGGCCACCAGTTACCCGCCGTTGGCCGTGTACCGCACGGAACTGTTCCCCACCGGCAATCGCGGTCGCGCCGCGTATCTGATTCTGGCCAGCGCCTTGGTGGGCGGAAGCGTGTCGCTGTTGCTCACCGGAGCCATCGTGGATGGCGGCACCCCGTACGGGCCGGTGATGCTGGCGTTGGTGAGCGGGCCGGTGGTGGTGGCGCTGATCGTGGCCTTCACCTATCCGGAGACGGCGCGCCGCGAGTTGGAGGAACTCAATCCCGAGGACCACACGTTGCCCGTCACGCGCGACGAATCAGACGAGTGACGAATCAGACGAGTGACGACATCCAGTCGGCGATGACGTCGGCGATGATCGCGTCTTTGTTCTTCAGGTCGTGACGACCGTTCTCGATGAAGTGATGCGTGACGGCGCCCGGAATGGTGGCGGTGAATTTCCGTAACTCGTCGGGTGATCCGAAGTCGTCCTTGGTGCCATGCACGAACAGACACGGAACCGTGATGCGCGGCAGATGTTCGACGCGCAGATTCTCGGGCTTGCCCGGCGGATGCAACGGATACGACACCAACACCAGCCCGCGCACCGGCATGGCCGGCTCACCATCAATGTCGGGAACGCCCGCGGCCACCATCGAGCAGATGCGTCCGCCCATGGAGCGACCACCCAACACCAAACCCGCGATGGCGGTGTCGTGCTTGGTGGCGTTGGCGGTGGCGAACTCGCGCGCGCATTCGCGCACTCGCGCCAACAACTTCGGCGGGCGATCGGGGGCGCGTTTGCCCGCCAGCCGATAGTCGAAGTCGTAACGCCCCACCGGCAGGGGCGACATGCGCTGTTCGATGGCGATCAGCGAGGAGTGATCGGATCCCGAGCCCGAGCCAGGGAACAACACCAATCCGGTGGGCGCG
>JAIXWJ010000001.1 GCA_027491335.1 Actinomycetes bacterium | reverse complement strand
TGAACCACCTTCACTGCGACGACCCCGATCCCGGCGATCATTCTTGGCTCGTGGGGACTTGGGCTTCACCCGAGCACGAACCCGAGCCTCGCCACGAACTCGGCCGAATAGACCGGGCTTGGGCTCTTCAAGGATCTCGAACTCGGCATCTTCGTCAGCCACACCCAATTGATCCAGGGCAATGCTCTTGGCTTCCTCGATGGTCTTCGCGGTTGTTTCCACCCATTCCATGGGGCACTCTCTACTTTCGTTAGCTACGTGGTTGGGTCAGGGGCGCGGCGGCTTGGGGTGCCGGGACTTGCCCGCTGACGGCTTGGGACGATTCGGGGGAGTGGGCTTGCCCTTTCCAGGGGTCCCTCCGCCCTTGGGTGGGGTGACTCGCTTGCTGGAGGTGGGCTTGGGACCCGACTTCGGCTGGTCCTTGCCGCGGGCGGCCTCCTGCTTCAGTTGGCTGAAGAGGCCGGTTCCGCCTCCATCCTTCTCGGCCATCTCTCGGGCTTTGGCGCTGGCCGCTTGGGCCTGCTGACCCAGCGACTCATCGCCGCGATAGAAGCGCCGGGTGATGTACCCCTGCTGAGCGATACGCACGAGGGTTTGAGCGATGTAGTAAAAGACCAGCGCAACGGGGAAAAAGAGCTGGAACACACCAAAGAACACCGGCAAGTACTGCATGATCTTCTGTTGGGTGGCCGACATGGTCGGTGACACCGTGCGCGAGGCGATCATTCGTTGCTGCAGGAAGTACAGGCCCATCAAGGCCGCCACCAACAGGGCATAGATGACTCCGGTGGCCGCATTGTCTTGGATGGCCTTCACGGGGGTCAGCGACAAGTCGAGCCCGAACGACAGCATCTCTTTCTGGCCGGCAAGGCTTTCGTACAGCTTGCTCGACTCGCTGATGTAGTCGGGCTGAATCAGTCCCGCCTGGTCCTTGTTGGTCAGGCCATGAAGGACGCGGAACATGATGATGAAGATGGGCATTTGCGCAAGTAGTGGCAGGCAAGATGCCAATGGATTGACTTTGTGCTCTTGGTAGAGCTTCATCATCTCTTCGTTCAACTTCTGGCGATCGTTGCGGTATTGCTGCTGCAAACGGCGCATTTCCGGCTGCACGCGCTGCATTTCCAACATCGACTTGGTGCTCTTCAGCGTCAGGGGGAAAATCAGCATCATGATCACCACCGCCACCAAGGAGATGGAGAAAATGTGGTTGCTGGTGAGTTCGTAGAACTGGCTGATCAGCCAGGCCGCTGCTTGAAACATGTCAGGACGCCCCTATTTCTGGTGAATGGGTTTCTGGTGAATGTGATCGAGATGGTTGTGGCGCTCGGGCACCGGGTCGAAGCCCGACGGGCCAAATGGTCGGCACCGACTCAGGCGACGAACGCTGAGCCACGTTCCTCGTCCGGCACCATATTCCTCGACGGCCTGCCGGGCGTATTCGGAACACGACGGGGTGAACCGGCACGGTGACGGTCTGCCCTCTCGGGCCTTCTGGTACCAAACGACGCTTTTGAGCAGGAACGATTTCATAACGAAATCCGGGATCGAAGACCGGTGACGCTGGTGCGAATGTTCGAGAACGACACCTCGTGGGCCGGTCGAGTGAGGCCAATCAGGTACAAACCCGGAGGAAACTCCGCCGTGCGAAGCACTTCGCGGCACCGGCGACGCGCTCTATTGCGCTCGACGGCAATTCCGGAATGTCGACCAATGGCGAACGCCACTCGGGGCCCGTCGAGAGCGGGATCCAACAGCATGGTGCACCAGAGGACTCCACTGCGCACACGAGTTCCCTCCCGACGAAGTCGGGCGAACTCATCTCGGCTGTGGAGTCGACCGATCAAGCCGACAGCCGCTTGCGACCCTTCAGGCGCCGGGCCTTCAACACAGCTCGTCCGGCGCGGGTGGACATGCGCGCCCGGAAGCCATGCTTCACGGATCGACGCTTCTTATTGGGTTGGTACGTACGCTTCACGACAGACTCCTCGATTCCTGATGACGACCATTGCAGGCGAGAAACACCAGGTAGTGGCCAATTTGTAGCCATCCCGGATTCGGTGGCGGCCACGGAGGGCCGACCCCGTTTTCGGGCGCAAGTTCCAAGGCTACGGGGGTGAGGTCACCGAGGGCAACATGGTCCCCTCATCAGGGCATTTCGCTCACTATCCACAGGGTGCTATGGTCTCCGATTCCGGTGCGGGTCACCCTGATCCACACCCCACAATCAACGACACGATCCCGTTCACCTCGTTGTCCACATCATGTGGACACAACTGTGGATGGCGGACCCTGAAAGGCACGGAATCGCAGGTGGAAGAGGCAGAGAACATGTGGACAGCCGTGTCCCTCTCCCTGCGCGCCCAGGTGTCTGACGCCGTGTGGTACTCCACGTTCAACGACGTGCAGGCCTTGGGGGTCACCGAGGACACCCTGCGTCTGGCCGTGCCGAGCGGGACCGTCCGGGACAAGATTCTTTCGCGGTATTACCCCATCGTTCTGGATGCCATGGCCGAGGCCGGTGCCGGATCACGAAACTTGGTGGTGGAAATCGTGGCCCCGGAGACCGCGGTCATCGATGTCACCCCCACCTCGGCGGCGCGCCCCGCGGAAACGCCGGTGGCCAAGACCAGTGAGTCCGACACCACCTCGGTGGCCGATCGGGCCGGCTTGAACCCGCGCTACACGTTCGAGACATTCGTGCGCGGGGCGTCGAACAGTTTCGCCTTGGCCGCCGCCCAACGCGTGGCCGAAACCCCGGCCCGGTCGTACAACCCGCTCTTCATCTACGGATCGGCCGGACTCGGCAAGACCCACTTGCTTCACGCCATCGGGCACTACGTGTTGCAGAATTACAGCCACTATCAGGTGCGATACATCTCCACCGAGACGTTCCTCAACGAATACGTCGACGGCATTCGTAACAACTCGATCGCCAGCTTCAAGCGCCGGTACCGCGACATCGATGTGCTCCTCATCGACGACATCCAGTTCATGGAGGGCAAAGAGGGACTGCAAGAAGAGTTCTTCCACACCTTCAACGCCCTGCATGGAGCCAACAAGCAGATCGTCATTTCCTCGGACCGCGTCCCCGACGCCATCCCCAACCTGGAGGAACGCCTGATCGGCCGTTTCCGTTGGGGTCTGATCACCGACGTTCAACCTCCGGACCTCGAGACGCGCCTCGCGATTCTGCGCAACAAGACCGAGCGTGAAGGATCCCATGTTCCCGCCGACGTCCTGAACTTCATCGCCTCCCGGGTCACCAGCAACATCCGTGAACTGGAAGGTGCCCTCATTCGAGTGAGCGCATACGCCAGTTTGAATCGCGTCGACATGACGATCGGCCAGGCCGAACGCCTGCTCGAGGATCTCTTGCCGGATTCGGCCCCCAAACACCGCACCGACGAGGAATTGCTGGCCGAAATCGCCCGACTCCTTGGTCACAGCGTGGAGGCCCTGAAGGGCAAGAGTCGTCAACGACCACTGGTGGCGGCACGACAGGAGGCGATGTACGTCTTCCGGGAACTCACCGACCTGTCCTATCCGGCCATTGCCCGCCTCTTCGGCGGACGAGACCACACCACCGTCATCCATGCCGTGGAAAAGATCCAGCGGTTGATGATGGAGCGCACCCAGACTTTCGATCAGGTGACCATGTTGGTCAAGACGCTGAAGTTGGACTGATGAGCCACGATCTGATGAATCACGTGTGGACATCGTGTGCGGATCGTGTTGATGCCCATGTGCACGACCGGGGTTTATCCCCCGACACAGCCCTGTGTCACCATGATGCTGTGGGTGCCTGTGTACAAGCCGACACACCCCGATTCATGCTCTACGCTGGCAGAACAGACCGTCGTCCACAATCCACAGCACTTATTACTAGAACTATCTTGAAGCATCACATCTCGATGTCAATAAGCCCGACATCGACCACCGGCACGACAACAACCGTTCGAACACAAGGAGTCCTTTCGTGAAGTTTCGTTGTGAACGTGAGGTCCTGAACGAAGCTTTCACCGCGGCCAGTCGCGCGGCCAGCAATCGCGGGACGAATCCGACCCTGTCATGTTTGCGTTTGGTTCTGGCGGGTGAATCGTTGCGAGTCACCGGAACCGATGGCGATCTCACGATCGATTCGTCCATCACGGTGTCCAACGGCAAAGACGGTGTGGTGTTGGTGCCGGGCAAGTTGGCGGCCGATGTCGTGAAGTCCTTGCCGTCGGGTGCCGTCGACATCGAGGTTGTCGACGACAAGGTCGAGATCTCGGCGGGGCGGGTGAACTTCAACGTTCCCATTGGTGCCGGCGACGACTTCCCCAAGTGGTCCGGCACGGTTGGCGAAGGCGCACCGATGTCCGCGCCCGAGTTCGCCGAAGCCTTGCGACAAGTCGTGCGGGCCGCGAGCACCGACGACGCGCGCGGCGTGTACACCGGCGTGTACATGACCGGAGTCGATGGCAAGTTGCGTTTGGTCGCCACCGACTCGTATCGCATGGCCATCCGAGACATCGATGCCAGCGTCATTCCCGATGGCAAGAGTGTCGTCGTCCCGGCACGCGCGCTCAGCGAATTGTTGCGTTTGCTGGACAAGCAAGAACGCGTCTCGATGAACATCACCGAGAACGACGTCACCTTCGAAGCGGGAAGCGTGCGCTTGGTGACTCGTTTGCTCACCGGATCGTTCGCGGACTACCAGCGCCTGATCCCGCCGAACCTTCCGAACACTCTCACCGTGGCCCGCGAGCCGCTCACCGAAGCCATTCGTCGCGTGAAGCTGGTGGCCCGCGATCCCATCGGCACCCCATTGCGAATGCAGATCTCCGGCATCGCCGTGACGTTGCGCATGATCACTCCCGACAATGGTGAAGCGACCGAGCAACTGGACGCGAATCACGCGGGCAACGACATCGAGATTCGTTTCAACAACGAACTGCTGACGCAGGGTCTCGAAGCCTGTGGCACCGACGACGTGACCATTCAAACCAGTGAGCCCGGCAAACTCGCCGTCATCAAGGGTGTGGGTCAACCCAACTTCACGTATCTGTTGATGCCACTCAAGTCGTGATGATCGTCGAGCAACTCGAGCTCGTCGACTTCCGCAACTACATCTCCGCCACGTTCGATTTGACGCCGGGCGTGACCGCCATCGTCGGACGCAACGCTCAAGGAAAAACCAACGTGGCCGAGGCCATGGCCTTCCTGGCCACACTCGACAGCTTCCGGCAGAGTCCCACGGTCGCACTCGTTCGCGAGGGTGCGGACTTCGCCACCATTCGTGCCACCGTGCGACACGCCGACGGTCGAGAGATGTTGATCGAGGTGCAAATTCAGCGGCAGGGTCGCGTGAACGTTCAAGTGAATCGGCAACGTTTGGCGCGAACGCGTGATTTGTTCGGGGTGCTACGCGTCACGGTGTTTTCTCCCGACGATCTGGAGTTGGTGAAGGGTGCTCCCGGCGAACGCCGTCGCCTCTTGGACGAAACGTTGGCCTCGCTCGCGTTGAAGAACGACGCTCGACGCCTCGAGTTGGATCGCATCGTGAAGCAACGCAACACCCTTTTGCGACAAGCCGGGGGACGGCTGTCCGACGACGTGGCGTACACACTCGACGTCTGGGATCAGAAATTCGCCGAGGTGGGTGACCAGATCGGCCACGAGCGAGCCACGCTGTTGGCCCGGATGCAGCCGGTGGTGGAAGAGGCCTACCAACACCTGGCTGGCGCCCCCATGGCGGTGGGGTTGGAGTACGAACCCGCCTGGCGCCGAACCGGCTTGGCCGCGGCTTTGGCGGCGGCCCGCTCCGATGACGTGCGCCGCGGAGTGTCCACGGTGGGCCCTCATCGCGATGACGTGGACTTTTTCCTGGGAGCGCTACCCGCACGAACCCATGCCAGCCAAGGCGAAATGCGCTGTTTGGCCCTCTCGTTGCGTCTGGCCGCCCACCGTTTGGTCTCCGACACCACGGGCATGACCCCGCTGTTGGTGTTGGACGACGTCCTGAGCGAATTGGACCCGGACCGGTGCACGGCCCTCCTGGGCAACCTGCCCGCCGGTCAGGTGGTGATCACCACGGCCAGCCTGCTTCCTCCGGCCGCCCACCCGGATCGGGTGTTGCGGATCGAGGGTGGCGCCATGATTCGCGAGGCCAAGATTCCTGAGGAGGGGGTGACGGAGTCATGAGCACCGAACCGCGCCCGTTGTCCGCCGGCATCGAACGACTGCTGCGTTCTTTGCGACAAGGCGACCGTGAAACCACGGTCACGGTGTTCTCCCGCTGGGCCGAACTGGTGGGGGAGCCGGTGGCCCAACACGTGCGACCACTCAAATTGGATGCCGGGGTCTTGGTCGTTCAGGTGGATGACCCGGCGTGGGCGACCCAGATGAAGTTCCTCGAAAGCGACCTCTTGCAACGACTCACCGAGGCCGGCGCCGGACCCGTGGAACGTCTCGAAATTCGGGTCCGTCGACGACGCTAAAAACCGGCGTTTTCCCAGCATAAATGGGATGAATTGCCACGTCCGTGTCACACCCAGCGACTAAGGTTTTCCGTGTTGTGTCACGTCGGTTCGTGGCCTGCCCACTCATAGGCGCCCGACTCGCCGCTCGCCCGTCCAACAGAGGAATCCGTGTCCACCAAGAGCACCACCACCGCCACCGCTGATTACGGCGCCAAAGACATCCAAGTACTCGAGGGCCTCGATCCGGTTCGCAAGCGTCCGGGCATGTACATCGGCTCCACCGGTTTGGCCGGTCTCCATCACCTGATCTGGGAAGTCGTCGACAACTCCGTGGACGAGGCCATGGCCGGCCACTGTGACCGCATCGGGGTCACGTTGCTGGCCGACGGGTCCTGCCGTGTGGACGACAACGGTCGTGGAATTCCCGTGGACCCCTACCCGTCCGGGCCCCACAAGGGGAAAAGCGCCGCCGAGGTGGTGCTGACCGTGCTCCATGCCGGCGGAAAGTTCGGCGGCGAGGGATACAAGGTGTCCGGCGGACTTCACGGCGTGGGCGTGTCGGTGGTGAACGCTCTCTCCAAGCGTGTTCACCTGCAGATCGATCGCGGCGGGAAGCGTCACGAAATGGAATTCGTCGATGGCGGCAAGCCGACCGGCAAGATTTCTGTCGTCGGTGACACACCGGGTCGCGGACGCAAGAACGGAACGTCGGTCACGTTCCTTCCCGATCCCACCATCTTCGCGTCCGAGGGAACCGAGTTCGTGGCGCGCACCGTTCTGGAACGACTGCAGACCATGGCCTTCCTCAACCGAGGCCTCGAGATCGCCTTCAAGGACGAGCGTCCCGGCAGGGAACAAGAGGTCACGTTCCAATACAAGGGCGGCATCGTCGATTTCGTGAAGCACCTGAATCAGTCCAAGGAAGCGCTGTTCAGCAAGGTGGCGCACTACGAGGACGAAGACGAAGGGCAGATGCTCGACATCGCCTTGCAGTGGAACACCGGATACCACGAGGGAATCCACGGTTACGCCAACGGCATCAGCACCATCGAAGGTGGAATGCACGTGGAGGGTTTCAAGACCGCTCTCACCAGTGTCGTGAACAAGTACGCCAAGAATCGCGGCTTGCTGAAGGAGAAAGACGACAACCTTCTGGGTGAGGACATCCGCGAGGGCATCACGGCCATCATCTCGGTGAAACTGTCCGAGCCCCAGTTCGAAGGTCAAACCAAAGCCAAGCTCGGAAACGTCTCCATGCGTTCGTTCGTGCAGAAGGTCACCAACGAACGTCTCGCCGAATGGCTCGACGAGAATCCCACCGAAGCCAACAAGATCGTGAAGAAGGCCCAAGCAGCCGCGCAAGCGCGCGTGGCGGCCAAGAACGCCCGCAACGCCGTGCGACGCAAAACCGCCCTGGCTGGCGCGGGTATGCCCGACAAGTTGAAGGACTGCACCAGTGGCAATCCCGACGAGAGCGAGATTTTCATCGTCGAGGGTGACTCGGCCGGTGGCACCGCGCTCGACGCCCGCGATCCGCGCACCCAAGCGATCCTGCCCATTCGCGGAAAGATCCTGAACGTCGAACGCGCGCGACTCGACAAGATGTTGAAGAACAACGAAGTCACCGCGTTGGTCACGGCCATCGGTGGTGGTGTGGGTGACGAATTCGATGCGGCCAAGGCCCGCTATCACAAGATCATCATCCTCGCCGACGCCGACGTGGACGGCAGCCACATCCGTACGTTGCTGTTGACGTTCTTCTTCCGCCAGATGCGACCTCTCGTGGAAGCCGGTTATGTGTACATCGCGCAGCCGCCGTTGTATTCCACCGAGATCGGCAAGGAAAAGATCTACCTCAAGGACGACCTGGCCAAGAACCGGTTCCTCGAGGAGCATCCGAACCACAAGAAGGAGTTCCAGCGACTGAAGGGTCTGGGCGAAATGGACTGGGAAGAGTTGCGTAGCACCACCATGTCCGACGCCACCCGCACGTTGCTGCAAGTGACGGTCGAAGAAGCGGCCTTGGCCGATGAAGTGATGGGCGTGCTCATGGGCGACGACGTCGAGAGCCGCAAACACTTCATCCAGACCAACGCCAAAGACGTGAGGTTCCTCGATATCTGATGGCCAGCAAGAAGACACCCCCGCCCACACCCGACGAAGGTTCGACACCCGACGAGCCGATCATCTCCGTTCAGCCCGTCGCCCTTCAGGACGAGATGGAGCGTTCGTTCCTGGACTACGCGATGTCGGTCATCATGGCCCGCGCTCTTCCCGACGTGCGCGACGGCCTGAAGCCGGTGCACCGTCGCATCATCTGGGACATGGAAGAGCAGGGCTTCCGGCCCGATCGTCCGTTCGTGAAGTCGGCCCGCGTCAGCGGCGACACCATGGCCAAGTACCACCCGCACGGTGACAGCGCCATCTACGACGCACTGGTCCGTATGGCGCAGCCGTTCTCGTTGCGTCATCCACTCATCGACTTCCACGGCAACTACGGATCACCCGACTTCGGACCGGCCGCCAGCCGTTACACCGAATGTCGCCTGCATCCATTGGCCATGCACCTGTTGGCCGACATCGACGAGAACACCGTCGACATGGTTGCCACCTACGACGGATCACGCGAGGAACCCACCGTTCTGCCGTCGCGATTCCCGAACTTGTTGGTGAACGGCAGCCAGGGCATCGCGGTGGGTATGGCCACCAACATTCCGCCCCACAACCTGGGTGAAGTGATCGACGCGTGCGTGCACGTGTTGGCCAACCCCGAGGCGTCGAACGATGACGTGATGGGCATCGTGAAGGGACCCGACTTCCCGACCGGCGGAGTCATCCTGGGTCGGTCCGGCATCAACGACGCCTATCGCACCGGACGCGGAAGCATCAAGATGCGCGCCACCGCCACCATCGAGGAAACCAAGCGTGGCGGCATGCAGATCGTCGTCACCGAACTCCCGTATCAGACCAGCTGTTCGGCCATTGCGGGCCGTATCCAAGAGTTGGTCGACAACGGCGAACTCGACGGCATCGCCGACGTGAACGACGGTTCGTCCGGCGGCAAGACCAACCTCACCATCACCCTGAAGCGAGATGCCAACGCCAATGTGGTGTTGAACAATCTCTACAAGCAGACCCAACTGCAAACCAGCTTCGGCGTGAACATGGTGGCCCTGGTCGATGGCGTTCCGCGTCAGCTGACGCTGATCGACGCCATCAACGGCTACATCCGCCACCAAATCGAGGTGCTCACTCGACGCACCGAGTTCCGTCTCGACAAGGCCCAACGCCGACTGCACTTGCTCGAAGGACGCATCAAGGCTCTCAACGTCATCGATGCGATCATCAAGTTGATTCGCGAGAGCGAAGACGCGGGCGCGGCCAAAGCCGCGTTGATGGCCAAGCCCTACGAGTTCAGCGAAGTGCAGGCCATCGACATTCTCGACATGCAGTTGCGTCAACTCACGCGACTGTCGCGCATCGACCTCGAGGCCGAGATCGCTCAACTGAACGAGAAGATCGCCGAGTTCCAGTCGATCCTGGCCGACGACAAGAAGTTGCGTGGCGTGATCATCGACGAGATGACGGAGATCAAGAACGATTTCGCCACACCACGCGTGTGCCCCATCACCTTCGAGGCCGGCGAGATGAGCCTCGAGGATCTGGTGGACGACACCGAGTTGGTGGTCCTCATGACCGAGGCCCAGTACGTGAAGTCAGTGGCCGCCAGCAACTTCCGCAACCAGCAGCGCGGAGGCAAGGGTGTGGCCGGAGCCAAGTTGAAGA
Organism: Actinomycetes bacterium; assembly: GCA_027491335.1. Lineage (GTDB taxonomy): Bacteria > Actinomycetota > Acidimicrobiia > Acidimicrobiales > Ilumatobacteraceae > Casp-actino8. Next base: position 21,995 of record JAIXWJ010000001.1, on the reverse strand, counting down.
GCGAGGACGTGGTGAAGCACGTCATCTTCACCACGGCTCACGCGTATCTGCTGTTCTTCTCGAACCGCGGCCGCGTGTATCGCCTACGCGCCCACGACCTCCCCGAACGCGAACGCGCCGCCAAGGGCGTGCCCATCGTGAACTTGCTCCCGTTGCAGATCGGCGAGACCATCGAGGCGATCATCGACACCCGTTCCTTCGACGCCGAGCGCTACTTGTTCTTCACCACCCGTGATGGTGTGGTCAAGAAGACGTCGTTCGATGAGTACGACAACGGACGTCGTGACGGTTTGATCGCCCTGAACCTGCGTGACGGCGACGAGTTGATGCGCGTGATCGTCACCACCGGCAACGACGACATCTTCATGGTCAGCAAGTCGGGCATGACCATTCGTTTCTCGGAAACCGAGGTGCGTGCGATGGGACGAGCCGCGGCCGGTGTGCGGGGCATGAAGTTGCGCCCCGGCGACCAAGTGGTCTCGGCCGACCTCGCGCGCGATGACGCCGCCATCTTGATGGTCACCGAAGCGGGCTACGGCAAGCGCACTCAACTGGACAAGTTCCGCCGTCAATCCCGTGGTGGCATCGGCGTGCGCGGAATTCAGGTGCGCGAGAAGAAGGGCTACGTGGTGGCGGCCTTCATGGCGGGCATCGACGACGAAATCGTGGCGGTCTCCTCGGGAGGCACCACCATCCGCACCGATGTCCGCACCATTTCGTCGCAAGGCCGCACGGCCTCGGGCGTGAAGGTGATGACGGTCGAGCCTGGTCAGCAGGTCACGTCCGTGGCGCTGATCCTGGCAACCGACGACGAGTGATCCTTCCGCTGTTGGCGGTGGTCGCACTCACGGCGACCACCATGGTGGGGTTGGTCAACGTCAATGCCCACGATGTGGAGTTTCGGCGTGGGCAACTGGTGGCCGATGCGGTGGTGTTGGCCGGAATCGTCGACGGACCGGAGGCGGCCAACGAAACAGCGCGTCGCAATGGCGCATCCCTGTCGTCGATGGAATGGATCGATGAAGATCACGGACGACGGTTGACCATCGTCGTGACCACGCGAGATGGTCGGACCTTTCGTTCCGATGCCGTTGGCGGTTGACGCGACACCGAACCACCCCAGCGGTGTTCTACGCTGATCGCGTGGGAACCGACGACTCTCGATCCGATGCGGACGACCGTCGTCGCGACGATCCGTTCTTCATCGTGCCGGCGGTCCTGCCCGACGATGAGCCGGTGACGCCCGCGCCACCCACATCTGCCCCCGCGCCAACTCCCGCGCCGAGCACTCGCACGCGGTCACGTGCGCCCGAGACCGTTCCTTCTCGAACAGTGGTGTTCGAACGCCGCCCCGTTCGCCGCACAACGCGCATCATCCGCCACATCGATGTCTGGAGCGTCTTCAAGGTGACGCTGGTGTTTCATTTCGTGCTGTACCTCACGCTGTTGCTGGCGGGGGTCCTGCTGTGGAACGTGGCCAACGCCACCGGAACCGTCGACAACGTGGAACGCTTCCTCGAGAGCTTCGGTTGGGAGTCCTTCGAGTTCAAGGGCGGCGAACTCTTCCATCAGGCGTGGATTCTCGGGCTCTTCCTCGTGGTGGGCCTGACCGGACTCGCGGTCCTGATGGTGACCACCTTCAACCTCATCACCGACCTGGTGGGCGGGGTGCGGATGACCGTGCTGGAAGAGAAGCCGGATCCGGAACCCAAGAAGCTCCGCACCCGCGGTTGAGGGTTCGGATCGTCCGCCGATAGGGTGGCAAACCGCTGGGGCTATAGCTCAGTCGGTTAGAGCGCATCCCTGATAAGGATGAGGTCACAAGTTCGATTCTTGTTAGCCCCACCAACCCAGCCCGCTGGCTACTTGTCGGCGACCACCGGCTCACGCAGGTGCAACGGCTCGACGGCCTTCTTCTTGCGTCGCGATCCGATGTTGAGAACCTCGACGAACACCGAGAACGTCATCGCCGCGTAGATGTAGCCCTTGGGGATCTTCTGTCCGAACCCCTCGGCGATGAGCGTGGTGCCGATCAACAACAAGAAGGCGAGCGCCAACATCTTCACCGACGGATGGGCGTTGACGAAGGTGTAGATGGCCTTGGATGCGGCCAACATCACGATGACCGCCGTGACGATGGCGATGACCATCACCCAGACGTAGGTGGTCATGCCGACGGCGGTGATCACCGAGTCGATGGAGAACACCAGGTCGAGCAACATCACCTGGGCGATGACGGCCGCGAACGTGGGGGCCACCTTGGCCGAGGTTTCGCCCGCGTCACCCTCCAACTTGTGGTGGATCTCCTTGGTGGCCTTGTAAATCAGGAACAGGCCGCCGGCCAACAGGATCAACTCCTTGCCGCTGAAGCCCACCGAGCCGATGGCGAAGAGCTCCTTTTTCAGAGTGATCACCCAACCCACGGCCAACAGCAGAAGAACGCGCATGCCGCCCGCGGCCAACAATCCCACCTTGCGGGCTCGCTCTTGTTCCCCGGGAGGCAACTTCGAGGCCAAGATCGAGATGAACACGACGTTGTCGACGCCGAGCACGATCTCGAGGGTGAGGAGCGCGGCCAAGGCGCTCCATGCGGTGGGGTCGGAGATCCAATCCATGGCGCCTTACGGTATTACACACCCCCGAGGGGAAAGTGGGACGGGGGTTAGATTGATATTCATGAAGATGCTCCGTCGAGCCATCGCCGCCATCACGCTCACCGGAATCGCCGCGGCCATCCTGCGCATTCGCGGTAAGGGCGGAGTTCCACCCGAACGAGGTGGTTGGCGCGAACTCACCCGACCGCCGTCGTGAACGACATGTCGGTCGCGGTGGTGGGGCTCGGAGTGGTCGGTGCCCGGGTGGCCCGTCAGTTGACGTCGTCGTCCATTCCCGTTCTCGTTCACGATCGTCGTCCCGACGTTCAGGAGGTCACGGCCCAAGCCCTCAAGGCGCGGCCCATCGACAGTGCGATCGACGTTCGTCCGGACGAAACCTCGGTGGTGGTGCTGGCCATGCCGTCACGACAGAGCTCATTGACACGACGATTGGTGGAGCGTGGTGTGAGCGTGGTGTGCAGCAGCGACGACGTGGACGATGTTCGCGACTTGCTGGAGTTGGACGCGGTCGCTCGCGCCAACGGTGTGTCGATCGTGGTGGGAGCGGCGGCGAGCCCCGGTTTGTCGGGGTTGTTGGTGGCGGAACTGGCGTCGCGCGTCGACGTCATCGACGAAATACATGTGGGCGTGCATGGCACCGGTGGACCGGCGTGCGCCCGTCAGCATCATCGCGCCTTGGCCGGAGATGCCCCCGGATGGCATGACGGACAGTGGATCACGCGACCCGGGGGTAGTGGACGCGAACTTCTGTGGTTTCCCGAGCCCATCGGAAGTCGTGATTGCTATCGCGCCGAACTGGCCGATCCCCTCACGTTGCAGCGGGCGTTCCCGTCGGCGACGCGCATCAGTGCGCGCGTGTCGGCCACCCGTCGGGATCGACTCACCGCGCGTCTACCGATGATGTCGCCCCCACATGCCGAAGGTGGTCTCGGTGGTGTGCGCGTCGAGATTCGTGGATCGCGAGGTGGAGAGCGACGCACGGAAGTGGCCGGCACCGCCGAACGCACCGGCATCATCAGTGGCGCGGTGGCATGTGCCGCGGCGGCGTCCGTTCTGTCATCGGCTCTCCCGACGGGCGTCGTGGTGTTGGGCTCGGCCGACCTTCCCAATGGCGCGATTCTGGATGACGTGATCAAGCGCGGCATCACGATTTTCGAGTACGTCGGATCGGGAGCCTGAACGTGTCGACCATCGACGTTCACGAAATCGCGCAACGCCGGTTGGCGGCCGTCGATCAGCGGTACTCCGAGGGCCGACGACAGTTGGTGGATGCATTGAGCCGTTCCGCGCATCCGATGATCGCCACCGAAATCGTCGATGCCGCTCGCGACCTTCCCCAGAGCAGCGTGTATCGGAATCTCGCGGTTCTGGAATCGGCCGGTGTCGTGGTGAAGGTGTTGACGAACGGCGACCGGGCGGCGTTCGAATTGGCCGAGGAGATGAAAGGCCATCACCACCATCTGGTGTGCATCACGTGCGGGCAGGTTCTCGACATCGAGATCCCCGAAAGGGTGGAGCGACTGCTGGACGAAGGTCTGGCCCCCACGGTGGCCGATGCCGGCTTCGTGTTGACCGGACACCGCCTCGACCTGCTCGGTCGTTGCGCCGCGTGTCGGTGACGTCGACACCCGACGGCCGGTGTAACTTCGTCCGACAGGAGGACACATGTCCGCATCGCGAGTGATTCCCAGCAGCCACACCGGCAGCCTTCCCCGGCCCGACGACCTCATCCGGTTGATGTTCGCCGTCAACGACGGTATTCCGGTCGATCGTGAGGCTCTCGACGCCGAGATCATTCGGTCCATCGATTCGGTGGTGAAGCGGCAGGTGGAGGCCGGCGTCACCGTCATCAACGACGGCGAGATGTCGAAGCCGTCCTACGCCACCTACGTCAAGGATCGACTGTCGGGGTTCAACGGGCAATCGGTTCAGAACTACTTCTTCGAGGATCTGCAGGATTTCCCTCGTAGCGCCGAAGCCGTGGCCGGGAACCCCGGTCGTCGCAAACGCGCCGCTCCGGCGTGCACGGCCGACATCACCGTGATCGACCGTGAAGCGGCCGTGCGCGACATGGTCGAGTTGCGAAAGGCAGCCACCGCTCATGGCCACGAGCAGATCTTCACGAGCGCGGCATCGCCCGGAGTCATCTCGGTGTTCTTCAACAACGAGCATTACGCGACTCGTGACGAGTACGTGTTCGCCATCGCCGAGGCGATGCGTTTCGAATACGAAGCGATCGCGGCCGCCGGTGCGGTGGTGCAACTCGACTGCCCCGACCTGGCGATGGGACGTCACAGCGCCTACGCCCACATGGATCTTGCGGAGTATCGACGCACGATCGAGGTGAACATCGAAGCACTCAACCACGCGGTTCGGAACATTCCCGCGGAACAGCTGCGAATGCACCTGTGCTGGGGCAACTACGCCGGTCCGCATCATCATGACGTGCCGATCAACGACTTCATCGACATCGTCTGGAAGGCCAAGCCGCAGACCGTCTTGTTCGAGGGTGCGAATCCGCGTCACGCTCACGAATGGCAGGCGCTGAAAGAGAGTGGAGTTCCGGACCACAAGTTCATCTGCCCGGGAGTCATCGAGCCACAGAGCAACTACATCGAGCATCCCGAACTGGTCGCTCAACGACTCGAGCGTTGGGCCGAGATCGTCGACCCGGAACGCTTGATGGCCGGCGTCGACTGTGGGTTCTCGGTGCACGTGGGCACCACCACGATCGATCCGGATGTGGCCTTCGCCAAACTCGCCGCGTTGTCGCAAGGTTGCGAGATCGCCGGTCGGAGACTCTTTTCGTAGTCGGGTCCGGAAACGAAAAGAGCCCGGCCACCATGCGGTGACCGGGCCCTCGTTCGAGGTGTGAACTAAATCAGTTCTCGTCCTTGGGCTGATACAGAAGGCCGATGACGGCTCCGTAAATGAGGTGCCACAGCAACACTCCGGCCGGAAGCTTCCAGCCGTCGGGGCCACTGAAGCAGAAGAGGCCGTAGCCCTGCTTGGGTGCGTAGGCGTAGGGAACGAGAACGCCCATGCTGATGATGGTCATCACGACGCCGTAGATGAGGCCCTTGGCCACGTGACCCTTCACCGGGATCTGCTTGTGGGCGATGACGCCGAACAGGATCGCGAAGATCACGCCGTTCACGAAGTGAATCGACTGACCAGCCCAATACTGCGAGACGGGGCTACCCCACGTGTCGGCTCCGCCGACGAGGGCTCCGTTGAACGCCGGCCAGGGAAGCCGGGGCAAGCCGATGGCCTGGAAGCAGTACCCGAAGTACGTGCCGAGTTGGGTGGCGATGACGCCGATCAGGGCCAGGCTCCCGACCGGATGCTCGGCCACCCATTTGTGCCAACGCTGCGAGGCGCTGGGCGCCAGTGAATTACTCATGTTTGATACCCCCAGGGGACACGGGCTGGTTGCCCGACTGGCGGACAACGTACCGAAATGCGGACACGGGGGTGGTGGATATCAGTGTGAGCGTCTCAGTGGGCGGGCGGTTGATAGTCGATGTTGCGGTCGACGTTCATGTAGATGTCCACGCCAATGGGGTGTGTCTGTTCCTCGACCAGGTGTCCGAGGATCCCGGCGCATCGGGCCAGCAAGGCCACCCCGCGCATCACCCCGAGGGGCAGGTCGAGGTCGGCCAGCACCGCCCCACACACTCCGGCCCCGTTGAGGGGCAGGTGTTTGCCCAAGATCTCGGAATGCACCCGACCGATTGCTTCGAAGAGCGAGAGGTGAGGACCGAACGTTCCGTTGTCGCGCGCGAGCTGCATGAGCACCGGTGTGCGGGGATCTCCCTGTTTGTGAACGGGGTGTCCGAGACCGGGAACGAACGACCCCGCCTCCCGTTGCCGACGCACCGACTCGCGGGCCACGTCGTCCCAACCCGCGGGTGAAGTGGGGAGATCGCCGATGCGCTTCAGCTCATCATCGAGGAACAACGCGCAGTTCTCGGTGACTCCGAGGAAACGCGATCCACCTCCGAGCAATCCGGCCGCCAGTGCACCCTGAAGTGAATCGGGAGCGCTGGCATAGGTGAGCCGTGCCGCGATGGCGGTGGGAGTGAAACCATGATCGGCGAGCGCGGTGAGCACCGCTTCGAACATGACCAACTGACCCTTGGTCGGTCGGGTCTTGGCGATGAGGTAGTAGGCGAGTTCTCCGAAGGAGATCTTGCCGAGCAACTCGCTGGCGAGATCGTGTCCGAGCAACGTGATGCTGTCGGCGTCGCTCGTGCCGAGCCCGGTGCGATAGGTGGGGGTCATGTCACTCCAATCCCGAGATCCATGTGCGAATCTCGTCCGAATGCTCCCCCAACAATGGCGGGGGTAGGCGGTATTCCAATTCACCGTCACTGAAGGTGATGGGGTTGCGCACCAAGGTGACCTCACGATCACCCTCGCCCACCGTCACCCGAGGGCGCAGACCGAGGCGCTCGGCCAACTCCACTCCGTCTCCGATGGAGTTGATCGGACCGCACGGCACTCCCACTTTGTTGAGCGCGATGAAGAGATCGTCCGACATCCATTCGCGCAACTTCTCGACGAGAAGTGGTCGCAACTCCTCGCGGTTCTTGGTGCGATCGGCGTTCACGGCGAAGCGGGGATCGTCGGCGATCTGCTCGATGCCGAGAACCTGACACAGCGAACGAAATTGCTTGTCGTTGCCGGCGGTGATGATGAGATCCCGATCCTTGGTGGGCAGAGCCTCGTACGGGAAGAGACTGGGGTGAGCATTTCCCATCCGGAACGGCACCACACCCGCCGCGGTGTACGCGGCGGTTTGGTTCACGAGACCCGACATCGCCGTGGCGAGAAGGTTCACTTCAACGTGCTGTCCACGACCGGTGTTGTGACGATTGTTGAGCGCGGCCAACACACCGATCAGACCGTGAAGGCCGGTCATCACATCGAAGACCGAGATTCCGGCGCGGAACGGAGGTCCGTCGGGTTCCCCGGTCAGGCTCATCAAGCCCGAGACGGCTTGGACGATGAGGTCGTATCCCGGCAACGACGCGCCACCGGCGGTCCCGAAACCACTGATGGACAAGTAGATGAGCGACGGGTTGTCGACGCTAACCGACTCGTAGTCGAGTCCGAACTTCTTGAGTGATCCGACCTTGAAGTTCTCGAGGCAGATGTCGGCTCGGGCCACCAGCTTCTTCACGAGGGCCAGGTCGTCGGGGTCGCCGAAGTCGAGCACGATCGACTTCTTGTTGCGGTTGATCGACATGTAGTACGTCGACACGTCGTCTTTCACCGGAGGCATCCAGGTTCGGGTGTCGTCACCGAGTGAGCTCTCCACTTTGATGACGGTGGCTCCCATGTCGGCGAGGAGCATGGAGCAGTACGGACCGGCCAGGACTCGGGAGAGGTCGGCAACGAGAAGTCCGTCGAGGGGTTTGGCTGAATTCATGGGGTGCATCCTTCGGGGTGGTCGGAATCTGGGACAATTGGGCTCATGAAAGACGACCGTGATTTCGTGGAGGCCCTCGCGCGCGGACTGGACGTCATCAAAGCTTTCTCGACGTCGCACATGTCGTTGACGGTGAGCGAAGTGGCGGCGTCAACCTCGTTGGCTCGACCCACGGCTCGCCGACTCCTGTTGACGCTCGAAACACTCGGGTACGTCCGCTCGGTGGATGGCGAATACGTCCTGACCCCGAAAGTTCTGGAGTTGGGTACGTCGTACATAGACGCGCAAGGAATGTGGGATGTCGCACGACCGCACATGCAGGAATTGGTGCGGGTCACTCGCGAGTCCAGTTCGATGTCGCAGTTGGACGGCAGCGACATCGTGTACACGGCGCGTGTTCCGGTGTCCAAGATCATCGGTTTGTCGGTGCAGATCGGAACTCGATTGCCCGCCGCGGCGACGTCGATGGGCCAGGTGCTGCTGGCCGGGCTCTCCGAGGCCGAACTGGATCGCGTACTACGCCTTCCATCCAATTCGCAAGTGATTCCACGGGTGAAGCCCTCACGAAAACAACTCGCCGAGACCCTCGTCGATGTTCGAAAGCGCGGGTGGGCACTGTCGGACGAACAGTTGTCGTGGGGTATCAGGTCGATCGCCGCTCCGGTGCGCGATGGCGAGGGTCGCACGATCGCCGCCTTGAATGTCACCGTGCACGCGGCCGAGACGTCCATCGCCGTGTTGAAGAAAGAGCACCTACCTCGACTACTCGAAACAGCGAGATCCATCACCGAGGACTTCGTTCGGCTGTCGACTCTGCCGTCCACCAAGAACATGCGTTGAGTCATTGCCACACCACTTCCGCCAATCGATCCGGAGCGGAGAAGAAGGGTGAATGATCGCAGTCGATTTCGACCATGCGGTTCACGAGTGCCGCACGACTTCGCTGTTGTTCGACGTCGACTACCAGGTCGTCGGTGCACACCACGTAGGTCGTCGACACCGACATCCACGCCGGATCGTCGATGGGTTCGACGGGGATCTCGCTGCGCATGGGTCGCAGTCTCTCGATCGCGACTCTCGCCAGACCACGAGGACTGCGATTGAACAACAAATGTTCGGCTCTCGGATCGAGGGTGGACTCACCCGTCGTCGTCTCGTTGATGCATTCACGAAAGTCGACCGATCCCCACCGAGGGCTGATGGCCATCGGCGATTCGTTCGGCTTGGGGAGACGGGCGGCGACATAGACGAGTCGTTCGGCCGCATGTCCGGCCATGGAAGTGGCGATTCCGGAGTAACTGTGGCAGACGACGGTCACCGGACCGCTCGCGACCAACTCGTCGATCCGTCGCGTCAATGCATCGACGTCATCGGCGAGAGACGTGAACGGGAGATCGATCGTTCGACAATCGACCCCATGACGTTCGAGGCGTTCGATGACGGGCAACCAACACCATCCCGACATGAACGAGCCATGCACGAACAAGGTTGTCGCCGTCATCACGATGGGGGGAGGTCGTGGACGTCAGCGGTAGGTGTTGTTGCTGGTGTGATCACCAGCGAGCCAACGCTTGAGCGTGGCGTGGGCGTCACGCCGCCGCTCGGCGTTGATCGCCTCGGCTCCCTCACAGTCGGAGGTGAACTCGAGCAACATGCCGTTGGGATCCTCGGTGTAGAGCGAACGGCAGTAGCCGTGCTCGAGCACGTACGTTCCGTCGGTCTTCCATTGCGCGGCCTGAAGGCGAGCGAAGATCTCGTCCTGGGTTTGTGCGCTCACGTTGAGTGCGATGTGGCGAAATGGCGACGGAGTGAGCTCCGGGTCGAAGAGATCCTGATCACTCTGGTTCGCGAACTGGAAGAAGGCCAACGCGCTTCCGTCGGGCATGCCGAAGAAGCAGTGGCAGTACACGCGCTCGGCTCCGAACAACTCATCGGTCTCGGACCACGTGGCGACCAAGGGCAGACCCACGAGGTCCTCGTAGAAGGCTCGGGTGGCCTCGAGGTCCTTCGAGAGGTACGCGGTGTGATGAAGGCGAGTGGGTGATCCGGCCATGGCGGTGTCTCCTCGGGAGTGGTCGTTGTTGCGGACAAACGTCCGACTGACGGACAATGTACCCGTTGTCGCGATCCGATGGTCAGCGGAGCGAGAACTACCGTTCGAGAGGATCCAGGCGATCCAGTCGGTCGGCCAGTGACGCCACCACCTTGGTGAGGCGGTCGATCTGTTCGCTCAATTCCTCGACGTCGAGGTGATCCCGTAGATCCTGGGTGGTCACCATGTCGGTCAACGACACGCGAACGCTGGCGATCTCGCGCGCGAGGAACTCGGTGTCGGCCTGGGTGCGTTCGGCCACTCGGCGATCGACTTCGGCTTGCGCGCGGTCGCGAGCCTCCTGTCGGTTCTGGGCCAACAGGATCAACGGTGCGGCGTACGACGCTTGCAACGAGAGAACCAAGGTGAGCAGCACCAATCCGCGGCCCCACGGGTCGAACCGGAACGAATCCGGAACGAGCACGTTGTACGAGATCCACACGATGATGGTGAAGGACTGCCACACCAGGAAACGAGCGGTTCCGAGGGTGCGCGCGATGGACTCGGAGAATTGACCGAACGCATCGTTGTCGTAGTGAGGGCCGAAGCGGCGACGTTGACGGGGAACGGCCAGGTCATCTCGTCTGTTCATGGCGTTCCTCCCTTCAACGAAATCTCAACGAATGGGTGTTTCCTGGCGGCGACGTTGACGCCAACCGGCGGGCAACGTGCGGTCGAGCACGTCGTCGACGGTGATGGCGCCCAGCAAGCGATCGGCCTCATCGCACACACCAACGGCGAGCATGTTGTACGAGGCCAGCCGCTCGGCAACCTCGCGGTCGCTGATGTCGGGCTTCACCGTCGGCTCGTTCTCGAGACAACGGCCCAACTCCATGCTGGGTGGCTCGCGTAGGAGCCGCTGAAAGTGAACCACACCGAGGTACTTGCCGGTGGGTGCTTTGTAGGGCGGACGGCAGACGAACACCTGAGCGGCGATGGAGACGCCGCGCTCCGGGTCCCGGATCTGGGCCAAAGCTTCGGCCACGGTGGAGTTCGCTCCGAGCACGATGATTTCGGGGGTCATCATTCCGCCCGCGGTGCCTTCCTCGTAGGCCAGAAGTCGTCGCATCATGGCGGCGTCCTCGTCGTCCATGGCCTCGAGGATTCGGGTGCGTTGTTCACCGGGCATCTCGGCCAACAGGTCGGCGAGGTCGTCGACCTCCATCTCGTCCAGCACGTCGAGCAGACGTTCGAGGTCGAGTCCCTCGATCAGACCAACCTGTTCGGCTTCGGGCAACTCTTCGAGCACGTCGGCCAAACGGTCGTCGTCCATGGCCTCGGCCAACTGTCGTCGTTGCGCCAGCGGAAGCGAGCGAACCACGGCGGCCACGTCGGTGGGGTGCATGTCGTGCAGTCGCGCGGCTTCGGCGGCCATCTCGGTGGTGGCGGCGAAAAGGTGGGCGACCTCGCGCCAATCGACCAATCGATGACTGGGGCGACGACGAAGCGCGGTGCGCTTGGCGAGGCGAACCTGGGCCACTTCCCATCCACCCGAGCGTGAATCCACTCGTTCGCGCAAGGCGACGTCGCTGACGAACTCGTCGCCGACGCGTCGATCGATGATGTCGCGCCCCAACAACTTCTCGCCGGGCTTCGCCTTGAACGGGTTCAGGTCGATGTCCCAACTTCGCAGGCGGGCACCGTCGGCACCCAACTCGGCCACCCGACCGGCGTTCACGAAAATACGTCGACGTTGACTGGTGGCGGTGAAGCCCACCACGCGGGGAGTGCTTCCGGCGTGACCCGGCACGACCACGATGTCCTCGAGTCGACCGATGTTCGCTCCGCCGGCATCGAGCAACGGCAGGCGCGTGATTCGGAATGCGTAGATCAGGTCGCCGGCCATGGGGGCAGGCTACCCGTGAGGTCAGTGCGAGGTGGCGGAGACGGTGCGGGCCACCGCTCCGTATCGCTCGAATCGATCGGGATCACGGGCCGCGTTGTACAAGACCACACGGGAGGCCATGCCCGCGTATCGATCGGTCAGGGCCGAGGCGAGTCCGTCCCACGACGACTCCACGGCGAACACCGCCAGGTGTTCATCGGTGATCTGCGCCGCCATGCCGGCGAAGTCGCCCGCTTTTTGTTTCTCGCGAATGCGCGAGGTGGTTCCCTCGAATCCGGCCTCGTCCCACACGAAGGCGTAGTTCGGCGTGGATCCGTAGAAACTCAACATGGTGCGCGCGTGTTCGCGTTCGGCGTGGCGTTCGGCGTCCGTGTCGCCGACGATGGTCATCACCGGAACGATGAGATCGATCTCCGACGAATCGCGTCCCGCCGATCGGGCGCCCTCGGCCACGTTGGTCACCACGTGGCGACGCAGGTAACCGGGTTCACCGATGGGATGAACGTGCACACCGTCGGCAACTTCGCCCGCCATGCGCAGCATCCACGGGTTCACGGCGGCCACGTCCACCTTGGGATCCGGAGCATCGATCTTGCCCGGACTCCATTGCGGAGTGATGAACGAGAGATCGTAGAACTCTCCGTGGTGATCGAGGGGCGCGCCTCGAAACGCCGCGAAACACGCCTTCACCGCGAGGATGTAATCGCGCATGCGCGGTCCGGGGCGCGAGAACTCCATGCCGTAGCGCCGCTCGATGTGGGCCTTGACCTGTGTTCCGAGCCCCAAACGAAAACGACCACCGCAGGCTTCCTGCAACTCCCATGCGGTGGACGCGGTCACGAACGGAGAGCGGGGGAACGCCACCGCCACACCCGTGGACAGTTCCAAACCCGGCGCGGCCAACGCGGAGGCCGCGACGTTCAGGTACGCGGTGCGACCCGCTTCGGTGAAGAGCATGCCGGCGTATCCGGCGTCGAGGGCTCGACGCGCCAACGGCCCCGTCTTGGCGAGTGGTTGTGGGGTGACCATCACGTCGACGCGCATGACTACTTCTCCTGTGGCAACTGTTCGTCGCGAACGCCGCCCCCGGGACGGAACGTGGTGGAACGATCATCGGACTTCTGTTGCATCTGCTGCATCATCACGCCCAACTCTTGGGACGCGCGCTGATCACCGAGGATCTTCTGCATCACCGCGGCACCGGCGCCGGCCATCAACGTGGCCTGATTGTCGTTGAGGAACTTTTGCGAATCACGCAGACGCGTGGTGGAGCCATTGATCTCGGGGATGACGTATCGCGCCACTAGGTCCCACGAACGCAGGGTGTTCTCACGGTTCGCCCAGTCGTGGGCGAATCCGAGTAGCACACCGAAACCACCGGTGATCTCCTGCAGGTTGCGAATGGCGTTCACCAGATCGTCCGGTGTGCCCACGACCGCACCGCCCGAACTCATCATGTCCATCAACGCCCACTTGTCGTCGACGTGCTGTGCTCCGGGTCGACCCAGGGTCCAGACGTTGTATTCGTTGTGCCAACGATGCAAACCGTCCACCGACTGTCGACGCGCCTCTTCGCGGGTTTCGGCGATGTGGAAACTCAGCAACACTCGCCAGTTGCGACGATCCACGGTCTGACCGTGCTTGGCCGCCGACTCCTCGGCGAACGACCATTGCGTGGGAAGAGCCGCGAGGCCCGCGGTGCTGTTGGACGCGATCGACAACACCCCGCATCCGTACTTGCCGGCCAACTGCATGCCCGACGGCGACAACGTCGATGCCGTGGCCATGGGAATGTTCTCTTGCACCGGCAACAACTGCAGTTGGGCGTCGCGCAAGGTGAACCAGTCGCTCTCGTGACTGAATCGATCCTCGCCCCGCAGCAAGCGGGTGATCACGCCCATCGCTTCGTCCTGGCGGTCGCGCTGCACCAAGGGATCGATACCCAGGGTCCACGCGTCGCTCGGGAGCGCACCCGGACCGGTTCCGAACATGGCACGACCCTTGGTCATGTGGTCGAGCTGAACGATGCGCTGAGCGACGTTGAACGGATGGTGATAGGGCAGCGACACCACGCCGGTTCCCAATCTGATGTTGTGGGTGCGTTGTCCGGCGGCGGCCAGAAACATCTCGGGCGACGCGATCATTTCCCAACCACTGGAATGGTGCTCTCCGCACCAGAACTCGTCGAAGCCGAGACGGTCCAGGTGGGCGGCGAAGTCGAGGTCACTCTGGAACTGGAGCGTGGGGTTCTCGCCCACCGGATGGTGTGGCGCGAGGAACGTTCCGAACTGCAGACGGGTCATGGGAGCCACAGTACGGGGTAGCCTTCGAGGGCCGAGAAGGGGACGTAGCTCAATTGGTAGAGCGCCTGCTTTGCAAGCAGGAGGTCGTGGGTTCGATTCCCATCGTCTCCACCCAGAGTCGCAGGCTGAGGACGGAGTGTTTTCTCGGGGTTCACGGGCCAGACCTTGATTGGATCCATTCATGCGGGCTATAACTGGCGAGTCGTATGACATATGAATGGGGATCATTGATGTTGACGCTCGCGAAATCCGTCTTTCGTTCGCCCAAGGCCCGCTCGTGGGCCATTGCCGCCACCGTCGTGGCCACCTCGGTGGCCGTGGTCTCGGTGCGCTCGGCCACCGAGTCGAACGCCACGGGGACACCGGAAATCAGACAGTTGGCGGACTCGTCGCCCATCAACGACTTTTCCAGCCCCGAAGAGATGGTGATGTTGGGCAACACCATGGTCTTTCGGTCGTATCGCAACGACATCGGGTGGGAACTGTGGAAAATCGACACCTCGGTGGCCAACGCCCAACCCGTGTTGGTGAAAGACATCAACCCCGACGGCGATGGTTACCCGAGCAACCTCACCGTGTGGAACAACAAGATCATCTTTTCCGCCGTGGGCGCCGACATCGGTCGCGAACTATGGATCACCGACGCGACCGACGCGGGCACGACCCTCATCAAAGACATCAACGTGGGAGTGGGGAACTCGGACCCGGCCGAATTCCAGCCCGCCGGAACCCTCGCGTATTTCCGGGCCAACGACGGCTCATCGGGCGGTGTTCTGTGGAAAACCGACGGCACGACGGCGGGAACGTCGCGCGTCACCGGCATCCCCGAGACGACCCAAGGTTCGCATCCGAATCCGATGGTCGCCGCCGGCAGCCAGAAGTTCTTCATTGCTGACGATGGTCGCCACGGCCGTGAGTTGTGGGTCACCGACAACTCGTCGGCCGGTGCCCGCATGGTGAAGGACATCAATCCCGGTGGGGTCAATGGCGCGGATTACATTTTTATCGCTACGTCAGCCGGCGTCTATTTCCGTGGTTGGTCACAGAACCAGGGGTGGGAACTGTGGTTCTCCGACGGCACGTCGGCCGGCACGCGCATGGTGCTCGACTCTCGGGCCGGCACGAGTGACGGCACGTATGAACGCTTCACCATCCTGGGCACCAAAGTTCTGTTCGAGACCAGCGATGCCGACAACGTGTGGCCCATGCCCAACGGACGAACGGGCTACGAGTTGTACGTGTCCGACGGCACCGTCGCGGGAACGCGCCGTCTCACGAGTGCCAGCCCCGACAATCCGTCCAACCAATGCTGGTGGTGTTATCGGGCTCAAGAGATTCGAGCTCTCGGTGCGGGTGTCGTGGTGCGGTTCAACACCGAAACCAACGACGTGTGGTACCGCTCCGACGGAACGGTGGCCGGCACGGTGTCACTCGACCCGGACCCGAACGACAATTTCCCCATGTCGAGCCTCACTTACTCGGGCGACAAGGCCTTCTACACGGCCGGATCGGCCGCCACCGGCAACGAACCGTGGGTGACCGACGGATCCGCCGCCGGAACGCGATCATTCGGAGACATCAACCCGTACAACTTGGGTTCGGGTGCGGCCTATTTCGCGCGTTTCGGCTCCCCCGAACGAGTGGTTTTCCGGGCCTCTGACGGCATCAACGGTGACGAGTTGTGGATCACCGACTACACCGCGGCGGGAACACGGATGTTGAAGGATTTCAACACCACCACACAAAACGGTTCGAACAGTTCAATCCAAACCATCGTGGCCGCTGGCAACAAAGCCTATTTCCGCTTATACAGCCCCAGCACCGGTTGGGAGATCGGCGTCACGGACGGAACCACGGCGGGCAGCATGATCCTGGACGTCACCCCGGGCACCGCGGACTCCTCGATCGATCAGATGCAACCACTGCCCAACGGCCAGGTGGTGTTTCGATACAACAACGGCTCGATCGGCCACGAGCCATGGATCACCGACGGAACCATGGCCGGCACGCGATCGCTGGGTGATTTCAACGCAACGGGGAACACGGAAATCAACTCCGCGACCATCGTCGGTAACACGGTCTACCTGTCGCTCCACATCGGCGATTACTGGTCGATCTGGAGCACCTCTCTGAATGGTGGCACCGCCACTCGACTCACGGGACGTTGCACCTTCAACAATGGTGACCCGGACACTCGCGATCTGACCGCCCTCACCGCTGGCGTGGTTTTCCGCGCGAGCGACTGCCAGTACGGTCATCGTTGGTGGCGCTCCGATGGCACGGTGGCGGGAACTTCACGGTTGGTTCCGATGAATCCGAGCAGTCCGTGGAGTGATGTGACCCTCACGAATATTGGTAGCAATCGGATGTTCGTGAACAACGACCCGACCACCGGCGAAGAGTTGTGGGTCACGGACGGTTCGCCGGCGGGCACACGTGTGATGGTCGACATCAACACCGCCAACAACAGCTCGAACTCCGACTTCGTGTTCAAACTCGGAAGTCGATGGGTGTTCAACGCCAACGACGGTGTGCATGGTCGCGAACTGTGGTCGACCGACGGCACCGTGGCGGGTACGTTCCTTCTGGCCGACACCAACACCACCCCCGAGAATTCGGGTAATGCCGAGTTTCACAGTGGCGTCATCGCGGGAAACAAACTGTTCTTCCGTTCGTTCGATGGAACCCGAGGCTGGGAGTTCACCGTCACCGATGGCACCGTGGCCGGCACCCGCACGTTCGACCTGACCCCCGGTCGGGCCGACTCGCACGTCGATCAGATTCACGGGGTCGGCAATGGTTTCGTGTTCAGAGTGAACAACGGAACGAACGGACACGAGCCGTGGTTCAGTGATGGCACGGAGGCGGGTACGCGCTTGATCAAGGACTTCAATCCGAGTGGCAACACCGAGATTCACTTTGCTCAATCGGTCGGGTCGCGTTTCCTGATGCGCATCTACGACAATCAAAGCCCGTACCACTGGAGTCTGTGGGGTTCCGACGGCACGACCTCGGGAACGGTCAAACTCGTCGACACTTGTGCGAACGGTGGTGATCCCAACTCCCGCGAATTCAGGGCGCTGGACAACGGCGCGATTTTCGTCGTCGAAGTGTGTGGAACGACGTGGCATTGGATGCGCACCGACGGAACGGTGGCCGGCACGGCGCCGCTGGATCCGGATCTCACGGACAACAATTGGGTGAATAGTGGCCTGCACATTCTGGACGGAGTCGCGTATTTCCCGGCTACCAACGCTGCGACGGGCACCGAGTTGTGGTCGACCGACGGATCGACGAACGGCACGGGCCTTCTGTCCGACATCGCCCCCGGTGCGGCCAGCAGTTTGCCGCACAGTTTCAGGAAGGTCGGTAGTCGGGTGTATTTCTCGGCCAGCACACCCGACGAGGGACGAGAGTTGTGGCGCACGAACGGTACTGCCGCCTCCACTGCATTGGTGAAGGACATCGCGGCGGGATCGGCGGATTCGAACCCCGATGGTTTCGAGGTGCTCGGCAACAAGATCTTCTTCAGCACGTCCAATGGCGTGGACGGGGTCGAACCGTGGGTGAGCGACGGCACCGCGGCGGGAACCTTCCAATTGGCCGACATCAACCCGAGCAATGGCGCATCGTCACCGGATCAACGCACGGCCTCTTCGTCGTACATGTACTTCCGCGGCTACAACGGGACCGAGCGCAACATGTGGGTCACCGACGGCACCGTCGCTGGTACTCGCGAATTGATCAACATCAACTCGGGTGACGATTCGATCAGCGAGTTGACGGCGACGAACCGTGGGATCTTCTACCGACGCACGGAGTCGGGCGTGATCGGCTACTACTTCACCGACCGAGTGACCGGAGTCGAGACCCGTCTCACCACCATCGATCCGGCCAATGGTGCGGCATACGTGCACGACCCGAAGCCGTTGTCGGGCACGTTGATCTTCGCGTTGCACAACGATCCAACTCCGAACTGTTGGTGGCAGTATTGGAAGACCGACGGCACGGCGGCGGGGACCACCCCGCTCGATCCGGTGACGAACGACGGCAGTTGTGTGCAGTACGGCACCGTGTCCGGTGACAAGTTCTACTTCCTCCGAACCACCGCCGAGGGAACCGACATCGGCGTGGTCGACGGAGCAACCGGAGCGATCACCGAACTCGACATCACGCCGAGCGGTGGTGCGGGACCCGATTCGATCACCGCCGACGGCACCGGCGTTCGATTCCGGGCCGATGATGGCGTGAACGGTCGCGAGTGGTACCTGTCCGACGGAACGAGAGCCGGGACGCGCTTGCTGGCCGACCCGAACCGAACCGCCGCCGGGTCGTCGCCGAACGGATTCTTCGCCTTCGGCGGATACAACTACTTCCGCGCGTACTCCTCGGCGGCGGGCGAATCATTGTGGCGGACCGATGGCACCGTCGCCGGCACCACCATGGTGAAGGACGTGAGTCCGTCTCTGAACAGCGGCGGGATCGGTTTCGTTGGCGCCATAAACAACAAAATGGTGTTGCAGGTACATGACGGAGTAACTGGATGGGAGTTGTGGTTCTCCGACGGCACCTCGGCCGGAACCTTCCGTGCGCGAAACATCAACACCACGACGTACAGCAACGGCAACGACGAAGTGGACACCGTCATGATCGCGGGCAATCGCGTGTTCTTCCGTGCTCACGACGGAACTCATCGCGATCTCTGGGTCTCCGACGGCACCTCCGTCGGCACGGTCAAGGTCGACGTTCGACCGAACGAGCACGATGAGGTCGACAATTTCCTAGCCGTCGGCAACGGTCTGATCTTCCGCGGCCTCACCCCCAACGACGGTCGAGAGTTGTACTACACCGACGGAACTCCGCAGGGAGCCGTGTACTTGGGCAACATCGAACCCGGAGCCAATGACATCTACTTCGCCAACTGGTCCTATCACCGAGTGGGTCGTTACGTCATCTTCGAGGTCAACAATCGTCCGAACAACACCAGTTTGGCGGGAGCATGGCAGTGGTGGATCAGTGACGGCACCTTGTCGGGGACGCGGCCGTTCGACATGAACGTCGCCAACAACGCCGAAGCGGAAGGTTTCACCGTTCTTGGCACCGACATGTTCTTTTCGGACGATGATGGCACGGGGCGTCGGTCGTACAAGCTCGACGGACTGACCGGGGTGATCACGGCCGCACCCAACGTGAGCGTCTGGACCGCGGTCGACAACGGGGCCAATTCGGTGTACGTGTACAACGATGGGTTGGTTGGCGACGAGCCGGCGATGCGTGATGCCAACGGATCACTCGTTCGTCTTCGCGACATCAACCAGGTCGGTGCCTCGAGCAACGCGGCGGACTTCGTGTCGTTCAACGGAAGCACGTACTTCACGGCCGACGACGGCCTGAACGGACGCGAGATCTGGAAGGTGACGGGTTCGGGGGCGCCATCGATCTTCACGACGGAGGTGTCCAACGAGACCTGTTGCGGAGGGATGGTTGACAATCTGGTGGTTTCCGGATCGAAACTCTTCTTCACTGCCGCAACCACGGCGACTCGCAAGGAGTTGCACGTCACCGACGGAACGGTGGCCGGCACGCGTCTGGTGAAGGACATCAACACCGACAACGGCTACTGCTGGTGGTGCAACCCGCATCCGGATTCCTTGCAGCCCCTGAACGGCAAGGTGATCTTCCGCGCGGGTCAGAACAACGACCGTGAGGTTTGGGTGTCGGACGGAACATCGGCGGGAACATTCCAGTTGGCCGATATCAACACCAACGGCAACAGTGATGCCGACCAGTTCGCGACTCTTGGTGATCGAGTGTATTTCCGAGCCCGCGGGACGCACGGACGCCATCAACTGTGGTCGACCGACGGAACCGTGGCTGGCACCGCACTCGTGAACGACTTCAATCCCAACGGAAACATCGAGTTCAGCACTTCGGAGTCCCGCGGAATTGGTGGTTTGGCCGTCCTGCGGGTGTACGACTACGGCCCCTATCAGTGGCAGTGGTACAAGTCGACCGGCACGCCCGCGAGCACGGCACTCTTGGATCCCTATCCGACCGACGATCGCTGGGCCGATGGTGTGACGTTCGTTGGTTCGCGCGTGTTCTTCTCGGCGCCTGATTTGTCCAACGATCGAGAGTTGTACACCATCGACCAGACGGGACAGACCTCGCGGATCGCGAACTTCCATCCGAGTGGATCGGCCGAGCCGTGGTACCTGGTGAATCTGGACGGCCTGCTGTATTTCACCCAAGAGGATGGTTTGAACGGTCGTGAAATGTGGGTTTCCGACGGAACACTCGCGGGAACCACCCTCGTGAGCGACGTCAACCGAATCGCATCGGGCACCTCGACCGAACAGATTCGTCGAGCGGGCACCCGGGCCGTGTACCGCTTCCACAACGGCGAATGGGAGTTGGGTGTGGCCGATCCGGTGACCGGAGCGACCCGCATCGATCTTCGAGCCGGCGGCGAGTCCAACCCGGTGGAATTGACCACGGTGGGAAGCAAGGTGGTTTTCTCGGCCGACAATGGTTCCGAGCGCCAGCTGTACGTGAGCGACGGAACGGTGGCGGGTACCCAGGTGTTGCTCGACATCAATGCGTCGGGCAACGACAGCGTGTCGGACATCGTTGGTCTCGATGGTCGGGTGTTCTTCCGCGCCAACGACGGTACCAACGGCACCGAGTTGTGGGTCACCGATGGAACGGTCGCCGGCACCCGCCGACTGACCGACATCAACACCGGTGGTGATTCGAACCCGACGGCGTTGTACGCCTACGGCAACAAGATCGTCATCTCGGCCACCGATGGCTCGACCGGGAGGGAGATGTACATCTCCACCGACGGCTCGACCTTCGTGTCGTTGGGCGACAACAACCCCTCGGGTGACTTCAACCCGGGAACCGTGACCCCGTTGGGCTCGGGATTCGTCTTCCGGGGCACCGACGCCGTTCGCGGACAAGAGCCGTGGTTCACCGATGGCACGGCGGCCGGGACGCGGATCATCGCCGACCTGAATCCGAACGGGAACACCGAGATGGACACGATGGTGGCCATCAGTCCCACGAAGGTGTTGTTCAAGGGGAATGACGGTACGAGCGGTTGGGAACCATGGATCACCGACGGAACCGCCAACGGAACGATCATCCTCGACATTCAGACGGGCATCGAAAATGGTGGTAGTTCCGATCCCGTGTGGATCACCGCGGTGAACGGTCGGGTGTATCTCAACGCGTACAACGAAAACCGTGGACGCGAGTTGTGGGTCACCGACGGCACGTTGGCGGGCACCACCCAGAATGACATCAACCTCGCGGGCGGACGCGTCGAAGAGGCCGCCGTCGCGGCGGGCACCGGAGCGGTGTGGGGTGCCGGAGACGGGACCAACGGCCGTGAGTTGTGGTTGTCGAACGGCACGGCGGCCGGAACGGTGCAGATGGATCTCAACACGAGCCGCCTGCGCGATCAAGGAAACTCGTACCCCGGCCAGTTCACCAGGATGGGGTCGACGACCTACTTCGTGGCTCGCAACGCTCAGGACGGCAACGAGTTGTGGAAGACCGACGGAACGGTGGCGGGAACCCAATTGGTTCACGACATCGCGTCGGGAACGTTGGGTGGCAACCCCGACATCCACGGTTTGGCCGGTGGTCGATACGTGGCGCGCGCGTGGAGTCCGGAATACGGAAACGAGTTGTGGGTGAG
>JAIXWJ010000038.1 GCA_027491335.1 Actinomycetes bacterium | reverse complement strand
CCGAGAACGTTGTGAGCCGTGCGACGCATGCCGTGGCGCTCCCAGAACTGCATCAGCTCTTCGGGGTTCGGGACGGCCAACTCGATGTCGAGCAATGCGTTCAGTGTCATGACGTCTTCCCTTGTTCGTCCACCATCTCCCGGACCTCGCCGAAAACGTGTTCGATCGTTTGCCGCATCGGGTCGGGCCGCACCGTGCGTGACGGGGGACGCCCTTCGAAAAGAACGCCCGCCAACTCTCGACCCTGTTCTCGTGCCATGACCCCTCCCTGTGCCGGATGGTATGCCGAGAATTAGTTTGAAGTCAAACTAATTTTTCGACTAATCTCGTTACGTGACGCTGTCCCAAAATCTCGACGACACCACGAACACCTGGCGCCGAGAACGTCCCGACCTCGACTTCAATGGGATGGAGCTGTTTCTGAAGATGAGCGCCGTCGTGCGGTCCATCATCGATCGGTTCTACGACGACCTCGTCGACCTCGGAATCACGCCCTCGGAGTTCGATGTTCTGGCCACACTTCGGCGCAACGGCACCAAGGCCGTTCTCACCCCCTCGTACATCGCCAAGGTCTCCATGGTGAAGCCCAGTGGTCTCGCCCACCGACTCGCCAAACTCGAAAAGGCCGAACTCATCAGCCGAACAGCAGATCCGGATGATCGTCGAAGTGCACTGATTCGCATCACCCCGAGCGGACGACGAATCGTCGATCGAGGTGTCGAACTTCTGGCCAATCACAAGAACGAAGCGTTCGCCGACCTGAGCGAGCGTCAACGAGAACTCTTGGAGAACGCGCTCGACCGACTCATCGAATCGGCCGACAACGCCAACAGTGGCGAGGTTCGGATCGTCACCCGACCCTGACGCGATGTCGGGAATCGGCCATCAACGTGACGATGGCTGCCAACGCCAGGGCCAGAACCAAGGCGAACGTCGACAACACGTGATAGCCGACGGCCTTGCGGATGAAACCGCTGGAGAACCCGGCCAGTCCACCGAAGAAGCTCATCGCCATGTCGGCCGATCCTTGAACCGACACCCGGGATTCCTCCGACACCGAATCGATCAGCAGACTCGACCCTCCGATGAGTCCGAAACTCCAGCCCACGCCGAGCAACCACAACGCGGGGAACAACAGCACGTGGGCATCGCCAGCCAGAGCCGACAGCGCGGTGGCCGCGGCCAGCATCACCGCACCCACTTGGATGGTGCGCAGACGACCCTGTCGATCGGCGTAGCGACCCACCCATGGACTGAACGCGTACATACCGGCGATGTGCAACGACACGACATAGGAACTGATCGATTCGTGATCGTGCGCCTTCAGATGAACCGGGGTCATGGTCATCACGGCCACCATGGTCATCTGCGCGATCACCATGGCGAACACGGCCACCCGACCATTGGGCGTGGCGAAAGCGTGTCGGAATGATTCGCGGATCTTGATGGGCGCAACCGAACCAACCACCTCGCCGCGCATCTCTCGAGCCAGCGTCAACGGATCGGGCCGCAAGCGCAACGCGGCGTTGAGCAAGGAGAACACGAAGAAGAGTGCCCCGAACACCCATGGCCCGGTGTACTTGTCCCAACCGAACCAGTTCTCCCCCGCCGCTTGGGCCGGCAACACCAGCACCGGGCCGAGCACCGCGCCAAAGGTGCTGGCGAACAAGATTCGGCTCATGGCCGCGCCGCGCTGGTCGGCGGGCGCCAGGTCGGTGGCGGCGTAGCGCGACAGCAGATTCGACGCCTGCCCGGATCCGTAAACGAAGAGCCCGATCACGAAGAAGAACAACGACTTCGACTCGGCGCCGAAGCCCGCCAGAAGTCCACCGCCGATGGCGGCCGCGTATCCGATCACCAAACCAATGCGACGTCCCGCCCGCGCCATGCGACGCGACAACACTTGCGCCATGAACGCGGTGCCGATGGTGACCGTGGCCGTGGCGATGCCTCCCCAGGGGGTGGATTGGCCGAGGATGCGTTGCACCACGAAGGCGCCGACGGTCACCGATGACGACAACGCCGCCGCCGCGGCCAACTGTCCGAGCACCAACACCCGCAAGGTGCGGCGCTGAACCGCTTCGATGTCCACGAGCCGAGTCTCGCAGACATCACCCCGTGCGGTTGTGAATCACATCTCGATGACGCGAGCCCCGAGAGACGCGGCGTGATCGCGGGTGTCACCTTCGCAAGTGAACAACACCACTTGGTGCTGTGCCGACACCCTCTTCAGTAACTGCACCGCCGCTTGCTGACGGGCGTCGTCGAAGTGAACGAGCGGATCGTCACAGATGATGGGCAACGCGATCTGGCGCCGCGACGCGTCCTGCTGCGCGAACGCCAAGCGAATGGCGAGGTACAACAACGCGCGGCCGCCATCGGAGATGGCATGGTCGCCAACGCGTCCATCGGGCCCGACACGTTGGATGACCAATTTGCCGTCGTCGCGGGTCTTGATGACCGTTCCCCACCCGGGCACGATCTCGGACACCAGTTCGCTCGCCCGGGCCACCACCGGATCCTGGTTCTGGCGCTCGTGTTCGTCGATGGCCGCTCCGAGTAGTTGGTGGGCCGTCGCGAGGGCATCGCGCCGCGTGGTCGCCTCCTGCTGTGCGTCCTCGACTTTGCCCTTCTTGAACAGCAGATCGGGCAACACTTCGGTGCCTTCCAGACGTTCGATTTCACCACGGATCGCTCCGATACGAGCGTTCGAGTCGTCGCGTTCGATGCGGATTGCGTTCGCTCGCGACTCGACGATCTCGAGTTGAACGTTCAGGTCGGCGGGATCCGGATGTTCGCTCAACAATTGCAACGCCTCGGGCGAGTCCAGATTGGCGCCACGAATCTGCGCCTCCGCCTCACGGACGACATCCTCGGCGGCTCGACGCTTGACCGCGGCGGCCTTCGTCTCGTCCACGCGCTTCGCCAACGCCTGGGGCGAGAGCCCGGCAACGTCGGCTGCCACCGACGCGGTCAGTTCGCCGAGTCGACGCTGAAGGTTGGCCAGTGCGATTCGTGCGGACAGCAACCCCGTGTTGGCCGCGACCGCCGCTTCGTACTTGGTCAACCACTTCTCGAACTCGGAGTTGACCAAACCGACGCTGATGCCTCGAGGGGCCAACAACGCGACCACCGCACGTTCTGCGTTGGCCACTTCGGGCTCGAGTTCGGTCAACCGACGTGCCAGAGCCACGGCTCGGTCGCGAAGTTCGCGCACGGTCTCTCGGCGCGACGCCAGTTCGCCCAGTTGGGCGATCTGCTTCTGAGCCAGATCGATGCTCGTGACGTGCACGGCCAAGATCCCGAGACTCTCGTCCAGAAGTCGGCGATGCTCGTCGGCGGTGCGACGAGCTTCCTCGGCGCGGCCCTGACGATTGGCCAGTTCACCGTCACCGGCAACTGTGACGGGCTCCTTGTCCGACGACGTCGGGCGCCCAAACATGAAATACGCCGCCACGGCGCCGGCCACCGCAAGCGCCGCGCCCCAATGAACGACACTCACTCCGGCCACCACCAACACGGCGAGCGCCAACAGCTTGGGGTCGGGTCCCCGCGATGTTGCAGGGGAAGTCGATGTTTGGTTCGCGGTCTCTCGCCGCCGAACCTCACCCGCCAATTCCGCTTCGGCGTTGCTGGCTTTCTGCGAATCTTCTTTCCAACGACCCGCGCGATTCTCGATGTCGGTCAACTGGGACTCGATGAGGTCCAGCCGAGTCAACTTGGCGTCGTCGAGGCCGATCGTGCGCGCGAGGTTGGTCGCGGCCGCCTCGGCCGCCTCATGCTGTGCGTCGAGATCGGCCAGTGCGGTGCGGAGGTTGGCGGCATCGTTGCGCGCCGTCACCAGGGCCGACGTGGCGGTGGTGATCTCCAGACGCTCCGGGGCACTGAGCGTGACTCCGTCGAAGTGCGACGAGTCCATACCGGCCGCGGCAACCGTGGCGGTAAAGTCCACCTCGGCTCGTTCGACATTGCGCGACTCGGAGCCGATTCGCTCGGCGAGATCGGTGATCTCCACCGCGTTCTCGATCACCGCGAGCCACTCGGGAGAAGTGACGCTTTGTTCAGCCAGCGAGGCGCGCGCTCGATCCAGATTCGAGCGGTGTTCGCTTCCGTTGATCACCCGAGTCAGAAGAGTTCGTCGCCGTTCGACATCGACGAGCTCGGAGTCGAGGACGGACAGACGGCGCTGAATCTCGTCGCGTTCACTCGACAACTTCTCGACGAGGTCGGGGTTCGATCGCGCCTCCTTGATTTCCTTGTCGATCTCGCGGATCTTCTTCTGGGCATCCTTGACCGCCGTCTCGGCAGAATTGGTCGCCTTGCGCAGACCTTCGAGTGCTTCGCGCGGGTTACGCACTCCGGCCGTACCACCCATGGCGAAATCGGCGAACAGCTTCTCGAACGAACCGCCGGAACCGATGTCGCCGAGAGACGCCCCGTAGCACCGGTACATCAACTCGAAGTCGGCCGGCGTGATCCCCCCGAGGAACTTCTGGAACGAACCGCCGTCCACCTCGATGGAACCCACGAAGCCCGTGCGCTTGTCGCGCGGGGTGCCCGTCTTCAGGAGTTCGAAATTGGCCTGAAGGTCGATGGGATTGGTGTCGAGAGCGCCGAGCAATCGACCACCCAACTTTCCGTCTCCGCCTCCTCGGAACGCCTCGGTGTTGTTGGCAAAAGCGCGCCACGGACCACCGATGGCCCAGGTGAGGAATTCGGCCAACGTGGACTTGCCCGACTCGTTGGCACCGTGCACCACGACGAAATCGGCGTCCAAGCCATCGAAGGTTCGACCGGCGTGTCGACCGAAGGTGAGATCGCGAACCGCCGAGATGGTCAAGCGCTTCATTTCGCCTCCGTCATCGCGTTCACGAGCACGTCCATGACCGCGTCCTTGGCCTCGGCATCGAGGTCCATTTCGTCGAGTTTCGTCAAGGCCGCCGCCAACACGGTCTTGCGTTCGCGCTCGGCGGCCAGGTCGATCTTGGCCCGACACGAGGTGCGCACCTTCACGATGGCTCCGTCCCCCAACACGTCGACGGACTCCTCGAGCATGGACTCCACGGTGGACTTCCAGCCCGGCGCATCAGTGGAACGAATATCGGCCAGGTCGGTGGAACCCGTGAGTTCCAACCGCACCAGCACCGGCACACCGGATGCGTGCGCCACCACGCGAGACAACTCTTCGTTCACGACATCGTTCAGTTCGGTGATCTCTTCCACCGCGTTCACCGCCACCGATACCCGTTCGAATCGAACGGTGGAACAGTCGACGAAGCGTGGCTCGAGAACGCGTCCATCATCATCGACCTCGACGATGAGCACACCCTTGGGGCCACATTCGGACGCTTTCACGCTGCGGCCCTGAAGGTTCCCCGGGTACGCCCACCAGCCGGACCCGATGGGGTTGACGGACCGCTTGTGAATGTGGCCGAGCGCCCAGTAGTGAACGGGCGACGCCTGCAGGTCCGCGGGAGTGGACGGCGCGTAGTTCTTGTGAACGGAACTATCTCCGCCGACGTTGGTGTGCAACACGCCGACGATGGTGCTTCCCGTGAGCCCGGCGAACAGCGGAACGAGATTCTCGGTCTCTTCCTTCTTGGCGTAACTCACTCCCGCCACGACGACTTCGACGCCGTTGCGCATGGTGACCACTTCGGCTCCCAGCTTTCCGGCCGGAAACACCGTGACGCCCTCGGGCAACACACCCTGCTTGATGTCACGAGTGAGGGGATCGTGGTTTCCGTGGACCATGAAAACCTTGATGTGCGCGTCGGACAGCCGCCGAAGCCCTCGCAGAAAGCGGCGTTGCGCACCCGGGTCGCGATCGGCGTTGTCATACACGTCGCCGGCCAGAACCACGAAATCGACGCCTTCGCCGATCGCGACGTCGATGAGACGATCGAACGCTCGATTCACGAGAGCCTTCACCCGCTCGTAGGTGGCGTCGTCGATGGCCTCACCGAGGCTCTCGAGCGGGGAACCCAAATGAAGGTCGGCGGCGTGGAGGAACTTGGCAACGGCCATGCGGGACACAGTACAACCGGGGTGTCGCACCTTCGGAGGGTGCGCGTACACCGAATTACTCGGCTCTCGTCATCGATCCGCCAATAGCCCTCGAATTCGTTTAGCCCTCGAATTCGCCCAGCAACTCCACCACATGTTCGCGAATTCGATCACGGATGGCCCGTACGGCCTCCAGGTTCTGCCCACGGGGATCGTCGAGGGGCCAGTCGAGATAGCGCTTACCTGGAATGTACGGACACGTGTCTCCGCACCCCATCGTGACCACCACGTCCACCCGATTCAACAATTCGTCGGTGAACTTCTGCGGCGTGTGTCCGCTGATGTCGATACCCAACTCGGCCATCGCGTCGATGGCCATGGGGTTCACCCGATCGGCGGGCTCCGAGCCACCCGAAAAGATCGACACCTTGTCGCCACCCAGCTCGCGGGCGAATCCGGCGGCCATCTGCGAGCGGCCGGCGTTGTGAATGCACAAGAACAGAATTCCGGGCATCAATCTCTCGCTTCGAAGAGCACCTTCAACAGGCCGAAAGCCACCACGCCACCTGCCAGCTGCGCGACGGCGAACATCGGCCACGACTCCGGCGCGATGCCGGCGAACGAATCCGAGAACACCCGGCCGAATCCGACGGCCGGGTTGGCGATGCTGGTGGATGACGTGAACCAATAGGCCCCCGTGATCCACGCGGCCACGAGCGCGGCCACGTTGGCGCCCGCGCGCTGGCCACCACGAATGATGATCAACAGGCCGACCACCGCCACCGCTTCGGAGAACCACTGCGGTCCCCCGGTACGAATCTTCGACGAGGTTTCGATCCATGGATGTCCGAACATGATGTTGGCCATGCAACATCCGACGACGGCTCCGGCGAACTGCGCGACGATGTCGGTGATCAGTCGGATCGGTTTCATGTCACGATCGAGCATCGACATGACGATGCTCACGACCGGATTGAACGATGCGCCCGAAATCGGAGCGAAAACCGTGATCAACCCGAGCAACGCTCCGCCCGTGGCGATGGCGTTGGCCAACAACTGAACGCCCACGTCGTCGGTGAGGTTGGTGGCCATGATGCCCGAACCCACCACCGCCATCACCAGAAGCGCGGTGCCGAGGAACTCGCTCATGACACGACGGGCGTTCACAACGGTGCTCCTATATTCGACACACCGAAACCATAGTCATGGCCGCGACACGACCCGTTCCGTCGATTCACGCCCGGAGGTGAACAGTCGGTGAACCGACTTTCGAAAGACGCGCCCGTAAACTCTCTCCGTGAACAATTCACCGAACAACGGCTCCGCGGACGAGTTCGCGGTCGTGGCGAACGGACTGACCAAGCGCTACGGCGATGTCGTCGCCCTCGATGGTCTCGATCTCTCGGTTCCCACCGGCACGGTCTTGGGCCTGCTCGGTCCGAACGGCGCGGGAAAGACCACCGCGGTGTCCGTGTTGACCACCCTCATCGCCCCGGACGCCGGAACCGCGCGTGTGGCCGGCGTCGACGTGGTCAAGGATCCCCAGCGCGTGCGGTCGCTGATCGGTCTGTCCGGTCAGTACGCGGCGGTCGACGAACACCTCACCGCCACCGAGAACCTGGTGATGATCGGCTGCCTCTACGGCATGCGACGCAAAGAGGCGTTGAAGCGCACGAACGACCTCATCGAAAGATTCCGATTGACGGACTCCGCGCATCGACCTCTGAAGACCTTCTCCGGCGGAATGAGGCGACGCATCGACCTGGCCGGCGCGTTGCTGGCCGATCCGCCGGTGTTGTTCCTCGACGAGCCCACCACCGGTCTCGACCCGCGCAGTCGAGGCGAGTTGTGGGACGCCATTCGCGAACGCGTGGATGCCGGCACCACAGTCGTGCTCACCACCCAATATCTCGAGGAGGCCGACCAATTGGCCAACGAGATCGTGGTGATCGACCACGGACGAGCCATCGCTCGCGGAACCTCGCAGGAACTGAAGCGCCGAATCGGCGGTGAGCACTTGGACGTGCACCTCGCGAGAGCCGAGGATCTGGCACGGGTCGAAACCGTCCTTCGCGGAGTCGCCATTGGCGCCATACGCACCGAAGTCGAGGAGGCCTTGATTTCGGTGCCGGTCGCCAAGGGTGTCGAGGCACTCGGTTCGGTCATGGCCGAGCTCACCGCGCAGAACGTCGAGATCGTCGACATCGGCCTGCGACGCCCGACGTTGGACGACGTGTTCATGGAACTCACCGGACACCGAACTCAGGAGGACCAGTCGTGAGCAGTGTGATCCGCGACGCCACCACCATCGCGCGACGAAACGTGATCCGCATCGGACGCGTGCCCGAGGTGATGGTCTTCGTCATCATCCAGCCCCTCATGTTCGTCTTGCTGTTCGCCTACGTGTTCGGTGGCTCGATCGACATTCCGGGCGGCAACTACCGGGAGTTCCTCATCGCGGGAATCTTCGCCCAAACCGTGGTGTTCGGCGCCACCTTCACCGCCTCGGGCCTGGCCGAGGACGTGCAGAAGGGATTGATCAACCGCTTCCGTTCCCTACCCATGTCTCGTTCGGCCGTGGTCGCGGGCCGCACCGCCAGTGATGTCGTGTACAACTTGTTGTCGATCATCATCATGTCGTTGGCCGGCTTCGCGGTGGGTTGGCGAATTCGGGGATCGATCTTGGACGCGGTGGTGGCGTATCTGCTTCTGCTGTTCTTCTCGTACTCGTTCTCGTGGGTGATGGCGTGCTTGGGGCTGATGGTGCCCACGCCCGAAGTGGTGAACAACGCCACCTTCATCGTGCTGTTCCCGCTCACCTTCATCGCCAACACGTTCGTGCCGTCCGACAGTCTTCCGGGCGTGCTGCGAACCATCGCCGAGTGGAACCCAGTGTCCACGTTGACGCACGCGGTTCGAGTGCGATTCGGAAATCTCCCCGCCGAGACGCCCGAGCCCACGTCGTGGCCGTTGCAGAATGCGATGCTGTACTCCCTCGCGTGGGCCGTGCTGTTGATCGTGATCTTCGCACCCATCGCCACGCGTTTGTACCAGCGCACCGGCAAGCGCTGACCGGCTTCGAGCATCTCCCCGATCCACGTGCGGCACATGTCGAGGAATTGCTGATGCCCCGCGACTACGTCGACACCGCGCGCTCGCTCGCCAAGACCCTTCTCGGCACACCGGCCGACTGGCGCCTCAACAAGCCCGGCCGACCCCACGCACCGCGAGTCGACTCCGCTCTCATCGGTCCCGCCATCGCGATCGTGACGATCCTCGTGGGTTGGTTCGCTTTCACCGATGCCGTCGGGAAAGAGGGCGACGTCTCCTTTGCGCTGTTCATCGGTTCCGTCTCCATTTTGATGATGACGTGGAGCAACCTTCTCTCCACTCGTTCCCTGGTTCTGGAGCGCGGCTTTGGCGGCGTCGATCGCATGTACGTGTGGCACCGTTGGCTGGGAGCGCTGTCGGTCGGCGCCATGTGGCTGCACATGGAAATGGTCGACGACGTGAAGGGAATCCGCGGTGCGTCGCGCGATGTCGCCGATGCGGCCGAGGATCTGGCGGAAACCGGCTCGACCATTCTCTATGTCTTGGTGGGCATCAGCCTCGTTCGCTGGCTTCCCACGCGCTGGTGGCGTTGGACGCACAAACTGCTCGTCCTTCCGTACGCCTTCGCGTGCTGGCACTTCTACACGGCCACCAAGCCGTACGCGAACGACTCGTTTTGGGGTCGGTGGTTCGCCGGATTCATGTTGCTGGGACTCTTCGCCTGGGTGTACCGCGTCGTGTGGCGCGACATGATGCGCAAGGGAAAACTTCATCGGGTCGCGAACATCGAACACCGCGGCAACGTCATGACGGTCGATCTGGAGCCGGTGGGCGAGCCATTGGCGTATCGAGCAGGTCAATTCGTGTTTCTCACGGTGAAGGTTCCGGGTTTGCGAGAACCCCATCCGTTCACCATCGCATCATCTCCCGACGAGAAGTCGTTGCGTTTCGTGATTCGTGATCTGGGCGACTGGACCCATCGACTGATCGCCTCGCTCGCCGTCGGAGATCGCATCGAGGTCGAGGGTCCGTACGGCTGTCTGTCTCCGCTCCCGAAGGAACCCGTCGATCACGTGGTCTGGGTCGCCGGCGGTGTGGGCATCACGCCTTTTCTCGGAGCCGCCATCTCGCGGCCACCGGAGAATGGCCCCATCCCGCACCTCTTCTATTGCGTGCCGTCGCGGCAAAATGCGCCCGCTCTCGAGATGCTCGAATCGGCGGAGGGGGAAGGTCGCATTCGTCTGCACGTTCACGCATCCGATGAAGGGAATCGTCTTCATGCGGATCACGTTCTGACGACCGTGGGTGCCTCCAACCTCTCCAACGCCCACATCGTGATGTGCGGCCCCGAATCCCTCGTGAGGTCGATGAAGTCCGGTATGCGCACCCATGGAGCCCGCCACATTCACGCCGAGGGTTTCGACATCCGAAGTGGATTCGGGCCCGACCTGTCGCGCCAGTTGGACGACCTGACTCGAACCGGACTTCGGCGCGTCACCTCGCGCGGTCGATCGCACTAGAACCTCGCGCCGGCTCGGGCGACGCGGGCGGGATGTGACGGGTGAACGGGTTTACGACGCGCCAGCCTTGGCAAATCCGAAACGGGCGTGAGAGGCTCGAAGCATGCAGTTCGACATCGCCATCATCGGAGGTGGCCCCGGCGGCTCGGCCGCGGCGATTTCCGCCGCGCGGGCCGGCCTGCGAGTGGTGTTGTGCGAGAAGGGTCCCCACGGGCGCGACAAGGTGTGTGGCGATGGTCTGACCCCGCGCGCCATCGGGGCGCTCGATGAATTGGGCATCGACCATTCGGTCGCCCATCGCATCGACGGACTGCGAATGATCGCGGGCAAGAAGCAGCGCGAGTTGGCGTGGCCCACCACCGTTCGATTCCCCAACCACGGGGCGGTGTGGCCTCGGCAGCGATTCGACAATCATCTTCTCGACGTGGCCATCGCCGCCGGAGCCGACGTGCGTTTCGGCACCGAAGCGCTTCCGGTGATCGAAAACGGAACGGTTGTCGGAATCGACGCCGGTGGCGAGTTGTTGCGTTCGACGCTGGTGGTGCTCGCCACCGGCGCTCAGGGTGCGGCGGCCAAGATGCTCGGCGCCGTTCGTGACCCCGACGAGACGTTCGGATTGGCCATTCGGGCCTACGCCCCCACCCCGCGCCATGCCGAGCGCCACTTGGAAGCATGCCTGAGCTTGCGCGACGAACACGGCACGCCCATCCCGGGTTACGGCTGGATGTTCCCCGCCGGTGATGGCACCGTGAACATCGGCGTGGGTGCGCTCAGCACCATGAAGGGTTTCAAGAAACTCAACCTCAACACGCTGCTCGATCAGTACGCGGCGATCGTTCGTGATTCGTGGTCGCTCGGCGACTACGTCGAGAAGCCGCGCGCATGGCGACTACCCATGAGTTGCGTGCGCCGACACGGTCCGGGTTGGGTGGCCATCGGCGACGCCGCCGGTTTCGTGAATCCGATGAATGGCGAGGGCATCGATTACGCACTCGAATCGGGCATGCTCGCCGTGAAGTGCTTCGTCGACGACCCGGCGACCGCGCCCGCGTCCTACGACCGCCAGGTGGGCGAACGCTTCGACTCCTTCTTGCGCACCGGACGACGATTCAGCTTCATCATCGGACACCCGTGGTTGTTGCGACCCGGCTTGCGCGTCGCCGTCGGGACTCAGGCCGCCGCCGACATCACCTTGGCGGTCATGGGAAATCTGATCGACTCCAGCACCCCGGGAGCCGCCGGCAAGGTCATGCGACTGGCCGACAACACCCTGCGAATCGCCGACCCGCTTCTGCGTCGGACCCGCGCCAAAGCGTGAGTGACGACCAGCTCGAATCGATCACGTTTCAAACCGTCATGGCTTCGACTAACTCAGCGCGTTCTTCTCATCTCGACGGCGCAACACCATGAAGATGAAGAATCCGCCAATGGCGAAAAGGACTCCCGCAAGAAGGGACGAGGCGAAACCACCCGTCTTCGTGGCGATCGTGATTTGCACCGGCACACCCACGGTCACTCGCTCACCGGATTCGTTGCTGCCGCTGATGACGATGTCACCAGCCCCGCTCGCCACATCACCCGGAACATCGATCTCGATGGCTGCCGCGCCGACATCGGACACCGTGAACGAACGCAGATAGCGCGGGTCATCCCCGGACTTGGGATAGAGCCACACGTCCACGGTGGATGCAGGCAGGAGCCCATCGATCTCGAGAGAGAAGTTGTCGTCGGTCGACACCGGCACTTCGCCGGCGGGCGTTAGTGCGACGTTGTTGTTCGAGTTCGTCACCGCCCCAACGGAAATCTCCACTCCTCCAACCGTCACCGTCAAGGATGAAGGTGACTGCACAACCTCGGGTGTTGTGGCCACTCCACCCACGAGAGCCACTGGTTGTGTCGGATTCTCGCGCTCGAGAGCGCCCGGGGACTCCGGCAATGGCGGGACCGTCGACGACGTGGTCGTCGTCACCGGCTCCGTCGTCGTTCGTGGAACCGTCGTGGTCGTGGTCGGCGGAATGGTCGTCGTTGTGGTCGTGCTGGTCGACGTGGTTGACGTGGTTGTGGGACTCATCGCCGCCGCGACCGAAAGAGACGCACGGGGACCATCATGTCGCCTGTTCTGGAGCAAATTGCAATAGATGTAGTCCGCCGCGGCACCCGTGCCGTACACCTGCAATGTGTAGGTGCCTTCCGCTCTGGGAGCTTGAACATCCAGCGTGTAGGTGACGGTGTAGTTGTTGTTCGAGAGCACTTGTGAACCTACGAACACATTGCCTCCACCGACAACGACACCCGAGGCCGTCTTGAACTCGTACTTGAACAGCGTGGTGCCCGATGGCGTCCCCAAGTAATACGCATTGTTCATCCTGTTGGGGCATGTCACCGACGTTTCCAACGTGAATGTCTCGGCCGGCGTGAACGAGGACGACGAGATCGACACGGTCCAGTCACTGTGAGTGGTTCGCCTCACCGTTGACGTCGTAGTTGTTCCAGGAGCCGTCGTCGTGGTGGACGGACGCACCGTCGTGGTCGTGGTCGGCGGAATGGTCGTCGCCGGAACAGTCGTCGTTATTGGTGCGATCGTGGTCGTCGTGGTTGTGGTCGGCGGCACCGTCGTCGTCGTGGTGGAGGTCGTCGTGGTTGTGGTCGGCGGCACCGTCGTCGTCGTGGTGGAGGTCGTCGTAGTTGTCGGCGGCACCGTTGTCGTTGTGGTCGTTGTCGTGGTTGTGGTTGTTGTCGTGGTTGTGGTCGTCGTGGTTGTGGTCGGCGGCACCGTCGTCGTGGTCGTGGTGGTCGTGGTCGTGGTGGTCGGGGGCACCGTGTCGAAGGGAATCGACAACGCTGAACTCGCAGTGTTGCCATTTCCCGCGGCATCGGTAAACACACCGGCTCCGACCGAAATCAAAGCAGTCCCCGAACTTCCGGGGGTCGGGGTGAAGGTCGCCGTGTACGTGGTACCCGAACCGCTGAAACTCGACAACGCGCCACCGGAAATCGTCACGTCACCTACTACGAAGTTCATCGCAGATTCAGACAGCGTGAATGTCAGTGCGTCCGTCCCACCCACACCAAGAGAGCCCGAACCACTTCGGGCGATCGAAACAGTGGGAGGTGTCGTGTCCGCGCGGGTGTCGTAGGCAATCGACAGGGTCTGAGAAGCTTCGTTGCCATTGTTATCCAAGTCTGAAGTACGACCTGCGGCTATGGAGATATCCGCTGTTCCAGAGGAGTTCGTCGGTGGCGTGAAGGTTCCGGTCCAAGAATTGGTTCCCGTCACCCTCGTGAGCGTGCCAACGGTTCCAGCAGATCTCGTTATGTACGAAGTGAACATCCCGGCCCCCAATTCCTCGCTCGAGGTGATCGTGAGGGTCGTTGTTTGGCCGGCCAACAACGTGCCTGATCCGGACCGAGTGATCGAAATGCTCGGCACAGGAGTCGTCGAGTCGACCGTGATCGAACCCGGAAAACGAGTAGAGAAGTTGTTCGATCGATCGACCGCGTATCCGTGGTAAACGCCGTCACGAAGACCGTTGGACACGACCGGCAAGTTGACGGAACCACTCGTCGTCACCCCGGTGACCGCCCAATCGGTGCTTGGGGCGGACGTGATGCTTGCGAGATCGGTCACGGTCACGGAATCTCGCACCAAATAGAAGGAGCTTTCCTCCGAGACCGTGTGGCCGAACGATCGAGTGTCACTTCGAATCGTTTTGCTTTGCAGCGACCCCGTTGGCGCCGTCGTGTCCGTGTAGCCGTCCGCGCTTCTCAGTTTCGCCACGAAGGCATCGTCGTTGACGTTCGTGGAGGAGGTGACGGTGGGCGAAGTTGCCGTCGAGGTGTTCACGTCCATGTTTCCCGCCCACGAGCCGCTGACGATCGCGTTACCGGCCGAATCGGCCGTGATGGCGAAGATGTTCTCGCGATTCGTGCCGCCGAACTGTCGGGCCCAGACATAGGAGCCGGTGCGAGTCAGTTTCACCACATAGACGTCGGTCGACTGGGCAATCAAGTTCCCCGATCCGGGACCCGGGTCGAAGTCCACCGGGCCGTTGGATGAAGTCGTGAAGACCCCGGTGGCGAGAACATTTCCGGATGAATCAACGGTGACGTTGCGCCCTTGATCCGAAAAGGAGCTGCCAAAGCGAGCGAAGCGAACGAAGGTTCCATCGGTGTTCAAGGTCAACAGGTATGCGTCAGATACTCCTAGGCTGCTTGAGTTAGCCGTGCCAGCGCCGGGATCGAAGTCGTTCGTGCCCGTGAAATGCCCCGTGATGTGCACGTAACCAGCCGAGGTGTCCAGCGCGACACCAGAACCCAAATCTCCAACCTTGTGGACCCACTGGAATGTGCCGTTGCCATCCAATTTCACCAAGTAGCCACTGACCGTGTTCACGTCGGGAGACGACAGGTTCGCAGAGCCAGAAGGGTTGAAATTCACCGTCCCCGAAAAACCGCCAGTCACGTAAACACCGCTCGAATCAACGGCAAGAGACTTTGCGGAGTCGTTTCCGCCAGCGCCGAAGTTTTGTGCCCACTGGAACGTGCCATCAAGGTCGAGTTTCAGGGCGTAAACATCGAGCTGACCATTGGAAACAAGGTTCGAAGTTCCCACTCCGGGATCGAAATCCGCCGTTTCAGTGAACTCTCCAATTGCGTACACACCAGAAGAATTCACGGTCAAGGATGTAAAAGTTTCATTGCCGGTGATCGTGGAGCCCGTGATGTGTCTGACCCACTGGAATCCTCCGGCAGAATCCAGTTTTAGTACGAACGCATCCGATGAACCGCTACTGATTAATTCTGATGTACCAACTCCAGGATCAAAATCCACGGTCGACTGGAAGCGACCACCGATGTACATGTTCCCGGAAGAATCAATGGCCAACGAGGTCGCCACATCGCTGCCGGTTCCACCGACTTGCCTCATCCAGACAAAGTCGCCGGAACTGTCGAACTTCGAAATGTAGATGTCGTCGGAACCAGTAGTTGCGCGCGACGTGGTGCCGACCCCCGGATCGAAGTCGAGATTGGTGCTGCCGAAGGTGCCGAGCACGAAGTGGTTCCCCGATGCATCTATCGCGGTCGAGTACGCGTAGTCGAACGCCGCACCGCCGTAGT
The DNA here is from genome assembly GCA_027491335.1 of Actinomycetes bacterium. Classification (GTDB taxonomy): domain Bacteria; phylum Actinomycetota; class Acidimicrobiia; order Acidimicrobiales; family Ilumatobacteraceae; genus Casp-actino8. The sequence goes on along the minus strand of JAIXWJ010000038.1, from coordinate 946 downwards.
AGGTCGCATTGACCGGCGGTGTGGTCGCCCTCCAACCAGCAGCCCGATGTCTTTCGACAACGACCAAAAGTGCGACGAGGGAGATGACACCCAAGAATCGAAATGCGAGTGCCATTGACGACTTCTCAGAACGCATGAGTAGCAATACTACTCGACTGCGTAGTTTTGTTACTTCAGCCTCGAAATGGCACTACTTCTTCGGGGGGTCCCCGAAAATCACCGCCATGATTCCTTCGAGGGACACGTCGTTCCACTTCTTCTGGGACACCGGATCATCGCCCATCTCGATCAGGACTCGACCCAAGATCTGGCCCATGAACCAATACACGGTGGCCGCCAGATCGATGTCCTTGCGAATCCAGCCCTTCTTCTGGAACGGCAACAACATCTCGGTGATACCCATCGCCGCCTGCTTCTGGGCAAGCGCCAGGGACGCCGCCAATTCCGGGCGGGCATAACCCGCGCCCAAGGCGTTGAGGCGCACCTTGCGAAGTTCCCATCGGTCCGCATCGAAGTGCGTCAGCAACTCTTTTCGCAGTACTTTGCGCAAATCGTCCCGGTTCTTGCACTTCGCGAGCGCGGAGGCCAACACGGACGGATCGACGAATTGTGTTGTTCTGAACCGATGGGTCTGCGCGGCTTCGACCAGCCCATCACGACTGCCGAAGTGTCGATACAACGTGGGCACCGTGACGCCCGCTTCAGCGGCGAGGTCATTGACACGAATCGCCGCCTCTCCACCCTCGTCGATGGCCGCAACCGCCAGTTCCAAGATCCGCTGGCGAATGGAGCTCGTCGAGGGCACGTCCCTACTGTACGCCGATTACTCCACGCGCAAGCCGGAAATCGCGCGGGCGATGACCAACTGCTGGATCTCCGAGGTGCCCTCGAAGATGGTGTGAATCTTGGCGTCGCGGTGCATGCGCTCCACGTGGTACTCGCGGGT
>JAIXWJ010000073.1 GCA_027491335.1 Actinomycetes bacterium | reverse complement strand
TGCTCGTGGATGCTTGCAACGACATCATCGACGACGCCGGTCTACCCGCGCACACGATCCAATTCGGAGCCAAGGGATGCGTCACGTGGGCGCCCGAACCCATTCGCAACTACCGCGATTACAAAGCCACCGACTTGGATCTGGCGTTCGCACAATGGATCCACGGAATCAATCGTGGAATTCTGTTGCCGCCGGGTCTCGACGAGCAGTGGTTGATCTCCATCATGCACACCGAGTCCGACGCACTTCGCTACGCCGACGTGTTCGCGGACTTCGTGAACGACCTGACGAAGTGACCCCCGAAGCGCCGTCATTGGCGCGCATGATGTTTCGCGCGGCGTTGCGCCGTTGTCCGCGTTGCGGTGATCGTCGAGCGTGGTTCACGAACTTCTTCCGACAAGGGGAGCGTTGCGTTGGTTGCGGTCTGCGTCGCACGCGTGGAGTGGATGGACACGAGTTGGGGTCGATGACCGTGGCCATCACGTTGAACATCGGGCTCATCATGGTGGCGATGGCGATCGCGGTGGCCCTCACCGTCCCCGACGTGCCGGTGATGACGTTGTATCTGGTGCTGATGACGTCGGCCGTGGTGATACCGGTCGGCACCTGGCCGATGACGCACACTCTGTGGTCGGCCATCGACCTTCGGGTACGGCCCGTCACGGCCGACGAGGCCGCTGACGCCCGATCGTGGGCGGATGCCCACCGCGACATCACGCTGTGAGTTCGGGCCTCGAACAGGCCCCACGCACCGCCCTGAGCAGGGCAAACATCTGTTCGTCTCGGCAATGCTTGACCGAACACTCGTTCGTAGTTACGCTCCTGTCATTCGCCAAACAGCGAGGTCACAGGCCCGACGAAAGCCTGCCACACCCCGTTCGTACGGTCGGCAATGTCATCAAGCGAACACATCAAGCGAACACACCAGCCAGCAAGAACACACACCAGACAGAAAGGCAGAGCAATGAGCAACGACCGTGAGAAGGCCCTCGACATGGCCTTGGCCCAGATCGACAAGCAGTACGGCAAGGGATCCATCATGCGGATGGGCGAGAAGACGAACATGGCCATCGAGGCCGTGCCCACCGGCGCCCTGGCCCTCGACGTGGCCCTCGGCGTGGGCGGCCTGCCCCGTGGTCGCGTCGTCGAGATCTACGGACCGGAGTCCTCCGGTAAGTCCACCTTGGCCATGCACGTGGTCGCCGAAGCTCAGCGCAACGGCGGTATCTGCGCCTACATCGACGCCGAGCACGCCATGGACCCCATCTACGCCCGAGCCATCGGCGTCGACATCGACCAGTTGCTCATCTCGCAGCCCGACACCGGCGAGCAGGCTCTCGAAATCGCCGACATGCTCATCCGCTCCGGCGCCCTCGACGTGGTCGTCATCGACTCGGTCGCGGCCCTCACCCCCAAGGCCGAAATCGAAGGCGACATGGGTGACAGCCACGTCGGTCTGCAGGCCCGTCTCATGAGCCAGGCGCTGCGCAAACTGACCGCGAACCTCAACAAGTCCAACACCATCGCCATCTTCATCAACCAGTTGCGCGAGAAGATCGGCGTGATGTTCGGTTCGCCCGAGACCACTCCCGGTGGCCGCGCCCTGAAGTTCTACTCCTCGGTGCGTCTCGACATCCGTCGTATCGAGTCCATCAAGGACGGAGCCGAAGTGGTCGGTAACCGCACCCGCGTGAAGGTGGTCAAGAACAAGGTGTCGCCGCCGTTCCGCCAGGCCGAGTTCGACATCATGTACGGCAAGGGCATCAGCCGCGAAGGCTCGGTCCTCGACATGGCGGTCGACCTGGGCATCGTGAAGAAGTCCGGCGCATGGTTCACCTACGAGGGTGAGCAACTGGGTCAGGGTCGTGAGAACGCCAAGAACTACCTCATGGAGAACACCGAGGTCATGGTGGAAGTGGCGGAGAAGGTCCGGATCGCGGCCGGGCTGGGAGACAAGGACGCGGCCGAGTTCACGGCCGCCGACGAGGCCCCCATCGACCTCGACTGAGGTTCGCCCGTGGGCGTCACCGGTGATCCTGATAACCTCGGAAACGCCTTCCGAGATAGCTCAGTTGGCAGAGCAGCTGACTGTTAATCAGCGGGTCGCAGGTTCGAGCCCTGCTCTCGGAGCACAACGCAGGGTCCGCTTCGGCGGACCCTGCGCCATTTGGGGCGGTAGCTCAGTCGGTTAGAGCAGGGGACTCATAATCCCTGGGTCGCGGGTTCGATCCCTGCCCGCCCCACGCGGTCGCCGGTACAGTCGCCCTCCATGACGTCGATGGCCGCCATCGTCGCGCCCGTGGCGCAACGCAGCATCGATGAGTGCCAGACACCCGCCATGGCGTGGGGAGTGGTGGCCAACGGAGCACTGATGGCCGCGGATGCCGTCGGAGACGGCGTGAATGAGAACACGCCTTTTCGCATCGCATCGATGACCAAGAGTTTCACCGTGGCGGTCGTTCTGGGTTTGCGCGACGACGGAGTCCTCTCCCTTGATCGCCCCGTGGCCGACTACGCGCCCGAACTTGCCAACGTGGCGGGTCCCGATGATTCAGCGCCCATCACTCTGCGCCATCTCCTGAGCATGAGTGGTGGTCTGGCCACCGATGACCCGTGGGCCGATCGGCATTTGGATGCCGCGGCAGATTTCATGAACGAGGTCTTCGTGGCCGGACCTCACTTCGCGGTGCGCACCGGCGACGCGTTCGAGTACTCGAACCTCGGCTTCGCCATGATCGGCCGGGTGGTGCGAACGGTGACCGGACGTTGCGTTCGTGATCACGTCGACGAGCGATTGTTGGGTCCGTTGGGTATGGCGAACACCACGTGGGACGAACCAGTTGGGTCGTGGGCGCGTCCGCATCGTGTTCGTGATGGAGTGGTCGTTGCGGAAGGGTTCGCGCCATTGCCCGACGGCGAGATCGCTCCCATGGGCGGCTTGTGGAGCACCGTTTCCGATCTGGCGCGCTGGGTGTGCTGGCTGGATGAAGCCAACATCGGTCAGGATTCGCGAACGGGGAGTCTGCGTGCTTCGTCGAGACGCGAAATGCAGACGATGCACACATACGTGGGCCAATCGGCGCTCGATTCGGTGTCCGCGCCGAGTGGCTACGGCTTCGGGCTGTTGGTGCGTGATGATCAGGTGCTGGGTCACGTGGCGGGTCACAGTGGAGGTTTGCCCGGCTACGGCAGCAACATGCGTTGGGCCAAAGGAACCGGCGTGGGCGTGATCGGTCTGGCCAATGTCACGTATGCCCCCATGTCCACGTTCACGCATCGTGCTCTGACGGAACTTCATCGGGCCGGCCTGGTCTCGACACCGACCGTGGAACCCAGCGCGTTGCTGCGCGAACGCGCGAAGGCTTTGGTCGAACTGTTGAGCAACTGGAGTGACCAAGCGGCGCGGGAGCTTTTCGCGGACAACGTGGAGTCCGATGAGTCTTTCGATCGTCGCGCCGATGATGCGCGGCGCCGAATGGGGGGCGAACCCATCACGCTGCTCGGTGTGCGAGCCGCGAATCGAACGACTGGAACAGCGATGATCTCGGTCGGAACTCGCACTCTCGCGATCGAATTCTCGTTGTCGCCCGCGCGGGCCTTGATTCAGGAGTATTCGTGGAAGGAAGCATGATGGAGCCCACGCGAATCATCGGCGACGACGTGGTCGGTCGTTTGGCTTTCGGTTGTTGGCGCATGACCCATCCCGACGTGGGGTTCAACGCCGAATTGGTGGAGCGGGCGGTCGATCTGGGGATGAATCTGATCGACCAGGCGGACGTGTACGGCTTCGACTGGGGTGGCGCGGGCTTCGGAGCCTGCGAGGAAATGCTTGGTCGCGTGTTCGCGTCCCGACCCGGATTGCGCGAGCGCGTGGTGTTGGCGAGCAAGGGCGGCATCCGTCCCGGAACGCCCTACGACAGTTCGGCGGCGTATCTGACGGCGGCCTGCGAAGCTTCGTTGTCGCGCATGGGTGTGGAGGTGATCGATCTGTACCAGATCCATCGCCCCGATTCCTTCACGCATCCGTCCGAGGTGGCCGAGGCGATGATTTCTTTGCGCGATCGCGGTTTGGTGCGCCAGTTCGGAGTGTCGAACCACACGGTGGCCCAGACCCGTGCATTGCAGACGCATCTTCCGTTCCCCTTGGCCACCACGCAGCCGCAGTTGTCGGTGGCGCACCTCGACCCGTTCTCCGACGGAACGTTGGATCTGTGCGCCGAGACGGGCTTGGTGCCCTTGGCGTGGAGTCCGTTGGCCGGAGGGCGGGTGATGCGAGCCGAGGGACTGCGACCGGAGTTGATCGAGGTGTTGGACGACTTGGCCACCCGCGAAGGTGTGGGTCGAGATGCCGTCGCCGTGGCCTTCGTGCTGGGTCACCCCAGCGAGCCGGTGGCCATCGTGGGCACCCAAAACATCGCTCATTTGGAGTCCGTCGCGGCGGCCGTCGACGTGTCGCTGACCCGAGCGGATCTGTATCGCATCATCGAGGCCAGCACGGGGGAGCGGCTCCCGTGACGTCGTCCGCGCCGCGACCGTGCGAGGTCAGCTGGTTCGCCGCGCTGTGCGACGACGACTACGAGCAACTCGGCGTGTGGAACGCCGACCTGCTCAGTTCTTGGGATCATTGCTCTCGCATCGTTGCGACGGCCGAGCGCCATGGTTTCGACAACATCTTGTTGCCGTCGGGATACGCCCTCGGGATCGACTCGGTGGCCTTCGCCGCCGGAGTGGCGAGCAGAACCTCCACGATTCGTTTGTTGGTGGCGGTGCGTTGCGGCGAGATGTGGGTGCCTCAGCTGGCGCGCCAGATGGCCACGCTCGATCGGATGCTGGACGGTCGTCTGACCATCAACATCATTTCCTCGGAGATGCCCGGTGAGAAGCTCGACGGAGTGCCTCGTTATCGACGAACCGCCGAGACCATGCGGGTGCTGCGCTCGTTGCTGAACGGCGAGACCGTGCGGAGCAGCGGAGAGTACGTGAACCTCGACCTGGATCCGCCCCGCGTGCGCACCGTCAGTGGATCCAGTCCCTTGTTGTACTTCGGTGGGTTGAGCGAACCGGCGCGAGAGGTGGCCGCCCGCGAAGCCGACGTGTATCTGATGTGGCCCGACACCAAGGAACGAATCGCCGAGTTGATCGACGACATGAGGAACCGCGCGGCTCGCCACGACCGCACCCTGCGCTTCGGATATCGCACCCATGTGGTGGTGCGCGAGACCGAGAACGAGGCTCACCGAGCCGCCGAACACATCGTGGCCGCCCTCGACGACGAGGTGGGTGCGGCGATTCGGGCCCGTTCGTTGGACAGCGAATCGGTGGGCGTTCGACGACAAGCCGAGTTGCGGGTCGACTCATCCGACGACGGCTACGTCGAGCCCCATTTGTGGACCGGAATCGGTCGCGGTCGCAGCGGATGCGGCGCGGCCATCGTGGGAGATCCGCACCAAGTGTTGTCGAAGTTGAACGACTACCGATCCATGGGGATCGACGCGTTCATCCTGTCGGGCTATCCGCATCTGGACGAATGCGAACGCTTCGGGACGTTGGTGTTGCCCTATCTCGATCATGCCGGGCTGTCGACGAAGTGACGCGAACCGTCACTAATGTCGGCTACGACGGATGGAGCAACGATGAACGCACAACGGCGCCGAAAGATCGCCCTGGTGGCCCACGATCACAAGAAGGCCGCCCTCATCGAATGGGCGCGAATCAACAAGGACACGTTGGCTCAGCACGACCTGGTGGCCACCGGCACGACCGGCAAGATGCTCGGAGAGCAGGTGGGTCTGAACGTGCGTTGCTTGCGCAGTGGTCCGCTTGGCGGCGATCAGCAATTGGGTGCGTTGATTTGCGAGGACCAGGTGGACATGTTGGTCTTCTTCTGGGATCCGCTGGAGCCTCAACCTCACGATCCCGACGTGCGGGCTCTGCTGCGCATCGCGGTGGTGTACGACACGCCCACGGCGTGCAATCGGGCCACCGCGGATTACCTGATCTCGTCACCGCTGTTCGCCGCCTGAGTCGCGACGAACGCGGGAGTCTCAGGGTTCGACCACGATCCAGCCTCGACTCTGCAGTTCGGCGGCCAACACCGAGTCGGGAAGGGCGCGGGCGGCTTTTTCATCGGCGGTGAGCCGTTGGGGTGACGGTTTGGCCGGTGTGGGTTCGCTCTCGCGCGTCGACGCGATGGCTTCCTCGAACTCGGCTTCGGCGCGCAATTGGCTGATGAAGTCGTCGGCCTCTTGGCGCGTGAATCGACCGGCCGCTTGGCGTTGATTGAACTGCAACGGACCGCGGGCGTCGCGGAAATCGGAGTGGCCGGCGGCCTGCAACAACTCGAGGAGTTCGTTCAGTTGTTGTTTGGAAGCCGGGGGGCCGGCTGGTTGTCCGAAGGCCATGATTCAGTCTCGTTCAGGGGTGTGGCGGGCCGGTGGATGTGTCGAAAGCGGATGGCTCGACGGTGGCGAAGACGAAGGAGTTGCGTAGGTGGGCGGCGACCCGCGTCCCGACTCGATACGTGCAGTCCAAGTGCGCCACGAGGTGTTGGTTCTGGCGGCCACGCCGTGTGATGCGTCGGATGCGCGAGCGCAACTCCACCTCATCGCCGTCGATGATGGGCTCGACGAGGCCGATGTCGGCCGACACCTGAAGCCAGCGACCGGGGGAGTCCGCGCGACTGTCGAAGTCGATGTTGCCCTTGATGACCGCGTTCGAGGCGGTGCCGAGCCACGCGGGATGAGCCCAACCGCGCTCCCGCCACTGCGGTGCGTCGGGCTGGTCCTCGAGGAAGGCCAGGTCGCGCGCGGCGTCGAACATGAACGACAGCGGAGGCATCGTCGCACCATCGAGATCGGCCATCCGTGGCGCGAGGAGGGTGGACCGGGAGACCGTGTCGTCCACGGCAACGAGGGGCACATGGTCGGCGCCTCCGTCGAAGGCGGTCGTGATGCTGCTGGCGGGGGTCGCCGTGAGACTGGCCTCGCCGGTGGCGCACACATGTCCGTGTGCATCGCGCCACGTCGTGGACACGCGGTTGGGAGCACTCTGGATGTCGACGTCGAGAATCTGGCCGGCCGCGATGGCGTGCGAGAAGGTGGCTCGCAGGAATCCCGTTCGCATCCACTCCTCGCCCCAGGTGGCAACGGGCAACTCGGTCAGCCAGCCGAGCACCGCCATTCCCATGATGTGGTCGCCCAATGGGCCGGGGGTCTGGGTCCCGTGAGGGAATGGTCGCAACGCAAGTTGCCGAGCGACGAAGACCGTCACCGGTTCAACGACGAGCCGTGTGGGCGCGCTCCAGGTCGATGACCTCCGCCTGGTGGTTCGTCTGAACCTCGCCGGCGACACTCTCCATGGCATCGATGAACTCCTCGACGTCGTTGGAGTCACCGCCGATGAGCCACACCACTTGCTCACCATCGCTGTCGGCCGGATCGCGCAACATGACGCCCTCCACCTCGAACTGATCCACGGTGATCTCGTCGGCATCGGCCGACACCGGTGCCACGATGGCCATCTCGACGATGGTTTCGGGGTCGAAGTCGCGCAAGATGTCGATGAGTTCGGCGACGTTCACGTGGTCATTGTGTCACGCGACGTCGTTCGAATCGCGGAATGACTTCCTCAATCGCCGACCCACACCGGAGCCCGCTCGAGCAGGAAAAGGCTGACGTCGCCGCACTTCTCGAGAATGCGACAGAACGCACTGTCGTCGTTCACGTAGACCTCGGCCAATGACACCGACAGTCGGGCCACGATCGAGAGGCGTCGTTCGGGGGCGTCGATGACCGAAGCCGTGGAGTCGATGGCCGACAACTCCAAGGGCAACTCGGTGCCTCCCAATCCGGCCAGCTCGGTGGCCAGCACCAGCAGGTCGGGTGGACGCGAGAGTGGGGGCAACGCCCAGGTGAACAGGAGCGGGAACTCGTAGCCCGTGGGCGGATCGGCGTCGGGGTCGTCGAGTTTGGCCATCTCGTCCTCGAAGCCCAACAGCGCGCGCGGATCCACTTCGAGCGAGAGATGCAGATCGATGGGGCCATCGCAGGCCTCCTCGGGATGCAGATCGACCTCCCACAGTTGACGCAACGAGTAGGTCTCCACGAAATGTCGCTCGTCGTGCACGTGGAACCCGTGGTCGACGGCATGGCTCTTCATGTCGGAAACGAATCCGGCCACATCGATGAATGCCATGTCAGTCGACACTACTCTCGACCCCGTGTCGCCGGAGTCCCTGCTGGAGTTGTTCCATGAGATCGCCGACGCGGTTGGGGGCCGGCTCTCGACCGTGACCGATTGGGGTCCGTCGGGTTTGCGCGACAGCCAGTACGCGGCCGATCTGGTGGCCGATGACGAGGTGCTGACGCGCCTTCGCGCGGCCGGATGCGGAGTCCTGTCGGAGGAGAGCGGATCCGAGAACCTCGATCGACCCATCGTGGTGATCGTCGACCCGCTCGACGGCTCCACGAACGCCAGTCGCGGGGTGCCGCACTTCGCGACGTCGTTGTGCGCGGTGGACGCCGCGGGCCCCGTGGCATCGTTGGTGGCCCATCAGGCCGGCGGCCCGCGTTGGTGGGCGACGCGCGGGGGCGGTGCGTGGCGGGATGGGCGACGGTTCGAACGCGACGCGGCTCCGTCGTGGGAGCGGTCCGTGGTGGCGGTGTCGGGTCGACCACCGGATTCGCCGGGCTGGGGTCAGTTCCGAAGCTTCGGTGCGTCGGCGATCGACCTGTGCTTCGTGGCCGATGGAACGGTGGACGCCTTCATCGACATGAGTCCGAGCGCTCATGGTGTCTGGGATTACTCCGGGGCGATGCTGGTGTGCGCCGAGGCCGGCGTGGAGGTTCGCGATGCGCAGGGCCGCGACTTGCTGGTGTTGGATCACTCGGCGCGACGCACTCCGGTGGCGGCTCCGCGTTCGCTCATCGACCACGCATTGGACGTTCGACGACGATTGCCGTTGTGATGTCGCTGTGAACGGCCCGTCATGTTGTGGCCGTGATGTCGTGGCCGTGACGATCAGCCGGCGTCGGCGGCGCGTTGTCCCTCGTGCCACACGCGCGACACGCTGGGATGACGCAACTTGCCCAGGGCTCGGGCCTCGATCTGGCGCACCCGCTCGCGGGTGACACCCATCTTGTCGCCGATCTCGGCCAGTGTCAGAGGAACACCGTCGATGCCGAATCGGGCGCGCAGCACTTCCTCTTCGCGTTCCTCGAGTCGACGCAACTGCTCCGTGAGAGCCCGCTTTTCGAGGGCGGCGGCCGCGGCCTCGTACGGCGAGACGGCGCCCTCGTCGGGGATGATCTCGCCCAGTTCGGTCTCGCCTTCGGCGTCGAGGGGGGTGGACAACGAGACGAGGGGGCGACGATGCTGGCGCACGAGGGCCACGCGCTCGGCGCTGACGCCCGACAACTCGGCGACCTCCTCCACCGTGGGCTGGCGATCGAGTTCGGCGGCCAACTTGTCGGTGCTCTGGTCGATGAGCGAATACACCTCGCGCACGTGGGAAGGAACTCGGATGGTGCGCGACGAGTCGGCGAGGGCGCGACCGATGGACTGGCGAATCCACCACGTTGCGTAGGTGGAGAACTTGAAGCCCTTCTGATGATCGAAGCCCTCGACGGCGCGCATCAAACCGAGGTTGCCCTCTTGAATGAGGTCGAGCAAGCCGAGGCCGGCACCTTCGTAGCGACGCGCGACACTGACCACCAGACGCAGGTTGCACTGGATGAATTCGGCGCGCGCGGCGTCTCCGGCTCGAACGGTCTTGTTCAGTTCGGTGCGTTCGCGCCCCTTGGGGGCCGGGTCGGTGTCGAGTCGTTCCTGGGCGACGCGGGCCTGAACGATGATGGCGGCCAAACGACGTTCATCGTCGGCGTTGAGCAACGGATACGTGCCGATGTCGTCGAGGTATTGCCGAAGAAGTTCGCTCTCTGCGTCTCCGGAACGAGGTGCCATGGGGCAAACCGTAATGGCGCGCCTCCCGCGCACGGTGGATACCCGTCAGGCGAAGAATCCCGCGAGGGCTTCGGCCATCTGGCGGCGGGGACCGGCACCCGAGGGCAACATGTCGACCATCGTGATGGACGTGTGCACATGACCGCGCGCGCGAAGGTGCTGCACCGGCACTCCGGCGGCCTTCAACGCCTCGGCGTACGCGTCACCCTCGTCACGCAACGGATCGAACTGACACGTGACGATCATGGTCGGTGGCAGATTCGCGAGGTTGGAAGCGAGCAACGGGGACGCCTTCGGGTTGGTTCGGTCGGCGGGGTCGGCGTAGTGATTCCAGAACCACTCCATCAACGACTTGGTCAGGATGTAGCCACTGGCGTTGTCGGTGTGCGACTGATGCTGACGCGAACCGTCGGTCACCGGAGTGAGCAACAACTGGCCGCGCAACGTGGGGCCACCCGCATCGCGCGCGGTCTGGGCCGCCACCGCGGCAACGTTGCCACCGGCGCTCCAACCAGCAACGGCCAGTTGTCCCGGGATTCCTCCGAGGGAGACGATGTTGTCGGCCACCCACGACAGAGCGGCGAATCCGTCATCGGCGGCGGCGGGGAAGCGGTTCTCCGGCGCGTGGCGATAGTCGACGGACACGATCACGACGTTGGAGAGCGAGCACAACGCGCGGCACATCGGATCGTCGGATGTGTGGCTTCCGAACACCCAACCACCGCCGTGGAAGTAGACGACCACCGGATGCGGGCCGGGGGACGAGGGTCGATACAGGCGATAGTTCAGATCGCCGCCAGCACCGGGAAGAACGCCGTCCACGATCTCGCCCACCTCGGGGCCGCGGGGACGCATCGCCGATGATGCTTCGGAGAACGCGCGGGCGTCGGGCGGGCTCATGGACTCGATCGGTGGCAGGCCGAGAGAGGCCATCATGTCGACGACGATCTCCACATCGGGCTGGATCTCGCGGACGGGCCCATCGTTCATCTGACGCTTTCCGGCTCCTTCGAGAACGAACCCGAGGTACTCGCGGGTGCGCACCTCGTCGCAGATGCGGCGATAGCGACCGACGCCTCCGATGTAGGGGAAGAGAACACGGGGCTTGCCGGGCACGTTGGCTCCCATGTACCAGGAGTCCGTCTCCTGGAAGAGCGTGATGTCGGCGCAGTCGGTGCAGTGCTTGCGCCAGGCCTCTTCGGCGAACGGTGTGGGTTCGATGGTGTCGAAGCCCTTGTCGCGCAAATCGATGAGGGTGTCGGCGATCCAGTCGACGTGCTGCTCGATGGACACCATCATGTTGGAGAGCACAGAGGGGCTTCCGGGGCCGGTGATCATGAAGAGGTTGGGGAAGCCGACCGTGGTGAGACCGAGGTAGTTGTGGGGGCCGAACTCCCACTTTTTCTTCAGCGTGACGCCGTCCTTGCCGGTGATGTCGACGCTGACGATGGCACCCGTCATGGCGTCGAAGCCGGTGGCGTAGACGATGGCGTCGAAGTCGTGCGACTCGTCACCGAAGTCGATGCCGGATTCGGTGATGGTGCGAATGGGACTGGTGTTCAGATCGACCAGTCGCACGTGCGAAAGGTTGAAGGTCTCGAAGTAGTTCGTGTCCATGCAGGGACGCTTGGTTCCGTACGGGTTCTTGCGCGGAGTGAGCAACTCGGCGGTGGCGGGGTCCTTCACCACGGCCCGGACCTTCTCGCGCAGGAACTCGGCGACCACGTCGTTGGCGGCTCGATTGATGCCGACGTCGTTGAACACCACGCCCACTTCGAGCAGTTCACCCTTGCGCCAGGCGACCTCGAGCATCTCGTGGGCGGTTTCGCGGGGCACCGACAACGCGGACATGGTGGGCATGGCGATGGGTACGCCCGAGTTCGATTGCTTGGCCTCGGCCTCGTACGCCGCTCGGTCGGCCTTCAGCCGATCGACGCGGTATCTCGGAGCCGGTCCGTTGAACGCGGGGATGGAGTAGTTGGGGGTGCGTTGAAAAACGACGACTTCGCGGGCTTGCTCGGCGATGTGCGGGATGGACTGGATGCCCGAGGATCCCGTGCCGATGACGGCCACCTTTTGGCCGGTGAAGTCGACGCCCTCATGGGGCCAGCGACCCGTCACGTACACACCGCCGCGGAATCGCTCGGTTCCCGGGATGTCGGGCTCCTTGGGCACCGAGAGGCAGCCGGTGGCCATCACGTAATGACGGCAGGAGATGGTCTCGCCGGTGGACGTGTGGATGGACCACCTCTTGGCGTTGTCGTCCCACTCGGCGTGGTTCACGCGCACGCCGAAATCGATACCGGAGTACAAGTCGTGCTTCTTGGCAACGAACTGTGCGTAGCTCAGGATCTCGGGTTGCCCCGCGTGCTTCTCGGACCACGTCCATTGCTCGTGCAGTTCGGGGTCCCACGTGTACTGGTAGTCGGTGGTGGAGATGTCGCATCGAGCCCCGGGATAACGATTCCAGTACCAGGTGCCACCGACGTCGCCGGCGGCCTCGAGGACTCGATACGAGAAGCCCGCATCGCGCAGTCGCTTCTGCAGATACATGCCGGAGAATCCGGCTCCCACGACCACGACATCGACATCGGACTTCGACATGATCTTCCCCCCGAGAACGGACCCACTCGCTCTGGACATCCTCGCAGACGAAGGCCGTGGGGCTCAACCGCGGCCGACCTCAAAATGGGCACATGAGGTGCGCCGGTAGCATTTCTTCCCGGTGTCGGGCGCATAGCTCAGTTGGTTAGAGCGCTTCCCTTACAAGGAAGATGTCGGGGGTTCGAGTCCCTCTGCGCCCACTCGTCCGGGTCCGACAGTCAGGGTCAATCGAGGCGTCCCGACCACCGGGGTGGCCGTCGCTCGAGAAATGCCTCCACGCCCTCGCGGGCGTCGGGCGAACGCATGAGGCGGTGATGCAACTCGGTCTCGAGCTCATCGATCCGCTCCCGTGTGGAGGTCATCGACTCCCACAGCGCGCGCTTGCTGGCGGCGGCCGAAGCGGGCGCCACGTTGGTCGCGATGTCACGAGCGATCTCCATCGCCGTGTCGAGCACTTCATCGTTGGCAGCCACGCGACTGCACAGACCCATCGCGCGCGCCTCGTCGCCGTCGAAGGTGCGTCCGGTCAGCAATATGTCGGCGGCGTTGGCGAAGCCGGCGATACGAGGAAGGGTCCAGTGCGACATGCCGTCGCCCATGACACCGCGTCGCGCCTGAACGATGCCGTACTTGGCGTCACGCGCCATCACTCGGATGTCGCATTGAAGAGCCAGGGTCAGTCCGATGCCGATGGCATGGCCGTTGATGGCGGCGATCACCGGCTTGCGAACGTCCCAGGGGCGATAGGCGACACCCGACGTGGTGAAGGAGCCCTCGTCGCGGGGACGAAACGTGTCGCCACCCGAGCTCATGTCGGCCCCGGCGCAAAATGCCGGGGGAGTGCCGGTCACCACCACCGCGCGTATGGCATCGTTCTCGTCGCAATGTCGGTAGTGCGAGGCGAGTAGAGCGCCCATGTCGGCGTTGAAGGCGTTGCGCACCTCGGGCCGGTTCAGGGTGATCACCCCGACTCCGTCGTCGACGCTGAATAGGACCGGAGCGAGTTCGTCGGACACCGTCACTCCACTGGTTTCACGGACGAGCGATACCGGCTGGCATTGCCGGTGCTCGGATGCGCGACACCGGCGGGACCGGCGGCGAAGGCCCGCAGGATGTTGGTGGTCGATGTGCGAACGAATTCGGTGGTCTCTTCGTCCGCCCACTCTTCGGCGTCGAGGGCGTTGATCCACGCGATGGTGCCCGTGGCGATGACCCCGGCGCCACTCGCGTGCGAGTAGTACGTCATGGCGTGGTTGTAGACGGCGCCCTTGTACGTGACGGGACCCGAGGCCAAGACCTCGAGCGTCTCGGGTTCGCGGCTCGGAGGCCCGAGACCGTCGGCCTCGATCGAGACGAGTTTGCGGAAGGACTGTCCGTTGCGAACGTCGGTCCCCTCGAAGACCCAATTTCCGGGATTCACCACTCGGTAGTTGGCGGTGATACCGGCCGCGAAGTACTGGACGCCGATGAGTTCGGACTCCGGCGCGTTGAGAGGCGCGTTGCGCCACTGAACGGTGGCCTCCATCGGGTCCACTTCCGACATGGGGTCGTCGTCCATGGTTCGGTAGTTGGCCATCTGGCGGTACGGCATCCCGTCTTCGTTGGGTTCCAGTCGCACGTGTCGATACACCGCGTTCGCCCCGAAGAAGGCCAGGTTGATTCCGGCGTCACGGGCTCGTTCCAGACAGATGCGCATGCCACGCGAGTAGTACTCATCGTGGCCGGTGGTCAACAGCGCGGTGCGATTGGCGAACACCGCGTCGAGTTCGTCGTTCTCTCCCAAACCGCTGGTGTGCAAGTCGATGTCGGTCGCGTACGCGGTGTCGATGCCCAACTCCTCGATCAGCGCGATGAGAGGGAGTTCGTGGGTGAGGAAATCGGCCGAACCCCAGCTGTAGGCCAGGGCATAGGGGCGGTCGAACGACACCACCTTGGAGCGATCGAAACGACTTCCGTCTCCGAAGTTCTCGTACAGGCTTCGCCCGCCCCACGGGTTGTAGGCCTGCCAGGTGGTGACGGCCGAGACGACCACGAGCGAGGCGGAGCATTCGTCCCGACGAACCGTGAGCGGCACGTAGTGGGCGCCCCCTTCGGAGGAGACCAACTTCAAGAGATACGAACCCGGGGGCCACGAATCGTCGATGGTGAACGACATCGACGGTGTCCAATTCGAGACGTGCATGCGCGTCTCGCGATCCAATGACGGCTCCTCGAACTGCCACGGCTGTTCGAGTTCGTCCGACTGCCAGATCAAACGACCTAGGGTGCCGCCATAGAAGCCCATGCGGTAGGCCTCGATGTGCCACGTCGGTGCGGCGGTGGCCACGTACAACGAAACGGTCTGTCCGGGTCGGGCGCTGGTGGTGTCGGCGAAGCCCTCGATGATTCCGGGCATCGACGCGCGTTTGGTCGGGACCAGATCGATGTCGATACGCCAGGCGTCCGTGCCGGCGAGAGCGTTCTCGGCGGTGAGCCAGCCGGGTTGGGAGTAGGGGGCGGCCGGCGTTGTCGTCGAGGGAGCGGGTGCCGTCGTGGTCGTCGACGCACCGTTGCCCGTTGTCCCGTCGGGCGTCGTGTTCGGCGTGCTGTCCGAGTTCGCGACGGAGTCGGTCGCTGACTCTTCGGACGATGAACACGCGGCCACCACGGCGGATGCACCGAGGGCCAGAAAGACGCGACGAGAGACGGGAAATTCGGGGAACATGGCTTCGGTCAGGGATTCTTCCACAGTTGCAATGGTGTGCGTTGGCGATCGCAGCCGCTCGGAACCGGCGTGGTCGTGCCGTCCGTGGCGGCCGAGGTGTAGCAAGCGCACACGATCTCCATCATCCAGCGACCGAATGCGGCGTCCATGAAGGGCGCACGCCGGTTGGCGAGATCGTCGATGAATTCGCGCATCTGCGCGATGTAGCCGAAGTTCTCGATCATCGGAATGGCGGCCGTTGTTCGCGGAAGCTGCACCGGCTCTCCGTTGTGTTCCAGCGACAACGCCGGCAGGAGTTCGGCTCGAACAACGTCGGTGGTCGATGACACCTGAATGTCCCAGCACGGCACGTCGCCGCCTTCCCAACTGGAGATCACGGAAGCCTTCAACCCGGACTCGAAAGTGAGAGTCACCTCGGCATGGGTGTCGGTGGTGTCGCCGCGCAAACGGGCTTCGACCGCCACGACCTCTCCGGCTCGGGCCACTCGTCCGATGAGCACCGCGAGGGCCAACGGGTGGATTCCGAGGTCGTACAAAGCTCCGCCTCCCCATTCGGGCGAGGTGAAGTTGCCCCACGTGGGCAACGGTTGGATCGTGCGCACCTGAAGATGGTCGATGGTGGCTCCGGTGTCGACCACGCGGGCCACGCGCGCGATGAGCGCATGGATGATGGGTGCGTACGCCAGGTTCTCGGCGTACAACAGGCGTTCGCCGTGTCGGTGCGCGAGATCCACCAACCTGTCCGCCTCGTTCAACGTGAGCACCATGGGTTTTTCGAGCAACACGGCCGCGCCCCGTTCGAGGGCGTGACTGGCGTGCTCGTAATGCTGTGCCGGCGGCGTGGCCACCACCACGATGTCGGCGCCGGCGGGCAGGCGCGAATAGTCCACGGGATGGGCGCCGAGGTCCGATGCCAACTTCGTGCGGGACTGTTCGGTTCGCGAAGCCACCGCCACGACGAGGGCTCCCGCTTCACGAGCGGCCAGCGCGTGCGCTCCGGCGATCATTCCGGCTCCACAGAGCGCGACAGTCGTGCGGTGCGCGGAGGATCCGTCGGTGGCCACCGATCACTTCCCGGCGAGAGCGGCCACCACCGGCGCGAAGGAGTCGACGTCGTCTGAGCCCACGATCACGTAGGAGATTCCCCAACGCTCGCGACGAGCCAACAAGTCGTCGATGAGCTTGTCCGTCGGACCGACCAACGCGAACGGGGTGTCTTCGACCATCTTCTGCTCGACCCGCAGCATCGAGGCGATCGCCGCCGCCGCTCCCGCCGCGTCGGGCGAGATGTTCACGAGAAAAGCTCGGATGTTCATCTCGATCTGGCTCATGCGAGCACCAGCGGCCTCGCGGACGATGTTCACCTTTTCATCGACGGCCTCGGCGGTCATGGTGGTGAACGCATCCGGTCCGACGACTCCGGCCGACATGGTGGCGTTGACGCCGACGATGTCGGCCTCGCGGGCCGCGATGCTCAGAACTCGCTTGCCACCTCCACCGATGAGGACCGGAGGGCACGGACCCTGCACGGGCTTGGGAGTTCCGTTGTGGTTGGTGATCGTGTAGTGCTCGCCCGAGTAGGAGAAGGGCCCCTCGGCCATCAATCCGCGAATCACGTGCAGTCCCTCGACGAATCGATCGATGCGCACCTTCGCGCTGTCGTACGGCATGCCCGATTGCTCGTAGTCGCTGATCATCCAGCCGGCACCCAGGCCGATCTCGACGCGACCATCGGACAGAACGTCCATGGTGGCCAGTTCCTTCGCGAGCACGAGCGGATGCTTGTAGTCGTTGTCCCACACGAGAGCGCCGATGCGCAGATCGGTGGTGACGTTCGCCGCCGTCATCAACGCGGGAACGGGAGCCAGTTGGTCGTCGAAGTGGTCCGGCATCGTGAGGCACGAGTAACCGGTCGCCTCGACGCGTCGAGCCAACTCGGTCCATTCGGATCGAGTCTGAATACTGCGGGCTTGGACGCCGAAACGGAACGGACGATACGAAGACGACATGGGACGAACGTAGCCGATCGAGGGTGACCGATCGATCGTCGGGCCGGCAACTACCGTGGAGGCGTTGTGAGACTGTTGACGTGGTGGGTGCGACTCGGTGTGATCGTGGTCGCCGGCGCATTGATCGTCTCGAGTCTCGTCGTCGGAGTCGCTCCTCGTGTGTGGAACATTCTCAACGCCCATGAGGAGGGCGCCATCGGACTCCCCGAGTGGGAGAGCATCGCGCAACGCACCTACGTCTACGACTCCCAGGGCAACGAGATCGCCGCGTACGAGCTGGAGAACAGTCAACCCGTGGCTCTCGCGCAGATTCCGGACGAGGTGATCGCCGCGATTCTGGCCGTCGAGGATCGCGAGTTCTACAACCATCACGGCGTGAACGTCCGGGGTCTTTTCCGAGCCACGCTGTCCAACTTCGAGGGTGGCGCACGTCAGGGGGCGTCGACGATCACCCAACAGGTGGTGAAGATGGAGTATCTGGCCGGTCTCGAACGAGACGGCCGCTACAAGATTCTTCAGATCATCGATGCGTTGCGATTGGAGAAGGTGCGCACAAAGGACGAGATCCTCGAGCGATATCTGAACACGGTGTTCTTCGGCAACAACACCTACGGCATCCAAGCGGCCGCCGAGGTGTACTTCGGCAAGCGTGTCGAGGCCCTCACATTGGTGGACGGGGCATTTCTCGCCGGACTCATTCAGGCGCCATCCACGTACGACCCCATTCGTCATCCCCAACAGAGTCGTCGTCGATTCGGCCAGGCGCTCGATGCGCTCATCGACGAAGGCCTGATGGAACCGGCGGTCGCCGAACAGATCAAGTTCTGTCTCATCGATTCCGACGACTCGAACGATCTTCAGAGTTGCGAGGGCAGTTGGCAATTGCCCGAGGTGGTGCAGCAGATCGCCGAGAAGAGGATCACCCGAACGCATTTCAGCGAGGAGGTGAAGTCGTACTTGCTCAACAAGAGCAATCTGTTGGGCGACACCTATCAGGAGCGGTACAACAAGTTGTTCCGTGGTGGCTTGCGCATCCACACCACGCTCGACCCCGTCGCCCAGTCGGCGGCGGAGAAAGCGCGTCTGGAGCAGTTGCCGAGCAACAAATCCGGTATCGACACGGCCATTGTGTCGCTCGACAGCAAGACCGGAGCCGTGCGGGCCATGGTGACCCGTCCATTCGTAGCAGGGACATCCTGTGTCCCCAAGAAGAAACAGGATGGAACTCTTGTCAAGGACGAAGAAGGGAACGCGATTTGCGAAATCCGGAGTCAGGTGAACTTGGCTTTGGCGCCGCGTCAGACCGGATCCAGCATCAAGATCTTCATCCTGGCCGCGGCGGTGGCGGCTGGCGCGCAAGGCGACGACGTGATCGACGGAACGCTGCCGTGCACGCTTCCGAACCCCGACGACCCGGACAATCCGTTCGTGGCCACCGATGGTGTCAGCCGCCCGGTCGGGCCGTTGTCGGAGATGACGTGGGCCTCCATCAACTGCGCGTACGCCCGACTGTCACAGATCGTGGGCCTCGATCGCGTGGTGGACACCACCTACCGGATGGCCAACAACCTGTATCTGTTCCAAGGACGCAGTCCCGAGGAGCGAGAGCCGTTGCGTCCGTACGCGAGTTTCGCCACCGGAGCGAACGAACTGAGCCCCCTCGACATGGCGTCGGGTGCACAGACCTTGGCCAACGGGGGGCTCCACATGCAGCCCTATTACATCGAGCGCATCGAAGGACCCGATGGCGTCTTGTTCCAGCATTCCGACGCCGGGGTTCAGGTGTTGACTCCCGAAGCGAACGCCCGAGCGGTCAACATCCTCGAGGGTGTCCTCATCAGCGGCACCGCTCGGCGATCCCAGTTGGAGGGACGGGTCTCCGCGGGCAAGACGGGCACTCAGGACAACAACACGAACGCCTGGATGGTGGGCTTCACTCCCGAGTTGACCACCGCGGTGTGGGTCGGTCACCCGGACTTGTATCTGCCGATGAACGACATCCCCGAATTCGTGGCGGCCGGGGTGGATCGAGTGATCGGCGGAACGTTCCCCGCTCGAATCTGGAAGGCCACCATGGACGGCGCGTTGGCCGGCAAGCCGGCCACGTTGTTCCCGACGCCGCCACCGAACGCCCGCGCCTCCATGCGCTTGTATCTGCCCCAGACCGACTGCCCAACCGTCGTCACGGCGCCGACCACCGCGCCCACGGCAACCACGACACCCGCTGATCCCGGGGTGTCCACCACCCTCGCGCCAACCACGACGACATCGACGACGTCCACCAGCACCACCATCGTTCCTTCGCCCGGCGTCATCACCGACATCAACACCACCATCCCGCGCGGTCAAGTGGATCCCACGTGGCCGTTGCCCACCTTGTCGCCCGACGAGTACACGTTCCCCGCCTGTCCCTGAAACACACGTACCGAAGGGTGCGTCTTGTGAATGGTGTCTCCACGTGGCACAGTCGGTCGATGGATCCGAGAGCGCTCTTCGAAGTCCAACGTCTCGACACCGCCATCGATCAGGCCCGTCATGCTCTGGCGCATCTTCCCGAGTTGGCCGTCGAGAAGTCCGCGGCCGAGAAGTTGGGAGCGTTGCGGGCGCGCATCGGTGATCTGATGCGCGAGCAAGGAACGCTCGAATCGGAATTGGCCTCGATCGAGAAGCGCGATGCGGAAATCGCCAACCACCTGGCGCGGTTGGAGAAGCAGATGAAGACGGTGATCGCACCGCGAGAGGCCGAGGCACTGCAACACGAGATGCGTGTTTTGGTGATCGAGCGCGAAAGTGGCGACGAGCGTGGTCTGGAGATTCTGGACAGCGCCGCGACCACGGCCGAAGCACTCGACGAAGCTCGACGGCTCGAGGCCGAGTCGGCCGAGGCGCTCGCGTTGGCATCGGTCGGCGTGCGAGGTGCCGAGGAGGCGGCTCGGGTCGTGATCGACGGTTTGGTGGTCGAGAGAGAGGCGGCGACGAGATCGATCGACGCCTCGGATCTGCAGGCGTACGAACGACTGCGGTCGACCCACACGGGGGTGGCCATCGCCGAGATCAAGCACGGCGTGTGTGGTGGCTGCCACATGGACATCTCCGCCAGTGAGATGGATGCCATCAAGCGCCTGCCCGTCGATCAGGTCGCCGAATGTCCCAATTGCACGCGTCTGCTCGTACGGTAGGAGCGTGATCCTGTGGTTCGTCGGCGCGTCGGTGCTCTCCGTTTGGTTCGTTTTTCGTGACACACGGTTCGATCACCGGTTCCTGATTCTTGGCGTGCTCCTGCCCGACGTCATCGACGGGGTGTGGGGTGGCGCGCGGGCCCTTCACTCCATCACGGGAAGCGTGGCGATTCTCGTCGCCGTGATGATCGCCACGGCGGGACGCAAGCCGATTCGTCGACGATTGCTGGCCATTCCCATCGGCACCTTCTTGCACCTCATCTTCGACGGCGCATTCAGTTCGACGAAGGTCTTCTGGTGGCCCGTGACGGGATTGTCGTTCGATGGCGCTGCGCTGCCGGTGGTCGAACGCGGATGGCTGAACGTGGGTTTCGAAATCGTGGGTCTGCTTCTCTGTGTTCACGCGTGGAAGCGCTTCGGATTGTCCAACCCCGCGCGCCGTCGGGAGTTCGCGCGACACGGAACGCTTCATGAGTGAGCACGTGTCATGAGTGATTCCGTTCGCGTCATCCTGGTTCGTCACGGTCGCACCGCGTTCAACGCCAGCGGTCGCATCCAGGGACGAATCGACAATCCGCTCGACGACCATGGTCGGCGGCAAGCGATGGCGGTGGGGGAGTCGCTGTCGTCGCTGGTGCGAGACGGAGCGATCGTGGTGCACAGCCCGTTGTTGCGCGCGACCGAGACCGCGCGTGCGATCGTGGCGGCGAGTTCCGTCGACTGCGACACGATGGTCGACGACGGCTGGATCGAACTCGACTACGGGTCGTTCGACGGGCTTCACCAATCGGAGATCGACGCGACGACGTGGGCCCGGTGGCGAGCCGATCCCGGTTTTCGCCCACCGGGTGGCGAGTCGTTGCTCGATGTGGAGGGTCGGGTGCGCGGGGCCTTGGACCGTGTGTCGAAACTCGGGGTTTCGACGGTGATCGTCGTCAGCCACGTGTCGCCCATCAAGGCCGCCGTCACGTTGGCCCTCGGCGTGGACGCGGGGGTGGCGTGGCGTACGCGCCTGGACCCGGCCTCGGTGTGTCGGTTGGACCTGTCCGCCAATGGCGGAGCACTTCATGGGTTCAACGACACGTCCCATTTGTCCCCGTGAACCTGTGGTTCTGGGACGGTTTCACGCGCCATGGCGTCACGAAACCATCCCAGAACACCCTCCATGACTACGATTCGGGGACCGCACCTCGCGTGCCCGAACCCCTGGAGTCGTCATGCCCGAAGCAGTCATCGTTGCCACCGCCCGTAGCCCCATCGGTCGCGCCCACAAGGGTTCGCTCACCACGTTGCGCACCGACGACATGGCCGCTCAGATCGTGCGCGCGTTGATGAACAAGGTGCCGCAGGTGAAGGGTTCCGACATCGAGGATCTCATCATCGGTGTGGGCCAGCCCGCCGGTGAGGCCGGCTTCAACCTCGGTCGTATCGTCGCGCTGTTGGCCGGCATCCCCGAGGCGCCCGGCGTCGTGGTGAACCGTTACTGCTCGTCGTCGTTGCAGACCATTCGTATGGCCGCCCACGCCATCAAGGCCGGCGAGGGCGATTGCTTCATCGCCGCCGGTGTGGAGACCGTGAGCCGTTACGGATCGGGTGCGTCCGACACCGCTCCGAACCCGATCTTCCAGGGTCCCGGCGAGCGCTCGAAGCTTCGCGCCGGCGGCGGACAGTCCACCTGGACCCCGCCGAGTGGTTTGTCCGACGCATACATCGCCATGGGTCAGACCGCCGAGAACGTCCGCGAGGTCGAAGGCGTCACCCGCGAGGAAATGGATGCGTTCGCCAAGTTGAGCCAGGACCGCGCCAGCGCGAACGTGGCCAACGGTTTCTTCGAGGCCGAGATCACTCCGCTCACGCTTCCCGACGGCACCGTGGTGAGCAAGGACGACTGCCCCCGTGAGGGCACCACGCTCGAGGGCCTGGCGTCGTTGAAGCCGGCCTTCCGTCCCGACGGTCAGATCACCGCCGGCAACGCCTGCCCGTTGAACGATGGTGCGGCGGCCGTGATGGTGATGAGCGACACCAAGGCCAAGCAGTTGGGGCTCACCCCGCTGGCTCGCGTGGTGTCGAGTGGTGTGTCGGCGCTCGACCCCGAGATCATGGGTCTCGGCCCGATCGGCGCCAGCCGTCAGGCGTTGAAGCGTGCGGGTCTGACCATCGATCAGATCGATCTCGTCGAGATCAACGAGGCGTTCGCCGCTCAGGTCATTCCGTCGGCCAAGCACCTCGGAATCTCGTGGGACAAGTTGAACGTGCACGGCGGCGCCATCGCGCTGGGTCACCCGTTCGGCATGACGGGTGCGCGCATCATGACCACCCTCATCCATGGTCTGCAGGAGACCAACAAGACCTACGGTCTCGAGACCATGTGCGTCGGTGGTGGCCAGGGTCTGGCCATGATCGTCGAACGTCTCAGCTGAGAATCTGATCGGGGAGTTTGCGCGCGAGGAAGCGCGCGAACAACCCGATGATCAGCAGACCGAGTCCGGCCGCACCGAAGATGGTGCGCGCCGAGAAGTGTCCGTATCCCCACGTGGCCAGCATGGCCACGGCGGCGGCAATGAGTTGGTTGCACGCACCGGCCAATCCCTGTGCGGCACTCGCTCGTCCCGCGGGTGCACCGGCGGCCAGCATTCCACTGGCCGCGGGCTGGGCGGCCGCTTGGAAGCTGGCTTCGAGCACGCCGAACATGATGGGAACCCACACCACGGAAAACAGTCCGTAGGTCGCGGTGAGCGGAGCGATGAAGAGCAACGACACGAAGGCCACCCGAACCCGATTGGTGCGGTCGGCAAGTCGGCCCCCGAAACGTGAAAGCAGAACGAACGGAGCGGCATAGGCGGCCAGGCTGAAGCCCACCACCATGTCGCTCGCGCCGATGTCGGTGAGGAAGCGATCCCAGAGGCTGTCGTAGATGCCCACCGGCAGCGCGATGGCGATGAGGAAGAGGATCGGAACCAGAACGGAGCGATGTCGCAACAGGCCAAAGGCCAAGCGGCTCGACTCGTTGGTTCGAACGAGGGTGGGGAGATGTTGCGTCGACACGATGAGAGTGGCGACGGCCGCGGTGCCGGCGAACAGCACGAAGGGCCAACGCAACCCGAATGGACCGACGAGGAATCCGCCGATCACGGGTCCGGTGACGAATCCGGCCAATTCGATACCGCGCATGGCGCCCATGCGTTCGGAGGTTCCACTCGACGAGAGCGATCCCATCATCGCGTACGCCGGGGGCATGAAGCAGCCCGTCGACATGCCACCGATGGCCCGAGCCAGTACGAAGACCCAAAGCGACGAACCGGTGGCGAAGATCAGGTTGGCCACGATGGCGAGCAGGGTGCCGACGATGAGCAATGACTTGGCATGCCCTCGGTCGGCGAGCGGAGCCACCAACACCATCATCAGGAACGACATGAGAAACGCCGCCGCGGCGATGAAACCGAGACCCGCGTCGCTGAATCCGTACTCGTCCTGCAGGTTGCCCATGAGCGCGAAGACGAGGCTGTTGCTCGCCGACAAGATGAACGCGGCACCCAACAGGATGCGTTCGGTTGTGCGAGTGGATGACATGGTGACGACGCGGGGCAGGGGTTGAGGGGGATGGGGAGTCGGGGATTGGCGAGGAGTGCGTCAGCGAACGGACGCCACCACCGCGTCGCTCAGGCTACGCCACGCAACGAGCGCGTCCGGTGCCCATTCGTCGAAGTCGCGATCGGTGAGAGCGATCAGCGCGGTGTCGATCGTCGGGTCGATCCACATCATCGTTCCCGAGCCTCCGAAATGACCGAACGTCGACGGAGAGTTGGTGGTGCCCGTCCAGTGTGGCGATTTGTCGCCACGGATCTCGGCGCCGATTCCCCACGGGTTCGGTGAGAACGATCCCAAGCCCGGAATCACTCCTCCCAATGGCGGGAACTGAATCGTGCGCACCAAGACTCCGGTCTCGGCGGTGATCAACCGAGGGTGCATGAGTTCGGCGACGAATCGACACAGGTCATTCACGGTGCTCCATATTCCATACGCCGCGGACGACTTCAACTCGCTGTCGGCCATGGCCAAGGGTTCGAAGATCGCCTCGCGGACGTAGTCGGCAAAGGGGATTCCCGATCGTTCGGCCACGTGTTGTGCCGCTCGCTCAATACCGGTGTTCGAATACACGCGCCGCTTTTCCACCCCGATGATGGTGTTGGCGGTGTCGAATCCGTAGCCCGCGGCGTGAGAAAGGCAATGTCGAAGTGTCGACCCCGGTGGTCCGACGGGGTCGTCCAGTGTGACCGACCCCTCCTCGACGGCGATGAGGCACGCCCATGCCGTGATCACCTTGGAGATGCTGGCCAAACGAAAGCGATGCGAGGTGTCTCCGCGCGTGACGATGGACGTTCCGTGAACGATGGCCGCGGCCGCGTGCGGTACCGGCCAGGAATCGATGGCGGCCAAGATGTCGATCGAGTCGACATTGCCCGATGTGACGTCGCCCGAGCGAGCGTCGTTGCCCATCGACTCAGGCGAAACCGGACGAGCGGATGAGTTCGGCCACACCGAAGGCCAGGTCGAGACCTTGGCGAGCGTTCAGGCGCGGGTCACAGACCGTCTGGTAGCGGTGGTCCAGATCGGCGTCGGTGAGATCGTCGGCGCCACCGAGACATTCGGTGACGTTGTCGCCGGTGAGCTCGACATGAATTCC
>JAIXWJ010000068.1 GCA_027491335.1 Actinomycetes bacterium | reverse complement strand
GGTGTCGCAATCCGCGACCGCCAGATTGTTGGCGGGCCCGAAACCCAGGTTCTCGTTCAGTTCGATGTGACGCACACGATCGAGAAGGTGTGACACGTCCTCACGGCGTCCCTCGTCGTCCGGCTGGGTGACGACGATGATGTCCTGAGACACTTCACCGGAATGACGCACGAGCGCCTCGACCGCTCGTGACAACGTTGGTGAGGGTCCGTAGGTGACGGTGATGCACGTGACGCGGGACATTTCAGCCGCCCTGCATCACACCGCGAGTTCCCGAGACGCTCCAGTGCGACGGAATGTGCGTGACACCGATGTCGAAGGACTTGTATTGACGCACCTCGAAACGCACTCGCTTCTCCCAATGGTCGTACGGATGCATCTCGGTGTGATCGGTGAGGCCGACCGTGACGTCGTACACACCTTCCAGGAGCGGCAAGGCGTCCAACCGAATCGACACCGATGCGGGTCCGTCGAGCATGCCCAAGGACAGACCGTTGCGACGCGTGGACGAACCCCACACGGGATGGCCGGTCAGGGTGTCGATTCGCAACGTCACCACCGGATCCTGGAGCGGCATGTGCGACGACAGGTCGATATCGACCGACGCCCCTTCCAGTGTGGTGAGCACGGACGTCGGCTGACCATCCGATCCGGAAATGCGCACGGCAACGATCTGGGCTTCGCCACTACCCCAACGCTGTCCGAGTTCTCCCTCGACCCGCTGGGCCTGATGGCTTTCGCCCTGATACGCCGAGATCACTTCTCCGGACGGCCCGACCATCTTCAACTCGCCTTTTTCCAGCCACGCGCAGGTTTCGCACAACTGTTCCACTTGCGCCAATCCATGGCTGACGAAGACGATGGTGCGACCCTCGCGGCGGAACTGCTCGATGCGCTCGGCGCACTTGCGCTGGAAACTCTCGTCACCGACCGACAGCACCTCGTCGATCAGCAACACTTCGGGCTCCACGTGCGCCGCCACGGCGAATCCGAGCCGAACGAACATTCCCGACGAATAGTTCTTCACCGGAGTGTCGATGAAGTTCTCCAATCCGGCGAACTCGACGATGTCGTCGAACTTCGCGGTGATCTCTTTTTTGGACAGCCCGAGAATCGCGCCGTTCATGAACACGTTCTCGCGGCCGGATAGTTCAGGGTGGAATCCCGCGCCCAGTTCCAGCAGGGCCGAGATTCGACCTTTCACGGTGACCGACCCCTTGTCCGGCGTGAGAATCCCGGTGAGACACTTCAACAATGTGCTCTTGCCGGAGCCATTGCTTCCGATCACTCCGAACGTGGTTCCCGTCGGCACGGTGAAGTCGATGCCGCGCAGCGCCCAGAATTCTTCGTAACGCGCTCGACGACCGCGCAGAATCGCCGCCTTCAAATACTGATTCTTCTCGTGGTACAGCCGGAAGTTCTTCCAGAGACCCGAGACGATGACGGCTTCCGATGACATGCGTTCTTATTCTTGCCGATTCCCGTCTCCGATACGGGGTTAACGAACCATCACCTGACCGAATTTCAGTAGAATTCAACTGCTCATGTCTCCCGTCGTCAGCGTCTTCGAATCCCGAGAGCTTCTGTGGAACCTCACTCTTCGTGAACTTCGCACCAAGTACCGGCGTTCGTTCCTCGGCTGGACGTGGTCCATGCTCAACCCATTGGCCACGGTCGCCATTTACTCGTTCGTTTTCGGAGTGCTGTTCAAGTCGACGGCACCCGTGGGTGACCCCAGCGGACTGACCGGGTTCGCGTATTTCCTCTTGGCGGCCTTGTTGCCATGGAACTTCTTCGCTCTCGTCACGAACCTCGGCATGGGTGCCATCGCCAACAACTCCGGTTTGGTTCGCCGCGTCGCGTTTCCTCGCGAGGTGTTGGTGTTCAGCAACGCTCTGCACGCCTGTGTGCAATTCGGAATCGAGATGGGCCTGTTGTGCATCGTCCTGCTCATCGTGGGCAGTCCGATTCTTCCGTGGATTCCTTTGGTGGTGGTGGTGAGCGCGATTCTGGCCGTTTTCGCCAGTGGTTTCGCTCTGGCCCTGAGCACGTTGTCGGTCTACTTCCGTGACATGACCTACCTCTGGACCATCTTCATCCAGGTGTGGTTCTTTCTCACACCGGTCGTGTACGGCCCGGAGCTACTGAAGGCCCGCGCGCCCGAGTGGGCCGACAAGGTGTTGCAACTCAACCCGATGCGCGCCTTCGTCAGCTCGTATCGCGATCTCCTCTACGACGCTCGCTGTCCGTCTCTCTCACGGTTCGTTCTGATGATCGGCTCCGCGGCGATCAGCCTGACGCTGGGTTGGTGGATTTTCCACCGTATGGGCCGGCGTCTCCCCGAAGAGGTCTGAGCCACACATGCCGGTCGTCGTCATTCCCGTCTACAACGCGCCGGACGAATCGATCGCTTGTCTTGATTCGGTACTCAGGCACACGCCCACCGATGTGCGCGTGCTCATCATCGACGATCACGGGCCCGACCGCCGCTTCTTCGAGCACTTGGATGAATCACGAAGTTCGTGGCGTCATCGCGTCGACGTCCACCGACCCCGATCCAATGGTGGCTTCCTCGGTTCGTGCAATCTGGCGTTCGAACTGACCAACCCGGAAGACGTCATCTTGGTCAATTCCGACGT
>JAIXWJ010000031.1 GCA_027491335.1 Actinomycetes bacterium | reverse complement strand
GGCGCACCCCACGACACGCCGGCGTTGTTCACGAGGATGTCGATGTGGTCCTCGCGGGACTTCAGTTCGGCGACGAGAGCGTCGATTCCCGCCAGATCCGACAGGTTGGCCGGGATGGAGATGCACTCGGCTCCATAACGCTCGGAGAGACGCTTCGCCGTGGCGTCGCACTGCTCCTTCTTGCGCGAGCTGATGTACACCTTGGCCCCGTTCTCGAGGTACCCGGCGGCGATCATCTCACCGATGCCTCGTGACCCACCGGTCACCAGTGCCACTTTGCCCTTCACCGAGAACAGCTCTTCGATCTTCATGGCCGACTCCCCTCTTTCTGCGTACGTCACCCTAATCGGCGAGCCCCCGCCCGCTTTGGTGACAGAATCGCGGCATGGCAAGAAGCGGCATGCTCGATCGATCCGCGGCGTTGGTGGACGGAACCAGCGCGGATGTGTTGAAACTCTCCGTGTCCACCTCGGCCACGGAGATCGAAGAGTTCGGTGACGGAGTCGGCATCATCGAGTCCTTCAGCAACGTCGTCAGTTTCGACACCGAGGACGGGCACGTGCTTTTCGACGTGTCGCACGCGTTGTCGGCACCCAAGGTCGTCGAACAGTTCCGTCGGTACTCGACCGCACCGGTGAACACCGCCGTGTACACGCATGGTCACACCGATCACGTGGGTGGGGCCGCGGCCTTCGACGCCGACGCCGACGGTCGTGGGCATCGCCGCATCACGTACGTCGGTCACGAGGCCATTCCCACCCGATTCGACCGCTACAAGCTGACGAACGGCTACAACGGACACATCAACATGCGACAGTTCCGACTGCCCGCTCCTTCCTTCCCGCGCAAGTTCGTCTACCCGGACGTGACGTATCGCGACTCGACCACTCTCGATGTCGGTGGACGAGTTTTCGAACTTCACCATGCGCGCGGTGAGACCGACGATCACACGTGGGCCTGGGTTCCCGACGCCAAGGCGATCGTGGTTGGTGACTTCTTCATTTGGCAATTCCCCAACGCCGGCAACCCGCAGAAGGTTCAGCGTTACGCCTGGGACTGGGCGGTCGCGCTGCGCAACATGGCCGCACTCGGACCCGAGTTGATGTTGCCGGCGCACGGTCCGGCCATCGGTGGTCGCGAACGAGTGGCCATGGTTCTGAACGACACCGCGACGGCTCTCGAGTTCCTGCACGATTCGACCCTCGCGCTCATGAACGCCGGAGCCCGGCTGGACGAGATCATCCACACCGTGAAGTTGCCCGACGAACTGGCGGCGAAACCGTTCTTGAAGTCCACGTACGACGAGCCCGAATTCGTGGTGCGAAACATCTGGCGTTTGTACGGCGGTTGGTACGACGGAAATCCCGCCCACCTGAAGCCGGCCCGCGAGATGGAATTGGCCCGCGAGATGGCGGTGTTGGCTGGCGGGGCCGACGTGTTGGCTCGTCGAGGCGAAGCCTTGGCCGCCGCTGGCGAACTCCGTCTGGCCTGTCATCTGGTGGAGATGGCGGCGTTGGCCGAACCCGAGTCGAAGATCATTCACGGCATCCGCGCCGCGGTGTACGAACAGCGCCGACGAAGCGAGACCAGCATGATGGCCACCGGCATTTACCGCGCGGCGGCCCACGATTCGTCCAACGTGGTATCGGGCTGAGTTGGGCTGAATCAGACCGGATCAGACTGAATCACCCACCGCCGGAGTGGCCCTTTAGGACCAATCGGAGTTTGGTCTAAACTTTTCGTCTGGTGACGAAACGGTCGTCGCCCGACTCATTGGACCCGCACGTGCCCCGTTTTCGTCGCCCCTCATTCTTTGCTGCCGTCGTTTCGACGATGCTTCTGTTCGCCCACGTCACCGGGGTTCTCGGTGCTCTCGCCATCCCCGGAATTGCGTCGACTCCCATCAGACCGGCGGCCGCGACCACTGCCAACGCGTTCACCTGCAACAGCACCGTCGCCAACTCGATCAAGCAGTCGACGCAGTTGAAGCAGAACGACACGTTCACCATCAACCTCACCGGCTCCGGTTGCAACTACGTCTACGGGCCGGCCAAATCGAATTCGATCCTGCGCATCACCGATCAGAACAACAACGTCATCACCTCCTCCACGCTCAGCCTCGCGGGGATCACGTCGCTGACGGTCACCGCACTCCATGCGACGCCCGTGAACACGTACCTTCGATTCAGCACCCAAATCGGGTCGGCCGACAACGCCACCGAGCACGCCACGTTCCCTCTGCGCGTTCTCGCCGGTGGGGCCGACATTCAGACCCTCTCGTTCTCGACCACGGGACTGCTCGGTCAGTCGACCTTGTTGTACGACGGCGACTACACGCTGAAGTCGACGTCGTACAGCGAAACGGCCTCGTCGATCACGGTCACGATGTCGGCTTCGTCGGATCACAACACGTACGGGTTGTACTCCGATCTGAAGGTGAACGGCACGAGTGTGCTGACCGGGGCACCCACTGGCCCCAACGTGAGCTTCCCATTGACACTTGCGTACGGACTCAACGACTTCACCATCACTCTGGTGTCCGAGGATGGCCGCACATCGCGCGACCATCTCCTTCGCGTCACTCGCTTCGCCACCATCACCGCGTCGGATGTGGCGGCAATCCGCGGAGCAACCCCCACCTACGCCTACACCACCTCACCGGGGGGAATCTCGTTCACGACGGCACCAACCTGCACGTCCAGCTTCGATCCCAACGGCACCTACGCCGATTGGGCCACGATGGCCACCAACTGTTCCGGTGCCGTGTCGGGAAGTTACGTGTTCCGCTACGTCGACGGTCTGCTGACCGTGCAAGGCGAGGCCACCGGACCCGACGCACCCACCGGAGCGACGATCAACGGCACGTCGATGTCGTGGACCGCACCGACCACCAGCATCAATGGTTCGATCACCGACTACGTCATCGAGTTCACGATGGACAACGGGTCCAACCGTTGGAAGTTCTGGTATCCGTTCGATGACGGTGTGAGCACGGCAACGTCGGCGAATCTCGCGACGCTCGGAAACGGCTACTACAAGGTTCGAGTTCGAGCCGTGGACACAGATGGACCCGGAACGCCGTCGACCACCTTGTCACTCGACACCTACTCCGGTCACCGAGGTGTGAAGTTCACCGCGCCCGGCACGTACGTGGTGAAGGCCGCGTCGGCGTTCAACAACCACTACATCGCGGCCGTCGGTGGTGGCGGTGGTGGCGGTGCCGGCACCCTCTTCGCCGGTGGTGGCGGTGGAGGTGGCAAGGTTTCCACGTCGTCGTTCTCCACGAACGACTCGTACAACCCGGCGTCCGTCACCATCACCGTTGGTGCGGGTGGCGTCGGAGGTCAAGGCGCGACCACGCCCACGGCCGGCCAGAACACCACCGTCACCGGCTCGCGAAATCTCACGGCGATCGGTGGTGGTTCGGGAGGCCACAACAAGGCCACCGCCACCGGAGGCTGTTCTCTGCACAACCCCACCGTTCCCTTGAGTGGCAACTACGGGGGCGGCGGTGCCGGCGACACCTCGTGCACCACCGGGAATCCACCGAACACGTCGACATCGTTGGGTGGTCCGTTCGCGTCCGCCACCGTCGCGCAGCGCGCGGGAGCCGGAGGGCAAGGTGGATTGGCCACAGTGAATGCTTCTTCCGGTGTGGCCACGGCTGGCGGGCGCGGAACCGAGTACTACTTCGGAAACGTCTCCACGTTCCTCGGTGCCGGTGGCGGTGGCGGAACCGCCGATGCCGCGGCGACCGCTGGTGCGGGTGGAAACGGTGGAGGAGGCGCCGGTGGTGCCGGGGTGAACGGTTCCAACGGACTCGACGGTTACGGAGGGGGTGGAGGCGGAGGCGGAGGCGCACTCACCAGCAAAGGCGGTGACGGCGGTGACGGCGGTGCGTGGCTGTACTGGACCCCGAGCAACACGAATCTCAACCGAGCCTTCGCGAACGGCGCTCAGTACGTGAACGCGGGCGGTTCCACCACGGACACCAGCCCCGACTTCCACATGTACTCCGAAATTTCGTACACCGACAACCCCATCACCGTGCAATTGCTCTTCAGCAACGGAACCCAGACGCTCTCCTACCCCGCGACATGCGTGAACGACAACATGGGCATGTTGTCGTCGGGACACACGTGTTCGATTTCGGGAACGTTGTCTCCGGGTCTGTGGGAAGTGGTCGCCGCGGTCACCTTCGCCTCCACCACCGGGGCCACGATGACCCGACACGGTGGCTCGTCGACCTTCTCGTCGATGTGGTTCAACGTGGTCGCGCCGGCCACGTCGACTCTCGACCTGACGAGTTCCACGTTGCCCGACGCGGCGCGCAATGTCGCGTACTCGACGACGCTGACGGCCTCCGGTGGAGTCGGTCCGTACACCTTCACTCGCACGGCGGGAACCTTGCCCGCCGGACTGACGCTGAACTCCGGCACCGGTGTCATCTCGGGAACACCGACCACCGCCACCGTGAGCCCGGTCTCGTTGACCTTTCAAGTGACGGACTCCGTGGGGGCCACCGACACGCAGGTACTCACTTTGTCGGTGGGCAAGACGACTCAAGGTTCGTTCAGGGCGCTCGCCAGTGCCTCGCGCGCACTACCCGGAGAAGTGGTGGACATCACGCCGGTCTGGGCACTGGGCACCGGAGGTGTCACGTACAGCGCGGGTTCGTCCACCGCGTGCACCGTCGATGCGTTCGGTTCCATCACGATGACCCACACCAACGCAGACAACTCCGGTACCTGCTCGATCACGATCACCAGCGGTGCCGACACCAACTACCAGTCGGCCACCACATCGGTTTCGGTCAGCCCACAATCGGCTCTCACGGTCACCGCGTCCTCGCACACGGTCGATGTCGGTGATCAGGTTCCCACCATTTCGGGATCGCCCTCCACGCCGGGGGTCTCTCGAACCGGAGAAACGTGTTCCACCACCTACACGGTCGCCTCCAGCCCGGGTACCTACCCCACCACCTGTTCGGGAGGCACCGCGAGTGGTTGGGTGGTGTCGTACGTTGCCGGGTCGGTCACCGTGAACACGCCACCCACAACGACAACGACAACGACAACCACCACGACCACAACAACCACCACGACGACGACCACGACAACCACCACGATTCCGGTGACGACGACCACGACGTCCACAAGCACGACGTCCACGAGCACCTCGACACCGGGTGGCGGTTCAGGTGGTGGTTCGGGTGGCGGGTCATCGTCGGCGACCACCACGACATCACCGACAACGACCACAATTCCCGGACCGACGACCACCATGCCGGGTTCGGGCAACATCGGGCCCACGATGCTCCCCACTCCCACCAACGCTCCGACGCCGAATGCGGACCCACGTTGGCCCAGCACGCCGGGAGAGGGTCGCATCGTCGTCAACAACGTCGAAGTTCCAGTCCAGATCACCCGAGTGGATCCGGCGATCGGACGCACGCCACCCGCGCAACGCACGCAGTCCGACATCGATCGCATTCGGTCCGTCGGCGAGCAGATGCTCGTCATCGTTCAGAACGCCGCCGGAGCTCGCACCGTGATCCCCATCACCCTTCGCTACACCGACACCGGGGCCGTTTTCAACGGACTCGTGCGTGATCCGATCACCGGCCAAACGGAGGAGATTCCCGTCGAGGACGTGGCCCTGTTGGTCGGTGGTGGCTTGGTGTTGATGGTGGGCGGCATCTCCGCCGATGGCGTGACCACCGACGTCGACTTCAACGGCGTGCTTCGCCTGGGACAAGGAGGATGGATCGCCGTTCTCGCGTACGGACTCAATCCGTTCGCCCCCGGACGCGCGATCATCATGTCCACGCCCCGACTGATCGGCGAGTTCCAAACCGACACGAATGGCGGTGTCTCGGCACAAGCCAAGATTCCGTCCGATCTGGCGGTGGGTGATCACACCGCGATCGTCACCGTGGGCGACGAGTCCGCATCGATCGGCTTCAAGGTGGTCGACGAAGCCGGCCTACCCACAACCGGTCGAGGAACGGACCTCGCGATTTGGTCCCTCTTCGGTGTGGTGTTCGGAGTGATCTTCCGGCGGTCGTCGGTCCTACGTCGACGACATGCGCTGCATTGACCTCGACCACGAACAACGGTCGGATTCAGTGGTGGGCGAGGGGGGACTTGAACCCCCACGTTCTTACGAACACTGGCACCTGAAGCCAGCGCGTCTGCCATTCCGCCACTCGCCCGAGCAACAGGATTCACAGGGTACCGAGCACCCCGCACTCGCCCCAACCTGCCCCGTCGACGGTCGATCGCCGGTACCCTTCACCCCTACTCGCGGGTCAGTCGATTGATCCGGGTGAAATGGGCGAGAAAGGTCGAAGGCATATGGTCGGAGGTGTGTTCAGCCGTGCGTTCCGCGGAAACGTCCGCCCCATCGAGATCGGCCGCCGCCTCATCACGGAGATCGATGCGAATCGCAGCGTCGACTCCAAGAATCGTCGTGTCGTTCCGAACCACTTTCTCGTTCACCTGTCTCCCGCCGACCTCGAAGCGCTCGAGTCGGTTCGCCGTGATCTCTTGGCCGAATTGGTCGAGGCGGTCAAGGAGTACGCCAACGACGAGGGATACCACCTGAAGGGGTCGGTCTCCGTCGCCATCGACTCCGACGACTCCCTCAAGGTCGGACGCATCAAGGTCTCTTCCGAGATTCGACCCACCGGAACCACCGCGCTCACGGCCGTCGTGGTGCTGCCCGACGATCGCCGTATCAAGCTCGGTGCCGAAACGCTCGTTGTCGGGCGGTCGGCCGACAACGCCATCGTCTTCGATGATCCCAACGTGAGCCGTCGGCACGCCGAGATCGCGCCCGCGTCCGGGGGTTGGGTGGTCAAGGATCTGGGATCCACCAACGGAACCAAGGTCAACGGGGTCGTCGTCTCGGGCGAACGCGCGTTGCGCGACGGCGACATCATCTCGGTCGGAAGCCACACCATTCGCTACGAGGCTCGTCAGGCCTGACGCCGATGATCACCGATCAACTACTCGGGCTTCTCAAGTTGGTGCTTCTTCTCGCGCTGTACGCGTTCTTCGCTCGGGTGTTGTGGGCGGTGTGGAACGAGATCCGTGTGCCCGCGGTCAGTCGAGTGACGCTCAACGTGGCCACCGACGCCGCGCGCGCCGACGTGTCGTCCACGACCAATCACAAGGTCGCGCGTCAACATCGGGTCGGTTCCTTGTGCGTCCTCTCTCCCGCCGACATGAAAGGTGTGGTCGTCGACATCGCCGATGCCGACATCGTCATCGGCCGTGAGGAATCCTGCACCGTTCAATTGGCGGCCGACACCGGCGCGAGTGCGCGACACGCGACGATTCGTCGCGTCGAGGGTCACGCCGTCATTCAGGATCTCGGTTCCACGAATCACACTCTGGTGAACGGCAAGGAGATTTCCGAGCCGACCCGTCTTCGTGTCGGTGATCGCATCCACATCGGACTCGTCACCTTCGAGGTGCGCAAATGATTCGTGCCACCGTTGGCGCCTGCACCGACGTTGGCCGTGTGCGTGACGGCAACGAGGATTCGTTCGTCGTGATCGACGGTCTCTATTTCGTGGCCGACGGAATGGGTGGACACAGTGCCGGCGAAGTGGCCAGCGCCATCGCCGTGGGCACCCTCTCCGATCTGCACTCCTCGGCCGATGGAGGCCTCGTCGACGAGGATCAGGTCGCCGATGCCGTGTCCACCGCGAACCTGGCCATCTTCATGGAGGCCATCGAGGACCCCAGCAAGGCCGGCATGGGCACGACGCTCACCGGTCTGGTCGTCACCGATGCGGTCGCTCACAAGATCGTGGTGGCCAACGTCGGCGACTCGCGCACCTACTTGTGGCGTCATGGCGAACTGCGTCAGGTCACCAAGGACCACTCGCACGTGCAGTCGTTGGTCGATCGGGGCGCGATCACCCGCGCCGAAGCGCGAGTGCACTTCCAGCGCAACATCGTGTTGCGGGCGATGGGCATCGAGTCGTACGTCGACGTCGACACCTTCCCCCTCGATGTGGAGGACGGCGATCGTTTCATTCTGTGCAGCGACGGATTGGTCGACGAAGCGGCCGACGACGAGATCGAAGCCGAGATTCGCGAGGCCAGTGGCGTTCAGGATCTGGCCGATCGTCTGGTGAATCTGGCCAACCGCAACGGGGGCCGTGACAACACCACCGTCGTGGTGGTCGACTTCGAAATCGTCGACGAGCCGACGGTCAACGCAACAACGGTCGCGGACGAATCGTCGGCAACCATTGGTTCCGATGACGAACACGAACTGATCTGCACTCTCCCGCCCGACGACGCGTCGCGGCCTTCGCCATGGTTCGCGGTCGGCGCATGGTCCATGTTCGCCCTCTCGGCGGCGATCACCGTCGCCGTCATGGTTTCCGCATTCGTGTCGTGAGTTTCGTCGCCGACCGTCGGCGGGCCACCGAACTACGCCTGGTGATCTTCGCCGGTCTCATCACCGCGGGCGCCTACACGTTGGCGTCACTCGGCAAGAACTCGGTCATTCCTCCGCGAATCCTTCCCTTCCTCGCCGTGTTGTTGTTGGTCCTGGTGTCGGCGCACATCGCCGTGCGATTGTTGGCTCCGGGGGCCGACGCCACGCTTCTTCCGGTTGCCGCCATGTTGAACGGGCTCGGCTACGTGATGATCGCCCGACTCTCCGAGCGTTTGGCCGGCTTGCAAACCACGTGGACCCTCATCGGGATCATCGCGTTCACGGCGACGTTGATCGTCGTGCGACGAGTCAACGATCTCGCGCGTTTCAAATGGACGTTCTTCTTCTTCGGCGCCGGTCTGCTGCTTCTGCCCATGGTGCCCGGCTTGGGTTTCTCCTCGGGTGGCGCGCGCATCTGGGTCAGCGTCGGTCCCATCAACTTCCAACCGGGTGAGTTCGCCAAGATCGCCTTGGCGTTGTTCTTCGCGGCCTACCTCGCCGAGAATCGCGAGTTGATCAAGAACGGGACCTGGCGGGTCGGGCGATTTCTCCTGCCCGAACCTCGTGATCTCCTGCCCTTGCTGGCCGCGTGGGGTTTCAGCGTGGTGTTGATGGTCGGACAAAAGGATCTCGGTTCGAGTCTGTTGTTCTTCACTCTGTTCATCGTGATGGTGTGGATCGCCACGGAGAAAGCCGCGTTCATGGCCATCGGTCTCGGTTTGTTCGCGATGAGCGCCACCGCCGCGTACTTCTTGTTCGATCACGTTCAGACGCGCGTCTCCATCTGGCTCGACCCGTGGCAGAGCTATCGCGGACGCGGATATCAGATCGCCCAATCGATGTTCGCCCTCGGCAGTGGTGGCCTCGGGGGCACCGGGCTGGGTCTCGGAGATCCAACGCGCATTCCGGAGGCCAAGAACGACTTCATCTTCGCCGCCATCGGCGAGGAGTTGGGGCTGTTCGGTGCCACGGCGATTCTCATCGCGTTCCTGCTGATCATCGGCGCCGGCTTGCGCACGGCGATGCGGGCCAAACGAGACTTCGCGAAGTTGTTGGCCATCGGTCTCACCACCATCGTCGGCGTGCAGGCGTTCATCATCATCGGTGGCGTCATCCGCGTCGTTCCCCTCACCGGAATCACGTTGCCGTTCGTCAGCTACGGCGGATCGAGCCTGGTGGCCAACTACGTGCTCCTGGCGTTGCTGTTGCGCATCAGCGACAACACCGCGAAGCGCCTCGGTGAGGCGCCGGATCAGATGAGTGCGGTGGAGCGCTTCGAAGCCGCGCGGGCTCGACGGCGCAACGCTCGAACCGGGGTGACCGAATGAATCGACGCATCGGCAAGCTGGCCCTCGTTCTCTTCGCTCTATACATCGTGCTGTTCGTGCAACTCAACCTCATTCAGGTCGGTCGCAAGGACACGCTCGACAACGACTCGCGGAACACGCGACAAACCGTGCAGGACTTCAACGATCCCCGGGGCGACATCGTCACGTCCGATGGCGTGGTGATCGCCACGAGCGTCGCCAGCGAACCCGGCGACGACTTCGACTGGCAACGCACGTATCCGAACGGCGACACCTACACGTCGATCACCGGCTATTTCACGTTCGGCTTCGGTGCGACCGGCGTGGAGAAAGTGGAGAACGACGTGTTGGCCGGCCGCACCACGGCCCAACAGATCACCGGCATCGGATCTCTGTTCAGCGGCCGCGACGTCACCGGTGACGTGGAGGTCACCGTCGATTCGCGCATCCAGGAGGCGGCCAAGTCGGCGTTGGCCGGTCGCGAGGGAACCGTGGTGGTGCTGGAACCCGCCACCGGTGCGGTGAAGGCCATGTATTCATGGCCCACCTACGACACGAACCTGGTGGCCACCCACGACGCCGACGAAGCGAAAGCGGTCTTCGACTACCTCGACGCGGCACCGGGCAAACCACTGTTGGTCAACGCCTACCAAGAGCGGTACATGCCGGGTTCGACGTTCAAGATCATCACCACCGCCGCGGCGCTCGACTCCGGTCTGGTCGACGACACCACCGTGTGGGCCGAGGAGTCCGAGTTCCTTCCCCCACAAACCATCGACCCCATCCAGAACTACGGCGGCAAGGTGTGTGGAGGCGACCTCGTGGAGGTGTTCCGCCGTTCGTGCAACACCCCGTTCGCACGAATGGCCATCGATCTCGGACCCGACATCATGGTGAGCGCCGCCGAACGGTTCGGTATCGGCGACAAGATGCCCATCGACCTGCCGGCCCCCGCCGCCAGTTTCTTCGGTGATGTCGACTACTTCGAACAGAACGTTCCACTGTTGGGAATCGGTGGCTTCGGACAGGGCAACACCACCATGGTTCCCTTGCACATGGCGATGGTGGCCGCATCCGTGGCGAACGGGGGCGTCATGATGAAGCCCCACGTGGTGGCGGCCACGTTCGATCAAGACGGCCGAACCCTGCGTCGCACGGCGCCGACCGCATGGCGCACCACCATGACGCCGACCACCGCCGCGAAGTTGGACGGCTTGATGAGGGAAGTGGCGAACACCGGCACCGCCTCGTGTTGCCTGCGACTGTCGAACGGCGTTCGGGCCGCGGCCAAGACCGGCACCGCCCAGTTGAACATGGCCGGAGAACCCGAACGCAGTCACGCATGGATCGTGGCCTACGCCCCCGCCGAAGCTCCCCGATACGCCATCGTCGTGATGCTGAAGGGCACCACGGCCGAGATCAGCGAGGGAACCGGCGGCACGTTGGCCGGACCGATCGCCAGTCGCGTGCTCGACGTGGCGTTGGGCCTCTGACCCCACTGAGCAGGGGCGACTCGGACCACAGGGCCCTCGTCGGTAGCCTTGGCGCACCTATGTCCGAGGCCGGCCCGACCACTCTGAACGATCGCTACGAGATGCAACAACGCATCGGTCGTGGCGGTATGGCCGATGTGTACCTGGCTCGGGATCTGCTCCTCGACCGACTCGTCGCCATCAAGGTGCTCTTCCCCGAGTTCGCCACGGATCCGTCCTTCGTCGAGCGTTTCCGCCGCGAGGCGCAGTCGGCGGCCAACCTGAACCATCCGAACATCGTCAGCGTCTACGACTGGGGTCGCAGCAACAACACCTACTTCATGGCCATGGAGTACATCCCCGGTCGCACCATGGCCGAGGCCCTGCGCGAGATCGGCCAAGTCAGCCCCGACAAGGCGGCCG
Organism: Actinomycetes bacterium; assembly: GCA_027491335.1. Taxonomy (GTDB): domain Bacteria; phylum Actinomycetota; class Acidimicrobiia; order Acidimicrobiales; family Ilumatobacteraceae; genus Casp-actino8. The sequence goes on along the minus strand of JAIXWJ010000031.1, from coordinate 6,864 downwards.
AGGTGGGAATCGAGATCGCGTCGGGTCTCGAGTTCGCCCACCGCAACAACGTGATCCACCGCGACATCAAGCCCGGCAACATCCTGCTCGGCAACAACGGTTCGTTGAAGGTCGCCGACTTCGGCATCGCGCGCGCGTTGGGTAGTGCCGCCGACAACTCGCTCACCCAAGTGGGCGCCGTCATGGGGACCGCCGCGTATTTCTCACCCGAACAAGCCCAGGGCGGACAGCCCGACCCGCGCAGCGACCTGTACTCGCTCGGTGTCGTGCTGTACGAAATGGTGGCCGGTCGACCGCCCTTCACCGGCGAAAGTCCGATGGCCATCGCGTACAAGCAGGTGCACGAACAGCCCCAACCGCTCAATGAAATCAGGCCCGACGTGCCCCGAGCCTTCGAAGCCATCGTGGCGCGACTGCTGGCCAAGGACCCCTCGCGGCGCTACCCGAACGCTCAAGCCGTGCGTGACGACTTGCGCCGCTTCCGTGAGGGATTGCCGGTGCAAGCGTTGGCTGCTCTCATCATCCGTCGTGACGGCGATCCCACACCCACCGCCATGGACGCACCCACGGCGGTCATCGGCGAAACCCCGCTCATCGGACCCGACGACGCGGCGACCATCGTGCAACCCGCGACGACCGTCGCTGCGCCGCGCTCGGACGTGACCCCCGAGGCCGGAGCCACCATGCCCCTGCCGCGCACCATCATCGTGGCCAACCCCGAGTTGGCTCCCGGATACACGTCCGACGATGGCATGACGGCTTCCGGCGAACTTCAGCGTCGACGTCGCAACATCGTGATCGCGTCGGTGTCGGCGGCGATGGTTCTCTTGATCGCCGCGGTGGTGGCCGTCATCGCGCTTTCCGGCGGTGGATCGACCAGCACCACCTTCGCCATCCAGAGCGTCACCGGCCTCACGCTGGAAGAAGCGGTCACCACTCTGGAGGATGCCGGACTCGACGTGATCCCCGTGGCCGAGGAAACCTCCACCGTGGATGCCAACGTGGTGTGGAAGCAGATTCCGGCACCGGGCGAACAGGTCAGCGAGGGCGACACCGTACAGGTCATCTACAACCCTTCGAACGACCCGGTCCCCGTGCCGCGTCTGGCCGGACTCACCGTCGAGCAGGCGCGTCTCGCGCTACTCGATCTGGGTCTCACCATCGGATCCATCACGATGCAGAACGACGCCACGGTGCCCGAGAACACCATCATCGCCACCACGCCCGCCGAAGGTGAGCAGGTGTTGGGTGGTGCGACGATCGACCTCATCGTCAGCCAGGGCAGTGGAATCGTGCAGATCCCCAACGTTCAGGGTCAAACGAGTGATGCCGCTCGTTCGTTGTTGGAGGGCGAGCCCTTCGACTTCATCGTGTCGGTGGTGCCCGAAGCCAGTGAGACCGTGGAAGCCGGTCGGGTCACCCGCACGAGCCCCAACATCTCCAGCCAAACGACCAAGGGATCGGCGGTGACGCTCTACGTGTCCACCGGTCAGGCCACCATCGCGGTTCCTCCGGTCACCGGAATCACCGAAGCCGAGGCTCGTTCCGCCTTGCGTGGGTTCATCATTCGCGTGGAATACATCGAGGTTCCGTCCGGCAGCGCCAACGACGGATTGGTGATCGCCCAAGATCCCAGTGCGGGCGTTCAAATCGCCCCCGGTGGACGCATTCTGCTGAAGGTGGGCAAGGCGGCCACTCCGGCCACCACCACCACGCCGGCCACCACCACGCCGGCGACGACGACACCCTGAGTTCAGCGCGCGCAGTTGTTCAAGAAATTGCGCAGCATGGCGTGACCCGACCCGGTGAGAATGCTTTCGGGGTGAAACTGCACTCCCTCGACCGGTAGCGATCGGTGTCGCACGCCCATCAGGATTCCGTCCTCGGTGTCGGCCGTGACTTCCAAGCAGTCGGGCAATCCATCGGGGTCGATCACCAACGAGTGGTAGCGCGTGGCGGTGACCGGGTTCTCGAGGCCGGCGAACACTCCGATGTCACGGTGGCGCACCGGGCTGGTCTTGCCGTGCATCAACTGGGGGGCCCGGACCACACGTCCACCAAAAACATGGCCGATGGCCTGATGACCGAGGCACACACCGAACACCGGGGTGCCACGCTCGGCGAAGGGGACGATGGCCGAGCAGATGATGCCGGCGTCCTCCGGCCGTCCCGGACCCGGGGACAGCAACACGCCATCCACGTCGAGAGCCAGAGCTTCGTCCACGGTCAGGTCGTCGTTGCGGTGAACCACCGGCTCGGCACCGAGTTCTCCGAGATATTGCACGAGGTTGTACACGAAGCTGTCGTAGCTATCGAGCACCAGCACACGGGTCACCGTCCCAGCCTGCCACTACACTCATCCTCGTGGCACCTCCGAAAAGGAAAACAGGCGGACGCACGACCCCCAAGGGCACCAAGCCCGGTGAGTCGAAGTCGACGAATCCCACTCACAACGAGCACGGCGTGGCGGCCTCCACTCGCTACACGCCGCCCATTCCTTCGTACGTGAAGGAAAGTCCGCGGTGGGTGCCCATCTTGATGTTCGCCCTGTTCATCGTGGGTGCACTCATCATCTTGCTGTATTACTTGGGTGCCGTTCCGGGTGGACGCAGCAACTACTACTTGGTCGCCGGGCTGGCTTTCATCCTCGGTGGGCTGTACACAGCCACCAAGTATCACTAGCGGCCTGAACAGGCATTTAGCGTGAAAAAGCTATCCCCAGTCTGTGGATAACTAGGGGGATAGTCACACGCGTGTAACTCGTCGTTCACTCGACGGGCGCCACCAGATCCATGTCTTCCAGGCAGTGACGCGGGGGATCCGGATCCTCTTCGGGGGCCAGCATCATCTTGATTTCGAGGCCGCACACGCTGCATCGATACTTCACGTTGACCTTACGAAGCTCCCCCTCGGGTGGCGGCGGAGGCAGTGGCGTCGTCATGCCGCGCAGCAAGCCGACTCCCGTGCGCCACAGGAACAGAAACAGCAGTGCCGCGCCGGTCAGCCAGATGAGGCGGGCCAGATCCATGGGTCAGAGACGTTCGATGATGGTGGCGTTGGCCATGCCGCCGCCCTCGCACATGGTCTGGAGTCCGTAACGACCGTTGGTGCGCTCCAGTTCGTGCAGGAGTGTGGTCATCAAACGCGCACCCGAGCAACCGAGCGGGTGGCCGAGGGCAATCGCACCGCCGTTGGGGTTCACCTTCTCCATGTCGGGATGGAACTCCTTCTCCCACGCCAACACCACCGAGGCGAACGCCTCGTTGATCTCGATGACGTCCATGTCGTGGATGCTGAGACCGGTTCGCTCGAGAATCTTGCGGGTGGCCGGGATCGGCGCGGTCAACATGTATCGAGGGTTGTCGCCGGCCAGACTGAAGTTCACGAATCGGGCGCGCGGCGTGAGTCCGAGGGCCTTGGCCTTGGCCTCGCTCATGATCAGCAACGCCGATGCGCCATCGGTGATTTGGGACGAGTTGCCCGCCGTGACTCGGCCCCCATCCTCTTCGCTGCGGAACGAGGGCTTCAACTTGCCGAGGCTTTCCATGCTGGTGTCACGGATGCCCTCGTCGCGGGTCATCAGATTTCCCTCGGCGTCGAGGACCGGCAGAATCTCGCGCTCGAATCGCCCCTCGGCCGTGGCCCGTGCGGCGCGGGTCTGCGACTGCACACCGAAACGATCCATGTCGTCGCGCGAGATGTTCCACTTGTCGGCGATCATCTCGGCCGACACGCCTTGAGGAACGAGACCGCCCTCGTCCTGGTAGCGGGCCACGGCGCGCGGGCCGAACGGCCAGCCGTACTTCCCATCGGCCATGGCCGAACCCATCGGAACGCGCGTCATCACTTCGACACCGGCGGCCACCACGATGTCGTAGGCCCCGGCCATCACGCCTTGCGCGGCGAAGTGCGCCGCCTGTTGCGAAGATCCGCACTGACGATCGATGGTGGTGCCCGGAACACCTTCGGGCCAGCCCGCCGCCAGAACCGCGTTGCGCGCGATGTTGGTGGACTGTTCGCCCACCTGCATCACGCATCCCATCACGACGTCATCGATGAGGCCGGGATCGAAGCCATTGCGCTCGACCATGGCGCCCATGGCTTCGGCCATCAGGTCGACGGGGTGCCACTCCTTCAGCTTTCCGTTGCGCTTGCCCAGCGGGGTGCGGATGGCATCGACGATCACTGCGGTGTTCATGACGGACTCCTCGGTTCGAACTGGCGCAAGTCTGCTGTGTGGCGACCGCTCGTCGCCAATCAGGAGCGAAACGGCGCGATCTTGGCCAACGCTCGCTCCATGGCGGCCACATCGGCCTCGGAGAGTTCGCTGGCGAACGCACGCTGAATGGCGCGCCGATAGAGGATGTTGGCGTCTCGCCACACCAGACGCCCCATGCGCGTCAGGCGCACCATGACCGCGCGATTGTCGTCCTCCGTCGGTGCCGGTTCACGGGTGACGTACCCCCGGTCGACGAGTGAATCGATGCGACGCGACAAACTGCTCGGCACGGCCGACAAGAGTTCGCACAGCTCCTTCACGCGCAGTTGTTCGTTGTGGGCGGCCAACACGGCCAAGACGTCGAATTGCGGAAGGGACAGATGGAACTCATCGGCCATCTCGGCCTCGATCATGCGCGACACGACCTCACCGGCCACTTGGAAGTTGCGCCACAGCGCCACTCGTTCCGCATCGAGTCTGGGCATCGCTCACCTCCCCCGGTGAATCTTCCCAGAAGATCGTTCAGGTTGCAACAAAAGAGCGCGCCAACTCCAGAGCTTGCTCGATGGTGGCTCGCTCACCGATGAGTTTGCGGAACGGCATCAACTGTCGGGGACGACTGACGCCGAGAGCGGCGACCAATCGTCCATCGCTCTCGTACAGCGCGACGAACTGTCTCTCCTCGGGTGATCCCACCACGATGCTCACGTTCTCACCACCCTCGGCGCGACCGACGAACTGAATGCGCGCCGTGAACTGATCGCTCCAGAAGAACGGGACATCGACGAACGGCTTGGGCTCCTCGCCGCGCGCCACGGCGAGCAGATTGCGCGCCGCGGCCGCCCCCTGTTCGGAAGCGGTGGTCCAGTGCTCGACGCGCATCTCGCGGTCGTACAGGTCGTTGTGCCAACGACACACGTCGCCGGCGGCGTACGCCCCGGGCATTCCGGCGTTCAACGTGCGGTCACAGACGACGCCATCGCGAATCGTCAGTCCCGAGTTCGCCAACCATTCGGTGCTCGGAGCCACGCCGATTCCCACCAGCACCACGTCGGCCGGCACGACCTCACCCGACTCCAACGCCACGCCGGCGACGACTCTCGGTTCGCCCTCCACCAATCCGCTCACGCGCACGCCGAATCGCAGAACGACACCGTTGTCCTCGTGCACCAGTGCGGCATTGCGACCCATCTCGGCGCCGAGCCCGCGGATCATCGGCGCCTCGAGCCCTTCCAGAACCGTGACGTCGCATCCGCGTCCTCGGGCCGTGGCCGCCACCTCCAAGCCGATGAAGCCGGCGCCGATCACCACCACGCGTCGACCCTCGGCGAGCTCCTCGCGCAAGGCGAGCGAATCATCGAGCGTGCGCAGGGTGTGGACGCCCCTCCATGTCGGTTGATTCGGGAGACGCTTCACGCTTCCACCCGTGGCGATGATCAAGCCGTCGAAGGCGACGTTCTCACCCGATGACAAGGTGATCGTTCGCGCGTCGAGGTTCAACGCGGTGGCGGGAGCGCCTCGCTTCCAGTCCAGATTCAGGGCCGCGAGATCGTCGGGCTTGCGCAGCACGACTCGATCCGCGTCCCATTCCCCCGACAGCACCTTTTTCGACAACGGCGGACGGTCGTAGGGCGCGCGATCCTCGGCGCCAATCATCACGATGCGACCGTCGAACTTCTCCTGACGCAGGGTTTCGGCGGCGCGCAACCCGGCCAGCGAGGTTCCGACGATGGCGACCGTGTTCATGTCGGGGGTGCTCATGGAGACGTCATGTTAGGAGGGTCGCGCACGACCGGTAGCGTCGGCCCGGTGGTCGATCCGATTCGTGTCACCGATGCGAACGATTCGCGCCTGTCCGACTACCGACACTTGCGCGACGCCGACATTCGTCGATCCGTCGAGGGCGACGAGTTCCTCATCGCCGAGGGCGTGGCGGTCGTTCAACGTCTCGCCGTGTCGGCGCTCGACATTCGGTCGATTCTCCTCACGCCCAATCGCTGGGAGTCGATGCGTTCATCGTTGTCGCACCTGAGTTGTCCGATCTACGTGGCCGAGCCCGAGATCGTGGCCGGAACGGCCGGGTTCAACCTGCATCGTGGCGTCATCGCCTCGGCCCGACGACCCGCTCGGGTGGCTCTGGATTCGGTGCTCGATCGACCGCCGTCGAACGGAACGCGTCATCGACTGGCCGTACTGGAAGGTGTGAACGACCACGAGAACCTGGGTGCGATCGCTCGGGCGGCACGAGCGTTCGGCGTCGATGCGCTCGTGCTCGACCCGAGGTGCGCCGATCCGTACTACCGGCGGGCGGTGCGAGTGTCGATGGGTGAGATGTTGTTCCTTCCCGTGGTGAGAGCCGAGGTGCACGAGATCGTCGTCGCCTGCGCCGAGCGTGGTGGTGAGAGTTGGGCCCTGACCCCGCACCCCGATGCCGAGAACATCATGGACATCACGTCTGGGTCGTTCGGCCCATTGGCTCTGTTGTTCGGAGCCGAAGGACCGGGTCTGAGCGAGGCATCGTTGCAGGCAGCGACACGACGCGTTCGCATCCCGATCGTTTCCGATGTCGACTCGTTGAACGTGGGTCACGCGACCGCGGTGGCATTCGCCGTCACGGCCTGAAGAATGCGCCCATGAAGAAGTGG
>JAIXWJ010000055.1 GCA_027491335.1 Actinomycetes bacterium | reverse complement strand
GCCGGTGGCCTCGATGCTGGCCTCACCGCTGCGCATCACGTCGACCAGGCCGTCGGCCGAGAGTCCGGCCATCACCGCGTAACCCGACAGCACACGGTCGTAGGCGTAGTCGTGGCGCATGAAGGTGATCGCCGAGTTGTGTTCGGCCACCTTGGCGAAGCTGTAGGCGGGCGTGACCATGGCGGCGGTGGTGCCGACGAACTCGGGCCAGTCCGGCAACGACTCCACCGTGCCCCAATTGGCGGTGACGGCGGCGATGGCATCGGGGACCGCACCACCACTGTCGGCGATGACGGCCACCCGCGCGTCGGGAAGTTCGTCGGCGGCCAGGCCGGCGAACAGCGGAGTGGTGAAGGCGCCCGCACTCGATCCGGCCACCACCAAATCACCCACGTTGGGGAAGCGTTCCAACATGGTGTTCAGCGCCGTCGAGGCGTTCACGAAACCCTTGTGTTGGATGACGACGCCATCGCCGTAGTCCTTGGTGGTGTTGCCCGAGTGCACGTCACCCGTGCAGTACGGCACGTAGACGAAGCTGTAGTCGGCGAAGGGGTTGTCGGGGTTGTCGAAGTCGAAGATGCCGGTGGCACCCTCACCGGGAGCGGAGCCGACGTCCTGCTTGTATGAGTCACTTCCGGGAGCGCACATGGGTCCGGCGAAACACGCGCCACCGCCCTCCAGATAAAACATCACCTTGGTGGGGTCGGCCTCGCGCACGAAGTACGAGTACGGGCTGCCGTCGGCACACATGCAATCAGCCGGAGCATCGATGGTCTCCCACGAAATCTCGCGCGGTTCGGTGTCGACCGGCGCTTCGGTCGACGGTGCATCGGAGGTGGACGGAGCCTCGGTGGCGGCAGTGGAAGAGTCGGTGGCGGAATCGGTGGACGCGGAATCCGAGCCACCACCGCAACTCACGGCCAGAGCGAGCACCGTCGCCCCCAGAACGATTCGAGCCGAACCGGACAGTTTCAACATGATGATCCCCCTCATCCAATGGCGACTCTGCAAGTGGTGATTCTGGTGGCAGAAACCGGCAGAATCCGCTCGTTTTCTGCCACCAGAAGCACCACGGGTCAGCGTACGTCAGGTGGGCGTGGGGGATTGGGACTGGTATTCCTTGAACGCCGACAGCGCGCGGGGTCCGTACACGGTTGCCGGTCCACCGGTCATCAACACCGCCACCCCGATCGCCTCGGCCACCTCGGCTTCGCTGGCACCGTGTTTGGCGGCCCCGCGAGCGTGCGATGCGATGCAACCGTCGCAACGATGACTGACCGCGATGGAGAGCGCCATCAACTCCTTGGTTTTGGTGTCCAAGGCCCCCGGAGCCATCACCGCCGAGGCCAAGCCCGCGAAGGCTTTCATCACGTCGGGAATGTGCTGGCGCAACTCTCGCGCCAAGGGGACGAGCGCGTTCATGACATCCGTGCCGTGGGTGTGTTCGGTCATGGTCCCAGTGTGCCGAATCCGGACCCCTCGAAGCAGGGACGAATGGTCGCAAAGGGCAGAATGTTCCCATGAGCCCGTCCGGTTTCCAGCCCACCCCCGACCGTTTGCTCCCCGATCTCACGCTGAAGCAACAGATGGTCATGTTGGCGCGCACACTTTGGCGCGAGGGCTACAACGATCATTTGGCCGGACACATCACCGTCAACCTTCACGACGGCACGTTGTTGTGCAACCCGTGGATGTTGCTCTGGAACGAGATCCGACCCGAGCACATCATCCGCATCGATCTGGAGGGCAACGTGGTGGAGGGTGATTGGCCCGTTCCGCCGGGCATCCCGTTGCACCTCGAATTGCACAAGGCACGACCCGGCGTGGAAGTCGCGTTGCACAATCATCCGCTCTACGGAACCGTGTGGGCCGACTTGGGTGAGGTGCCACCGGCTCTCGATCAGAGCAGCGTGTTGGGTGGCGGCGAGATCGCATTGGTGCGCGAGTACGGCGGATCGGTGGACGACCCGGGCACCGCCGCGGCGGCCATCACCGCCATGGGCGACGCCGATCTGGTGTTGCTGGCCGGTCACGGTGTGTTCGTTCTCGGCAATTCCATTCGCGCGGTGCATCAACGAGCCGTGGCACTCGAGCAGCGTTGTCAACGGGCCTGGCACGTGCGCGCCGCGGGTGGAAGCGGTGAGTCTCCCCTGCCGGCGTGGTTCAGCGACCGCATGAAGGCTTCCGATGGTGACAAGTTCATCGGATTCTGGGAAGCGATGGTTCGTCAGGAACTTCGCGACGACCCGTCGCTGTTGGACGGTTGAACGCGATCATGAGCGGACATCTGCACATCTCGATCTCGTCGCGCGGTTTCGAGGCGAACGATGCCGGACCGATCGACGTGGTCACCGAGGACGTCGACGACTTGTTGGACGCCATCGTGGCGTCGTTGGAGGGCATCGACTTCAGCAACATCACGCGCATCAGAGTCACCGGCGCCGAGAGCGGTCTGGTGGTTCTCGACGCGGAGGGTCGACCCCTTCGCCCGATCATCTGGGAGCACGACGAATCCAGTGTTCCCGATGCCGGATGGTGTCTGAAGAAGCACGACGAGTCATGGTGGACGCACGAGACGGGGATGGTTCCCACGTTTCGCGCGATGGTCACCAAGCTTTCGTGGTTGCATCGAAGCGAACCCGACGTATGGGCGAGCGCCGCGCGCATCTGCACCCCGGTGCAATATGTGCGTTGGAGGTTGGGTCGTGACACGGGCGGGCCCATCGTCGCGTCGTCCGACGAAATGGCATCCACGGGCCTGTGGAACGCGGAGCGCGATGTCGCCAGCGACGCCGTGACCGGACTGATCGATGCCGAGCGAGATTGGTCGGGGGTTCTTCCCACGGTCCGTCCGGGCGACAGCTCCATCGGCTCGTTGTATGGCGTTCTCGTGGTGTTGTAAACCCGACGTTCATCCCGCGTCCACCTGGCCGATGCACGCAAGTCAGGACGCCGTCAGTCGCCGCATCTATGGTTCGCCCCGTGATTCGTGGTCGTATCGCCCTGGGATTGCTGGCTCTCATGACGGTGGCGGCGTGCGGTGAGAATCATCCCTCGGCCGAATCCTCCGACGACACCCACTCGGTCGTCGACGCGGAGGCTCGTACATCCACGACTCTTTCCGCGGAACCGGGCGAAACGGATTCCGGTGGCGTGACCGACGTGATCGAGAGCGTTGGGGATGCATCCGGGAAAACCATCGTGAATGGCGTTGCGGTCCCGGCGTCCGTCTCGGCGACCAGCAGTGGGTCGAACGCCGCCACGCCGATCACTGCATCCGCGCCGACCACTCCTGCTCCGCCGGCCACGATCATGCCCGCGGTGATCCCGTGCGATGCCGTGCCGGGTGCCTCGTGCGCCGGAGCGGACCTGCGCGGACAAGAGTTGATGTACGCCAACTTGCAGGGTGCCGATTTTCGGGGCGCGATCCTGGTGGGCGTGGACCTGACGGGCGCCGATTTATCGGGTGCGAACTTCACCAACGCGAATCTCACCAACGCGAACCTGTCCGAGACCGTGTTGTTCGGAACCGACTTCACCGGTGTTCGTCTGACGCGCACGAATCTGCAGTTCGTGTTGTGGGACGATTCGACGATCTGGCCCAGCGGTTTCACCCCGCCGGACTTCTGAGTTCGATCAGTCGAGTTCGGGTGCCCCGTAGGTCGAGGGAATGTCGACCGTTCCGCGACGCTTGTGAAAGCGCCAGCGACCATCCTCGCGGATGAGCTCGTCATGGTGTCGCCCGATCATGGTCAGTCGAGGTTGGCCATCCTTGCCGCGATGAACGACGGTCCACATCACCTGCGAAGTGGCGCGATCTCCATCGATGATCACCTGGGGGCTGCTGATGATGTGCAACGACTCGCCCACGCGACCGTCCAACGTGCGTCTCATCAACTCCTCGATGGCGGCCGGCCCCGTGGCGCGTCCCATCGGCCCGAGCAAAAGCTCACCGTCGCGGGCGAACAACGAGGCGTAGGTGGCGAAGTCGCCGGCGTCCAACGCCAACCCGTAGTCGATGAAGAGCTGATGGATCTCTTGCAGATCCTCCAGCCGACGTAGCCGCTGTTCGATCGAATCCGACATGCCCACAGCGTACGTCTCGGGGCTCAGCGAGAACGTTCCAGTTCGTACAGCGCCACGCCGCCACCCTTGCGCACCCACAGACCGGCACCGGCCTGAATGAAGTGTTCGTTCAGTCGGCGTCGATACCAATCGCCCGAACGGTGATGGACGTTCATGTCGGTGGCATCGGGGTCGACCACCGAATCGAAGTCGGACGTGGTGGGTACCTCCAGGTACATCACGTGGCGGCACGCGGCGGCGAGGTTGTCGATGGCCGCCGTGGCTTCGGCGTTGCTCGGATACTGGAGAACCCCGTGACAGATGACGAGGTCGAATTTCGCGCGCGGACGCCACGATGCGATGTCGCGATGTTCGTGCCCGTATTCGCGGCACGCGTGTTCGCTGACGTCGGTGGAGACGACCTTCACCGACGGATGAGTCTCGCGATACCAGTCGCGCCACAAACCCGGACCGGCTCCCACGTCGAGCACGCTCGTGGGTTCCACGTCCCACCACGCGCACATACCGTGAACCGCCGTGGCCAAGTGGGCGATCTTCTCGCGATCGTGCACGCCACCATCGCCGTAGAAGCGTTCGTAATAGCCGGCCCCGAAGCGTGTCATGGATGCCCGACGCTAATCGGTCCGATTCAGGACTCCATCAACCTCTGAAGGATCCGTCGGAACTCCACGGTGTGGCGATCGCTACGAACGTGCACCTGTCCGCGTTCCAATGGCATGGTCTTGTCGCGCAACCGTTCGATCACCCGAAGATCCTCGGCGAAGATCTTCATCTCGTAGTCGATGGCGGCTTGGTGATCGGCCTCGGTGCGAACGTCGTTGCGAATCATGACGATGTGCACGCGAGTGCGTTCGAGCGTCATGGGCTGACACCACATGATGATGGCGTTGACCATTCCCGTCATGGGGATTTCCAGGCGCAGGTTCGCGGTGAAGGGAACGCGATAGTCGTAACGCATCAGTCGATCCTGAACCAACGGATGCTCACCGGTGGCCACCAACGGGTCCTCGTGGTTCTCGATGACGTGCGGGTACTGCACCACGAAACCCCAACCGTCGTCGGTGCGTTCGGTGGAATAGTCCTTCACCAATCGGTCCTTGTCGGAACCGAAGGTTCCGGCGTGCACGTAGGGAAAGTGGCTGAAGTCGAGAAAGTTGTCGATGGCCTGTGCGGCGGCGGCATCGATGTCGACCGGCGGCATCCAAACCTTGGCGAGGGACTCATCGTCCCATTCCGGAATGTGCAAGATGTCGGTGACCGGCTCCTCGGGTGCGATCCACAACAATCCGTAACGCTCTTGGGTGAACGGGGCGGTCAGACGCGCCGGAGGTAACGTGGCGTCGGGTCCGAGAGCGGGCACGTGCGCACACGCACCATCGGCGTCGAACTCCCAGCCGTGATACGGACAACGCAGGCATCCATCCG
>JAIXWJ010000030.1 GCA_027491335.1 Actinomycetes bacterium | reverse complement strand
TGCCGGCTCCGGTGGCGACGCCGACGTTGGTGAATTCGGGTAATCAGTCGGCGTTGACGGCGCAGCCGGGTGCGGCGACGGCGATCGTGAATGGTCAGACGGTGACTCCGACGATCGAGACGCCGGCGAATTTGCCGGCGGCGGCGGTGGATCCCGAGGATCGTTCGCCGGCGCAGGTGCAGTCGTTGCAGAGTGCGGCGGATTCGTTGGTGAACGATCTGAACCAGGCTGCGGGTGGTAACTCGGGTCTTGCGGTGGTGGACACGCCGACGGGTGCGAATCTGACTGGTTTGTTGAGTGTGCCGGTGCCGATCGAGAACACGGTGTTGGTGGAAGCGGCCAACAAGTCCACGTTGTTCGCGGCGTTGAATCAGGACGGTTCGGTGACCGAGGTGCAGCCGGGTGCGGTCATCGAGGTGCTGGGCAACGGTCAGGTGGGTGTGTTCGCGTCGGGTCTCACTCCTGGTGAGTCGGCCGAGTTCGTGATCATGTCGACGCCCACGTTGTTGGGTGCGTACACGGTTGATGCGAACGGGTCGATCAGGGCTCAGGCTTCTTTGCCGTCGGGCATTGGTTTGGGTAATCACACGTTGGTGGTGGCCAGTCCGACGGTTCAGGCGTCGTTGGGGTTGAAGGTCACCGCTGGTGCGTTGCCGGCGACCGGTGTGGATGATTCGGGTCGTCCGATCACATTGGCGTTGTGGTTGTTGGCTGGTGGTGCGTTCATCGTGGTGTTGCGTCGCCGCCGCGTCACGCTCGACTGACAACGTCGTTCGCCGCGCGTTGGCGCGGTCCTCTAGGGTCTCCCACATGGGAACCTTGGAGAACCGCGCCATCGCCGAACGTCATTGGGAGTACATGTACGCCAAGAACTGGGATGGCGTCGCCTCGCAGTTCGCACCCGACGCCGAATACATGGACGTGGGCGCGGTGCCTCCGGCGATCGGCCCTTCGGCCATCGCCGACCGTTTACGAATGGGCCTCGGTCCGACCGCCAAGATGGTTCACCGACCCGATCGGGTGTTGGCCGAGGGCGACACCGTGGTGACCATCCACGTGGAGGAGTGGCATTTCCACACCGGCGAGGTGATCGATCACCCTTTCACCTCGGTGATGCGCATTCGCGATGGACTCATTCACGAATGGCACGACTACTCGCATCTCAACAACCTGCTCGACAAGGCCCCCCAATGGTGGATCGAGTACATCATGAGCGGGGGCACGACCCCCATTCCCTGATCGGAGACCCGGCCCGGAGACCCGACCCGGAGATCTGGCTCAGAGGCTGGTGACGAACGCGAGCAGCGCCACCACCATCAACACGGCCGCCGGAGCGGTGTTGGCGGCGGCGTCGCGGGCCCGCAGATGCAGAACCGTCGCCAGAAGGAAGTAGACGCTCAAGCAGAACGCGGCGTAGGAACCCAAGGCGTCGTTCGAGAACCCGATCACGAGACCGAGGGCGCCGGCGATCTTGGCGATGCCGAGTGCGGGGATGATGCGCGTCGGCATACGGAGTCGTTGCATGCTTTCGACGATCCGCGGTAGCAGCTTGAAGTCGGCCACGGCGGAGGCGAGACACACCGATGCCAACAGGATCGACAGAACGACGTTCGTGATTTCCATGCAGAGAAATCTAACCATCGCGACCGAAGCGAAGCCCACATCGGTGCGTTGGGGGCTAGGTTGGGCCGATGGACGACCTCGACATCCTCCGCGAACTCGAACCGGAGGCCGAGCGTCTGCTCAATCGCCACCTCGAGACCGCCGAGGAGTGGTATCCCCACGAGCACGTGCCGTGGGAGCGCGCCGCCCAACTGTCGTCCGACGGATTCACGCACGGCGAAGCACCGCTGTCGCAGGGTGCTCGTTCGGCGTTGTTGGTGAACCTGCTCACCGAGGACAACCTTCCCTGGTACACGCGCACCATCTCGCGCATGTTCGGGGGAGACTCGGCGTGGGGTGCGTGGGCGCAACGTTGGACCGCCGAAGAGGGGCGTCACGCCATCGTCATGCGCGACTACATCACCGTGAGCGGATTGGTCGACCCCAAGGTGTTGGAGGACGGACGCATGGCTCAGGTCAGTAGTGCGATCGTTCCCGAACCGGAATCCGCGGCCGATGGTATGTGTTACGTCGCCATCCAAGAGTTGGCCACGCGCATCTCCCATCGCAACACGGGGACCCAGTTGAACGATCCGGCCGGGTACAACGTGATGATGAAGCTGTCATCCGACGAGAACCGCCACCATCTCTTCTACCGCGATCTGGTTTCCAAGTTCATCGAGCTCGATCCCAGCGCCGCGGTCGAGGCCCTGAAGCGACAGGTCACCGGATTCGCCATGCCCGGAATCGGAATCCCCGGCTTTCTCGAACACGCCAAGGCCATCGCGGGCGCGGGTATCTACGACTTCGCCATTCACCACGAACGCATCATCGTTCCCTTGGTTTTCCGCCAGTGGGCCATCGACAAGGTGGAAGGCCTCAGCGCCAGCGCCGAGGAAGCGCGCACCAGTTTGTTCAAGTACATCGACCGCGTGGCCAAGGTGGCCCGACGTCAGGCCGAGCGTTTGGCTGAACGTCAGGCGACCGCGGTGGCCGCGCTCTGACGTTCGGCGTCGCGTCTCACAGCACCTTGCGGAAGATCTTCGCCTTCTTCTCGGTGTAGGGCGGGTACGCGAGCGAGGGGTCGATCTTGGTTCCCCGCTTCAACACCGGCTTCAGGTGTTGGAACAATCGCACGCCGGACTTGCCGTGGTAGCCGCCCATGCCGCTCTCGCCGACGCCACCGAACGGAAGGTGCGGGCTGGTGAGATGCATCAGAGTGCCGTTCACGGTGACGCCACCGGCGGTGGTGCGCGCGAGCACCGTGTCGACGATGGTCTTGTTCTCGGCGAACACGTACAAAGCCAACGGATGGGGGCGCGCGGTGACGAAGGAGATGGCGTCATCCACGGACTTCACGGGCACGATGGGCAGCAACGGTCCGAAGATCTCCTCGGTCATGAGCGGCGAATCCAGGTCGACGTCGACCAACACGGTGGGGGAGATGTAGCGCTCGTCTTCTTTCGTGTCGCCGCCCACGGCCACGGTTCCACCGGACATGAGTCGGTTCAGCCGGTCGAAGTGGCGCGGTGACACGATGCGCCCGTAGCTGTCGCTGGTGTGCGGATTCGCTCCGTAGAAGTCGTCGATGGCTTTGCCCACTTCGTCGATGAAGGGTTGACGAAGCTTCTCTTCGATGAGGACGTAGTCCGGTGCCACGCAGGTCTGGCCGGCGTTCAGCCACTTGCCCCATGCGATGCGTCGAGCGGCCACCTTCAGATTGGCGCTGGAGTCGATGATGACCGGACTCTTTCCGCCCAGTTCCAGAGTGACCGGCGTGAGATTGTTGGCGGCCGCCGCCATCACGATGCGCCCCACGGTTCCGTTGCCCGTGTAGAAGATGTGGTCGTAATGCTCGGCCAACAGACTGGTGGTCTCGGGCACCCCGCCCTCGACAACGGCCACGGCCTTGGTGTCCATGTACTCGGGGATCAAGCGCGCCAACACCGCCGACGTCGCGGCCGACACCTCGCTCGGCTTCATCACCACCGCGTTGCCGGCGGCGATGGCGCCGGCGGCCGGCACCAACAGCAACTGAATGGGATAGTTCCACGGCGCGATCACGAGAACCACGCCCAAGGGCTCGGGCATCAGGACCGACTTGGCCGGCATGGTGACGATGGGCGTGGGCACGCGCTGAGGCTTGTTCCACTTCTTCAGGTTCTTCAACATCAGCTTGATCTCGCCGGTGACGAAGGCGATGTCGGTGATGAACCCTTCGACGGCCGGCTTGCCCAGATCGTCCTTGAGGGCGGCCAAGAAGTCGGCCTCGTTCTCTTCGAGCATGCGGATCATTTGCTCGAGCTGGTTCTTGCGCCACGCCAAGGGGCGGGTGTGCCCGGAGTTGTAGGTGGCGCGGAGGGTGTCGGCGACGTTGGTCATCCGCTCAGTTAACCCGATCTGGGTAACCGAAGTGCCCGAAATCGGGCACATTCGGTACCCAGAACGGGTGTGGGGGTCAGGGCTCGACGATGGGGAAGCCGGGGGTGAAGGCGTCCAAGTTGCCGAAGATCGACAACAAAGCACCGGCATCACCATCGAGCGTGATGGTGCCCGCGGCGATCTGATCCATGAACGTGGTCTGTTGCGTGAGGATGTCCACCAACAGCGTGCGAGTGATCGTGATGAGCGCGACCGATGCCGCGTCGTGGCGTCCCCGCACCGCGAACAATGTGCGGTGCGACAAACCCAGCGTCCACTTCTCGTCGGGGGTTCCCGCCAGATCGGGGAAGGTCCAGTCGATGCGCAGGTCGAGTCCGCCCACCTCCTCACTCTTCAAGCGCACCGAGATGGTGTCGAAGATTTGTTCCACCGTCATGGCCACCAAGATGCCGCGGGCTCGTGCCGCGCCCGGGCCGAAGTCGGGCGGACCGAAACGCAACTCCTGGGCACCCATCAGGTAGGCGTTGCGGAAGGTGGACGACTCGCTCTGATATCCGAGTTGTTCCAACATGTCGGCTTGCACGGCGCGCGCCTCGGCGTTCGTCGGGTCGGCGAAGACGAGATGGTTCATCAGTTCGGCTCCCCACCGGAAGTCACCGGCCGCGAACGCGGCGCGACCGGCGGCCAACACGTTGTCGGCTCCACCCGCCAACTCGACGTAACGCCGACCGACTTCGACGGGCGGCAACTTGTTCAGATTGGCCGGATTGCCGTCGTACCAACTGAGGTAACGCTGGTACACGGCCTTGCTGTTGTGCACCAGATCTCCGTAGTAGCCGTGCGTGTGCTCGTGAGCCAGGAAGTCGTCGGGGAGTTTCAACGTGTCGGCGATCTCGGCGGCCACGTAGCCCTTGTTCGCCAACCGCATGGTTTGGTCGTGCATCCATTTGTACAAGTCGCGCTGCAACTCGAGGAACTCGCGGGCATCCTCGCGACCCCAACGAGGCCAGTTGTGCGAGGTGAACAAGACGTGTGTGTCGGCCCCGAACAACTCGAGGGCTTCGTTGATGTACTTGGACCATTGCAACGAGTTGCGCACCAGAGCGCCGCGAATGGGAATGAGATTGTGCATGGTGTGCGAGCAGTTCTCGGCCATGCACAACGCCTCGAAGTCCGGGAAGAAGAAGTTCATCTCGGCGGGCGCCTCGGTCTCGGGCGTGAGTTGGAACACGATGCGCACTCCGTCCACCACCATCTCCTCGCCCGTGCGGGTGATGTCGTGCGTGGGGGCGATCAGGGTGTTCGGGCCAACCGGAATGGAGTTGCCCAAGCCGCAGTCCACATGACCGCGCGGTCCGGGCGGAAGGAGTGGTCCGAACTGATACAACGCGCGGCGACCCATGGCGGGTCCGGCGATGATGTTCTCACCCACCACCTCGTGGAGAAAACCCTCGGGGGCGATGATAATGCAGCGTCCGGCATCCACGTCGGCCTGAGTGGTGACGCCCAACACGCCACCGAAGTGATCGGCATGGGAATGCGTGTAGATCACGGCGACGACGGGTCGATGGCCCAGATGCTCGGTGATCAGGTCGTACCCGGCGCGCGCCGTGGCCTCCACGGTGAGCGGGTCCACCACGATCCATCCGGTGTTGCTCCGAATGAACGTGATGTTGGAGATGTCGTAACCGCGAACCTGCCACACGCCGTCGGTGACCTCGAAGAGACCGTGATGAGCGTTCAGTTGCGCATGCCGCCAGAGATTCGGATGCACGGTGTCGGGTGCGTCCCCCGACAAGAACCCGTACCGCGAGATGTCGCTGGCACGACGCCCCGCCGAGTCGGTGACGAGGCCCGATTCGATGGAGGCGATGAATCCTCGGCGCGCTCGATCGAAGTCGGCCGGATCGAGGGGTGTGGCGGCCGTGGCATTGAGGGCCTGAGTGTGTGCGGTGGCCGGTTTGGGCGACGAGTCGGGAACGAGAGCCATGAGAAGACTGTAGGTGTCGGTCGAGGCGAGGCAAGAATGAGCGTGTGGGAGCGAAAGACGTCGGACGATGAGTCGGGTCCTGTCCATCGCCGCCGGAGTGCATCCGGAATTGGGCCCCGCCGACATGGTGGTCACGGCGGCGGCAGCCGGATGGCCCGCGTGTGGCATCTGGTTCGACGGTGCCACTTGGAGCGATCGCACGACGCGCGAGGTGCGACGTCGTCTCGACGACACGGGAGTCGCCGTGCTCGACGTCGAACCGATCATCCCCGCCGCGGGCTCCGATGATCATGCATCGAGATTGATCGAAGTGGCCGCCGAACTGGGAGCGCGATTCGTTTTGTTCAGCAGCCGGTTGAAGGATCACACCGCGACAGCGAACCGCTACTCCGAGGTGTGTGCCATGGCCGAACCATTCGGGATCACCGTGGTCTGCGAGTTCCTGCCCATCTTTCCTTTGTCGTCGATCGACATCGCCACCGACATCGTGTCCGGAGTGCGTTCGGCGAACACCGGAATCCTCGTCGACAACCTTCACCTCTCTCGTTCGGGGTCTTCGGTCGCCGACGTCAGACGAATCGGATCCGAGAAGTTTCCGTATCTTCAGATCGCCGACGCACCGGAGGAACGACCGGCCGACATGGCGGCATTGGTCGATGAGGCACTCAACGGACGTTTGCTGCCGGGAGAGGGTTCCTTGCCGATCGCGGAACTTCTCCAAGCGGTACCCGGCGTGCCACTGTCGTTCGAGGTGCGATCACGACGTCTACGTGATTCGAGCACCGATCCGGTGGAACGAGCCGGAGTTCTCTTGGCGTCGGCTCGTCGCATCTGCGACTAGCGAAACGCCAGGGTGGCGTAGGCCCATTGCAATGCGCTCGTCTGCGACCACGTGGGTGGCGCGGTCGTCCCGCCCGTGGCGGCGACGTTCGCATCGGCGATCCCCAACGACACCGAGCCCGAACCTGGTGTGCTGTTGGTCGACAGGCGCAACCCGAATTGCTGCGGCGCCGACAACGACGGCGAAGTGGCCCCACCGGTGGCCACCAGCGAGATGACGGTGGAGTTGGAGCCCGTGACGGTCGGGCCCGTCGGAGGCGTCAGAGTCGTCGAAGCGGCGGAGGTGCCGATCACGCCGGACGCCGATACCACCGGAGTCGCGGTGTTGCCGTTGGTACGTCCGTACACGATGACCCGCGCGCTGGCACCCAATCCGTTCGTTTGCGGATCGAAGGTGACCGACGCGCCTCCGTCGTTCACCTTCCATGCGACGTACAGGTGCACGGTGGATGAGCCGCCGATACCGCGACTGACGAGAGTGGTCCAGCCCGCGGGTGTGGTGGGTGGTCGGTTGCGACCACTCACCGACACCAGCAGCAGAACGTCACCGGTGCGCGCCACGGTGGGGTACGGAACGTCGATCCTCGCGCCCGTCGAACCGACGGCGGCACCGCTGTCGAGAAATCCCAATCGCGGCACGAGGAAGGAAGTGCCGGCGACGCTGGGAGCCAGGGACCAAGGAGTCGAACCCGGAATGTCGATGTACGGACGTTGCGTGAAGGTGTAAGTGGAGTCGGCCATCGCGGTGCCGTCGAGGCAGGACGCCGAGCCGGCGTTCACCGTCGGGGCCGAGGGCGCGACGCACACCGGCGCCGCATTCCCCAAGCCGTCGATCCGACGAACCTCGTAGGCAACCGGACGGGCCGAGGAGACGGCACCCCAGCGGAGGCGCACCGATCGACCCTCCAAGGACGGGATGATCACCGGTGCCACGGTCGCAGACAGCGTGGCACCGGTGAATTCCGAAGCGGCCGACGTGGCGGACGAGGAGAAGCGGGCGCTCGTGGATGACGACCCCGACCCGAGCTGGATGGCCAGGGCCGAGATGCCGATCATCGAGATGGCCAGCCGACTCCTCATCGCGACATCAACCCCAGGTGATGGTGTTGCACTGCCGGCCCGCCTGGCAATCGCCGAGGGGCTGGTTCGCGCTTTGCACCGCGTGGAAGGTGAGGGTGATCGAGGAGTTGGCTCCCTGCAAGGAGTTCGGGGCCAACAGGGGGAGCAGGTAGTCGATGGTGAAGTCGACGGTGTCGCCGTTGGCGGCCGGGGACGACGACAGCATGATGTGCTCGACCGTCACGCCGGAGGTGGCGGCGGTGACGGAGCCATCGATCGTCTCGAAGGTCGTTCCGTCGATGATCTTGGTGGCCCCATCGTTCACGAAGTACTGCAGTCCCTTGGCGTCACCGGTGAAGAGGCTGGTGCCCGTCGATGCGATCAGGACATCGACCGACAGCCACGCCGCCGAGGTTCCCGTGTACTTCACCGAGTAGTCGCACGAGTTCATCGACTTCGAGCCCAGCGTCGCCATGGATGACGAGTCGCCGGGGGCGATCCCTTGAACCTTGCACACCACGCTCGCGGTGTCGCCCGGTCCCACCGTGACGGTTCCCGATTCGAACGAGTTGACCGCGCTCGTCTCGGATGCGCTGAAGAGAGCCAATGTCGACCCGATGGCCATGGTGCCCACGGCGGTCAGGGCCAGCAAGCCACCCCCCACGTTCACGCCGAGCATCCTCAGTTTTCCGTTCGATGATCTATTCATGGCTCATGTCCTTTTCTGTTGTGGGTTGTGTTTCCGGGTGAACGGGTGGCCGCGTCATGAGCACGGCGAGATTGGCGAAGATGAAGGCGATGACGAGGGTGAGAAGAAGGCGCGGTTCCTGCAATGCGTGCAGGATGTATCCACCCCGCGACACGTGCGTGGTGACGACCCCGACGATGCGATCGGGTTCGAGAACCGTGGAGTCACGCGAGGCATTGGCGTCGCCCCGGGTGACGTAGGCGACGCCACCTTGGGCATCACGGGTCACCTCGACGATTCGGTGGCTCACCAGTGTCGGGTTGTCCACCGATGTCCGGAACGTGACGATGTCACCGCGGATGAGTTCGGTCGCCTCGCCGCGCGAGACCGGACGAATGATCACCGCGTCGCCGGTGGCGAATTGCGGGACCATCGATCCGGAACGCACGATGAGCACCTCGCGTCCGAGGATGGAGAGGCCGGCTTCTCCGCCGGAGAGACGATCGAGTCCGACCAGCATCACGGTCAGGGCCGCGAAGGTGATCAGTGCTCCGGTGCAGAACGCCCGAACGCACCGGGTGGCCACATGCGTCACGAACGAGATGTCGTGCCAAGGGGTTCGCGTGGAATCGTCGTGAAGGGCGATGGTCACGCGACCAGTAAAGAAAGGGACGCGCGCGAATTTCCATCACTTTTGTACCGGACCGCCGGTACAAATCTCACTCGCGGACGGAGCGCTTCCTCAGGGGTTGTCGCGGTTCGGCGTGAAGTAATCGTCCAGAGCGAACTCGGTCGGCTGATCGAAAAAGGAGCGCACGGAGACGATGAGACCGTCGTCATCGACCGTGAAGATTTCGATGCCGTTGACTTCCACGACGCGATCTCCCAAGTGGCCCTCGTTGCGCATCACGACCGCGGCCTCCGAGCCGGCCTCGATGATCTGCTTCGGGTGCAGGAACCAGCGACGGCCGGGTCGGAACGAACGATCCCACGAGTTGTGAACCGCCTCGGTTCCGAGCTTGGGCGGTGCGCCCACGGGATCCTCGAAGGTGGCGTTCGGGGAGAAGAGCGCCACCCATGACGCGCGGTCCATCGCGTTCCAGTGTTCGGCGTGCTTCTCGACGGCGGTGCGGGCCAGACCCATCCCTCCTTTGTACACCCCCTTCGGTCCCGTGCTCGGGCATGTGTTCGGCTACTTTGTGGATCGACACACAGGGGGAATCATGCGTCGTACGTCCGGTCTCGTCATTGCCATGCTCGCCATCGCGTCGGTCGCCTGTTCGGGCGACGACTCGGGCTCGTCGAACTCCGCGCCCGCGAGCGACGCCCCGTCCACCGAGGCGCCCAGCACCGATGCACCGATGGTCACCGAGCCGCCGTTCGCTCCGGTTCCGCCGGCGCTCAGCGGCGTCGCAGCCACCACCGTCGAGGGGCCCATCACCGGCGGCGCCGGCCAGATCGTCTTTGGAACGTCGGCGTTCGACGGTTCCGCCTTCGGCTACGTCGAGGAGGAGTACTTCATCGGCGGAACGGCCACCAGCTACACCTCGGCCACACCCTTGTCGGAGGACGGCTTGTGGGAGGTGACGGCTAAGGACACGGTCGACTACAAGACCCGCATCGTGGTTCGTCGTCCCTCGGAGGCGACGGAATTCAGTGGCACGGCGTACGTGGAATGGTTGAACGTGACGGCCGGCCTCGACACCGGCCCGACGTGGTCGCTGTCGTGGATCGACATCATGCGTCAGGGTGCCGTGTGGGTTGGTGTGTCGACCCAACGTGTGGGCGTCGAGGGCGGCGGAAACGCGATGGGTGAGTTCCGCGTTCTGAAGAAGGCCGACCCCGAGCGCTACGGATCGTTGAACCATCCCGGCGACAACTACAGCTACGACATCTTCAGTCAGGCCGGCGCCACGGTGTGGCAGCAGGCCGACACCATTCTCGGTGGACTGCAACCCGACGTGGTGATCGCCGCCGGTGAATCGCAGTCCGGTTTCCGCATGGCGTCCTACCTCAACGCTTTCGCTCCGATGCACGACGTCTACAACGGATACCTGGTTCACAGTCGCGGCTCGCGAGCCGCCAACCTGTACTGCGCGACGAACTGCGCCGATCCCGGCGATCCGAGCGACGTGAAGACGCCGGCCGTCGTGCGCATCCGCGAGGACCTCGCGCGACCCGTGTTCAACTTCGTCACCGAGACCGACGTGGTGGGCGACCGTTTGGGTTACCGACGCGCCGAGCAGCCCGACACCGACGTGTTCCGCAACTGGGAGGTGGCCGGCACCGCGCACGGTGACGCCTACAGCTTGGGCATCGGTGACGCGGAAACGGGAGACGGTCAGGCCGACATCGAACTGTTCGAGGCGCAATTCGGTGCTCCCACGTCGGTGTACATGGGCATCATCGAATGTTCGAAGCCCATCAACGCCGGACCGCACACCTACGTTCTGCGCGCCGCTCTTCGCGCGCTCGACACGTGGATTCGCACCGGTGAGGCGCCCGCCATCTTCCCCACGCTGCAGAACAACGCCGACATCACGGGCTTCGAGGTGGACGCCAACGGAAACGCTCTCGGTGGCATTCGCACGCCGTACGTCGACGTTCCGATGGCGGTGCTGTCGGGCCTCGGTCAGGACGGCGGCGGTTTCTGCGGTTTGTTCGGAACCACCACCTCCATGACCGCCGAGCAGTTGGACGCGTTGTATCCGACGGCCGACGACTTCGTCGAGAAGTGGAACGCGGCGACCGACGCGGCGGTGGCGTCGGGTGCGATTCTCGAGATCGACGCCGATGCCATCAAGGCGGCCGGTGCCACCTACGGAGCCATGCGCGCCGGCATGTGAGCATTAGCGTGAAGCCGTGAAGCATCGGCGCGACATCGAGGGCCTGCGCGCCGTCGCGGTCATCGCCGTTCTGCTCTTTCACTTCGGAGTTCCGGGCACCGAGGGAGGCTTCATCGGGGTCGACGTCTTCTTCGTCATCTCCGGATTCCTGATCACGTCGTTGTTGGTGGCCGAGCGAACCGACTCGGGCCGCATCTCGTTGCTGGACTTCTACACCCGCCGCATTCGTCGCCTGTTGCCGATCTCGGCCACGGTCCTGACGGCGACCGCGTTGGCGGCGGCGATGTGGTTGGAGCCCACTCGATTGGCCGATCTGGCCCGCGACATTCGGGCGGCGGCCACCTTCACCGTGAACATGGTGTTCGCGGGTCGGGGCACCGATTACCTCGGCGCCGAACTTCCGCCGTCCCCGATCCAGCATTACTGGTCGCTCGCGGTCGAGGAGCAGTTCTACATGGTGTGGCCGGCGTTGATCGCCGCGGTCACCATCGGTGCCCGCAACGTTCGTGCTCGCGTGGCCGCGACGATGGTCGTGGTCGTGGTGCTGTCGCTGTCCATGAGCGTGTTGTTGACCGGTTCCCATCCGTCGTGGTCGTTCTTCGGTCTGCACACCCGGGCGTGGGAGTTGGGCGTGGGTTCGTTGTTGGCCGTCGTCAGCCGTGGCGTCCGACGCGTTCCCGAGGAACGGCGCGTGCTGATTTCGTGGTCGGGTTTGGCGGTCATCGCCATCTGCACCATGACCTTCGGGAACGTCACGGGATTCCCCGGTTGGATCGCTCTGGTCCCGGTGTTGGCCACTTGCGCGGTGTTGCTGGGCGGAGACGAGTCGTCGCGCGGTCCGGTGAGGCTTCTGGGTCATCCGTTCATGCAGTGGGTCGGCCAGCGTTCGTACTCGCTGTATTTGTGGCACTGGCCCGCCTTGATCATCGCCGAGGCCCATGTGGGTGACGAATTGACGGTGGTGCAACGGCTCGCGGTTCTGTCGATCACGGTGGGGCTGGCCGACCTGGGTTACCGCTTCGTCGAGAATCCGGTTCGACGTTCGTCGTCGTTGATCGTGAATTCCCGCGCGTCATTGGTCGTGGGTGCCGGACTGGTGGTCATGGGATTGGGAACCGGCGCGGTGTTGGCCGCGTACGAACCCGACGTGTCCACCGGCGTGATCGCCAGTGCTCCGACGTTCGCGCCCGTCACCACCGCATCGGCGAGTTCGACGAGTTCGTCGACGGTTGCCGCATCGACCAGTGACACGACCATCAGCGACACGACCGCCGTCAGCACGACCACCACCGCGCCCGAGCCGGTCGACTACATCTCGATGCAGGGAACCGCGCCGATCCAGGCGATCGTCGACTCCGTGGCCAACCAGGTGGTGCCCGACAATCTCGAACCACCTCTCCTGAGCGCGCAGTACGACACCAGCGTGGTGTACGAGAACGGTTGCCACCAGTACTACGACAGCGAGGTGAAGGCCGATTGCGTGTTCGGCGACCCGAACGGTGCGATCACCATCGCGCTGTGGGGCGACTCCCACGCCGCCCAATGGTTCGAGGCATTGAACGCCATCGGCATCGAACAAGGTTGGCGATTCCTGTCCATCACCCAGGGCAGTTGCCCGTTCCTCGACGTGATCACGTACAGCTTCAACGATCAGGCCAACAACAACTTCTGCGCGCCATGGCGATCCAGTGTTCGCGAGTATCTGAAGTCCGAAGGCGTCGACGTGGTTCTGATGTCGCAGTACTACTCGCTCAAGGACTCCGTCGATCGCGCCGCCATCAAGCCCGACGTGTGGGCCAGCCAACTCGGACCCTTGCTGGACGGTCTACGCGCCGACGGCATCGAACCGGTGGTGCTCGGTGACACGCCCGATCCGCCCGACGACGTGCCCAAGTGCGTGTCGAATCGTCGCACGTCGGTGCAGTCATGCGCTCCGGGCCGGTCGACCGACGCCGATCGGGCGGTGGAAGAGGTCATTCGTGCGACGACGGTCGAGCGAGAGGTGAGCTTCGTCGAACCGCGTCGGTGGTTGTGCTCCAACGACGTGTGTCCGGTGATCGTGGGCAATCTGTTGGTGTACCGCGACGGACATCATCTGTCGAATCGCTTCATGAAGTGGTTGACGCCCGTGGTGGCCGACGTTCTGGTGCCTTTCGTGCAACGGCACGTTCAGTCGGGAACGATGTAGGGCCCCACCACCGAGGTCGTGCGCCGCAAGGAGATCTCCAGTTGCTTGCGCACGCCCTCGCTGAGGGTGTTGTCGAGCATGCCCGGCTTCACCAAGCGGATCACCATGCCGTCGTTCTTGTCGACCCACGTGGGGTGCACCACCGGCTGCTCGATCGTGAATCCACCGGCCTCGTTGCGCACCACGTTGACCGTGGCGATCATGCCGTCCTGAGTGTTGGCCGACGGCACGCCGCTGGTGGGATGGAAACTGAGAGAGTTGCCCAGACCGAACACCGTCCAGATTCCGTTCACCTGCTCGATCGGCTGGACCATGTGCGCGTGATGTCCGACGACGAGATCGACCACGCCGGAGGCGGTGATGGCCTTGGAGTGCTTGCGTTGATAGTCGTTGACGGCCGTGCTTCCGCCCCAGTGCATGCTGACGACGACGAACTCGGCTCCCATCTCGCGGGCCTTGCGGGCGTCGGCGATGATCCGGTTCGAGTCGATGAGCGCCGACCGCCATTCCTCACCCCGAGGAGGTTGGCGACCGTTGTAGCTGTACGTGTACGCGAGATGCGTGAACTTGATGCCGTTGACCTCGAGCACCGTGGGTTCGATCTCGGCGGGGGTGCGCGCCATGCCCACTTGGGTGATGCCGACCTCGTCGAAGGCCGCGGTGGTGGCCTCGATGCCGGGGATGTCCTTGTCGAGGGTGTGGTTGCTGGCCGTGGAGCAACGGTCGTACCCAGCCCACGCGACCGCGTCGACGATCTCCTTGGGTGACCCGTACAGGGGGAACGTGGTGGGGCCCTCACCGGTGGGCGCCACCGGCACCTCGAGGTGGCAGATCGCGAAGTCCACGCCCTCGAGCAGTGGCTTCACGGCGGCGAACATGGGCGTGAAGTCGTAGCCGCTGCCCCCGGCGTTCTGTTGGGCGCGGGTCCAGAGTTGGCTGTGAATCAAAATGTCGCCGGAGAAGGCGAAACGAATCCTCGGGGGTCCGGGCACCGTGGTGGTGGGGGCGGCCGACGTGGTGGTGGGTTCGGGCGGCACGGTGGGGGCCGGGCTGTCGACGGGAGCCAATTCGACCGGGGCCAACGGACCGGTCACCTCGCTGGACTGCGAACCGCCGCCGCAGGCCGCGACGAACCCGAGAGCGACCAACGCGATCGGAATCGAACGGACACGGGCCATGCCGGAACTGTACTTCGCCTCGGCCTCGGCACGACCACGAGGTGCTGTGAAAGAATCGGACCATGACCGTCAACATTGGAAACCTGCTGGCCCGTCGTGCACACGTGAACGCGAAGATGGAGGCGCTCTACGACGTCGCCGCCGATCGTCGCTACACGTACGCGGAATTGAACGCCGAGACCAATCGTGCCGCCCAGTTGCTGGTGCGCGCCGGAGTGAAGAAGGGTGATCGCGTCGGCCTCTTGCTGATGAACTCGGCCGAATACCTCACCTCGTTCTTCGCCACCGCCAAGTTGGGCGCGGTCATCGTGCCCTTGAACTGGCGTCTGGTGGCCGACGAGTTGGAGTTCATCCTGAAGGATTCCGGCACCACCGCGTTGGTGTTCGGTGCCGAGTTCGCCGCCACCGTGACCGACCTGCAATCGCGTGGCGCCAAGACCGATGTTCGTTCGTGGTTGTACGTCGGCGACTCGGCCAACAAGCCCGAGTACGCCCTCGATTACGTGGTCGAGTCGGCCAAGGAGCAGCCCATCGAGCCCGCCGTCACCGCATCGGGCGACGACCTGTTGTACATCATGTACACCTCCGGAACCACCGGTTTGCCCAAGGGTGTGATGCACTCGCACAACACCCAGTACTGGGCACTGTCCACCATGTGCACCACGGCCGATCTGGCCCAGGGTGACCGCTACATCAACCCCATGCCCATGTTCCACGTGGGTGCGCTCACGCCGGCCTTGGGCACCATCTTCATCGGTGGCACGCACGTGTTGATGCGAAGCTTCGATCCGGTGAAGGTGTGGGAACTGATCGATTCGGAGCGCATCAACAACGGTTTGTTGGTGCCGGCCATGTTGCAGTTCATGTTGTTGGTTCACGATCCGGCCAAGCACAAGCACGCGGACGTGCGTTGGTTGCTCACCGGAGCGGCGCCGGTTCCCGTGCCGCTCATCGAGGCCTACTACGCCATCGGCATCGAGATCAGCCAGGTGTACGGGCTCACCGAGACCTGCGGCCCGGCCTGCGTCACTTCGCCTTCGGACGCGTTGCTGAAGGCCGGGTCCACCGGCAAGAGCTTCATGTTCACCGACGTGAAGGTCGTGCGTCCCGACGGCACCGAGTGCGCGCCGAACGAGTCCGGTGAGGTGCTGGTGCGCGGCGGCCACATCATGCTCGGCTACTGGAATCGCCCCGATGCCACGGCCGATTCGTTGAAGGACGGCTGGCTGCACACCGGTGACGGAGCG
The DNA here is from genome assembly GCA_027491335.1 of Actinomycetes bacterium. Lineage (GTDB taxonomy): Bacteria > Actinomycetota > Acidimicrobiia > Acidimicrobiales > Ilumatobacteraceae > Casp-actino8. The sequence continues at coordinate 25,316 of JAIXWJ010000030.1, read as the reverse complement.
ATCATGGACGAAGAGGGCTTCGTCTACATTCAGGACCGCATCAAGGACATGATCATCTCGGGTGGCGAGAACGTGTACCCGGCCGAGATCGAGAACGTGATCATGAGTCTTCCGGGCATCACCGAAACCGCGGTCATCGGCATTCCGTCGCAGAAGTGGGGCGAGTCGCCCTTGGCCATCGTGGTGAAGAAGGATCCCGATCTCACCGAGAAAGCCGTCCTCGATCATTGCGAGGGCAAGCTGGCCCGCTTCAAGCAGCCGGTGGCGGTGCGATTCGTCGACGCGATTCCGCGCAACCCCAGCGGCAAGGCTCTGAAGAAGGATCTGCGCGTGCAGTTCAAGGACGTCGTCGGACCGTGAGTTCCATGGTGGCCGACGTGGTGATCGTCGGTTGTGGGGGTGCCGGATCGGCGGCCGCCGCCGAGTTGGCTCGGCGGGGCCGAACGGTGGTGGCCTTCGATGCGTTCGGTCGCGGTCACGATCGCGGTAGTTCGCACGGCACCGAACGAATCTTTCGCGCGGCTTACACCGACGAGGCCTACGCCGTGATGGCGCTCGATTCCTTCGATGGTTGGCGCCAACTGGAACGCGAAACCAACACGAGGTTGTTGTCGTTGGTGGGAAGTCTCGACACCGGTTTCGCGCGCGAACTGGCCGACATCTCCACCAACCTCACGACGTGCGGTCTTCCCCACGAATTGATGGACGCCGCCGAAGCCGAACGACGGTTCCCGTACTTTCGCTTCGAACATCCGGTGTTGTGGCAACCGAATTCGGGAACGGTGCACGCCGACGGTGCGTTGGCGGCTTTCCAGCGCGTGGCCACCACGCACGGAGCGGATCTTCGTTTCGACGAGCCGGTGATTTCCATCGACGTTCGCGCCGACGGCGTTCGGGTCACGTCGGCGTCGGGAGTCGTGGACGCGGGTTCGGTGATCGTCACCGCCGGGGCGTGGGCCGATCGTCTTTTGTCGGGCATGTTGGTTCTACCCGAACTGATCGTCACCGACGAACAGGTTTTCTTCTTTCGACCGCGCGCCGAATACCCGTGGCCCACCTTCATCACGCGCACGATTCCCGAGTTGTACGGACTTCCCACGCCCGGCGGTCTGATGAAGGTCGGCGAGCACTACACCGGATTGCGAGTGGACCCCGACGTGCGTCAAGGCCCGTGCGTGGAAGCCGGCAAGCGCGTGTCGGCATGGGTCGCCGAGATCGCGCCGGGGTTGGACCCCACGCCGGTGAACGCCGTGACCTGCTTGTACGCGTCGTTCCCCGACGAGGATTTCATCATCGACAGAGTGGGCGACGTGGTGGTCGGGGTCGGTCTCGGCGGACACGGGTTCAAGTTCCTGCCCGAGATCGGTCGTCGACTCGCCGATCTGGCCGAGGGCCAGGCGTGGAGAGGGAATCCCTTCTCCATCGACCGCGAGTCCCGACACGTCGGTCCGTCGGGGCACAAGTGAGTCGCATCAGCGGCTAGAACTCGGGAATGCAGATCGACCTCGTCTCGCCGGAGACCTTTGCGCGTTCCGGACATCCGTGGGATCAGTACGCCTGGTTGCGCCGGAACGCCCCGGTGTATTGGCATCCCGAGGCCGACGGGCCGGGCTTCTGGGCCATCACCAAACACGACGACGTGCGCACGATCAGCCGCACGCCCAAGACCTTCAGTTCGTTCGAGAAGGGCGTGATGCTTCCCGATCCCGACGATCTGGGCTTGATGGCCCAGCGATTGATGATGTTGTCTATGGACCCGCCCCAGCACGATCGATTCAAGTTGCTCGTCAGCCGCGGATTCACCCCGAAGAACGCACCCTTGTTGCGGCCACGCATCGAGGAACTGGCGCGCGAGATCGTGGAAGCGGCTTTGGCCAAGGGGTCGTGCGACTTCGTCAGTGAAATCGCCGGTCGGTTGCCCTCGGGATTGATCGCCGAGTTGATGGGCATGCCGCGAGAGGACGGGGAGAGGTTGTACGACCTCACCGAAATCATGCACACCAACGACGACACGGTGGCACCACCACACGTGAAGGCGGCGGCCATCGGGGAGATGCTCGGCTATGCGCAAACGGTGGCCGAACGCAAGCGGTCCGAGCCCGGCGACGATCTGGCCACGTTGCTGGTGAACGCCGAGGTCGACGGCGACCGACTGACCGACGGCGAGTTCCAGTGGTTCTTTTTGTTGCTCGTGAACGCTGGTGGCGACACCACACGAAATCTCTTGGCGGCGGGCCTTCAGCTGTTGTTCGATCATCCCGAGCAGCGCGAGCGACTCGTGGCGAATCCCGACGCACTGTTGGGAACGGCCATCGAGGAGATGCTCCGATACGCGAGCCCGGTGTCGCACTTCAAGCGCACGGTCATGCACGACACCGAGATCCGCGGCCAGAAGATGAAGGCGGGGGAGCGCGTGGTGTTGTTCTACGGCTCGGCGAACCGCGACGAGGACGTGTTCGATCGCCCCGACGAATTCGACATCGGTCGCGACCCGAATCCGCACGTGGCCTTCGGTGCGGGCGGACCGCACCTGTGTCTGGGCATGCACGTGGCACGGGTGGAGTTGGCGGTGATGTTCCGCGAACTGCTCGCACGAATGCCGAACATCGAGCCCAACGGTCCGATCGAGCGCATGCACTCCAGCTTCATCGCCGGCATTCATTCGATGCCGGTGCGCTACTGAGCGCCCCGTTACGAGTTCGGGGTTTCCTCGGCGGGGAAGCGGTACGTCACGTCGCTGAACCGATCGCGGGCGAACAGGTACAAGAGGCGCAGGGGTTCGTCGCCCGTGTTGTGGGCGAAGTGCTCGAGGCCCTCGGGAATCCAGACGGCCGACCCGGCGCGCACCGCGGTGGCAACCCCCTCGATCACGACCTCGCCCGAACCCGAGAGGATCACGTACACCTCGGTGGCGTCGTGACGATGACCACGCGGAGGCGGGGTGGCCCCCACCGGCACCTCGGCCACGCCCACCACCATCTCGTCGGTGGCGGTGACGTCTCCGCCGAACAGTTCCCACCAGCGCACGGAACCCCGCGTCGGGCTGGACCATTCCTCGGTGGGGCAGTCGTCGACATGCCGGAAGACGGCGGAACGCATGCTGGACCGGTCGACTGACATGTCCGAACCGTACCGGTGTGGCGGGGTGCCGGCACGAATGGGTACGGGCCGCACCCGCGGTGGCAGAATCGAGGCATGAGCACCGCCACCGACGACGTCCTTTCCCCGGCCGAGGCCGACGAATTCCGCGCCAAGGTCCGCGCGTTCCTGGAGGCCAACGCCGCCGGCATCGACGGATCCGCTCGTGGGTCCTCGAGCATCCAGATTGGTCGTGAGTTCCAGGGCAAGTTGGCGGCCGCCGGCCTGGCCGGTCTCGTGTACCCGAAGGAACTCGGTGGCGCCGGACTCACGCGTGCTCACGATCGCATCTATCGCGAGGAGTACGCCAAGTTCCCCGACATGACGTACGAGTTGGTCATCAGCCACGGCATGTGTCTGCCGGTGTTGAACCAGTTCGGCACCGAGGAGCAGAAGAAGCAGTTCATGCCCGACAACATCGCCGCGCGCACCATGTGGTGCCAGATGTTCTCCGAACCCGGTGCCGGTTCGGACGTGGCCAGCCTGCAGACCAAGGCCGAACTCGACGGTGACGAGTGGGTCATCAACGGACAAAAGGTGTGGACCACCCTGGCCCACGTGTGCGACTACGGCGTCATCATCGCGCGCACCAATCCCGAAGCCCCCAAGCACGCCGGCATCTCGATGTTCATCGTCGACATGAAGGCCCCGGGCGTCGAGATCCGTCCGATTCACCAGATCGATGGCGGCAGCCACTTCAACGAGATCTTCCTCACCGACGTGCGCATCCCGAAGTCGTGGTTGCTCGGTGAACTGAACAACGGTTGGAATCAGGCCACGGCGATGCTCATGTTCGAGCGCGTGGCCATCGGCACCGGCTCGTCCAGCGGTGTCACGCACGTGTTGGCCGATCGCCTCATCGAGGTGGCCAAGCGCAACGGAAAGATCTCCGATCCGGTGGTGCGCCAGGAGTTGATGAAGATCTATTGCGAGGAATCCACCAAGAGCATGGTGGCCATGCGCACCCGCGCCGAGATGAAGGCCGGCAAGGTTCCCGGACCCGGTGGCTCGCTCGGAAAGTTGCACGGCGCGCGCATCGCGTGGGCCAGCCGTCCGCTCATCAGCCGTTTGGTGGGTCCCGACTCCGACGCGTGGGAGCCCGGCGGTCGCGGTGAGAACTGGTCCCGTCAGATCCTGAACAGCTTCCAGTCGAGCATCGCCGGTGGCACCGACGAGATTCAGCGCAACATCATCGGTGATCGCGTTCTGGGTCTGCCGCGCGAGCCCATGGTGGACAAGGATCTGCCCTTCAAGGATTTGAAGGTGGGCACCCAGCGCTGAGCGGGGTGCTGTCGAACATGCGCGTCGACCAGATTTGGTCGTATCCGGTGAAGTCCATGGTGGGCGGCACCGTGGCGTCGGCCGAAGTGTCGATGCTCGGAATTGTCGGAGATCGCCGCTGGGCGGTGCGCGATCTCGAGCGCGGTGGCATTCGTGGCGCCAAGCAAATGGGTGGACTCATGACGCTGGCGGCGCGCGAGGTTCCCGGCTACACCGGCGACACTGGTGACGTCGAGATCGACTTCCCCGACGGTCGCCGACTCACATCCAAGTCACCCGACATCGACGAGGCGTTGTCGGCGCACCTCGGACATCCGGTGCGACTGGAGGCGCTGCGTCCGGCGGACGACCTCGATCACTATCGACGCGGTGCTCCGGCCAACGACGACTTCATGGTCGAGCTGCGCAACATTTTCGGACGCGAGGAGTCCGAGCCGTTGCCCGACTTCAGCGTGTTCCCACCCGAGGTGGTCGAGTTCGAGTCACCCCCGGGCACCTATCACGACTGCTGGCCGTTGATGATCATGTCCACATCGGCGCTGGAATCGATGCGCTCGGCGTTGCCCGACTCCATCATCGACGTTCGACGATTCCGTCCGAGTGTCGTGATCGACACCCCCGGTGCGACCGGTCACCCCGAGTTCGCATGGGCCGGACGCACGGCGCGTCTGGGCGATGCCACCATCGCCTTCGAGTCCCCGTGCCCTCGCTGCGTCATGGTCACCCGCGAGGTGGCCGATTTGCCGGCCGACCGATCGATCCTGCGCCACATCGTGCGCGACCTCGATCAGAACGTCGGTATCTACGCCCGGGTCGTGGAACCCGGATCGTTCGCCACCGGCGACGAACTGCGTTTCATCGACTGAACGTTCATCTACTGAACGCACATCGACTGAACATTCAGAGCGCGCCGAGGATGATGCCGGCCACGGTGCGCGCGGCATCGTCGTCGTAGTGCAATCCGTCGTAGCGCGCGATGCGTTCGCAGTCGTCGGGATACGACGGACACACGTCGTCGCGGAGTGTCACGAGCGTCGTCGAGAGTTCGGTGGCCACGTCGCGGTAAGCGATGATCTCGCATTCGGTGCCGGCGGCATCGGCGGCGCCGATGTCGGTGCGGGGGACCGGCGCCACCAGCACCACCGACCCGACCACCCCATCGAAGTACGAAATCAGACGGCGGATGCGATCGCGGGTGATCGCCGCGGACTCCGGCGCACAGAAGTCGTGAGCCACGCCTTGTTCGACGAACCCGATGCCGGTTCCGCCCCACCAAATGACGACCGTGTCTATGTCGAGGTCGATGGCCCGTTGGCGAACGCCGCGCAGGAATGTGATGCACTCGGGTTTTCCGTATTGATCGCGTTCGTCCTCGGATGGCACGCATCCCGGATCGGCGTGCACGTCGATCTCGAGACCGCGCGCGTGGGCCTCGTCGCGCAACTCGTCGGCGGCCACCGCGGGCAGTGAATCACCGAACACCATGACGCGCGATGGCAGCGAGCCGATCGGTTCGGTCGTCGCTGGTCGTGGTGCCAAGGTGACGTCGGTGACGATCGCGGGCTCGGCCGAGGCCGTGACGGAGAACGTGGCCACCGTGACCGCCACGGCGAGAGCCAGCGCCGGTGCGCGCATGGCGCGACCGACTCGTCGATGTCGAACGGGCGATTCGACGAAACGGTGAGAGAGAGCCGCCAGAACGATGGAGATCAGAGTGACAACGACGAAGCGCCCGACATTGGGCAGTCGCAACAACCGATCCGAAACCGCCAAGGGCCAATGAAACAGATAGATGCCGTAACTCCAGCGACCGATCGCCCTCAACGGCGACGAGTGCAACCAACCCGAGGTGTTGGTGGCGCTGAGCAGAACGACCACCGAACCGAGGACGCTCACGACGATCAACGGGCCCGAGAACACCCAATCCCGATCGCCGGGCAACCAGATCGCCGCGCCGAGCAACGGGATCGCGCACGCCGTCGCGGCGACTCGCGATAGGGCGCGGGGTCGAACGGGGGGCCAGCCCCGTGATGCCAAGGCCGCTCCGATGAGGAATGCCACCGCGCGGGTGTCGGTGCCCTGGTACACCCGATCGATGGAGAGGCCGCCATGGATGCCGATGATCTGCACGACGGCCGACACCACGGCACCGGCGATCGCCACCCGACCGAGAACACGCGCGTCATGTCGACGCAGAACGAACCACGCCACGACCGGCCACACCAGATAGAACTGCTCCTCGATGGCCAGCGACCACAGATGGCGCAACGGGTCCGGCGTGGCGAACTGATCCCAATAACTCGCGCCACCGACGATGTGCACCCAGTTGGTGGAGTAGGTGAGCGCTCCCCAGACGTCGCGCGAGGCCACGGCGACCTGATCGAGACGAACGAGCACGACGATCAACGCGAGCAACACGAACAATGCCGGGATCAGTCGACGGAACCGTCGCCCCCAGAACGCCCCCAGAGCCACCGTGCCCGTGCGATCGTGTTCGGCGACCATCAATCCGGTGATGAGAAATCCGGAGATGGCGAAGAAGACGTCGACGCCGATCCAGCCACCCTCGATGAGTCCGGTGTGGAACGCCACGACGAACAAAACCGACAACGCCCGCAGGCCGTCGAGGCCGGGAAGATAGACGCGTTCGGACACGAGGTCGTTTCTAGAGTTCGACCGTGGGTACGGGCGTGCTCAATCCACCGAACGACGAACCACCATCGAAACCATTCAGCACGGCGAACGGATCGCGAATGTCGTCCATGTATCCGAGGGCGTACGCGCCCATGCTGTAGCCGGCCAACTTCTGCAAGCGTTCGGGAAGCGTGCGAGCGACCTCCGGTGGGCACGACAAGTACTGGTTCTCTTCCTGTCGCAACCAACCGAGGATGTAGTCGACGTTCAGTGCCCGTCGCACCGCATCACTGCGATTGGCGCCACCACCGTGGATGGTGCGGCCGGTGTACAACACCACCGAACCCTTGGGCATGGTGGCCGGAATCGTGCGATGAACGTCGGCGGTCGCCGAGGCCGGATCCAACAGGCTGTTCGGAATGATGCGCGTGGCGCCGTTCTCCTCGGTGAAATCGTCGAGGGCCCAGATGGTGGACACTTCGACGTCCATCTCCGGCGGAAACGGGAACATGTCGAAGCACCACTGGTCGCGATGCAAGGACTGAGCGGGCCCACCGGGCCAGATGCAGATCATCTGCGTGAGGTGGAGCTGATAGCTGGTGGAGACCGGGCCCAGAACGCGGTCGACGACGGCCAACACCTCGGGATGGCCCACGAAATCCCGACTGGTCACGGACCGGGCCAGGAGGGCCCCGGTGCGCTTGGTGGTGAGCCCGGTGAAGTTGTCGGAGCCGTACGACGTGGCCTCGACGTGGGGCTGCATTTCGGCCAACAACCGATCGACGGTGGATTCGTCCACGAGGCGCTCGATGATGGCGGCTCCGATGGTGGTGAGGGCCCGGGCGATGTCGTCGGGGTCGGCGCCGGGGGTGAACCGGGGAATCGATTCCATGCCCGAACCGTACCGTGTCGGGCCGAAGGGCCGAATTTATAGATTATTGACTCGGTCGTTTTCGCTCGCCTACGGTTCGGGCGTGTCCATGGTTCCGCCCCTCACGCGCGCCGACTGGGTGGACGATCGATTGAGGGTCGAGATTCTCGTGGGACGCATCGCCCCCGGCGAGCGGATTCCCGTGGAGCGTCTCGCGTCCGTATGGGGCGTGTCGGCCACTCCCATTCGCGAGTCCGTGCGCCGTCTGGCCGGCGAGGGCTTGGTCACCTTGTTGCCACAACGCGGGGCGCGCGTGGCCACCATCGACGCGCGACTGGCGGCCGACATCTACAGCGTGCGATCGACCCTGGAGCCGATGGCTCTTCGCCAGTCGATGATTCATGCCGCGAGGTCCGAGTCCGAACGCTTTGCGTTCGTGGGCGACGTGACGACGATCAGGGACCGATTGATGGGGCAACACGCCTCGACCGACGACTTCTACGTCGATCACCGCGACTTTCACCGCGTTCTTCTCTCGCGCTGTGCCAATCGGGTGTTGACCGAGCAGATCGACCAACTCGCCGATCGAGCGCGCCTCTTCCAGCTTCTCGGTGCGACGCCGGCGCGGCGCGGCGTTCATCGCCGCGAACACGACGAATTGGCCGAGTTGGTCATCGCCGGTGACGTGGATGGCGCCGTCGAAGCGCTCACCGAGCATCTGATGCTCACGCTCGAGGTCATTCAACGACTCACCGACGGTTAGTGGAAATCGAACACGCAAGCACACGAGGAGACGAGACATGTTCAGAATGGGAAGCATCGCCGGTCGAACGGTGTTGGAAGTCGATGGCGTATTCCACGACGCGGCGAAAGTGGCCGGCGACGAATCGCTCGCCGATCCGATGGTGGCGGTGGCGCGGTTCGCCGAATTGTCGGCGTTGACCGAGACGGCGCGCGGTTCGGGCGCACCGGTGTCCGGGCCCTTGGGTGTGTGCGTGCCGCGCCCGGCGAAAGTGTTCGGGATCGGCCTGAACTACAAGTCGCACGCCAACGAATCGAACATGGAACTCCCGCCGGCACCGCTGACCTTCACGAAGTTCCCCAGTTGTTTGGTCGGCCCTACCGACGACGTGGTGCTGTCGGGGGACGTCGTGGACTGGGAAGTGGAACTGGTCGTGGTGATCGGAAAAGGTGGTCGCCACATCTCCCGCGAGGCGGCGTGGTCGCACGTGGCCGGCATCACGCTCGGTCAGGACATCAGTGATCGAGTGGTGCAGACCGCGGGTAAGCCACCGCAGTTCAGCCTGGGCAAGAGCTTCGACACTTACGGACCGATCGGACCGGTTCTGGTGTCGGTGGATTCCTTCGCCAATCCCGATGACATCGGTTTGTGGTGCGATGTCAGCGGCGAGCGCATGCAGGACGCCCGCTCGAGCGATCTCATCTTCGACGTGCCGTATCTGGTGTCGTACCTGTCGAGCATCTGCACCCTGGAATCGGGCGACATGATCTTCACGGGCACTCCCGACGGTGTGGGGATGGCTCGCGGTCGACTGCTGAAAGACGGAGACGTGATCGACAGTGGGGCCGAGGTGATCGGTGCACTTCGCAATCGTTGCGTGAAGAACTGATCGCCGGTCGATTCCGGTGCGGTGTCGTTGTCGGGATCAGGGCAAGGTGGCCGACAGCTTGGGCAACACGTGGGGCCACGAGTTGCGCAGACCCGGATGCAGGTCGTAGGTCTCGATGTCGGACAGCGCGACCCAACGCACCTCGTCGGACTCGTAGTTCGCCTCGTGCGCACCGATCTCGCCGGTGACGTGGGCGATGACCGTGTCGTAGCGCCAGTTGCCATGGTCGTCGGAGTACAGATCCTTCACTTCGAGGAACCGCACGTCGATGCCGACCTCCTCGAACGCCTCGCGCACCGCGGCTTCCACCGAGTTCTCGTGCGAGTCGAGCGCTCCACCGGGTATGGCCCAGGTGCCTCCACCGTGGGTCCAGGCGGCGCGCAATTGCAACAGCACGTGCGGCTCGGGCCCGAGATCGAGGCGGACCATCAACAGTCCGGCCGCACCGTGAATGCCCCAGTGCCGGTTGCCGCAGGTGCAAAAGACCCAGCCGTCACCGTCGCGAAAACCCATGGGTCAACAGTACTAGTGGACCGCGGGCTCGACCTCGTTGGTCGATGGTGCGACGGCCCAACGCTTGTCGCCGGCGAGCACCAGCCCGGAGGCGGTGCACGCGAGCATGACGGCCGCGGTGATGACGAAGGTGGGTCCGCGACCGAGGTGGTCGTAGCTCCAACCGGCCAGTGACGCCGCCAGCCCGCCCATGAGAGTCTGAACGCCACCGAGCAATCCCTGTGCGCCGGCCTGGCGTTCGGGGGGAGCGGCCATACCCACCGCCACACCGGCACTGGTGACGGTGAACCCGTCGTTCATGATGTGGACGAAGAAGACGACCAACATGAGTGCGGGTGTGGGCAGGAATCCGTACAGGGTCATGCACACCGCACCAACGGTCATTCCGATGGCGCCGACGCGGTACGGACCCTTCCGTTGGGCGAGGCGACCACCGTAGGGTCCGAGAAGCGCCATCGGTATGGCGAAGAGGCTGACTCCCATGTTGGCGATCCAGTCGGCCGCGTCGAGGTCCTCCATCATGATCGCCCATAGCGAGTCGAAGGTGCCGATCATGATGAAGAGGGCCACGCCGATGAGAACGCCTCCGGACACCGCCGGGATTCGCAACAGATCGAAGGCGAAGCGTTCCGAGGGGCGATCGTCGTGCGCCGTTTCGGGCACCGACACTCGCGACAACGCGACGGTGATGCCCACCACGGCGGCGCTGATGACGAGGAACGGTGACGCCAGTCCGAACGGTCCGATGAGCACCGCCGACAGCATCGGTCCGAGCGCGAACCCGGCGATGTCGACGCTCAGCAGGCGCCCCATGTTGCTCCCGAGATTGTCGGGGTCCGAGACGATGACGATTTTTCGCAGGGCCGGTAGCGACATGCCGCTGCCCACGCCCATGATCAATCGCCCCGACAACAGCGCGATCAGGGTGGTTCCGAAGGCCATCACCAGACAACCCACCACGACCAAGGCGAAACCCATGATCATCATCCGCTTGGCGTGGCCACGATCGGCGAGTGGAGCCAACGTGATCTGGCCGACGAACGCGGCGAAGAATCCGATGGCCAACACGAGGCCCAAACCCGATTCGCTGATTCCGTACTCGTCGCGATAGTCGTCGAGCATCGTGAACATGACGCCGTAGGTCATGGACATGATGGCGGTGGCCACCTGCAATGTGAGGACGAGACGCTTGATGTTCATGGGCCCTCAGAGACTATGTGACTGGCCCCGTGGAATTGGCCCGTGGATTAGGGTGCGAGCATGTCGTACGACGTTCGACCGTTGACCGGTGTGGTGGGGGCCGAGATCATCGGCGTGGATCTGGCGACGATCGACGACGAATCACTGGTCGAGGTGCGACGTCGGATGTGCGAACACGAGGTTGTCGTGTTTCGCGATCAAACGTTGACACCTCGTTCACAGTCGGAGTTCTCCGATCGCCTCGGCCCGAACGGCGAAGTGCCGTTCGTCGAAACCATGTCCGAGTTCCCCAACGTGATTCGGGTGGTCAAGGAAGCCGACGAGGGTGCGGCGTTCAACTTCGGCGGGGCTTGGCACTCGGACTTCTCGTTTCAGGACGAACCGCCGTCGTTCACCGTGCTGGCCGCGGTCGATCTGCCGCCGTGGGGCGGGGACACGGTTTTCGCCTCCATGACGGCGGCATGGTCGGCGCTCGGACCGCAGATGCGGGAGCGGTTGTCGACCCTCGACGCGGTGCACACCGCGCGCGACGCGTACTCGCGACGCATGCAACCCCTGCATTCGGGGATGCGGGGCATGAGCATCGTCTGCGACGACTCGGCCAACGACGAGCGGGTGCATCCGTTGGTGACGACGCACCCCGAGACCGGCAAAGAGGTGCTCTTCTTCAACCGCGCCTACGTCCGCGGCATCGTGGGCATGGACATCGCGGAGTCCTCCGAGTTGCTCGACTTCCTTCACGCTCACACCACCGACGTGCGATTCCAGTACCGGCATCGTTGGCGGGCCGGCGACGTGGTGATCTGGGACAACCGTTCCACGCAACACTTCGCCATCAACGACTACGCCGGGTTCCGTCGCGAGTTGCATCGCACCACGGTGAAGGGCGGCGTGCCGAGTCGATGAACGAGAAGCAGCGTTGTGGATGGAGTCTCGGATCCGAGTCGATGCGCGAGTACCACGACATCGAATGGGGATTCCCCACGGGAGACGATGTTGGTCTCTTCGAGAAGATCAACCTCGAGGGTTTCCAGAGCGGACTGTCGTGGAAAACGGTGTTGGACAAACGCAACGACTTCCGGCGCGTGTTTCACGGTTTCGACGTCGAGAAGGTGGCCCGCATGGGAGAGCGCGACGTGGTTCGCCTCTTGGGGGATGCCTCCATCATCCGGCACCGGGGCAAGATCGAGAGCACCATCAACAACGCGCGTCGGTGTCAGGAGCTGATCGAGGAGAAGGGTTCGCTCGCGGCCCACATCTGGAGCTTCGAGCCCCCTCGACGCGAGGTCGCTCCCACCACGGCGGAGATCTCCACGTTCGTCACGTCGCCGGAGTCGGTGGCGCTGTCGAAGGATCTGAAGAAGCGTGGGTGGTCGTTCGTCGGCCCCACCACCATGTACGCGTTCATGCAATCGATGGGGTTGGTGAACGATCACGACGAGGCGTGTCACGTGTGGCCCTCGGCGGAAAAAGCGCGAAAACGCTTCCGAATCGGCTGACGCCTCCATCACGATTTGGGAGAATGGTCCCGATGAGTGACCAGATCGACACCCGCACCGCATGGCTGAGCCCCGACCTCCTGGCTCAGGTGCGGGCCAACGTGCCGTTGGTGTACGTGGACGCCATTCCGGTTCGGGTGGACAGCCACGGTCGCGTCGTCCAGGTGGGCTTGCTTCTGCGGGTGGCGGCCGACGGGTCCATCAGCCGCATGCTGGTGTCGGGTCGGGTGCTCTACGGCGAGCGAGTTCGCGACGCCTTGGTGCGCCACCTGGAGAAAGACCTCGGACCGCTGGCTCTGCCGCGGGTGCCACCCAACCCGGCCCCGTTCACCATCGCCGAGTACTTCCCGGACCCCGATGTTTCGGGTTTCACCGACCCGCGTCATCACGCGGTGAGCCTGGCCTACGTGGTGCCGGTCGACGGCGAGTGCACGCCCACACAGGAGGCTCTGGATCTGGCCTGGTTCACGCCGGCCGAAGCCGCCAGCGCGCGCATCACGGCCGAAATGACCGGCGGGCAGGATCGTTTGTTGCGTTTGGCGTTGGCCCACGTGGGCGAATTGCCCTGATCGCCAGGGCGTTCAGGAACGACGCTTCTTGATTCGTCGGGTTCGAGCCGCGTCGCGGTTCGGGTGGCTCTCGAGCGCGGTCTCGTCGTCCACGTCGATGCGGATGCCGTCACCGTCGATGTCGCCGGGTTCTCCGGAGGCCTCCCAGATCGAGGGGATCTCCTCCTTGGGGCGGCGGCCGAGCATCTTGTCGATGCCGAGCATGCCGCTGGCGATCACCATGCCGACCGAACCGTATCGACGTCGGGCCCGCTCGAGCATCTGGGCTTCGGAACTGTAGGCCGGACTGATGAGATCGGACGCGGGACCGAGTTCGGGATCGAGTCCGGTTTCGTCGTCGGGGTCGCGGGCCTCGTTGGTCATGACGGTCGTACCGTATCCGACCATCACTCACGGGTCTTCGCGCGGTCGCCTAAATTCGGTACGTGGCAGGTAGGGGCGGAATCAGTCACATCGTGTCGGCGATGCGAACGGCGTTGGTGGGTCGAACGACCACCCGATTCGATGCCATGTCGGCCATCGGACCCGCACCGCGCGCGGGCAGCATCATCGAAGCGGTCGAGCGAACCGGTCGTCGCGTCGATGTGCGTTGGGACGACGGAATCGTGTTGTCCACCGATCTGCGCTTCACCGGACAGTGGCACGTGTATCGACCGAACGAGGCGTGGCGTCGTCACACCTACGAAGCGCGCGCGATCATCGAAGTCGATGGTTGGGTGGCGGTGTGCTTCAACGCGCCGATGGTGGAGACGTTCCGTGTTCCCGATCGAGCGCGCCATCCGCACAGCGGTGGCGTCGGCCCGGACATTTCGCAGCGTCGCCCCAATCTCGTGGAGATCACGCGTCGTCTGTTGTCGTACAAGGCCGGCGAGACGTCCATCTGCGATGTGCTCGCCGATCAGAGCGTCATCACTGGACTGGGCAACGCCGATCGCAGCGAGACGCTGTGGGCCGTGGGACTGAGTCCGTTCGCGCCGGTGGTGGAACTGTCGTACGAGGATTGCGCGGTGTTGGTGGAGGCGGCCGCGCGCATCGTGAAGTCGCGCACGCGCGAAGATGGCGGCTACGAGCACGCGGTGTACTCGCGCAATGGCCAGCGGTGTCCGCGTTGTCGCGGAACCGTGTCGCACGGGCATTGCGAGGAGCGTTCGCGGACCCTGTATTGGTGTCCGGACTGTCAGCAGAAGTTGGATCGACGTTTGATTCCGGCTCAATTGGTGGCCGACGATCACACGCCCACGCATCCGGCCGAGATTCTCTACATGGCCGACGTTCGTTCCGCGCGCAAGCGCCTGAAGATCGACGACGAACTCACTCGATTTGGATGACCCGCGCTACGCGCGACCGAGAACCCGATCCACCAGAATCTCGATGACCACGCGATCGGTTCGTTCCTTTGGCTGTCGGTAACGCTCGGCGTAGGCCGCCACCGCCTCGGCCACCGCACTCGGCTCGTCGGTGACGCTCACCGTTCCCTCGAAGGTCAGCCAGCGACCGCCGTCGACCTGACTGACCGCGGCTCGACCTCCGCGTCGCGCATGGCCGGTCTTCACCGACGTGGCCCAGGTGATCACGCGCACCACTGCGCGCGACCGATCGAAGGTGAAGCCCACCGGCACCACGTGCGGTGAACCGTCGGCGCGCAGCGTGGTGAGCGTGGCCAGATGACGCTCGCGCACGAAGTCCAACACCTCGGGGGAGAGCGCGTGGGGATCGTGGGCCATTGGTGGTGTTCCGATCAGTGCGTGGAGATGGCGTCGAGCACGTTCAACTTGGCGGCTCGACGGGCCGGTCCGATGGCGGCCACCACGCCCACGATGATGGACGCGATGAGGATGGTGATGATGGTGGACACCGGTACCACGGTGGTGGTGATGAGCGTGGAGGGCAAGGCCGTGGTGACCGCCAGACCGAGCGGGATACCCACGATGATGCCGAGCGACGCTCCGAACACGGCCACGATGACCGCCTCCCAACGAATGGACCGCTTCAGGTCGCGCTTGCTCATTCCGACCGCGCGCAACAGGCCGAACTCGCGCGTGCGCTCGAACACCGACAGGGCCATGGTGTTGGCGATACCCAGAACAGCGATGGCGATGGAGATGATCAGCAGGCCGTAGATGATGGTCAACAGCTGGTTCAGTTGATCCTCTTGGGCCTGCTGGAATTCGGCTTGGTCTTGAACCTCGGCGCTGGGGAAGTCGAGAGCCACCTTCTCCACGGCGGCGCGGGCGTCCTCGATGCTGACGCCCTCGGCGATCTTGGCACCGATGAAGAAGTCGGTGGGTGCGGCGGTGGACGCGGCTTGCAAAGTTGACAACCCGACCAGCCAGTTGCCCGCGATGTTGGCGTCGTCGTAGATGCCGCCCACCTCGATCTGTTGCTCGGTGCCGTTCAGCCACAGGATGGTCAAGGTGTCACCGACCTTCACCGCGTAGTCCCGAGCCGGGTCGCGGTGCAGCAGGATCTTGCCCTCGTCGAGGGACTCGATCGATCCACTGGTGAGGTCGATGTCGACCAGTTGACCGAAGGCCGACCCGCGCACGGCACCGATCTGCTTGGTGTCACCGTTCACCTGAGCGGTCGTGGCCCGGAACGGACTGACCGCCGAGAGTTCGGGCAACACGGACAGTCGCTCGGAGAACGACACGGGTAGCCCCTGGAAGTCTCCGGGACCGTTGGACACGAAGAAGTCCGCGGTCACCGAACCCTGCAATTGCTCCTTGAACGACGCCTGCACGGATGAGGCCACCACGGACACGGTGCTCACCAGAGCGAGGCCGATCATCAACGCGGACGCGGTGGACGCGGTTCGGCGCGGTGTGCGTTGAGCGTTGCGGCTTCCGAGGCGACCGGGCACCGAACGGGTCATGGGTCGGAAGGGGAGCGGGAGAATTCGACTGATGACACGACTGGCGGGTGCCGCCACCGTGGTGGACAGGCTGGCGATGCCGAGGAACAACAGGATCGCCCCGATCGCCGACAACCCGAGGGTGCCCGAGGTGCCGCCGGGTTGACCGAAGATGCCGACGCTGAACAACACGAGGCCGACGCCGGTGGTGATGGAACCCACCACGAGACGCTTGTTCTTCTGCAACGAGTTGAATCCCAACTCCGGTCGCATGGCGGCCACGGGGGGAATGCGCGCGGCGCGCAACGCCGGCACGATGGCCGCCGACACCGTGACGCCCACGCCCACGACGGTGCTGGCGATGATGGTGCGCGTGGACACGATGAGGGACGCCGACGGGAAGGCCGCGCCGGCCGCATTGAAGATGGCCACGATGCCCTTGGCCACGCCCATACCGGCGACGATGCCGAGGACCGTGGCGATCACCGACACCACCAACGCCTCGCCGATGATCATCGCGCGAATCTGACGCGAGCTGGCACCCACGGCGCGCAGCAACGCCAGCTCGCGCAGTCGTTGACTGACGATGATGGCGAAGGTGTTGAAGATCAGGAAGGCACTGACGAACAACGAGACGGCCGCGAAACCGAGGAGCACGTTGCCGAAGATGTCGATGATGTCGTTGATGGCGCCGGCGGTCTCTTCGGCCGACTGTTCGCCGGTGATCACCTCGAGGCCGGCGGGGATCGCGGCACCCACGGCCGCCATGACCACGTCGCGGTCGGCGCCCTCGTCGATGGCGATGTAGATGGAGTCCACCATGTCGTTGGCGCCGAGGAACTCGTTGGCGGTCACGGGGTCGAACGCGGCGATGCTGGCGCCGCCACCGTTGGTGGTGTTGCCGGTTCCGTTCAGACCAACCAGTTCGAAGTCGGCTTTGCCGGTGGGGCCCACGATGGTGACCGTGTCGCCCACTTCGTATCCGGCGCGACGAGCCGAGGACTTGTCGAGGGAGACTTCGCCCGGTCCCGTGGCGGGTCGGCCTTCCACCATGGTGCGGCCGTCGAGGCCGTCGGGTCCGACCCAGGCGATACCGAACGCCGGGCCGGACGTGCGCAGGGGTTCACCATCGGACTTGATCACCGTGGCGGCACGCAGCAGGTTGCCCTCGACCAGTCGTACGCCCTCGACGGCGGAAATCTGGTCGATGAGATCGACCGACACCGGGTCGCGCTCGGCGGTGGCTTCGTCGCCGAAGGCGATGGACGTGCGCACCTCCAGGTCGATGCCCTCGCTGAGAGTGGCGAAGAGATCGTTGATGGACTTCTTGACGCTGTCGGTGAGAACGAACGCACCACTCACGAACGCGACTCCGCTCACCACCGCGAGGATGGTGAGGAAAATGCGCCACTTACGGGCGATGACGCCCCGAATGGTGAGTCGGGTGACGGGCGCGGCCATGTCAGGACCCGAGGCGCTTCATGCGGTCGAGCACTTGATCGGCCGTGGGATTGTCCAACTCGTCGACGATCTTGCCGTCGGCCAGGAAGATCACGTGATCGGCGTACGAAGCGGCCACCGGATCGTGGGTGACCATCACGATGGTCTGACCGAGATCGGTGACGGCATGGCGCATGAACGACAGGATCTCGGCACCCATGCGACTGTCGAGGTTGCCGGTGGGCTCATCGGCGAAGATGATGCGCGGCTTGCTGGCCAATGCGCGGGCCACGGCGACTCGCTGCTGTTGACCACCCGATAGCTCGCTCGGACGATGGTTCAGTCGCGAGCGCAAACCCACCGCGTCGATCACGGTGTCGAGCCATTGCTGATCCACCGGAGTGCCGCCGAGGTCGAGCGGGAGGGTGATGTTCTCGAGTGCGGTGAGCGTGGGGATGAGGTTGTAGGCCTGGAAGATGAAACCCACGTTGCTGCGACGGGTGAGCGTGAGCTCCTTGTCGTTGAGCGTGGCCAGGTTCGTGTCGCCGATGGTGATGGTGCCCGAGGTGAGCGAGTCCAGTCCGGCGAGGCAGTGCATCAGGGTGCTCTTGCCCGATCCGGACGGACCCATGATCGCGGTGAACTTTCCGGAGGCGAAGTTCACGGTGACACCGTCGAGGGCGCGCACCTCGCTGTCGTCCTTGCCGTAGATCTTGTAGACATCGACCGCTCCGGCGGCGACGGAGGAGGGGGAATTCATGGGCTCATTCTGCCGTCGTCGACGGAATGCGACACCGGCACGGGGGTGAACAAACGGTGACAGCGGTCCTATTCTGCGCGGATGCATTCAACCGCACTGATCGTGGGGCGATTCGACCCCCCGCACTTGGGGCATTCGTACATGATCGAATGGGCTCGCCAGAGGTGTCGCAACGTGGTGGTGTTCGTGAACACCCGCGACGGAGAGACGTTTCCCGGCGATCTGCGGGCCGCGTGGTTGCAGGGCCTGCATCCCGAGGTGTCGGTGGTGCGCGTGGCGCACGATCTGCACAACGATTGGGACGACGAAGACTTGTGGGCGAAGTGGATCGCGTTGTTCCGTTCCAAGTGGCCGCTATCCGACGGTCCGCACGTGGTGGTGTCCAGCGACTTCTACATCTCCGAATTGGCCCGACGTTTGGGCGCCGAACCGTTGGTGTGCGACCCCGAACGGGCGAACGTTCCGATCAGTGCCACCTTGATCCGCAACGATCCGGCCACGCACCTGTCGAAGGTGGCGCCGGTCGTTCGCGAATGGATCGAAGAGAATTACTTGCCCGGCTGGGGCAGCACGCGCAGGTAAGGCTTCACGGTCTTCCACCCGTTGGGGAAGAGGGTCTTGGCCTCGTCGTCGGACACGGCGGCTCCGATGATGACGTCGTTGCCGTCGGTCCAGTTCACCGGTGTGGCCACCTTGTACTTGGCGGTGAGTTGAAGCGAGTCGATGACGCGCAGGATCTCGTCGAAGTTGCGTCCGGTGGAGGCCGGGTAGGTGATGGTGAGCTTCACCTTCTTGTCGGGTCCGATCACGAACACGCTGCGCACCGTGAGGGTGTCGTTGGCGTTCGGGTGGATCATGTCGTACAGATCACTCACCGTGCGATCGGGGTCACCGATCATGGGGAAGTTCACCGGCGTGCCCTGCGTTTCGCCGATGTCGCCTTCCCACTTGTTGTGGCTCTCCACGGAGTCGACCGACAGGCCGATGACCTTCACGTTGCGCTTGTCGAACTCGGGCTTGATGCGCGCCACGTAACCGAGTTCGGTGGTGCAGACCGGGGTGAAGTCCTTGGGGTGGCTGAACAAGACGCCCCACGAATCGCCGAGCCACTCGTGGAACGAGATCGTTCCCTGCGTGGTGTCGGCGGTGAAGTCGGGGGCGATGTCTCCGAGACGAATGGCCATGGTGTTGCTCCTTTGGGAGGGGTGCGGATGACGGTTGAGCACAGGCTAGGGGTAATTCCCGACAAAACAACTCGGGTTTATGGTGTGCGGACGACGATCACGGACATTTCTCCAGCGTGGAAGGTCTAGAGTCGCGCCATGACGATCGATCGCGCCGCCGCCGACAAGCTCTTGACCACCACTCGCTCGGTGCGCAAACGCCTCGACCTGGGGCGCCCGGTGGAGCCCGAGGTGATCGCCGAGTGCATCGACATCGCGATGCAGGCTCCCACGGGCACCAACGCTCAGAACTGGGCGTTCGTGGTGGTGACCGATCCGGCCAAGAAGGCCGCCATCGCCAAGATCTATCGCCAGGGCGCCGAGATGATGGCCGGCTCGGGATACCCGCCGCCGTTGCCCGAAGGTGACCCGCGCGAACACGTGATGCCCAAGGTGATGGAGTCCGCCGAGCATCTGGGTTCGATCCTCGATCAGGTGCCGGTGTTCGTGATCGCGTGCGTGAAGGGCCGCGTGGAGAACGTGCCGATGGTGATCGCACAAGCCAGCACCTACGGATCCATCCTGCCGGCCGCGTGGAGTTTCATGCTGGCGTTGCGCGCCCGTGGATTGGGAACGGCCTGGACCACCATTCACTTGTTCTCCGAGGCCGAGGTGTCGACGATGCTGGGCATCCCCGAGGACTGGACGCAGACGGTGCTGTTCCCGGTGGCGTACTACACCGGCGACGACTTCAAGCCGGCGCACCGTTTGCCGTCGCGCGAGATGACGCATTGGGACTCGTGGGGGTCGCACCGTTGAGTATCGGCATCGAGCCGTCGCGCCTGGCGGATCGACTGGTCGGCCGAGAGTTCGCGTATCTCGTCACCGCGGGAAGTGAACGCTCGCACGTGGTCGCTCTGCGGTGCGAGGTGTCGGGCGATCGGGTGACGATGTCGGGAGCCGGGCGATCGGCGAGTGCGAACATCGCGGCGAATGCTCGCGTCACGCTGGTCTGGCCGCCGACCCCTCACGATGTGGAGAACCGGAACTACTCGGTGATCGCCGATGGTCTCGCGTCGATGAATGGTGACGATGTCGTCGTGTTGATCGGCTCGGCCGTGTTTCATCGGCCCGCGTGATCGATTCGCGATCCGTTCTCGGCCGTTCTCAATCCGACGTGGTGAGCACACCGTTCACGTCGACGATCACGTGCGCGCGTCCGAACACGTACAGGCAGATCGATCCGTTCTCCGACACCGGAGCCAGCACCGCGTTGGGCGTGATCTCTCCGGGCACGAAGTTGAGATTCGACGAGTTCGGCAGGTCGCCACAGGAATAGACGGTCACGTAGCCGCCGGCCGGGTTGGCGTCGAGACCGATGGCGGTGACGTTCATGGACACCGACACCAGACGGCTCGACGTGGAGGGCGACAATCCGGCCACGTTGATCTCGAGCGGGGCGCCCGAGCCGTCGACGTTGCCGATGGCCCGAATCTCCGAGGTGCCGATGCCGTTGCGAGAGTCGGCGATTCGGCGTGGTGCCAAAGGCGTGTAACCGAGGCCGGTGACGAAGGCTCCGCTGACGTCGACGATCACGTCGGCGCGCCCGTACACGAACACGCAGATGGAACCGTTGGACGAGAGCGGGGAGATGACGGCGTTGGGCACGGTTTCGCCGGCGAAGAAGTTCAGGTTCGACGTGTTCGGTCGCGAACCGCACGGATACACCGTGGCGTAACCACCCTCGTCGGGTGCCTCGGAGTTGGTGACGGTCACGTTGAGTGCGATGGCGGAAATGCCCGCGGATGGAACGGGACCGAAACCGAGGATCGGGATCTCGAGTGGCGTGCCACTCTCGGTCATGTTGCCGATCTTGGCGCGCGGGATGCTCGCACCCCAGCCATGACGGGTGTCGGCGATGCGGAAAGGCGAGATGGGGCGGAATCCGTTGCCATCGAGCAGTGCGCCATTGAGGTCGGCGATGAGGTCGACCGGAGCGAAGCTGAAGAAGCACACCTCGCCGGTGGAGGACAACGAGGCGATCACCGCGTTCGGCGTGGTCTGGCCCGCGCGGTAGTTCAGGTTCGATGCCTCGGGCCGATCGCCGCACGGAAAGACGGTGACGTAGCCCTCGCCGGTGGCACCAGTGACGGTGACGTTGAGGCTGACGGCGCTCACGCCGGTGGCGGGCACGCCGTTGCGTCCGGTCATCTGCACGCGCAACACGTAATCGCCACCCACCTTGCGCACGGGCACTCCACCTTCGCCGTTGCGCGTGTCGAACACGCGCGTGGGGTCCACCGGTCGCAGCGTTGCCGGCGCCACCATCAACAGACGATTCGGTGATCCGGTGCCGGCGTCGCGGATGATGCCGGGCACGGCGTCGTTGCGCATGTAGTCGGCAACCTGGGCCGGAGTGGCCGTGGGGTACGACGTGAGAATGATGGCCGCGGCGCCGGCGGCGTGCGGGGAAGCCATCGACGTTCCGCTCTTCACATCGGTGTCGGAGTACGAATCGAAAGCGGCGGCCGTGATGTCCATGCCGGGGGCGAAGAGATCCAGGCACGTGCCCGAGTTGGAGAAGAAGGCCCGTGTGTCGGTGATGTCGGAAGCGCCCACCGTGATGGCGGACGGCGCGCGCGCCGGCGAGTGATTGCACGCGTCGCGTTGGGCCGGATCGAGATCGCCACCGTCGTTGCCGGCCGCCACCACCACGACGAACCCGGCGTTCACCAGATTGGCCACCGCGGTGTCGAGAGCCGAGCTCTCGCCACCACCGAGGCTCATGTTCACCACGCCTCGACGTCCGTTCATCGGGTACGTGCGGATCCAGTCGAGAGCGGTGACGACACCGGCGTTCGAGCCCGAACCCAAACAGTCGAGGACGCGCACCGGCACGATTTGGGCGCTGGTGGCCACGCCATAACCGGTGCCGGCGGCGGTGGATGCCACGTGCGTGCCATGGCCCTGACAGTCGCTGGTGTCGTTGGGGTTGACGTTGTTGTTGGCGTTCGGGGCGAAGTTGCGACCCGGCAACACTCGGCCGACGAATTCGGAATGGTTGTTGAGGCCGGTGTCGACCACGAAGACGATGCTCTCCTCGCCTCGATTCACGGTGGACAGGTCGCCGTCGAGAGGCAGGTTCGCTTGGTCGATGCGATCGACGCCCCAGGAGTTGGCGGTCGTGCGCACCCAATTCTCCGAACGCGGAACGATGCTGTTGGACGGAACGGACGCCGCGCCGAAGCCCACAAGATTCTTGGCCGCCACGGTGAAGGTGTAGGAAACCTGCGCCGTGAGCCCGGAGACGGTGCACGACAACGGACCGGCGGTCCAGGTGCACGTGCGGCCACCGGGCGTGGAGGTGACGAGATACTCGGTGATGGGGTACGAGCTGTTGACGGGAGCGGTCCAGGTGACCTCGGCCTGATTCGGTCGCGAGGACATGGCGCGCGGGTTCGTCGGCGCGCTAGGAGGCGAGGGCAACACGTACGACCAATTCAACGAGATGTTGCCCGCTGCGCCGCGCCATCCGTCGACGACGATGAGGTAGCGGACGCCCGACGTCGCCGAGAATGACACCGCGCTCGTGAGACCCGAGCGAATGTCGTCGTTCGATGCGATGTTGGTGAGGCCGTTCAGAGCGTTGCCGGTGTAGACCGCCAGCACCGTGTCGAACGACGACGTCGCGGTGTCGATGGAGAACTGACCATCGGTGGCGGGTGTGTACTCGAACCACATCGACTTGCTGGCGGTGGACGTGGCGTGGGCCGGTTCGCCGTTCTCGGCGGTGGCGTTGGTGTTGCGACTGATGATGGAGCCCGAGGTCGTGGTGATCACCTTGGGGAGCGCGAACGCGTCGTTGCGATAGCCGGGCCGCACGGCCGTGGGAGCCGATGCATCGGGGGAACCACCCACGGCGTTGTTGGCGTTGACCGCCACGGTGTATGCCTCGAAGTTGGTGAGGCCGGTGATGGTGCACGTGGTGGTCGGAGCCGACACGGTGCACGAGCGACCACCGGGGCTGGCGGTCGCTTCGTACGACAGCACGGGGGTGCCTCCGTCGCTCGCGGGAGCGATCCAGGTCGCCACGATGGAACCATCGTCGGCACCCGGTGCGGCGGTGACGGTCCGCGGGGCCGTGGGGGCGGTGTTCACCACGATGGGTGCGAAGCTCACCGCCATCGACATCGATCCTCGGGTCGATGAGAAGCTCGCTTGCCGGATGAAGTAACGCGTGTCCTTGGTGACGTCGAGAGTGCCTTGCGCGGTGGCTCCGCCGAAGTCGGACCATCCCATCGGGCGAGTCAACGAGGCCAGGCTGGAACCGACGAACACGCTCACGACGTTGGTGACGCCGCTGCCCGAGGTGTTGATGGTCAGGGTGCCCGCTCCGGGGGCGATGTAGCTGAACCACACCGAACCAGCACCCGTGCCCAACGAGGCGGAGGGTTCACCGAACTCCACGGTGGCCGTGGTGTTGTCACGGGTGACGGCTCCGCTCACGTTCGTGAGGTTGTACGCGGCGCAGAAGTTGTCGCCGATCGCGGTGGTGACCGGACAGGTCCCGGTGAGCGACCAATTCAGTTTCACCGAGCCGCGAGTCGCGGCCCATGAGGCGATTCGCAGGTAGTAGGTGTTTCCGTTGAGGACGTCGAAGCTCAGCGAACTCTGAACCGTCGAAGCGGCGTCGTCGTTGAACGTGATGCGCGAGAGGTTCTGCAACGAGGCGCCGTTGAACGCGGTCAGGACGGTGTCGAACGAACTTCCGAAGGTGTCCACCGTCAATGATCCGCTGGCCGTGGCGACGTAGCGGTACCAAAGACTCGCGCCACCGCCCGTGCCCGATGCGTCGAGCGGCGGCTCGTTCGGTTCCATGGTGGCCGCCGAGTTCGTGTCGTTCAACGTGCCCGACGGAGTGTCGATGAGAGTGGCTCCGGAGAAGAAGTCGTTCGACGCGGTGACCGTCACGGCGTTCGATGCCTGCGACGCGGTGGATTGACCCCAGATGTTGGAGGCCCGCAGTGTGAACGTGTACGAACCGACACCCAGACCCACGACGGTGCATGTGAGTGAACCGCCGGGCCACGCGCACGTCGCTCCGCCCGGACTGGCGGTGACGGTGTATCCGTTGATGGGGCTACTGCCCGAGTTGGCGGGCGCGGACCACGTGACGGTGGCTCGACCAACCCCGCCCACGGCGCTGACGCCGGTGGGGGCCCCGGGAGCGACACCGTTACCTGAGCTGACGAGCAACAGTTTGTTGGGCGAGCCGGTGCCAACGTTCGTGAGTTTGTCCGCCGACACCGCGTTCAGCAAAGCCGCGTTCACGACACTGGCGGTCTGGCTCAGGTCGGTGCCCCAGATCGTGGCGGCGGCACCGGCCACGTGGGGTGAAGCCATGGATGTTCCGCTGATGGTGTTGGTGCCGTCGTCCAGCCAGGTGGATTGGATGGCTTGACCGGGGGCGAACAGGTCGACGCACGTTCCGTAGTTGGAGAACGACGCGCGAGCGTCGGTGCGGGTGCTGGCCGCCACGGTGACGGCGTTGGGAACGCGAGCGGGCGACGAGGCGCACGCATCGGCATTGCTGTTGCCGGCCGCCACTACCACCACGATGCCGTCGGCGATGGCCCTGTTGATGGCGGCGTCGAGATCGAAGCTGATACCGCCACCCAGACTGAGGTTCATGACCGCCGGCGTGGTGCCGACGTGGTGATTGATGGCCCAGTCGATTCCGGAGATCACACCGGAGGTCGAACCGCT
>JAIXWJ010000066.1 GCA_027491335.1 Actinomycetes bacterium | reverse complement strand
GCAACACAGCACCTCCTCGACCAATTCGTGACGTGGTGTCGCGGAAAGGGCTTCGATCAGCATCAGATTCCGGAACGCGGCCGTAAAGATGACCCGGAGGGTCAGAGGTGGATCGACATCCGACGAGCCGAAGTCGAATACGGGTCCGCCTTGCGATGCACGTTGCAGGAGACCGAAGCCGAACGCGTGTGGACCACGACTGCGACCGCACTGAGTACCTCCACGAGTCAGACCTTTTGGATCGACCTCGAATTGCACAATCCGGACAATCGCCCCGTCGAGACATCCGCACCTCGACTGGTTCGAGAGTTGATTGCCAAAGGCGTCAACCCCAGACGTAGCGGCGTTTCGTTATCGAATCGACCACAGGTCATTGGTCCAGACGATGCCCACAAAGTCTTCGAGGCATTGTCATCAGAGTCATCCTCTTTGCCCGTCATCATCTTTTCGGCAGACAACCGCTCACATCCTCAAGTCACAATCGAACGCGCCGAAAAGGCTGCGGGTGCCGTATGCGGAATTGCCCGAGTGTTTGCACTCTCCCCTGCCGCGGGACTCGCCTTCGAGCAACTGATTCCGGCTGGCTTTCACACCTACGGTGGCGCGGTGCGGGTGTACCTGCCGAAGGTGAACTTCGAGGATCCCTCCGATAGCACACGCCATCGATGGTTCGGGCTCCCAATCATCTCGAAACACCCGCGGCGCGCCGCAAGTCTTCTCGCTCGACACATCCTTCGTCTCGAGCAACATCCCGACGCCCCCGACGAGTGGGAGAGCATGTCGTCGCTGCTTCGGCGCCCCACTGAGGAAGAAATCGAAGCCCGCAAAGCATCAATCGTCGCGAAAATCACCACAGTCTCTCCTGACGAAGTCATTCACGAACGCGCTCGATCGTCTGAGCTTGCCGAACTTCTCGCCATTGCGGAAATCGAGAACGAGCAATTCCGCAATGACTTAACCTCATTGAAGTCGACGGTCTACCAATTGGAATTCAAGCTTCTGGAAATCGAGGACGACAACGCGCAACTTCGTGCCGAGAATCGAAATCTGAACCACACCATCCGGGCCATCAACAATCCAAACTCTTCGGAGGATGCAAACCCCGGCATTGTCGATCCGAACTTCCTCGACGAACCGTCGGACTTCGAAACTGTTCTCGAATTAGCCCGTGAGCACCTGACTCACGTCGTCATTCCAGACGGTGCTTTACGCGACGTCGAAGTACTCGAGGCGACTGCGAAAGGCGAGATTTGGGCGAGCGATACATGGAAAGGTTTGCTGGCCCTCCACAACTACGCATCGGACAATAAACGTGGGATCGACACCGGCGGCTTTTACATATGGTGCCAGAAGGGGAACGGTTGGTCCGAGGACAAACTCACGATGAAGGAGAGCGATTCTGTGCTCCAGGATCGAGCCATGGGAGACAAGCGGATCTTCCCCGTCGACACGGCAATCTCCCCAACTGGAACCATCGAGATGGAAGCGCATCTGAAAATTCAAAAGGGCGGCGGTAGCAACATCCCTCGCTTGTACTTCCTCGACGACTCACGCGGCGCAACCGGGAAAATCCATGTCGGCTTCATCGGCCCGCACTACCTAGTTCCGAATACGAAGTCCTGACTCAGCGCATCGCCCACCCTTACGAACTGACCTGATGTCCAGCCACGCCGAATCTGTTTCGCAACCTACGGCAACAAGGCCAGCACGTCGCCCGGAGGTCGCTGCTTAGGAGCGCGGAGCACCAGAGCCGACCCCTTGGCCCGGCGATACCCTGACCGCATGTTTACGGGCATCGTCGAAGAGCTGGGCACGGTTCTGGCCTCGCGGCCGGTCGTCACCGAATGGGGCGCCGGGGTGCGGTTGCGCATCGCGGCCACCACCGTGTTGGAGGGGTCCGGCCTGGGAGCCTCCATCGCCGTGAACGGCTGCTGCCTCACGCTGGTCGATCAGGGCGTCGAAGCCGGTTCGGGCTGGTGGGACACCGACGTGTCACAGGAGACCCTCGATCGCACCACCACCGGTTCGTTGAGCGTGGGCGACCGCGTGAACCTGGAACGCCCCATGGCGCTCGGCGATCGCCTGGGCGGCCACATGGTGCTCGGCCACGTGGATGGCGTCGGCGAAGTGGTCTCCCCCGCACCCGATCTGGTGGTGCGCGTGCCCAAGTCGATGATGCGCTACTTGGTGGAGAAGGGTTCGGTCACGGTCGACGGAATTTCGTTGACCGCCTTCGACATCACCGAAGACACCTTCCGCGTGGCCGTCATTCCGCACACGGCCGAGGTGACCACGTTGGGTTTTCGTCCCGCCGGTTCGAAGGTGAACCTGGAGATGGACGTTCTGGCCAAGCACATCGAACGCTTGGTCGCGCCCTACCAGAAGTAGTTCCGGCGAATCTCAGCCGATTGCTGACGGTGACAGCGCACGGCCAATTCGGCGAACCGACAACGCGGCCAACACAAGCGCAGCGCCCATCAGAAACGCTGCTACCGCGGTAAACCGCGCGAAGTTCGGATAATCCGAGTACCCAAATTCTTCAGTGTCCATCCCACCGAAACCAACCAAAAGTCCGAAGTATGCGACGGCATACAGAACCCACCAACAAACGATCTGCTTGTTGATTGGCAACTGCCGCCAATCTTCGGCAACCTGGCCATCGGTACGCCTCGCTGACGAGATTCGGTCCGTCTCCACCCACACCATTGGTGTGATGATCGCGTTTGCAAATGGAATGAACCACGCGCCGACGGTCCAACCTCTTGACCATTTGCGAGGACCCGACCAGATCGTCGCGCAAGCCTTGTGTGCCCGGAACAAGAACACAATTAAGAGAACAAACACGGCGATTGACACGAGGTAAAGCAATCCCAAGAAAGTCGCATAGAAGTCCTCAGCCGCAACCCAGTCGTCGAGATTCCGATACGAATCGCTTTCAAAGAACCTTTCCGCGGCGCTCGCCGCCATCAAGATTCCAATTCCAGAAAGCGCCGAAGAAGCGGCGGCAACATAGAGAACGACTTGCAACCAAACGGAGAGTGCGGGACTCAGCGTCTCCTTACGCATGAATTGATCCGTCGTCCAACTTGATGGCGTGACTGGCGGAGGCGGCGGAAGCATCCCATTGGTTTCACTCATGCTCGAACCATAAGTCCGACCGGAACACGATCCGCGCATGACTCCACCGCTTGCTCACACTGATTTCTGCATGCAAAGTCGTCGACCTCAACCGTGGCACACCCAACGTTTACGATGCGAACATACGTTCGTAGCAAACGATCAACAACCCACGAACAGCAGACACTCGGGAAAGGAGCACGATGAAGACCACCAGTCAGGCCACCGGCACCACGTTCGCTCCTCTCTCCGGCCTCACCTTGGCTGACGCCCGAGCCGAGCTGGCCACCCTGAAGCGCGAGCGCTCCATCCTGGACGCGCGCATCCTCGCCGTGGTCGCCCACATCGACTCACTCGCCACCGCCGAACGACCCGAATACGCCATTCCCGAGCGCGAACTCATGGCTCACGCCGGCATGTCCAGTCGCGAGGCCCGTGATGCCGTGGCCCGTTCACTGGTTTCCGAAAGCGCCCCCGAGTTCGCCGAAGCACTCGCCAAGGGCGACACCACCGCGGCCCACCTCGATGCCGTGGGTCGCGGACTCAAGATCGCCGGCGCCGATCGCGACGCATTCCTCGCGCACATCCCGCACCTCGCCGAGGCCGCCACCACGCTCACCATCGGCGAGTTCAACACCCTCGTGAAAGAGACCGCCAAGTCCGTGCAGTCCGACGGCGGACTGGCCACTCTCGAACGCCAACAGCGCGAGACCTACCTCAAAACCTGGACCGATCATGACGGCATGGTTCACGTTCGCGGCCAGTTCGATCCCATCAACGGTGCCGCTTTCGCTTCGTTGATCGAACAACAGAAAGAGCGCATGTTCCACTCCGGCGATCGCGATGTTCCGGTGAACGTCGCACCGGGCATCGAGCCCAACGATCACCGACGCGCTCACGCGTTGCTGGCACTCATCAGTCACGCTCCCACCGCCGACGACATCGTTCGACCGCAGCGCGCCGAGGTCGTGGTTCACATCGATCTCGCCACCTTGATTGGCGGCCTTCACGAACACGGCGAGTGTCGAACGCCATGGGGTGCCGACATCCCGCCCGAAACGGCCCGACGATTGGCCTGCGAAGCCGACATCATCCCCGTGGTGTTCGACGGGCACGGCGTCCCCATAGACGTCGGACGAGCGAAACGTCTCGCCACGGTCCATCAACGACGAGCACTGGAAGCCACCCACACCACCTGCGCCATCCCCGATTGCGACGTCCCGTTCCATCGTTGCCAGATTCATCACATCGACTACTGGGAGAACGGCGGTCGTACCGACATGGACAACCAGGTTCCCTTGTGCTCCAAGCATCACCACGCCACCCACGAAGGTGGTTGGAAGCTCTCCTTGAAATCCGGCACCCGAGAGCTGACCGTCCACACGCCCACCCCGCAAATGGTCTCTCGCCCCACGAGGGCCGCCGACTACCGTTGACCTCGTGACGGAGTCCAACAGCGCGATTCAGCAGCCGACTCCGAGCCTGGCCGACCTACGCCAACGCATCGACGACCTCGATCGCCAACTGGTGGAAGTGTTGACCCAACGAATCGCCGTGTGCCACGAGGTCGCTCGCATCAAGGAGAACAGCGACACCCCGATCATCCAGCCCGAACGTGTGCGCAACGTGCTCGAGAGTCGCCGACAATTGGCCATCGACTCTCACATCGATCCGGACTTCGTCGAGGACGTGATGCGCGTTGTGCTGGCCGAGACCCACCGCATCGAAGTCGCCGGCCGCCGTCCTGATGCCGCACCGGAAAAGTCCGCGTTGCGCGACAATCGTCAGGGAACACCCTCCGACATCCACACGGCCCTCGACACCGTGGCCACCCGCATCGATCACGTCGTGGTCACGGTCGACGATCTTGCCGGAGCGGTGAAGCACTTCACCGAGAACCTCGGTTTTCATGTGCAAGCCACCGACGACGAGCGACCGGGAATCGCGGCCCTCGTCACCGGCGGCGTCACCATCGTGTTGGTCTCGGCCGCCGCCGGTCCCGCCGTGGCCGACCACCTGCGCGCGCACGGCCCGGGCATTCACCATGTGGCCATCGAGGTGCTGAACGCCGGCTACGCCCGTAACGCCTTGGCCGACACGGCCAATCTCACCGCCCTCGTCGATGACGTGCATGGCCACGAACAGTTCTTCTCGGTCCGTGACCCCGGCAGTGGCGTGCAATTGGGCTACATCGCCCGCACCGGCCACCGGGTGGGCGTGGCCACCCAGAACATCCTCGACGCGTTCACGACCCACGAGATCTAAACCCGCGAGATCCAGACGCGCGAGATCCAGACCCGCGAGATCCAGACCCACGGGATCAATATCTCCACACTGGGGCAACACGGGGCTCGCGTAGTACAGTGACTTCCAGCACGACCGCCCGGGGGGCTCGCGGTGACGCGGACTTCACGAGCATGGGGGCTTCGCGGCTCTTTCGCATCCGCGGCACTCCCGTTGTGCGCTGGCAAAAACCGAGTGTCGTCGGGATCCGTCCCGACTCAGGGTTCTTCCCTGATCTCTCCGAAAGGCCGTCCCATGACGCCCCAGCGCAACAATGTCACCAGTGTCTCTGTCGATCTCTCGACTCGAGAACGTACAACGATCAAAGACACGGCGATCAAAGACACAGCGATCAATCACTCAGCGATCAAAGACTCAGCGATCAATCACGCATTGATCGATCTTTCTCTCGACGAGATCATGGGTCGGGCCCGCTCCATCCGCGATGCGCGCACGGGAAGCCGAGTGACGTACTCGCCCAAAGTCTTCATCCCGCTCACCATGTTGTGCCGCGACAGTTGCGGTTACTGCACCTTCGCTCAGCCGCCGGCGCGCTTGCAGAGTCCGTATCTCTCGCCCGACGAGGTGTTGGCCATCGCCAAGCAGGGCGCACGCATGGGATGCCACGAGGCTCTGTTCACGCTCGGCGAGGCGCCCGAAGAGAAGTATCAAGTGGCTCGCGATTGGCTGAACGAGCACGGATACGCGTCCACGGTGGAATACCTGGCCGCCATGTGCAAGTTGGTGCTCGACGAGACCGGCCTGCTCCCTCACGCCAACGCCGGAGCCTTGAGCCGCGACGATCTGGCGTTGTTGCGTCCGGTGTCGCCCAGTCAGGGGATGATGGTCGAGACGTTGCGTTCCGATCTGGCGTGCCATCGCGGAGCGCCCGACAAGGATCCGGCCCGCCGATTGGCGACGCTGGAATACGCCGGCGAGTTGGGCATTGCGTTCACCACCGGAATCCTGGTCGGATTGGGCGAGACCCGCGCCGACCGACTGGCTGCACTCGAAGCCATCGCCGCGTCGCACGCCCGTCACGGCCACGTGCAAGAAGTGATCGTGCAGAACTTCCTGCCCAAGCCGCGCACCGGCATGCAGCACGAGGCGCCGTGCCCCACCGACGAGTTCTTGTGGTCCATCGCCGCGGCTCGCATCGTGTTGCCGCCCGAGATTCACCTGCAGGCCCCGCCGAATCTGAGCGACGACTTCGGGGCGTTGCTCGACGCGGGCATCGACGATTGGGGCGGCGTCTCCCCCGTCACCGCCGATCACGTGAATCCCGAGCGGCCGTGGCCCGAGTTGGATCGCTTGCGCGAGATCACCGAGGCCCGCGGCATGGTGTTGGCTCCGCGCCTCACCGTGTATCCCGAGTTCATCGCCAACATCTCCTTGGATCCGGCGCGTCAGTTCGATCCCGGACACAACCGCTGGATCGACACCACGTTGAGGTTCGCGGTGTTGGATCGTTGCGATGCCGAATCCATGGGTCGCGACGATCCGGGCGCGGTGTGGCCCGAGAAGGTGACCGCGGCCGACGTGGTGCACGACGGCGCCGAAGTGGTGTTGGTGGGTCATCGTTCCACCCCGTGGTACTCGGGCAGCGAGAACAAGCCGCCGGTCATCGTGGACGCCCGTGATATTCACAATCACGATCACAATCACAATCACAGTCACAACATCAATCACAATCACAGCTCGCACCACACACGTGTGCACGAGATCATCGAGGGCCACTCCGCGGGCCAAGAACTGGGCGTCGACGAGATCGAGGCCCTCTTCCGCGCGCGCGGCCCCGAGGTGCGCGCCATCGCCGCGTACGCCGACGAGTTGCGCCAACAGGTGTGCGGCGATCAGGTCACCTGGGTTCACAACCGCAACATCAACTACACCAACGTGTGCACCTTCAAGTGCAAGTTCTGCGGTTTCAGCAAGGGGCCGTTGTCGCTGAACCTGCGTGGCACGCCGTATCTGCTCACGCTCGAGGACATCGCCAATCGCGCCCGCGAAGCCTGGAACATGGGCGCCACCGAGGTCACGTTGCAGGGCGGCATCCATCCCGACTTCGACGGTGATTACTACCTCCACGTCACCCAAGCGGTGAAGGACGCGGTTCCCGAGATGCACGTGCACGGTTTCACCGCGCTCGAGATCACCGAAGGCGCCAAGCGCAATGGCGAGGATCTGCGCACGTATCTGACGCGCATGAAGGACGCCGGTTTGGCCTCGTTGCCCGGCACGGCGGCCGAGATCCTGGACGACGAGGCCCGCGCGGTGCTGTGTCCCGACAAGGTGAACACCGAGGAATGGCTGGAATGCCATCGCGTGGCCCACGAGGTGGGGCTGCACTCCAACATCACCATCATGTTCGGCAGCATCGAGAATCCCACGCATTGGGCGCGTCACATCGTGCGCACCCGCGATCTGCAAAAGCAGACCGGGGGCTTCACCGAATTCATCCCGTTGCCCTTCGTGCACATGGCATCGCCCATTTACCTGCAGAAGCGCTCGCGTCGCGGACCCACGTTCCGCGAGACGGTGCTGATGCACGCCATCGGCCGCATCGCCTATCACGGGCTCATCGACAACGTTCAGGTGAGCTGGGTCAAGATCGGCGTGGACGGAGCCCGTCAGTTGCTGCGTTCCGGATGCAACGACATCGGGGGCACCTTGATGGACGAGAACATCAGTCGCGCCGCGGGGGCCAACCATGGCCAGAAGATGACCGAGGACAGTTTCAACGCACTGGTGTCACCGCTCGGCCGCACACTCGCGCAGCGCAGCACCGGGTACAAGCTCTTGACCCGCTGATCGTTGACCCGGTGATCTCCGGCGTTACTCGACGATCTCCGAATAACGGTCGATCTCGCGAGGAAGATCCAAGGGTTCGATGATGGCGTCGTGTTCCATGTCGCCCCACATGGAAGCGGGCACGGGCCACATGATCTCGAACTCGGCGCCATCGGGATCCACGGCGTACAGACTCTTGCTCACTCCGTGATCGCTCGACCCGGTGAGAGCACCGGCGTCGATCAG
>JAIXWJ010000065.1 GCA_027491335.1 Actinomycetes bacterium | reverse complement strand
GCGCACTTGCCGCTTGCGGATCGCGTCGCCGCGTCACGGATCGGTCAACTACTCGCGACGAACGTCAACCGCGAACGACTGTCGTAGGCGTGAGTTAGGCACGAACTTCGCAAACTTCCAGCAAACAGAACGAACCTCACGCAACAGGACGTGACACAAAGTCGCAGGTAGATGACTTCCGCGTACTTCGCGAACAGAGGCGACGCTGGGAATCGAACCCAGGTGGAGGGCTTTGCAGGCCCTTGCCTAAACCACTCGGCCACGTCGCCAACCGGCATGGCGAGCCACACCGGAGCCGTCACCCTATCCCGAGGGCTCCGAATTTCGGCGAAGGTTCTCCCATCGACGAGCGCCGTGCGAGACTGACCTCATGACTTCACGCCATCTCCGTCGTATCGCCGCCGTCGCCGTCGTGGGACTTCTGCTCGCCTCGTGCGGAGGCGACGATTCATCCGACGCTTCGGTGCCCTCCACCGAGGGTTCGGCCTCCACCGAGGCCCCCGACGTCACCGAACCCGCACCCGACACGTCCGTGGTTCCCGATCCCGCCGAGTTGGCCAACACCTACGTCGAGTCCGGCCCGCATCCCGTTGGCGTCACCACGCTCGAATTGGAAGCCGGCAACAAGGTCGAAATCTGGTACCCGGCCGTCGAGGGAACCACCGGCAACGAGTCCTATGACGTTCGAGAATTCGTTCCCGAGGCCATTCGTGCACTCCTCACCGCCGACGTTCCGGCCGTCTACGAATACGAGGCCGGGCGCGATGCCGCCATGGCCGACGGCACCTACCCCGTGGTGCTCTTCAGCCACGGCTACAGCGGCATTCGTCTGCAGAGCACTTTCCTCACCGCGCACCTGGCCAGTTGGGGCATGGTCGTGGTGTCCCCCGACCATTGGTCGCGCGACCTGTATCACGTTCTCAGCGCGCCGGTCGGCGATCGTCAATCCAGCATCGGTGAACTGCTCGCGTCGCTCGATCTCATCAGCGCCCAGAACACCACCGCGGGCTCCATCTTCGAAGGACGCATCGACGACTCGCGCGTGATCGCCGTCGGTCACTCCGCCGGTGGCGGCACCGTGGTGGGCGCGGCCGCCGACGATCGCATCGATGGCTACGTTTCGCTCGCATCGGGCGTCGGAATCTCCAGCGAGAACACCACCACCGCTCCGCTGAATCTGCCGAACAAGCCGTCGTTCTTCCTCGCCGGCGCGCTCGACGGTGTGATCTCGGCTCAGACGTCCACCAAGCCCTCCTTCGAAGCCGTGCCCGCCCCCAGCCGTCTGTGGATCATCGACGGCGTCGGACACAACGGCTTCGACGACTTCTGCACCTTCGGAAACGGTTCGGGCATCATCGGGGTCGCCATGGCCTCGGGCCTCGGCGCCTTGCTGGAAGCCCAGCCGCAACTGAAGTCCCTGGGCGAGGACGGTTGCGTGCCGCCGGCGCTCGACGTCGACCTCGGATTCCCGCTCATCAAGCACGCCGTCACGGCTCAGATCCGCTTCTGGTTCGGCGATGACGCCGAGCCGACCGGCATCGGACCCGAGGTCGCCGACCAGTACGAACTGGCCGTCGAGATCGCCGTCCGCGACTGACCGCAGTTGGCGTGGGGGTCCCGTTGTGGGACACTGACCACATGGGGAAAACGACGGTCATCAAGAACGGACTCGTCGTCGATGGCACCGGTTCGCCGGGTGTCGTCGCCGACGTGCGCATGCAGGACGGTCGCATCACGGCCATCGGTGCCGAACTGAGCGGTGACGAGGTCATCGACGCCACCGGTCGCGTGGTGGCACCGGGCTTCATCGACATCCACACCCACTACGACGCGCAAGTGTTCTGGGACCCGGCGCTCACTCCATCGTGCTTCCACGGCGTGTCCACGGTGGTGGCCGGCAACTGCGGCTTCACCATCGCACCCACCCGGGCCGCCGATCGAGACCTCATCGCGCGCACCATGGAAAAGGTCGAAGACATGGACCCGGCCACCCTCAACGCCGGTATCCCCTGGGAGTTCGAAACCTTCGGCGAATACCTCGACAGCATCCGCCACCGCGGATCGCTCCTCAACTTCGCCTCCTACATCGGACACACCGCCCTGCGCATTTTCGTGATGGGTGACGAGGCCGTCGGTCGCGTCGCCACCGACGACGAGATCGATCGCATGGCCACCATCGTGCGCGAGGCCATGGACGCCGGTGCGGCCGGTTTCGCGTCCAGCTTCGCCGTCACCCACCGCGGCGCCGACGGCCAACCCATTCCCAGCCGTTGGGCCGATCGTCGCGAGATCGATGCGTTGTGCGCGGCCGTTGGCGACACCGGACGCGGCGTCATCGGCGTCAACGGTGGCGAGAACCTTTCGCTCCCCGACTGCTACGAACTTCAACCGAACATCGGTGTGCCGATCACCTACACGGCGTTGCTCACCACGTCACAGGGAACACATCTCAAGGCCGCCGAGATCCATCGGGCCGGCGTGGCGCGCGGCATCGACGTGTGGCCGCAAGTGTCGTGCCGTCCCCTGTCGTTCTCGCAGACCATGGTCGAACCGTTCACGCTCAACATCAACCCGGTGTTCGCCGAACTGATGCCCAAGTCCATCGACGAACGCCGCGCGGCGTATCTCGACCCGGCGTGGCGGGCTCGCGCCCTCGAGTTCTGGGCGTCGGGTCAGGTGCTCAGTCCACGCTGGGACGCTTTCGAGATCATGGAAGCCCCGACCTCTCCCGATCTGGTCGGGCGACGAGTCACGCAGGTGGCCGAGGAGTTGGGCTTGTCCCCGTTCGATGCACTTCTCGAGATCACCTTGCGCGAACCCGATCTGAAGGTTCGCGTCAAGGCCCTGCTCGCCAACGACGACGTGGACGGCATCACCATGCTGCTCAACACCGATCAGTGCACCTTGGGGCTCAGCGATGCCGGCGCCCACGTGGGTCAATTGTGCGACGCGGTTCTACCCACCGATCTTCTCGGGTCGTGGGTGCGCGAACGTCGCGCGCTCACCTTGGAGCAGGCCATCAACAAGCTCACCAAGGTGCAGGCCGACCTGTTCGGATTCGCCGATCGCGGAGTGTTGCGCCCGGGCGCTCACGCCGACGTGGTGGTGTTCGATCCCGACACCGTGGCGCCGGGCCCCACCAGTCGGGTGCGCGACTTCCCCGCCGAGGGTGAACGCCTCACGGCGTCGCAACCCACCGGCATGCATCACCTGTTCGTGAACGGCGTCGAGGTGGTCCGTGACGGGCGCATTCTCGATGGCACGTCGCGTCCGGGCCAGGTCGTGAGCCCGGCGCAACGGGCCTAGCGGACCGAGTAGGCCACCGGCAGGGTCTTCAACCCGCCCACGAAGATGGTCTTCATCCACTTGGGATCCCCCGCCAACTCGATGTGATCCAGGCGCGGAATCAACTCCCGGAAGAACGCCTTCAACTCCATGCGGGCCAACATCGCTCCGAGGCAATAGTGAACGCCGAAGCCGAAGGCCAGGTGTTTGTTCGGAGATCGTCCCACGTCGAAGGAGAACGGATCCACGAACGCCTCGTCGTCTCGGTTGCCCGACGGATACGAGAGAAGAACCGATTGACCGGCCAAGATCGTTTTGTCGCGCAGTCGATAATCCTCCGTCGCCGTTCTCATGAAGTGCTTCACCGGCGTCACCCAACGAATCATCTCGTCCACCGCGGTGTTCATGAGACTCGGATCATCCTTCAGGCGGCGCAATTGGTCCGGATTCTCGATCAGAGCGTGCAAGCCGCCGGACATCGCCGACGCCGTGGTGTCGTGTCCCGCGGTGGCCGTGATCACGTAGTAGCCGATGGTCTGCATCATCGTGAGTTCCTCGCCGTTGATGCGTGCGTTCGCCACCACCGATGCCATGTCGGTGGTCGGGTTGGCTCGCCGCTCCTGGGTCAATCTGGTGAAGTAGGCGAAGAAGTCCTGGATGACCGCGAGGATGTCGGTGGGGTCGGAACTTCGCTGCAGGTCCTCATCGGCCGCGCCGAACAACTCTTGGGTCAGTTGCAACATCCGTCCGTAATCACTCTCGGGAAGACCGAGGATCGACAAGATCACGTTCAACGGCATGAACATGGCGATGTCTCGCGCGAAATCGCACGACCCACCAAGGTCCACCATCTTGTCCACGTACCGCTTCGCGTAGTCCGCCAATAGGCCTTCGAGCTTTGCGAGATTCTTCGGAAGGAACCACTCCTGCGTGACCCCGCGCAGATCCCGATGTTCGGGATCGTCGACGTGAATGAGCGTGCGCAACAAGCCCCCGGATTCAGCGGTTCGGGCATCGTCCTCCATCGAACCCAGGACGGGCCGAGGTTCGTTGCGAAAAATCTGATGACGGGCCTCGATTTCGAAAATGTCCGCGGACTTCGTGATGGCCCAGAAGGGATTGAATCCGATTCCGTAACTTTCCACCCAATGAACCGGATCCTCGCGACGCAACAAGCTGCACGCCCGATGGAAATACTCCTCATCGGCGTACGCCGCCGGATCCACGAAGACGTAACCGGCCTCCTCGACATTCTTCGGCTCGCGATCACTCATGACTCCACCCCCGCACTTCATTCTCATCATGTCGCATGACGGTCCTCGTGATCGGTTCCGAAGGCCCGGGGCACGCCAAGAAGACGATCCCATCGTCGGGTCGGGCTAGCATTTCTGACGGGTCGTCAGAAACGGCCGGAGGGGGACCATGAACACCACAGCGCACAAGGACATCGTCGCCACCCGCGATCCCGGCGCCAACATCTCGCAGGATCGCATCATGTTGCGCGGCAAGCGCATCGGACCGATCTTGCATCTGGCCGAGGAGCGTGCCCGATTGGCGGCCCTCGAATGGAACCACTTCCGTGTCGAGCGCTTGGGCGCCACCATCGGAGCCGTCCTGCACGAGGTGGATCTGTGCGCGCCGCTGTCGGACCTCATGATCGCCGAGATTCGTCGCGCGCTTCACGAGTTCAAGGTGATCTTCTTTCGCGATCAACCGCTCACCTCGGATCAACACGTGGCGTTCGCCCGACGATTCGGCGACCTCGAGATTCATCCGTTCATTCCCTCGAACACCGGTGCGCCCGAACTGGTGCGCTTCGAGAAGTCGTTCGACGTGAAGGGCTACGAAAACACGTGGCACCACGACGTCACCTGGCGCGAGTGTCCCAGCATGGGTGCGGTGTTGCACGGCGTGCAGGTGCCCGAATCCGGTGGCGACACCTTGTTCAGCGACATGTACGCCGCCTACGAGGGACTCACCGCCGAACAGAAGCACTTCGCCGACACCCACGAGGCCGAGCACGACTTCCTCATGTCGTTCGGTCGTCAAGTGAACCCCGATCAAATGGCCGAGATGCGAACCAAGTACCCCACGGTGGTGCATCCACTCTCGGCGACGCATCCGGTCACCGGACGACGACATCTCTACGTGAACCCCATCTTCACCAACCGCATCCTGGGCGTGGACGACGAAACCAGCGAGCGCATGCTGTCGGAGTTGTGGAGCGCCAGCGACAGCGTGGAGTACCAGTGCCGCTTCCATTGGGAGAAGGACTCCGTGGCGTTCTGGGACAACCGCGCGTGCCAGCACTACGCCAGCAGCGACTACTGGCCCGAGATTCGCATCATGGAACGAGCCAGCATCAAGGGCGGCCGCCCGAGCCGTTGAGCGACCTCGGGGCTGACTAGGTTCACCCCCATGGACGAACAGCGACACGAGATCGACCCCGACCTCGACTTCACCGTTTCACTCTCGGGTGGACGTGGTGATGCCGGCCATCCCACGCGGCCCGAGATTCGTCTGCTGTCCCCCGACTTCTACGCCCACTTCGACGAGCTCACCACCTGGATGCGCGCCGAGGCCCCCCTGTATTGGGACGACCATACCGGCATCTGGGGTGCCGCCAGCCACGAACTGGTGTCCATGATGAGTCGTGAATGGCACACCTTCTGCTCCGGAAAGGGATCGAGGCCGGAGAGTTCAGTTCCGTCCATGATCAACTTCGACGCCCCCGAGCACACCAAGCGCAGGCGTTTGGTGGGAGCCGGATTCACTCCTCGGCGTGTGGCCGATCACGAGCCGTTCCTGCGACGCATCGTGAACGAGCTCATCGACGCCGTCATCGACAAGGGCGAGTGCGACATCGTGCGCGACATCGCGACACCTCTGCCCATGTTGATGATCGGCGAGTTGATGGGTCTCCCCCGCGAGGACAACGACACCCTGCTGCACTGGTCCGATCTCTTCGCCACCGGCGGAGAAGAGATTCGTTCCGAAGTGGAACGAGCGGTCGTGGAGTGGAACGACTACATCATGCGCAAGGTTCACGAGCGTCGCGGCGGAGACGGACAGGATCTCGTCAGCCTCGTCGTGAACGCCGAGTGGGAGGGGGAACGCCTGTCCGATCTCGACGTGATGTTCGAGACCATGCTGGTTTTGGTTGGAGGCGACGAGACCACCCGGCACGTCATCTCCGGTGGAGTGGCCGCGCTGCTACAGCATCCCGATCAAATGGATCGACTGCGCTCGGATCCGTCGTTGCTTCCCACGGCCATCGAAGAGATGTTGCGCTGGAGCAGCCCCATCCGCAACATGAACCGCACCGCCACCAAGGACGTGGAGGTGAACGGACATCTCATTCGCGAAGGCGACCGCGTGCTGCTTCTGTATCCGTCGGCGAATCGCGACGAGAAGGTCTTCGACGACCCGTTCGGATTCGACGTTGGCCGCACGCCCAATGAGCACGTGGCCTTCGGCGCCTACGGTCGGCATCATTGCCTCGGCGCACCGCTGGCCCGCCTCGAACTTCGCATCATGTTCGAGGAATTGTTGCGACGTTTGGACGACATCCAGTTGACCTCGCACGACATCGCGTGGCGGCGGGGCAACTTCGTACTGGGCCCCAATTCGGTGCCCGTCAGTTTCCGCGCTCGCTGAGCGCGAGGTTCCGCCTCAGCTGGTGAGGCCCTTGCCCATGCGGTCGATGGAGATCTTGGCCACCACCATGATGGAGTCGCCACCCTTGTCGCGGGCCGGGATCTTGGGAACATCGTCGGTCCAACGCATCGTCAGGTCCTGCCATCGACGACCATCGCCCATGATGGTTCCCTCCACCGCGAGTCGCGCCGTGCGCGCGTCGGGTGCGCCCGACTGCGAAGCGGCCGTCAACTCGAACACCACGTAGTTGGCCCGTTCGATGGGAACGTGCGTCTGGGCGGGAGTGGTGCCCATGACGATGGTGTACAGCATGCCCGCTTCCTTGTGGACGTGCTTCTCCTTGAAATCCCGACGGTTCTGCATGTCGATGAACGAACGCCGCGTGGCGTACTTCACGATCCCCATGCGGTCCCATTCGCCCTCGGCCCCCTGCGCGACGACGTTGCCGAAGAACATCACCTCGGCTCCGATCTTGTGCAACACCTCCGTCGGGTTGTACAGATCGTCGGCCTGTTCGCCCGAGATACCGGCCGGGGTCGCACCTTCGGCGCCCTTCACACCGTCGTAGTCGGCGCTCTCGCGGTACTTCATGAAGTTCACCATGAACACCGGTCCGTCGGCATCGGGCTCGCGGGTGGACAGGTCGGCGGCGTATTTGAAGTCGATGGTTCCGTAGCGCATGGCTCGAAACTAACACGCTCGAGCCACTAATGGCACCAATCGTGACAGAAGATCGTGACAGCGTCGTTCCCGCGTGGGAGAATGGCGCCATGTCCAATCCCGCCGTTCTCGATTCCCTCCACCGTCGCATGAAGGCCATGTTCTCCTTGTACGAGGACGCGCTGGCCACCATGGACGTGTCCCATGTGAACCACTTCGAACGCGACGGTGTGTTGCCCATCGCGTTCTCGCTCTTCCACTACGTGAACATGCACGACGTCTCGTTCATGATGCTCACCGGCACTCCCCCCATCTGGAACGACGAATGGCAACAGCGCGTGGGCGCGAACATCAACGACCACGGCAAGCACAAGACGGTCGACGAGATGATTCATCAGCGCATCACCGATCTCGACGCGTTCACCGAGTACATGCGTGCCGTCTACTCCCGCACCCTCGACTGGCTGTCCGCCCTGGATCCCGTCGAACTCGATCGCATCGTCATCACGCGGCCGTTTCCGCCGCAGATCGCCAGCACGTTCAGCGCCCGTGTGGCCGGAGAGGACGGCCTCACGGTGCTCGACGGAATCGAGTGCTGGTTGTATCAGCACGGTTTGCGACACATGGGCGAGATCGAAATGGCCCGTGGCTTGGTGGGCCTCGGAGGAATGACCAGCTAGACGGCGTGCTCTAGTTGGAACCATCCGCCGGCAACAGCACGTTCGGATTGAGAACCCCATCGGGGTCGAGCGCTCGCTTGATGGCGCGCATCACGGCGATCTCGTCCGCCGAACGACTGAGGTGCAACCACTCGCGCTTGGCGACCCCGATTCCGTGCTCGGCGCTGATGCTTCCACCGAAACGCGACACCGCCCCCAACACCGCGGCGTCGAAACCACGATGGTCCTCGAGGTTCGCCCCGATCACGTTCACGTGAAGATTGCCGTCGGCGGCGTGACCGAAGACGATGACCTCCGCCTCGGGGTCGAACGCCGACACCGCTGTTCGGGCGTCGGACACGAAGTCCGACATCGAGCGCAACGGCACGGTCACGTCGTACTTCAACGGCACGCCCAAGGTTGCGATGCTCGAGGTGTGCTCGTCGCGCAACCTCCACAAAGCCTCTCGTCGTCCGGGTGAGTCGGCCACGGCGACCGGATCGCGGCGTTCCAGAAGTCGAGCGAGCGTGCCGTCGGCTTCCCGCGACGTGGAGGACTCGATCAGCAGATACCACTCGGCCTCGAACGGGCGATGCGCTCCGACGACTTCGGCCACCAGATCCACCCCGCGCCTCGTCATCAGTTCGGCGGCGTCGATCGATTCGCTCGCTCCGCACACCATCGTCACCACGTCGAGCGCGTCGTCCACGGACGCGCAGCCCACCATGACCGTCTCGCGATGTTCATGGGCCGGCACCAAGCGCAGGACGGCCTTGGTGATGATGCCGAGCGTTCCCTCGCTGCCACACATCAATCCGCGCAGGTCGTAGCCCGTGTTGT
Organism: Actinomycetes bacterium; assembly: GCA_027491335.1. GTDB lineage: Bacteria > Actinomycetota > Acidimicrobiia > Acidimicrobiales > Ilumatobacteraceae > Casp-actino8. The sequence continues at coordinate 76,633 of JAIXWJ010000065.1, read as the reverse complement.
CCTTCATCAAACCGGCCATCGTGGAGACGATCGACCCGTCGGCCAACACCGCTTCCAGGCCGACGACCTGGGCGCGCGTCGATCCGTATCGGAGCACGTTCACGCCACCCGCGTTGGTCGCGATCGTGCCGCCGATCGTGGCGCTCCCTCGCGATCCGAAATCCACCGGGTATCGCAACCCCACCGCGGCCGCGGCCTGCTGCACCGCCTCCACGGTTGCGCCCGCCCCCACCTCGATCTGACGAGCGGCGACGTCGGGCACTCCCACGTGGTTCAGGCGCGTGAGGCTCATCACCACCTCACCGCTTAGGGGAACTCCTCCGCCCACCAGGCCCGTGTTGCCACCCTGGGCCACGACCACGCGACCGTGCGCTCGCACCACGCGCAACACCTCGCGCACCTCGTCCGTCGAGCCCGGTCGAACCACCACGTCCGTGTGCCCGCGGAATCGACCCGTCCAGTCGTCCACGTGCGACGAGCCCCGCCCGTCGAACACGTGGTCGTCTCCCACGATGGCGCGAAGGTCGCTCAACAAGACGGTTCCACCACGCGGGTCCAGGCGAGGTCGATCGCGTCGCGTCCCTCGCGCACACCACGACGTTCGAAAACGGTCTCGATTCGCCAATCGGGTCGACCGAGCGAGGGGTCGGCGAATCGTCCGGATGCGGCCACGGCACTGCTCGCGGTGCGGGCGTAATCCTCGATGTCGGTCGCCAGGCGAAGCACGCCTCCCACTTTCAGCGGTTCGGTGAGCGTCGCGATCAGATCGTCGCGCAGCAAACGACGATTGCGATGGCGAACCTTGGGCCACGGGTCCGGGAAGAACACCCACATCTCGTCGATCGATCCCGGTGGTAGTCGGCGCACGAACACCTGCGCGTCACCTTCGATCACCCGAACGTTGCCCAAGTCGTGAGTTTCGATGCCCGCCAGAATGTTCGCGATACCGCGCGTGTGCACGTCGATGGCCATCAACGCGTCGTTCGGGTGCGCCACGGCGTACGACACCGCCAGATCGCCACGTCCGCACCCGATCTCGAGAATCGTTCGTGACTCGCCCCCGAACACGGCGCTCGGATCAATGGGATCGCCGTCCTCGTCGATGCTCCAGCGATCGATCAGTCGCTCGTACACGTCACCCATCTCCGCACCCAGCCGACGTCGACGGGGTCGAAAGGTGCGCACCAATTGGTTGTCGGAGTCTCCACGCAACACGACGTCACGGTAACGGACGAGTCACGGCAACGGGAGATGGTGGCGCCGGTAACCTTCGCCAGCGAGGAGGCCCCCATGACGATTCAACTTCAGGTGGTTCTGGCCGACTACGCCGTCACCCACGACGGCAAGATCATGATGGCGGGCGCCGGCTGGAGCCAGGTGGGCCCCGGACCGTTCGCCAGTGCGTTGGCGTTCATGGCCAAGGTCCCCTACGACCTGACCGGTCGCAACATCACCCTTCACGCCGAGTTGATCGACGAGGACGGCCGACCCGCTTTGGCCAACGGAAACCCGCTGGCCCTCGACATCACCTTCAACGTGGATCGACCGGCCGGCATACGCCCCGGATCCGACATCGACCAGAACATGGCCGTGCAGATCCCCCAGCTGTCGCTACCACCGGGCAAGGCCTACGAATGGCGCATCACCGTGAATGGCGAACAGAAGCAGGAATGGAACCGCGGCTTCTTCGTTCGTCCGATTCCGGAGTCCGGCATCAAAGATTCTTGACGTCGGCGACCTTCACCGTGCGGCACGTCGGTTGCGCGTCGATGTCGGCATGCAGCCAACGGAAGAACGCGGTGCCAACCTCGTGCCCCGCGCAATCGAGCCAGTTCGGATGTCCGGGATCACCGTCGGCGATGACGAGGACCACCGAGCCATCGGGCTTTGCCTGCACCTGACGGTCGTGAAGATTCGAGCGTCGGTCCGGCTGACATTGGAACCAACGATCGCACAGCTGCAATGACCAATAGTCGGTTCGAGGTGGGACGAACTCGATCACGACCGCCTCATCGGGCGAGCGCTTCCACCACGCGAAGGAGTAGACGACGTCGGGATTCGGAATCGCCGCGACGATGTCGTCGGATGACAAACGAACGAACTCGTTCGGATGGGCCCTTCGTTCGGGAGTCCACAACACGTTCAGCCGAGCGTTCCACATGATCGACTTGCACACGTTGGCCACGCGCCCGGCCATCTCAGCCGACGTCGGATGCCCGAGCGTCCCCGATGCGGCGGTGTCCAGACGCTCGATGGACCACGATCCACCGGACTGTGCGTCACGATCGTGGAAGTACTGGCGCACGATCACTCGCGCCGCCTCGGGGTTCTGGAACTCGTACACGAAGGTTCCGTCGGGGGCGACGATGCGATCGACGTCGACGGACTCCACGATGGCGGTGGCGCCCTTGTCTCCCGCCCCGGCGTACACGGCGATTCCGACGAACGTGGCCTCTCCCCGGCGTCCAGAGATCCGGTAGCGACCGCCGGGGCGCAGGGCCGCCACGTCGTAGTCGATGTCGGGACCCGATGCCCCCAGGTACCGGACGCTGTCGAGCATCGGAAGAAACTCGGGTCGATCCGGATCGAGGCGTAGCGACGAACTCTGAGCCGTCGCCGCCAGGATCCGCAGCACGTACTGATCCAGATCGGCCAACTCCCGATCGTTCAACGGATCGGGATCGTTGCGCATGTGATTCACGGCGGAGGTCACCGCGTCACCGAATTCGTCCCAAGCCCCCATCAGTCCTCCACTCGCGTCGCCGCGTCGGCACTGGCCGAGGCTAGTCAGCACCGCCAGATGACCTTGGTGGGCTGGAAACAGCGGGCCGGAAAAGCCGAAGACCCGGCACGAGGCCGGGTCTTCGATCTGGAGCGGATGACGAGATTCGAACTCGCGACCCTCACCTTGGCAAGGTGATGCTCTACCAACTGAGCCACATCCGCAGGTGCCCCAAGTTTACCGGTCCCCCTGCGAGCGACAACCCCGCCGGTCAGGCGGTGCTTCGATCCCACACGCTCCCGGCCAGTCCCCCCAGCACCAAGGCCGCCCCCAACACCTGCGCCCCGCCCAGATGCTGGTCGTACACGAGCCATCCTCCGAAAACCGAGATCACCGGACTGCCGAGGGTCAACAACGACGTGGTGGTCACCGGGATGTGCCGACTGGCCCACGAGATCAACCCGTGCCCCACCAACCCGGGTCCGGCCACCATGGCCAACAGGAAACCCACATCGGACAGCGACAGGGCCGTCGTGTCGTCTCCCATGACGATGCAAAACGGGGTGATGACGATCGTTCCCACGATGAACACACCGGCCAGGAACGCCCAGCCATCCATGCCCTCGTTTCGACGCCGCTTCAAGGTGAGGAAGTAGATCGTGAAACAACAGACGTTCACTCCGGCGAGGAGATCACCGAACAACGACGCCCCATCGGTGTTGGCCCCCGCCAGGATCACCACGGCCAGCCCGGTGAAGGCGATCAACGCGAACGGCAGACGTTTCAGGTCGCTGCGTTCACCGACCAGCCGGTTGGCTCCGAGCAGCAAGATGGCCGGAGTGAGAGCACCGATCAACGTGGCGTTGGCGATGGACGTCTCACGAACCGCCACGAAGCCCATCATCATCGAGCCACCGAAAAAGCAACCCGGCAGTGCGCAGGTGCGGACATCGGCCCAACGAACGGGCCGACCGAACAGGCGCGCCGCCACCACCATCGCCGGCGCACCCAACCACATGCGAAACAACGCGGTGGTGTAACCGGACACGTCCATGGCCCGCACCATCAAGGGACCCAACCCCCACGCCACGGTGGCCAGAACCACCGCGGGAATCGCCCAGTCCGAACCTCTCCGGTTCGACTGGATCACTTTTTGGCCGCGTCGGGGCGCAAGTCCACGCGCAACACCAAGATGCCGTCCTCGATCGATGCGGTCGCGTCTCCGACCAAGGCGAAATCCTGGAAGTCGAGTTGGGCCTGCTCGATGAAGCGTGCGCGCTCTTCACCGGCCACGGGCGGCAACGGCCGCTGCTTCACCGCCGCCGCGCGAGCCTTGAAACGGGTGATCATCGCGTCGAGGTCCAGTTGAGCCATGCCCCAACGGTAGCCGTCGACCACCGCGCGACGAGGAAACCGAGCTCAGCCGATGAGCGGGTCGATGGGCGCGGGTGCGGGAGCGACGTCGCGCGAGGCGCCCGGTTCCTCGTTCCGTAGGGCCGAACGACGAGAACGTGGCTCCTCGTGAAAGATCTCGCTCAGGATCTCGGGCTCCGACGACTGGAGCGCGTCCAAGTCGGACCAGTCGTCGCCGGGCCATGATTCGTCTTCGTCGTCGAATTCGAACGCGGCAACCTCGCGTCGACGGCTCTCCGTCGAGGGCACCACGGGTGCGGGCACCGTCGATTCCGCGACGAGTTCATCGAACACCCGCTGGTCGCGAGCCACCGGCTCGGGTTCGATGGCGTCGACCTCGATGTCGGACTCGGCGCGCGTCGGAGCAACGTCCGGCGTCGAGGGAATTGCCGCCAGCGAAGGTCGCAACGAATCCAGCGCGCGCCGTTGCTCCACCTCGTCGAGCGAGGAAAACGAGCGCGAACTCATGGAGTGCAACGGCCCGAGAGACTCGGGATCAGGGATGGTGCTCTTCCAGTACCAATAACCCAAGGCGGCCAGCGCCGCACCGGCCAACACCAGCAAGAAGGTGACCACCAGGACCACCATCGTGTTGCCGCTGTCGGAGACCGTGGTGGTCTCGACCGCGAGGTACGAATGAATGGGGCCCATCACGGCTGACAGTCTGTCGTATCCGACGGCCGATGAGACGCCACGTGACGCTTCAGAATTGATGCTGGGGGCACCAGAAGGTGGTCCGGCCCCCAACCGTGCCCCGAACCATCGCCGCACCGTCACGCGGGCACGGGGCCCCCGGACGACGCAATTCGGCGGCCAGATCACCGGCGTGGCTACCTCCGCGCTTCCACAGGCGGTCCAGGACCGCTCGTGTGTGTCGGTGGATCGACGCCACGGTTCGAGCGTCCAACGACGCCACCGAGCGCCGTGGATCGACGGCGGACAACATCAGAATCTCGTCCACCAGCATGTTTCCGAGACCCGCCACGAGAGATTGGTCCAAGAGAGCCGCCTTCACCGCGGTACGACGGCCACCCAGGCGTTCGCGAAAGGTGCGCAAGTCGATCGACCAAGCATCGGGCCCCAACGGCGCACGATCATCGGCCGACGTGACCCGCGCGAACCGACGCGGGTCACTGAGCACCAAGGATCCTCGCTCGAAGACCAGCACGAAACGGTGCCACCGCGAATCGTCGGATGCGCCGTACGCCAACTCCTCGATGGGTGATCGTCCGTCCACGATCACCCGACCCGACATGCCGAAGTGCACGTCGATTGTCTGCTCACGGCGCTGATGTCGCACCACGATGCCCATCACCTTGCCGTGGCGAACGACGTCGACCACCCGACCCCCCGACACCGCGCGCACCACCTCCGGAGTCGGCACGACGATGGGATCATCGGCGACCACACTCGTGATCCGGCGACCGATCACGGCCGCACTGGCCCGTCGGAACATCTCCACTTCGAGGATCTCAGGAATGGGACAAGTGTGTCGGCTCGCGAGCCTCCGCGTCACCTCGAACGTGGAAAACTCGGGCGGTGAACAACGCCGTCGTTCTGGCCATCCTCGGGGTCGTCTTCGTGGCCGCCGCGATCGGCGCCTTCGGCCTCGAACCGCATTGGTCCAGCCGCGACGGTCGTCATTTCGTCGCCCGAGCATCCCGCTTCGAGCGCAAGGGTGAGCCGTCGTGGGTCGAAGTGCGCGGCAGCGTGGACAACGGCTCCATCCTCATCACCGCACGACGTCGCCGACACGCGCACCTCGACGGCATCTACCAACTCGCGCGAACCGGCGAGGGCTCGCGACGCACGAAGGTCGCTCTGTTGCGCGGCGAGCAAGACGTGTTGCTGCGTCTCCCTCGACGTAGTCGCACACTCGCGGCGCTCACCTCGATGACGACGACAACGGCACCGGAATCGGAAACGGAATCGCGCGGTCACGGGACCGTCGACCACGAGGCCGACTAATCCAGCGTCTCGATGAAGCGCTTGACCGCCGGACCCACCTGATCCAATTCGATCAGGAAGGCGTCGTGGCCGTGCGGTGAATCCACCTCGACGTACTCCGAACGCGCTCCGTTGGCCGCCACCATGTCGCGAATCTGCAGCTGCTGATACACGGGATACAGGAAGTCGCTCCAGATTCCCATCGTCAACGTGGGCATCGTCACCCGCTTCATCGCCGCCGCCAGGCCTCCGCGCGACCGACCGACGTCGTGCAGATCCATCGCTTTTCCGATGGCGATGTAACTGTTGGCATCGAAACGGCGACACAACTTCTCGCCGTGATACTCGAGATAGCGCTCCACCTCGAACTGTTGCTCGAGCGCCAACGTCGAGGAACCCGATCCTCCGACCATGTCGCGACCGAATCGATCGGTGAAAACGTTGTCACTGCGGAACGTCACCTGAGCCACCATGCGCGCGGTCGACAGACCTTCGTGCGGACCGTCTCCGGGTTCGGCGTCGTAGTAATCACCACCACGCCACTTCGGATCGTTGGTGATCCCACGACGACCGATCGAACCCCAGGCGATTTGTTGTGCCGAGGCCTGCGCACAGGTCGCGATGGGCATGATCGCTCCGACCCGCTCGGGGAAGGTGACCGCCCACTCCAGAACCTGCATGCCACCCATCGAGCCGCCGATGACGGCGTGCCAACGCCGAACCCCCAGATGATCGGCCAGACGGGCCTGCACGCGCACCATGTCGCGAATGGTGATCACGGGAAAGCGCGACCCGTACGGCGTTCCGTCGAGCGGGTGAGATGACGACGGACCGGTGGAACCCTGACAACCACCGAGCACGTTGGCGCACACCACGAAAAACTGGTTCGTGTCCACGGCCAGACCCGGACCGATGGCGCCTTCCCACCAACCCGGCGTGGGGTGACCCTCGCCCGCGCGACCGGCCACGTGACTGTCGCCGGTCCACGCATGACACAGGAGAATTGCGTTGGACGCGTCCGAGTTCAGAGTGCCCCACGTTTCGTAGGCGGTGGTGACTCCCTCCATCACCGCACCCACGTCGATGGCCAGCTTTCGTTCGGCGGGCAAGGCGAAGAAACGGCGATTGCCGACGGGGTCACCCATACGCCAGGCCCCGGATGCGGGCAGCGGATTCTTCGCCATGGCTGAGCTCCTCTCGTCGTCATCGACGGATCATCGAAATGACGTCGTCGAACTGATGCTGGTGCTCATCCGGGAAGCTTCGTTGCCGGCTCTCGCCGACCACATCCCCGAGACCGGTTCTCGTGGGAGAACTCGACTCGGGAGGCACCTTGGGGCTTCCGCCCAGGTTGCCGGGTCCGGTTGCCCGGACCACTCTGGATGAACAACTCCAGCCTACCGAAGTCGACGCCCGCCGACACCGGATCATTCGGCGAACCGAGACTCCTCGCGACGATGCTCGGGCAGACCCACCACGGCATTGAAGTCGTCGAACGACATCAGACCGTCCAGGTGCTCGCGCATGGTGCCCGAGACCGACAACGTGGACGCCGCCTCGCTCATGGCCCGGGCCGCCGACAACAGCAACGACAAGGGCGAGACGATCATCGAGAATCCCCGTTCGGACAACTCCGATGGGGTCAACAACGGAGTGCGTCCCTTTTCCACCATGTTGGCCACCAACACCACATCGGTCAGGGCCTCGGCGATGGTCTCCAGTTCCGCGACGCTCTCGGGTGCTTCCACGAACACCGCGTCCACTCCGAGGTCCCGTGCCATACGACCCCGCTCGATCGCCTCGTCCAGACCCAGAGCGCCACGAGCGTCGGTGCGCGCCGTCACGTGGAGATGCGTGCGCCGCTCGCAGGCCGCGCGCAGCTTCGACAGCCAGTCCTCAACCGGAACGACCGACTTGCCCGACATGTGTCCGCATCGCTTGGGCCACACCTGGTCCTCGATGAAGATCCCCGCCGCCCCCGATCGCTCCCAGATTTCGACGGTGCGCGCGACGTTCATGGCGTTCCCGTACCCGGTGTCGGCATCGACGACGAGGTTCAGGTTCGGCGCGACCGACGACGCTCGCCGCGCGACGTCGGCCATCTCGGTCTGTCCGATGTGTCCCACGTCGGGCAAACCGAGCAACGATCCCGACACCGCGAAGCCACTGACGAACGCGGTGGAGAATCCCGCGGCCGCGACGATGCGGGCCGACAGCGCGTCCCACACCCCCGGCATGAGAACGGACTCTCCAGCCGCCAGTCGACGGCGAAGATCCGCCGAGCGTTCGGCGGCCGCCATCAGGCGCGACCCAGTCGTTCCAGAGCGTGGGCCTTCAAGCGCTTGTAATCGACCTTGCCGTTCGGTGCGCGGCCGATGGTGTCGATCAGAACCAGTTGACGCGGGGCCTTGTACGCGGCCAAATGCGACTTCACATGATCGGCCAATATCGACAACTCGGGCGACTGACCGGGTTCGGCCTCCACGACGGCACAGATCGTTTCGCCGAAGCGATCATCGGGGATGCCGACGGCGACCGCGTCACGCACCGACGGGTGCTTCTTCAAAGCCTCTTCCACTTCCTCGGGGAAGACCTTCTCGCCACCGGTGTTGATGCACACCGAACCCCGCCCCAACAGGATCAAACTCCCGTCGGCGGCGATCTCGGCCCAATCACCGGGCACGCTCCAACGTTGTCCCTCGAACATGCGGAACGTCTGAGCCGTCTTGGCCTCGTCTCGGAAATAACCAAGGGGGATGAACCCTCCAACGGCAACCAGTCCCCGCTCCCCACTTCCCGGAACCACGCGTCGACCATCCTCGGTGAACACCGCGCACGTGGGCCCCAGAGCGAAGGTGGCGGTCTTGGTGGCGGCCTCTCCGGCGCGACTGATGGAGCCACCCATCCCCACCGCCTCCGACGATCCGAAGGAGTCGAACAACATCACGTGGGCCAGATGGCGCAAGAGGCCGTCCTTGTTCTCCTGACTCCACATCACGCCCGACGAGGTGATCATGATGAGGCTCGACAGATCGCGTCCGGTGGGGTTCGCGTTCAGATGCTCGAGCATCGGCCCCGCGAAAGCTTGGCCGACGATCACCAGAGTCTGCACCCGATGACGTTCGATGCTGTCGAACAGTTCGCTCACGTCGAACGACCGCGACGGCAGCGTGACCGCGGCGCCACCGAGATTCATGGCGATCAAGCTGGTGAACTGACCGGTCCCGTGCATCAACGGGCAGGCCGACAGCACCACGAGTCCGCGTCCGGCGGGGTCGATGCGATCGACCAGTTCTTCGACCGAGTCGCCCGGCGGGATACCCAACGCGACGTTGCCGCCGGCGCCGACCACGTTGAACAGATCGTCCTGTCGCCACATCACGCCCTTGGGCATGCCCGTGGTTCCGCCCGTGTACAACAACAGAAGATCGTCACCGCTGCGACCCCACGGACCCTCCACTCGGTGGGGTGCGTCGCGTCCGACGACGACGCGGTAGTCCTCGGCCCACGAGGGCACCGAATCGCCGGGCTCGACGACGCAATACCAACGCTTCACTCCCGGCAAGTTCCCGCGCACCTGCTCGACGAGAGCCGTGAACGTGGAATGGAACACCACGGCCTCGGCCTCGGCGTTGTCGAAGAGATAGGTGACCTCGTCGGGCCCGTATCGATAGTTCGTGTTGACCGGAACGAACCCGCCCTTGAACGCCGCCACGTACGTTTCGAGATACTCCGGACAATTCTGAAGGTACGCCGCCACCTTGCTCTGATGCGTGAGTCCGGCCTCCAGCATGTCGGCGGCCAACGCGCTCGCGCGACGGTTGAAGTCGCCCCACGACACGATGCGATCACCCTGAATCTGACAGGGATGGTCCGGAATCTTGGCGGCGATCGCCTCGTACAGATCGGCGAACTTCCAGTTGCTCATGTTCTCCCCCGACGCGCTGAGTCGAGCCAACCGTAGTCGGCTATCGGGGTAGGCCGAGGACCCGTTCTCCGAGGATGTTGCGCATCACGTTGGAGGTTCCACCCATGATCGTGTAGCCGGGCGCGTAGGCCAGACCCTGAGTGACCTGGTCCCACAACATGGCTTCGGGTCCCAGCGTGGACGCCACGAATTCGGCGACGTCCCATTCGTGCTCGGTGCAGAACGCCTTGGTGGCCGCCGAGAAACCCGCGGGAGCCTGACGAAGCACCTCGCGGATGACGAGGATGCGACCGATGCGGTACTTCATCTCGAGTGCGGCGATGCGCTGTCGAACGACCGGGTCCGACGTGTCGGCCTTGGCGCGAGCGATTTCATACAACGCTTGATTCGACACCAGACGGTCGATGCCGCCTCTCTCGTGCTCCAGCTGACTCATGGTCTGCTTGAACGCGTTGCCCTCCACACCGACCAGGTTCTCGATGGGCACCTTCACGTCGGTGAAGAAGACCTCGCAGAAATGCCGGTTCGTGGTCATGTCCTTGATGGGCCGCACCTCGATGCCCGGCGTGTCCATGGGAACGATGATCTCGCTGATACCGGCGTGCGGCGGCCCCTCGTTGTTGGTGCGACAGATGAGATAGCAGTAGTCCGCGACCGCACCGAAACTGGTCCAGATCTTCTGTCCGTTGATCAGCCAATGATCACCGCGACGCTCGGCCTGAGTTTTCAAGGACGCGAGATCGGACCCCGAGTTGGGTTCGGACATTCCGATGCACCACGTGGACGCTCCACTGAGGATGCGCGGCAGAAACTCGGCCTGTTGGTCGGGGCGTCCGTAGGTCATGAGGGTCGGACCCATCTGGCGATCGGCGAACCACATGGAACCGATGGGGGCTCCGGCCTTGATGAGTTCCTCACCGATGATGAGACGATCGATCGGCGGACGACCCGCGCCCCCGAACTCGACGGGCCACGTGAGACCGATCCAACCGCGCGTGCCCAACTCCAGGGCGAACTCCTTCGACCATCCGTTGATCCAGGAGTCGTTGGCCCGACCGTAGGTGGCCACGGCCTGCTCGGCGACCGAGCGAGCCTCCGCCCGCAGTTCCTCTTGCTCCTTGGTCCAGGAGAACTCCATCGATCTTCCTCGTCGCTCGGGGCGCCCGCACGGCGCCGCGACATTTTGCCCCATCGGGGCCCGAACCACGTGATCGATCGCCACGACGCCTCGTCCGGGAACCAACGTCACACCGCCAACACGTGGCACAATGACCCCGTGGGGGACGTCGTCATCGAGCCGAACTTCGATGATCGTGTAAACGTTGCCTCCGCAGCCCGGGAGCAGTTTCGTCGCTCGGGTCATTGCGTCGTTCGCGGCTTGGCCACCTCCGCAGAGATCGCGGCCGTCAAGCCCTCCATCGATGCCGGCACCGACGCTCGCCGATGGGATCGGCGCCCACTCGAGGAGCGCGACACCTACGGACGGGCGTTCGTGCAGGCTGGTGGAATCGTTGGGCACGACGAACTCACGAGGCGATTCGTTCTCGGCCGACGCTTCGCCCGTGTCGCCGCCGAGTTGCTCGACGTCGACGGTGTCCGGCTGTATCACGATCAATCTCTGTACAAGGAGCCCGGCGGGGGTTTCACCCCATGGCATCAGGATCAGGTGTATTGGCCGCTCGACACCGACCGCACCATCACCATGTGGATGCCCCTCGTCGACATCCCCCGCGAGATCGGTGGCATGGTCTTCGCCGACGGCACGCATCGCATGGGAAACCTCGGCGACGAAGTGATCGGCGATGCATCCCAGCGGTTCTTCGACGATCTCGTGCGCGAGCGCGCTTGGAATCTCTCCAGCCATGGCCCGTTCGTCGCCGGCGATGCCACCTTCCACGCCGGCTGGACGCTTCACTCGGCACCGGCCAACAACACCGACACCATGCGCTCGGTCATGACCGTGATCTATTACGCCGACGGGGCCCGGATCACCCCATCCGATCATCCCGCTCGCGAACTCGATCGCATGTTGTGGCTGGGCGGAGCAGCCGTCGGAAGCGTGGCCGATTCGGAGCACAACCCCCTGGTGTGGCATCGCTCCTTCGATGAATGACACACGACCAATGAACGAATCCGACCGGCGCCCGTTCCACCTGTTGGCCAAGCCGACCGGTGCGGTCTGCAACCTCGACTGCACTTACTGCTTCTTCTTGTCCAAGGACGCGTTGTATCCGGGTGACCGGATGCGCATGGGCGCCGACACGTTGCGCGCGTATCTGACCCAGATGATCGGCGCTCAACCGGACGGTCCGGTGAACGTGGCGTGGCAAGGTGGTGAGCCGACCCTGATGGGAGTCGACTTCTATCGCGAGGCGTTCGACATCGTCTCCTCGATCGCGCGTCCGGGTCAAACGATCGAACACACGATCCAAACCAATGGCACCCTGCTCGACGACTCTTGGGCCCGACTCTTCGCGCGGAATCGCGTGCTCGTCGGGCTCAGCGTCGACGGACGCCCCGAGGACCACGACCGCTACAGAGTCTGGAAGGACGGACGCGGCAGTTACGACGACGTTCGCCGCGCCTGGGATCTTCTCCGGTCCCACGACGTCGAATGCAACGTGTTGTGCAGTCTCAGCGCGGCCAACGTCGATCACCCTCTCGAGACCTATCGCCATCTGCGCGACGATCTCGGTGCGCGTCACATTCAATTCATCCCCATCGTCGAGCGGGCCACGGTCGCCAACATCGAGGTCGCCGAGGGAGGTTGGGGCACCGGCCGCGGAAAGCGACGAATCCTTTACACCCAGAACGGAGACCTCGTCACCTCGCGATCGATCTCCGGACGACAGTACGGAGAATTTCTGTGCGCGGTGTTCGATGAATGGGTGTCCCGCGACGTCGGAGACGTTTTCGTTCAGCTCTTCGACGTGACGTTGGGTGCCCACTTCGATCTGCACAGTCTCTGCGTGCACGCGCCCACGTGTGGCTCGGCGCTCGCGCTCGAGCACAACGGTGATCTCTACTCGTGCGACCACTTCGTGGAACCGGAGCACCTGCTCGGAAACATCCACGACACACCGATGGTCGACTTGGTGGCCTCACCGCAACAGGTCGCGTTCGGCCGCCACAAGTTGGAGTCACTCCCCCGGATGTGCCTCGAATGCGACGTGCGGTACGCCTGCCACGGAGGGTGCCCCAAGGATCGCTTCGCCATCACGCCCGACGGGGAACCCGGCTTGAACCATCTCTGCGACGGCTACAAGAGATTCTTCGCGCACTCCGAGCCCAAGATGCGCATCATGGCCGACCTCGTTCGACGAGGACGTTTCGCCGACGAGATCATGACCTCGTCCGGAATCAATGAGCAGTCGTAGCCTCACGAGCGCACCACTCCCACAACGCTCGTCGGCGGTCGGGTCGATCCGAGCGACGCGTCGAACCCAACCGATGGATCGGACGCCGCGTACGATCGCTCCAGAAACCACCGCTCGTGCCGAGATTCGACGTGTCCGTCGCCGACAGCCACACGATCGTGTCGGCACCTTGCTCGGCGTCGCGCAGAAACGGTCCGGTCCAACGTGCGAACCCCGGCAGTGACGTCCGCACGCCCGGCGTGTCGGCCCATCCCGGATGCATGGAGGCGAAGTGCACGTCGGGACGCCGCTGTGCCCACATCTCGTTCAAGGTGACCTGCATCCGTTTCGCCGTCGCGTACTGCTTGGTCCCGTCGTACCCGTTCACCGCGAGGGGCTCGGGCGACGACGCCGACATGTCGGCAAGCGTGGCGGCGTACATGCCTCCGGACGAGACGGTGATCACGCGTCCGTGGCTCCGCTCGACAACGTCCAGCAATGCGTCGGTCATGATGAACGGACCCACCACCTGGGCCGCCAGGGTCGACTCCAGTCCGGCGGAGTTCACGATGCGTTGCTTCGACAGGGATCCCGCGTTGTGAACGAGCACGTCGATGCGAGAAAGAGACGCGAGCTCGAGACAGGCATCGCGCACCTGCGACGGCTCGGCCATGTCGGCCACGACCACGTCGACACGGGCATTCGATCTGTGTCCGTCGACCAGTTCACGAGCCACCTTCTCGGTGCGATCGCGATCGCGACCCACCAAGACCAGTGCGGCCCCCAGCGAACGCAACCGACGCGCGGTGGCCAAGCCGAGACCGGAGGTGGCCCCGGTGATCACCACGACACGACCCTCCATGCAGTTCGGGGCCAACGGCTCCCATTCGTCCGAGCGCGACCGGATCTCGTATCCGAGTCGCGAGTAGCCCGGTGCGATGGTGGCGTCCAGGACCCCGTCGATCAGATGCTGCAGGCGACCCATGCCCCATTTGACACCACATCGTCGGGCAAAGACGAACCTGACGACGGGACGAATGACATACTCCTTTCGTGGATCACCGGCCCGATTCCGAACACCCTCACGTGCACGGCCCCGACTGCGGCCACGTGGCCGTGCCACACGGCGACCACGTCGACTACGTGCACGATGGCCACCTGCATCATCGTCACGATGATCATTGGGACGCGTGCGAACTGGACGAATGCGTGGAGCACGCGCAACACGACCATGTGCACGGACCCGACTGCGGACACGTTGCCGTGCCCCACGGGGACCACGTGGATTATCTGCACGACGGCCACCTGCACGCGGCCCACGGCGATCATTACGACGAGCACTAGACCGGCGCGCACCCCCGATTGCTGTTGATCGTTCGGTCAGTGATCGTGTTGACCGTGATCGTGATGACCGTGATCGGTGACCACCAGATGATCTCCCGCGCGTGACAAACCGATGCCGAACGTCGACAACAGATTGTCCGACGTCAGCACCTCGTCGGCCGGCCCATCGGCGATCAACCGACCGGCGAGCAACATCACCCGATCACAGCGCGAGGCTTCACCGACGTCGTGGGTGGCCGTGATCACGACCGCGCCACGCCGCGTCTCGGCCTCCATCGCCTCCAGAAAGACCGATCGACCGACCGCATCGAGGCCCGACGACGGCTCGTCCAAGAGAATGACGTCGGCACGCCGAGCCAGCACCTGAGCCAGGAACACCCGTTGTCGCTGTCCTCCCGACAGGTCGCGCAGCGCCTCGCCCGCCAGATTGGCGATGCCCATGCGGTGCAGTGCCTCGTCCACCGCGGCATGGTCTTCGGTACGTCGCCGAGCGAAGCGTCCACGACGGTCGAGCCGCCCCATGTGCACGACGTCGAGCACGCGCAGCGGCAACGCCATCGCGTTCTGATGAAACTGATTCAGGTACGCGATCCGTTGGGACGCATTCGACACCGGCAGCCCGCACATCTCCAACGCCCCGCCCACGGGTGCGAGCAACCCGGCGAACGTGCGCAGTAGCGTCGACTTGCCGGAGCCATTCGGTCCGATCAAGGCGATGGAACGCCCCGGCGTGGCGAAAGCGTCGATCCCCCGAAGAACGGTGCGTCCGTCGTAGCCCACGTCCAGACGCCGCGCCACCACGACCGGAGATGCGGCCCCCGAACGATCCGGAGTCGTCGGAGCGTCACTCATGTTCGGCCCCCGCCACCGTGGGACGACGCAGCGACCGCGAGATGAGAACGACGAAGAAGATGATCACCGACGACAGAACGACCGAGGCTCCCGCCGCCAGATCGAAGTGATACGAGCACGACAGACCGATGTACGTGGACAGAACCCCAACCAACATCGCGACCATCATCATCGAGCCGATTCGTCGGGTGACGAGCGCCGCCGTGCCCGCGGGAGCCAACAGCATTCCGAACACCAACAGCGATCCCACCGCCTGGAACGACACCACGACGGTTCCCGCGACTAGGGCGAGCATCAGTCGATGATGCCGGCGGGCCCCGAAACCCATCGCGTCGGCCAGATCCGGGTCGAAACACAGCAACAAGAACGGTCGCGCGGCGTACACGCACACCGCGGCGACCAACACCAGTCCGATTCCCTGCACCGCCAGATCCGACCAACTCACGCCGAGGAACTCACCGAACAGGATCGCATCGAGGTCGCCCGTCAGTTCATCCGACGACGACACGAGAACCACACCCAGGGCCAGCAGACCAATGAAGAGCAACCCGATCGCCGAGTCATTCGACAGTCGTGACTTCGCGGTGATGAACCCCACCCCCACGATCATCGCCACGGCCCCCGCCGCCGCTCCGAGCATCACCGGCGCACCGACGATGACCGCACCCGCCACGCCGGGCAGGACGCCGTGTGCCAAAGCATCACCGACGAACGCCAGACCCCGCAACACCACGTACGTTCCGACGATGGCGCAGGAGAACGACACCAGAATTCCCGCGAGCAGAGCCCGCTGCATGAACTCGTTGTCGAGAAACGGTTCGACAAGCTGCGACATCAGGGGGAGGTTATGACGACAACGCGGAGACGATGGCGGATACCAATTCGGTCATGAACGTGTCGTAGGTGCCATCTTCTGGCAACAAGTGGGTGTCGAGTTCGACAACGTCGACTCCGGTTTCGTCGGCGATGGCCTCGACCACCTGATCCGGAGTTCCGGCCTCGGAAAAGATCACGCCCACGCTCTCGGCCTCGATGAGATCCTTGAGTTCGGCCAACTCTCCGGCGGACACCTCGGACTCGCTCGACAATCCCGGAATCACGGCGCCGACGAGTTCGAATTCGTATCGTGCGGCGAGGTAGGCCAACGACTCGTGTCCCGTCACGAGCTTTCGCTCGCTCGCGTCCACCTCGTCGACCAACTTGCGAAGGTCGTTGTCGAGAGTGAGCAGTCGTTCGTACACCACCGACGCGCGATCGCCGACGTCGATTCCGGCCTCGGCGAACTCGTCACCCAAAGCAAGAGCAACATCGGCCATCGCGGCCGCGTCCGTCCAGATGTGCGGATCTCCATCGGCGTGCCCATGATCGGACTCGTCCTCCGAGTGAACATCACCGGACTCGTCCTCCGAATGCTCGTCCTCATCGACCCCAACAATCACGTCGACATGGTCAGCCGCCTCGAACACGCGAACACCGTCTCCCCGAGCCGCGTCAATCGCTTCCTCCAACGACTCCTCGAGATGCAGTCCGTTGATCACCACGACGTCGGCCGACGACAACGCCTCGATCTCCTTGGGCGATGCCTCCCAACCGTGCGGGTCGACACCGTTGGGCATCAAGACCGTCACGTCGGCGGAGTCACCGACGATCTCGGTGACCAAGGAACCCAGGATTGGCGTGCTCACCACCACAGACGGACGTTGCGTCCCCTCGGATTCGGTGTCCGAGCCACAGGCGGACAGCGCCAACAGGGACACGACGACGACGGACCGAGAGAGACGCAGACGCATGACATTATGATAATGATTCTCATTCATACGCGCAACCCGTCAGTGATCGCCCGCTGGTCGGACCACAGAACTACCGTTAACCCATGGCCTCCGCCTTCCTCCACCCCTTCGCCAAGCCCACCAAGAGCGACTTCATCACTCTCGTGCGAGGCCAAGGGGCCGTCGTGTACGACGACCGAGGCAACGAGTACATCGACGGCATGGCCAGCCTGTGGTACTGCGCGGTGGGGCATGGTCGCTCCGACATCGCCGCGGCCATCGGTCGACAGGCCGGCACCCTGGCCGCGTACTCCACCTTCGATCCTTTCACCAACGCTCCCGCGGAGGAATTGGCCGAGGTACTGGTGGACATCGCCCCCATGACCGATTCGCGGGTGTTCTTCACGTCGTCGGGATCCGAAGCCGTGGACACGGCGATGAAGCTGTCCCGCCTCGCTCACATTCAGGCCGGGCATCCGGAGAAGACGCTCATCATCTCGCGCCAACGCGGTTACCACGGCACCGCGTACGGCGGCACCAGCGCTCAAGGCATCGCCCCCAATCGCGAGGGATACGCACCGTACGTGGGCGACGTCGTGCAGGTGCCCGCCGACGACGTGGAGGCCTTGGCCTCCTTGATGTCGCAGCGTGGGTCCACGATCGCCGCGGTGTTGGTCGAGCCGCTACAGGGTGCCGGTGGCGTTCATCCACCCACCGAGGGATACCTCGAGTCCGTGCGTCGCCTGTGCGATCAGCACGGTGCCCACCTCATCTACGACGAAGTCATCTCGGGGTTCGGTCGACTCGGTCATTGGTTCGCGGCGCATCGCTACGGCGTGCGCCCCGACATGGTGACGTTCGCCAAGGCCGTCACCTCCGGATATCAGCCATTGGGCGGTGTCTTCGTCGGCCCCGCCGTGCGCGCGGCCCTCGAAAGCGATCCGAACTTCTTCCTGCGCACCGGCTTCACGTATTCGGGTCATCCCACCGCCTGCGTGGCGGCGCTCGCGAACCTCGACATCATGAAGCGCGAGGGTCTCGTGGATCGTGCGATGCACGTTGGTGAACGACTCTCTCGGGGCTTGTCCGCGTTGGCCACCGACGGAACCGTGGCTTCCATTCGTGGCGACGGCGCCGTGTGGGCGGTCGGCCATCATCCCGGTGTCGACGCCTTCGCCGTGCGTGACGCCATGCTCCGACACGGTGTCATCACCCGTGCCATCGGGGCCGACACCAACGCGTTCTGTCCTCCTCTCGTGATCCACGACGACCAGGTGGATCGCATCGTCGATGCCCTCGCGGCCGCCATGAAGGAAGTCGCATGACCACCACCGATCCCGCGCTCGCCGAGTTCTCGCCGCTCGATCCGGCGTTCCGCGCCAACCCGTATCCGTTCTACGAGGCATTGCGCCAACACGATCCGGTGCACCGCGTCGGCGACACCGTCGTGCTGACGCGCTACGAGGACGTCGCGTACACGTTGCGCAGCAACGACTTCAGTCGCGACATCGAGGCCAACGCGAACGAGCCGACCGATCCGTTGTCGCGCGCCAAGCGCGAACGCCGCCGCAGTCGGAATTCGTCGAAGACCATCCTGAACCTCGACCCGCCCGACCACACGCGGCTTCGTCGACTCGTGAGCAAGGCCTTCACTCCCTCCTCCATCGAGAATCTCCGGCCGCGCATTCAGCAGCTGGTCGACGAGGTGCTCGACCGCGCCGAGGCCCGCGGAGGAATCGAACTCATCGACGAACTCGCGTTTCCCATTCCCTTTCAGGTGATCTCCGACCTCCTCGACATGCCCGTCGATCGAGCCGATGAGCTGCGCGATTGGAGCCAGGTGATCACCTTCGCCCTGGAGCCGGCGTCCACCATGGACGACC
This sequence comes from Actinomycetes bacterium, assembly GCA_027491335.1. Lineage (GTDB taxonomy): Bacteria > Actinomycetota > Acidimicrobiia > Acidimicrobiales > Ilumatobacteraceae > Casp-actino8. Next base: position 57,419 of record JAIXWJ010000065.1, on the reverse strand, counting down.
TGGCCAAGGTCGACGATGCGTTCGCTCTTCTGATCCCTTACCTGTTCGAGATCATCGAGGATCGCCGTCGACACCCGGGCGACGATCTGTTGTCGGCCCTCATCGCGGTCGAGGACGACGGCGACAACCTCGATGCCGCAGAGCTCATCTCGTTCGTGGTTCTGCTCTACATCGCCGGCCACGAGACGACGGTCAATCTCATCGGAAACTCCGTCAACGCGCTTCTACGCCACCCGGACCAGTTGGCGGCTTGGAACGCGAACCCGAGCATCGGGGCTCGCGCCGTCGACGAGTTGTTGCGTTTCGACGGCCCGGTTCAGCAAACGGTGCGGGTTCCCATGGTCCCCGTCCACTACGAAACAGCCTCCGGCCGCGTCACCGTGGAGCCCGGAACCGTTGTGACCACCGTTCTGGGAGCCGGCAACCACGATCCGTCGATGTTCGAGACTCCCGGTCGCTTGATGCTGGACCGCGCAAACGCCGGGCGCCATTTGGCCTTCGCGGCCGGCATCCACTATTGCCTGGGATCGAATCTGGCCAAGCTCGAAGCCGAAGTGGCCGTGGGGTCACTCGTGCGTCGTTTCCCGAACATGCGCTCGACCGGCGACATCACGTGGCGAGATCGCCTCACCATTCGCGGAGTCGATCGACTCGCGTTGGAATTCTGATTCAGCCGCGGATACGACCCGGATACCGCGGCGCCAGATTGCCGTTCTCGTCGCGGACATCGAACTGCTCGGAGATGTCCTCGATCCATTGGATGCTTCCCGATCGCTCCATCAGGTCCGGAGCCACCGCGAGAGCGGCGATCGCCCGGCCGACACCGAGGGTCGTTTGCGCCGTCGAGAGATCGCTCCCCCGTTTGCCCGCCCATTCCAGAATGAACTCGGTCGCCACCGAACCGGGATAGATCGAACAGCACGCGATTCCCTTGGGCTTCAACTCGAGAGCCATGTCCGCACTCAGGCGATCCAATCCGGCCTTGCCAGCCCCGTACGACGAACTGAAGTGGTACGAGCTGCCACCGGGCGATGACACGTTCATGATCGAGCCACCGGCGCCGCCCTCGAAGAGCAACGGAGCCGCGTGCCACGACGCCACGTAGTGAGCTCGCAGGCCGATGCCCACTTGGTCGTCCCAGATGCTGACGGGGTGCTCCCAGAAACCCCCGCCCCATGCCGGCGGATCGGGAATCTTGTACACGTTGTTCACCAACACGTGAAGCTTGCCCGCTTCCGCGCGCACGCGATCGAACAACTCGGCGATCTGGCGATCATCCCCGTGGTCCACGCGAACTGGAATGCCGACCCCTCCGGCATCCTCGACCATCTTGGCGGTCGTGTCGATCGTGAGTGGACCACTGCCGGTGTTGCGACCGGTGATGTACACGGTGGCGCCCATCTCGCCCAACGCGATGGCCGTGCCACGACCGATGCCGCGGCTCGACCCGGTGACCACCGCCGTCTTGCCCGCCAAACGGCCGCTCATGACGACACCTTGGCCCGCGAGAACTCGGATGGCGTGAACTCGATCTCGAGATCGGTGAGACCACGCAACATGAAGCTCGGGAAATACTCGAACTTGTTGTTGCTGGTGAGAGAAATGCCGTCGAGGCGCTTCGACAATTCCTCGGCGGCCACCTTGCCCTCGAGACGCGACAAGTTCGCCCCCAGGCAGAAATGGATCCCTTTGCCGAAGGCCAGGTTCTCGCGCAGATGTTCGCGATCGGGCACGAACGCGTCGGGATCCTCGTACAGATCCTCGTCACGATTCGCCGACGCGAAGACGATCACGATGCGGCGACCCTTCTTCAGTTCGACTCCACCGAGCACCGTGTCCTTGGTGACCACTCGCCACATGCCTTGGGTCGGCGTGGACAGGCGCAACGTCTCTTCCACCACCTTTTCCGCACGACTCGGATCGGCCTTGAGCCTGGCCCACTCTTGGGGATTCTCGGCCAACAGACGAATCATCTCGGTGAGGGTCTTGGTGGTGGTCTCGTTGCCGGCCACCAAGAGCTGCTGCACGATGCTCAGCATCTCGGGCATGTCCAACTGACGCTTGTCGGTCACCTCGGGATCGTCGTCGTCGATGGTGGCGTTCAACAGGTTGGTCAACAAGTCGTCCTGCGGTGCCGTTCGACGAAGTTCGATTTGTTCGGCGAAGTAGTGCTGGAACTCGTTGACTCCGTATTCGGCCGTGATGCGATCGTCGATGGAGATGTTCGTTCCGATACCGGCGATGGAATCGTCGGACCAACGCTTGAAGTCGGCCAAACGGTCATCGGGAACGTTGAGTGCCTTGGCGATCACCCGCACCGGAAGCGGCACCGCGAAGTCCTTCACGAACTCGATGCGGCCCTTGTCGATCCACGATTCGATCAAACCCACCGTGATCTCGCGGATGACCGGCTCCATCTCGGCGATCACCTTGGGGTGGAAGGCCCGAGAAACGAGACGCCGGTATCGCGTGTGTTCGGGCTGATCCGCGGTGAGCATGGTGGGCACGCGCGGGTATCCCTCGGCCATCACCTCGGCGAATCGCTCGCGGTCGGGGCCATTGAGAGGCATCCCCGCACCGCCGAACATCGACGAATAGGTCTGCGGATCGCGCAGCACCTGCATGACCAGATCGTGCTTGGTCACCATGTGCACACCGATGCTGTCCACCGCGTGCACCGGCGCCTCCGCGCGCATCTTGGCGTAATGCGGGAACGGGCACTGTTGTGTGCGGGGATCGAACGGATTGAAATTGGAAATGTCGACGCTCATGCTCTTCTCCTGCTTCCGTCGTTCGTCACTTACCAGCGAGCCGCTCGATGACCGGTGCGACCGCATCGATGGCCGATGCGCCGAAAGAGACGTAACTGATGCCGTAACGCTCCCGCCGTTCGACGATGCGATCACAGATCTCGTCGATCGAACCAATGAGGGCATGAGGATGCTCGGCGAGCACCTCGGGGGTCATGCCGAACATCGGGGCCATCTTGGATCGCGTTCCCTCTCCGTCGGGAGTGACGATGGTGAAGTACGCCGCGATCTCCAATTCGATGTCGGCGAACCGGTCGCCGGCACCTTCGCGCACCCAGCGGATCTTCTGCTCGGTGAGTTCGGCCGTCGAGGAGCCGATGCCCTCCGCTCCCAACTTGCCCGAGGAATTGTCGAAGTTGAGGCTGACGATGTCGGCCTCGCGGCCCGCGATGGTGAGCACTCGCTTGGCTCCTCCGCCGATCATGAGCGGCGGGCCGGGCTTGCTCACCGGCTTGGGCACCGCCTCGAAACCGACGGCGTGCACGTGACGGCCGTCGATGTTCAATTCGCCGTCGGCGAACGATGCGCGAAGAAGTTCGATCACTTCCTCCATGCGATCGATACGCACACCGGCTCGGTCGAACCGAATCCCCATGGCCTCGTACTCGTTCTGCAACCAACCAGCGCCGAGACCGAGTTCCAGTCGACCGCCGGAGAAGAAGTCGAGCGTGGCCACTTCCTTGGCCAACATCACCGGATTGCGGTAGTCGACGCACAACACGCGACAGCCCACCTTGATGGTGTCGGTGGCCTCGGCGGCCACGGCCATGGCGGGAATCGCGGCCACGGTCTGAACCGGGTGTCCCGTCGCGTTGAGGGCCGGCCCCGGCCCGATGACGTGATCGGCCAGATGGAACGAGGAAAATCCCATGGACTCGGCTTTACGGGCCAGATCGCGCCAGTCCTTGGCCGATGCCGGGGCGTAGGCCTGCAGACCGAACCGGAACGGCTTGCTCTTGGACATTCTCGGACCCCCGTCCCCCGGGCCGCACGACCCGTCCACCAGAAACTAACCGACCGATTAGTTCCGTCGCCACACCCGTCGAGGCGCGACCGTCGGAATTCTCATGTCGGATCGCCGACGATGCGCAGGCTGGTCAAGCCGCGCAACACGAACGAATCCCCGTAACGAAACTCGTTGTCCGACGCCAGACGAATGTTCCTCACGGCCGCCAACAGCATCTCGGTGGCGATGCGAGCCTCGGCCCTCGCCAATCCGGCTCCGGGGCAGAAGTGTTCACCGTTGCCGAACGCCAGGTGATCCTTGGCGTTGGCCCGCAACGGATCCACCGTGTCCGCCGACTCGAACTTGCACTCGTCGCGATTCGCCGAAGCGAAGAGCAGCCACAGGTGATCCCCGGCCGGCACGGGCGTTCCCGCGATCTCCACGTCGACCTTGGCGCGTCGGAAGAGACCACCCACCGGCGCCTCCATTCGCAACATCTCCTCCACCAGACCGTCCACCAGCTCCGGGTTCGCACGAACTCGCTTCTGCAACTCCGGTTCCTCGGCCAGACGATGAACGATGTTGGCGATCAGGTTCGTCGTGGTCTCGTTGCCCGCCACGAGGAATTGCTGCAACATCCCCAGCTGCTCATCGTCGGTGAGTTCTTCACCATCGATTCGGGCGTTGGCGATGTCCGACAACAGGTCCCCCGTGGGATTCCGTTTGCGCGCGGCGATCTGCGCGAGGAAGTACTCGGTGAACTCCTTGGTGGAGAGCAGGAAACCACGCACCTGCTCCACCGATGGCGAATGATTACCCACCGGCATCACGATGTCGTCCGACCACCTCTTGAACGTGACCAGATCGTCGTCGGCCACACCCAACGCCATGGCGATGATGGTCAAGGGCAGACCAACCGCGAAACGTCCAACGATGTCGGTGGCACCGACCGTGCGAAGATCGTCGACGACGTCGTCCAACAACCTTCTCGTGACCTCCACCACCGCGGGTTCCATGGCGCGGATGCGATCGGGACGGAACGCGGGATTCACCAACTTTCGTTGCCGACGATGATCCGGCGGATCGGCGTTCAAGAGCACCGCGACCCGCCCACGCGTCATGGTCCGCGATCCGATGAGGGACGCCATCTCGGGATCCTTCATCAACTCCATAATTCCGGCCATCAGCACCTCACCGGACTGGGCCGGGCCGGTGGGGCTGAGACTGGAGAAGCGTTCGGTGTCACGGAGAATGGCGCGCACGTCCTCGTAACGGGAGACGATCCATGCGCCGAGGTCGGCACTGAACGGAATCCCCTCGGACCCTCGTAGGTCCGCGAAGATCGGATACGGGCAGGCGATGGCCGACTGCTCGCGGTTGATCAGTTGGTCGATGTTTCCGGCAGACATGCGCCCCTCGCTGTTTTCGGTACGACACAAACTAATCAGTGGGTTAGTTTGTGTTTGCCTCGTGGGGACGAGGCTCACGAGGGGGCTCGCATGACCATTGCCGAGGATCGTCCGATCGAGTCGGACGAAGTGCACACTCACCACTCTTTCTGCCGCTTCTGCCATGCCAGTTGCCCCATCGAGGTGGACGTGGTGGACGGTCGCGCCGTGGCCGTTCGGGGCGTGGCCGAGGATCCCTTGTTCGCCGGCTACACCTGCATCAAGGGACGCCAAATCCCCGAGCAGATGACGCACTCCGGTCGGTTGCGCACCTCACTGCGTCGCCGTTCCGATGGAACGTTCGAAGAGATCTCGTCCGATGAGGCCATGGATTCCATCGGCGTCGAGCTACGACGCATCCTCGAGGCGCACGGCCCGCGAGCGATCGCGTCGTACACCGGAACCGGGGGCTACCAGAACTCGCTCGCCATCCCCGCGGCCCGCGCCTTCCATCAAGGCTTGAAGTCGCCATCGTTCTACACCTCGGTCACCATCGATCAGCCGGCCAAGGCCACCGCACCTTTCCGTGTCGGCATCTGGGAGGCGGGCTACAACAACTTCAGCGACGCCGAGGTCTTGCTGGCCATCGGTTACAACCCGTTGGTGTCCAGCTTCGGTCCCGTCGGCGGTCTGCAGGGAACCAATCCGTACGTCGCGCTTCGCGACGCGCAACGTCGTGGAATGAAGCTCATCGTCATCGACCCCCGACGAACCGAATTCGCCGCTCGCGCCGACATTCATCTCGCGCCCCGTCCGGGCGAGGATCCCACGTTGATGGCCGGAATCCTGAAGGTGATCATCGACGAGGGTTTGTTCGACCACGAGTTCTGCGATCGCTGGGTGGCCGATCTCGCCGAACTCGCCCAAGCCGTGTCGACGTTCGATCTGGACTACGTGGCGAAACGGTGCGACGTTCCCGCCGACGACATCGTGGCCGCCGCGCGCATGTTCGCCTCGGTGCGCAAGGGAACGAGTGGCACCGGCACCGGACCGAGCATGGCGCCGCATTCCAGCCTGACCGAGCATCTCTCCATCGTGCTCAACACCATTTGTGGCCGCGTGAACCGTGAGGGCGACACGCTGGAGAGCGGTTACTTCTTGTATCCCGAGACACCCAAACGCGCTCAGGTGCACGCCGCACGACCGCCGGCCACCGGCGCCCACCAGCGTGTGCGCAATCTGCGCGGGATTCGTGGCGAGATGCTGACCACCGCTCTCTCCGAGGAGATCCTGACTCCGGGAGATGGCCAAGTGCGCGCGCTCATCGTGAGCGGCGGCAACCCCGTGGTGGCGTGGCCGGATCAGGAACTCACCATCGCGGCGATGAAGGACTTGGAACTGTTGGTCGTCATCGACCACCGAATGTCGGCCACCGCCGAGTTCGCCCACTACGTGATCGCCCCCACCCTCTCCCTGGAACGAGCCGACGTCCCCCACCTCATGGATCGCTGGTTCAGCGCCCCGTACACCAACTACACCGAGGCCATCACACCCCGCCTCGGCGACGTGATGAACGAGTGGGAGGTCTTCTGGGAGCTCGCACGACGACTGAACTCGACGTTGCCTCTCCCGGGCGGCGATGCGCCAATGGATGCTCGACCCACCGACGACGAGATGCTCGACCTGGCCTATGCGGGCTCTCGTATGTCGATGGACGAAGTTCGTCGGAACCGAATGACGATTCATCCCGACAAGCGGCTGGTGGCTCAACCGGCCGACCCCGAGTGCACGGCACGGTTCACGGTCGCACCACCGGACATCGTCGAGGAGATGGTGCGCGTGCGCGCCGAGGAGAACTCCGCCGCCGCGTTGGGGGTGGATCCGGCCGCCTTTCCGTACCGTCTCGTCAGCCGCCGCCTGAAGCACGTGTTGAACTCTTTCGGCTCGGAACTCTCGGTGCTCGGGGCGAAGGGCACGACCAATCCGGCGTACATGAACCCCGACGACATGGAAGATCTCGACCTGGCCGACGGCGATCTGATCGAGGTCACCAGTCCGCGCTCGTCACTGCGAGCGGTGGCCGAGTCCGCCGACGACGTTCGTCGCGGCGTGATTTCCATGGCCCATTCATGGGGCGGCTCGTCGCTCACGGACGAGAAGGTTCGCGACATCGGAACTCCCACCAACCGACTGGTGTCCGTCGAACGAGGTCACGACCCGGTGAACGGTATGGTGGTGCAGAGCGCCATCCCGGTGCGCGTCTCAGTCATCGAGCGAATCAATCGCTGAGGGAGGAAACGACATGGCCCGGCTCGACGTCCCCGAAGGCAACGGTCTCGAAGCTCATCGCGTGTGGATGCTGGCTCCGCACATGGGTGCCGGAGTCGCGGCGATGAGCGAAGCGGTGTACGCGAAGTCGAGTCTCGCCATTCGCGAGCGCGAGGTCGCCCGCATGCGAATCGCCCAACTCAACCAATGCGTCGTTTGAATGAACACTCGAGCCGCATCGGCGATGCGGCAAGGACTCGATGACGAGGCGTACAACTCGGTTCAGCACTATCACGATCACCCGGACTTCACCGATCGCGAACGACTGGCCGCCGAATACGCCGAACGATTCGCGATCGATCACACGGCCGTCGACGACGAGCTCTGGGAGCGTCTGCGCGCCCACTTCTCCGACCCCGAACTGTTGGAACTGACCGTGACGATCGGATTCTGCGTCGGAATGGGTCGCGCCTTTCAGGTGCTCGACATCGCCAAGGACTTCGACGTGCTCTGGAGCCAGGAGCCGCCCGCCAAGCAAGAATCCACCACAGGAGAAGAACCCGCATGACACCGCTGGAAACCGTCAACGCCTTCATCGCCGCGATCGAGCGACTGGATCTCGACGCCGCCTGCGCCATGGTCAGCAGCGACTGCGAGTACGACAACGTCCCGCTCATGAAGATGTACGGGCCCGATGGCATCAAGGGTGTTCTCACCCCCATGTTCGGCGACTGCACGGAGGTGCGTTGGATCGTCCACCGCGAGGCCCAGAACGGCAACATCGTGTTCAACGAGCGCACCGACCGGTTCAAGATGTCATGGGGCTGGCTGGAATTGCCGGTCAACGGCGTGTGGGAAGTCGTCGACGGCAAGATCACCTTGTGGCGCGACTACTTCGATGCCCAGACGTATTTCAAGCAGCTCCCCACCGCCTGAGAACGTCACCCAGCGAGCCCGGTTGCTCACCGAGCCGGTTCACTTACCGAGATAGCTGGCCTCGATCAGGCTGCGATCACTGCGCAACGTCGCCGCGTCGCCCTGCATCGCCAGTTCACCGTGGCTGAGAACGTACGCACGATCGGCCACCTGTAGCGCCATGTGAACGTGCTGCTCGACGAGCAACACGCCCGCACCGGTCTCGTCGGCGATCTGCCGCAGAATGGGCAACAGACGCTCCACGATGATCGGCGCCAAACCGAGGCTCATTTCGTCCACCATCAGCAACTTCGGGCTGACCGTCAAGGCGCGAGCCATCGCCAACATCTGCTGCTCGCCTCCCGACAACAAACCGGCGCGCCGATCCATGATGGGCTCCAAAGCCGGGAAGTATCCGAGAGCCTTCTTCACGTCCGAGGCGCCCTTGGCGGCACCCAGTCGAAGGTTCTCCGCCACGGTGAGTTGATAGAACAGGGCTCGCCCCTCGGGAACGTGCGCCAAACCCTCGCGAGCGATCATGTGCGGTCGACGACCTTGAACGGACTTGCCGAACACCTTCACGTCACCCGAAATGATGGGAACGAGGCCGGACGCGGTCAGCAAGGTGGTGGTCTTGCCGGCGCCGTTGGGGCCGAGCAACGCGACGACCTCGCCGGGATTCACGGAAAGGTTCAAGCCTCGCACCACCGACACGCCGTTGTAGCCGGTGTTCAGATTCTCGATTTCGAGCAGAGCGTTCATCAGTGTCCTCCCTCGGTGGCGCTGGACCCGAGGTAGGCCTCGATGACCTTGGGGTCGCGCTTGATTTGCTCCGGCGTTCCCTCGGCGATCTTCACGCCGAACTCGATCACGTAGATGTAGTCACACACTTCGAGGACCAGACCCATGTCGTGATCGACGAGAAAGATCGTCAGACCCGCGTCGATGATTCGGCGCAGTCGTCGACCGAGCTCTTGGGACTCGGCGGTGTCCAACCCGGCGGCCGGTTCGTCCATGCACACCAGGTCCGGTCGGGCCGCCAACGCGCGGGCCGCCGACACCAACTTGCGCTGACCCTGGCTGATCTCGTTCGGGTACTTCTTGGCCAGATCACCGATCCCGAGCACCTCGAAGGCGAAATCGACGCCACTTCGATCCCGCTTGCGTCCGGGTCGCACAAGATCCAAGAGAAAGTTCTTGGCGGACTGACGTTCCGCCGCCACCTGCACGTTCTCCTCGATCGTGAGGTCGTCGAACAGTTCCAAGGACTGCCAGGTGCGCCCGAGACCGAGACGCGCGCGGTTGTGGACCGCCATGTCGTTGATCTCTTGGCCCTTGAACTCGATGCGGCCGGTGGTGGGGACGAAACCCGTGATCCCGTCGATGAACGTGGTCTTGCCCGCACCGTTCGGACCGATCAGTCCGACGAGTTTTCCTTGCTCGACGGATATGTCGACATTGTTCACGGCTCTCAGGCCGCCGAACGTCACCGACATGCCACTCGTTGTCAGAAGGCTCACTGCCCCACCCCCATGGTTCGTGCTTCCTCGTCTTGCTTCTCTTTCGATAGTGCGGCTTTCCTCGCGCGTCTCAACGCTCGTTGCTCGGCCAGCAAGCGTGGCGCACCGGCCAGACCCTCCGGATTGCGCACCGCGGTGATGATGAGTCCGATGCCTCCGATGAGGGTGGCGTAACCCTGATCGATGTGCAGGATGTTCTCGAGGAAATTGAAGTTGAGTCCGTTGGGAACGACGATTCCCGCCAAAACGGCTCCCGACACGCTGGCGATACCACCGAGATACGCGAAGGCCAGGAACGTCAACGACGCGAACGCCCCGAAGTAGGCCGGGGTGACGGAACCGAACCGATAGCCGGACAGCGCGCCTCCCATGCCAGCGATGAACGCCGCCAGACCGAACGCGAGAATCTTGGTTCGGGCCACGTCGATTCCCGACGCCGCCGCCGCTCGTTCGTTGGATCGAACGGCGAGGAACTGACGACCCGTGGCCGAACGACGCACGTTCACGACCATCAGACACAGCACCACGACGAAGATCAAACAGATGACACCGAACCACACGTTCGGCGGCACGTCGTCGCGCCCCTTCAGTCCGAGAACCCTCAACGCGGTGTTGTTTGGTCCGAAATCTTTTCCACCGATCATGGGCGGATCAACTCGTAGAGCTCCCAGTTCGCCAGCGAAGGTCTTGTTCTTGAAGACCAGCTGCTCGATCGCCACCGCCGCGGCCAGAGTGATGACCGCCAGGTTTACGCCGCGGAGTCGCAGAGCCGGGATCGAAATGGCCGCACCGAACAGGGCCGCCACCACCGAACCGATGAGCGGTGCCAACGGGAACGGAAGGTCGGCGAAGTACTTCGACATGAAGAAGCCCGCGGTTCCGGCCAAGGCCATTTGCGCCAGCGAGATCTGTCCGACGAAACCGGTGAGCACCACCAACGAGAGCGCGACGACCACACCGACAAGTGTGTTGATGGTGGATTGACGCCAGTCATAGCTGAATCCGAACAACATGACCAGGGTTCCGACGATTGCGAGCGACGTCAACGGCCAAACGTGCTTCGGAGCCGTGGCAGAGGGCAACTTGCCCGACGACACCGCACCTCGAACCGGAAGCGCCTTGCCGCGGGCGAACATGGCGATCACGATCACGAAGAAGGGCAGAGCCTGAGTGAGGCCGGCCGTGGGCAATACTCCACGCGGGAACCACGTCTGTGCGCCTTGGTACTGCACCCAGCCTTGCAACATCGCGATACCGATGCCGGCGGCCACGGTCACTCCGAACGAGGAGAAACTGGCCAGCAGAGCCGCGCCAAGTGCGGGCACGATGAGAAGCGGAAGGGTGATGGTGTCGAGGTTCGTGATCGGCGAGGCCAAGATGCCCACCAGACCGGCGATCACCGTCGACAACACCCAGTTGGCTCCGGCCAAGAAGTCCGGCGAGAAGCCCAGAAGCATCGCCCCCTTCTCGTTCTCGGCCGCGGCTCGCGTGGCCAAACCAAAACGGGTGAATCGAAACAGAGCCCATAGAGCGATGGCGATGGCCACGACCACCGCCACCAAAAACAGTTGATTGTTGGGGATGGCGCCCAACTCGCCGGGCAACGAAACTTTGCCCTTGGGTAGCGGGAACTGCACTCCGGTGCGCGCGAGTTCACCGAAGCGAAGACGCAGGAACTCCTGCAGCACCACGAACAGGCCGACCGACGTGACGACCTTGGCCAGCACCGGCGCGTTGCGCAACGGACGGAAGATCAAGAAATGAAGAGCCAAGCCCAGCAGCACGGCCAGCAGCAGCGACACGATCAGAGCCGACGCGGTGGTGAGGCGATCACCCGGAAGGTCGATGACGGTCGGCCAATTGATCAGATCCAGTTTGTTTCCGTCATCGCGGAACCAGTTGACCGGGATCTCGATCAGCACGAGCGGATTCGGCAACGGCGGAACGTAGAACTTGCCTTCCATTCGCAGGCCGTAATACCAGTACGCGACGAAAATGGTCACGACTCCGTTGGCGAAGTTCACCACGCCGGAACCGCGATAGGTCAACACCACACCGAGGGCAATGGCGGCCATCAGCGCACCGGTTCCCACGTTCGAGAACATCGGCGCCAGTTGGCGAGCGTCCCACGCGTACAGGATCGCGAACACCAGAAGAACGACCACCAGCCCCGTGAGAGCCGGCTTCCGGCGTGTGACCTTCAAGAATCCTTGGAGCACCGACTCATCCCCCATTTGCTTCGACCGCGACCACTACCTCGACCACCACTGCGATCCGCGCCACCCCGGGCGCCGATCGCTCTTGGAAAATCACGAGGGTGGGAGGGCGCTTCGCAGCACCCTCCCACCCTCGACGATGACGTGTGTTCCCGTCAGGTCAGCCCTGACCGAGCTCCGCGGCGGCGTTGATCGCCTTGCCGTTGTACCCGTCCATGATGGACACGTACTCGGAACCCTGCTGCTGCTGAACTCCAACCGAGAAACCGCACAGGCTCGGGAAGACGGCGTTCGAGCCGCACTGCATGTCTCCGGCCACCATCCACTGCGGACCGGCGAAGGACTTCGCGGCGGTACGGATTCCCGCACCATCGGCGGCGCCGCCGTTCATGAACTGCGCCACGGTCATGAAGGTGGCGAAGGTCGGTCCGCTGAATCCGGTGTACTCCAGATCCTCGATGCCCTCGGTCTCGGCCCAGGCGAAGACCGCATCGTTGTACGCGTCCTGTTCGGGGTTGCCGGCGATCTCGTACGAATAGCCGTAACCAACGAAGTACCAGCCGTCGGGCAGCTTGCCGGACTCACCGACGGACTTCATGTGATCCTGCATGGGCGTACCGAAGCACAGTCCGGTGGTGACAACCGCGGTGTCGATCTCGAGGGTCTTGATGGCGTCGTAGATACCGATGCAACTCTGCACGGTCACGAGCGGCAAGAAGACGTCGGCGGTGTCGGCACCCGAGGACTGAATGGCGGTCGCCATCTCGGTGGCACCAGCGGTGTCGGGAACCGGCACGCCGGTGACCTCGAGACCGAGACCCTCGAGAACGGGCTTGGTGAGCGCGGTGAAGGCGATCGTTCCGGCCGGGTTGTCGTTGTACACGACCGCGGCCTTCTTGATCTCCTTGCCTTCCAACTCACCGAGGTAGTTGGCGGCGAACACCGACATACCCTGCACGACTCCGGGCGAACCCGAGGTGAACGCGAAGGCATCGGTGGCCAAGAACTCGGGAGTCGTCGTGGGGTTACCCAGAATGACGGGCTTCTTGTCCTTCAAACCATCGAGCAACGGGGCGGTGCCGTTGAACATCGCACCGGTGACGACCACCTGCACGTCCTCGTTCGCGAGCATCTCCTGTGCACACTTCTGGCCGTCCTCTTCCTTGGAGACGAAGCACTCGACGAGCTCGATGGGACGACCACCGATGCCGCCGAGGAAGTTGTTGATCAACCACACGGCGGAACGAGCGCCATTGGAGGCCTCCGGGAACGCCGGGGTGCCACCTTCCTGGTTCACGTAGCCGATGTAGATCGGGTCGCCACTGGCGGCACCCGCGGTGCCACCGGTGTAGGCGAGCGCGGTGTCGAGCGTGGACTGAGCGACCGGAGCCTCCGACGGTGCATCGGTGCTGGGCGCGTCCGAGGTCGGTGCCTCCGACGTCGGAGCCTCGGTGGCCGGAGAGGAACTCTCGCTACCCGAGTCTTCGCTGCACGCGCCGACGAGCAGGCCCAGGACGGCCAAGCCCGCGACGAAACTGATCTTTCTGCTTCTCACATTTCCCCCTTGACGAACGACCAGTCCGGAGCGGACGAGTCATGCGTCACAGCCTTTCACATGGGGGTGTGAGGGTCAATCATCGGAGGACACGGTCAATCGACGGAGTCCGGGGACGCCGTCGGGGAGGAGCCACCCTCGCGATAGTCGCCGAAGCTGGCGTCGCGTTGACTCAACGTCGCCGTGACGCCCTTGGTCGCGAAGCCCTGCATGTATTCGATCGACGACCTCTGATGAAAGCCGAGGGCCTGGATCTCGGCGGTGGCTCGAATACCGGCACGAATGCCCATTGCTTCCATCGCTCGATGTGCCGCCCGCTTGTTGAGAGCCAACAGGTCCGCGGGCACCTTGGCCACGCGTTCGGCCATGGCCAGCACCTCGTCGTCGAGTCGCTCGGCGTCGTACGCCCGATTGGCGAAACCGGCGCTCACCGCCTCGTCGCCCGACATCGAGTCGCCGGTCAACAACGCCTCCATGCCCCGACGCAAGCCCATCATCCACGTCTGCCACTGCATGTCGGGAGGCGACATCGAACGCACCGGCGGATAGCCGATCTTGGCGTCATGGGCCACGTAGACGAGATCGCATGCCGTGGCCAGTTCGGTTCCGCCCGCGAGGCAGTACCCGTGCACCTGCGCGATGATCGGCGTGCTCATGTCCCACATCTCGAACCAGTTGTTGACCACGTGGCGCGACCACCAACCGTCGGCCCGAGAGATGGACCGCTCCACGTCGGTATTGGTCGAGCCGAGGTCGTAACCCGCGCAGAAGCACGAGCCACCACCGCGAATGATCATCACCGAAACGTCGCGATCCTTGTCGCCGGCGCGCAACGCGTCGAACAGAGCTCCGCGCAGATCATCATTGAGCGCGTTGCGCTTGTCCGGGCGATTCAACGTGAAACGACGAACGCGCGGCGCCGGTTCGTCCACGAGCAACACATCGGTGGTCATGTCATCGATCCTTTTCCCAGTAGGGGGCGCGCAGCTTCCGCTTGTTGATCTTTCCCATGGTGTTGCGACCCAGATCGTCGACGAAGTCGACGGTTCGCGGACACTTGTAATGACTCAGACGTTCGCGACAAAACGTCAGGATCTCGGCCGAATCGGGCGGGTTCGCCGGGTCGCGCGGGATCACCAAGGCTTTCAACTCCTCCCCCATCTCGGCATGGGGAATGCCGATGCACGCGACATCGAGAACCGCCGGGTGCCGGGTCAACACTTGCTCGGCCTCGGCCGGGTAGATGTTCACGCCGCCGGACACGACCATGTCGCTGAAACGGTCGGTGATGTACACGTATCCGCCGTCGTTCACGTAGCCGATCTCGCCGAGCGTGAACACTCCGGGCGCGATGTTGGCCAACCTCGTCTTCTCCGGATCGTTCGGGTAGATGACGCCGCGCCCGGTCGAGTCCTTGAAGAACAGTCGTCCTTCCGTGTTCGCCGGCAACTCGTTGCCGTCGTCGTCCAGAACGATCACGCTGAAGGGCGGAATCGGGCGACCGACCGAACCCGGATTTTCCAACCATTCGGCACTCGTGATCTGGCAGGTCGTTCCCACCTCGGTGGCACCGTACGCGTCGATGAAGATCGGCCCCCACCAGTCGATCATCGATCGCTTCACGTCGACCGGACACGACGCGCCGGTGTGCGCCACCAGACGCATGGACGACAGGTCGTACTTCTTCTTCACCTCGTCGGGAAGCGCCAGAAGACGCACGAAGTGCGTGGGAACCATCACGGAGGACTCGGTTCGATGCTCGTGAATCGCCTGCAGGGTCTTCTCCGCGTCGAACTTCGCCAACACCACCATGGGCACGCCCCGCACCAGCAACCTCATCCCGTTCAACGGTCCGGTGTGGTACATCGGACCGACCACCAAGTGGGTTCCGAACTGGGCGAAGCGATTCGCCTTCATTCCCTCGAGGTGCTCGGCCATGGTTGAACCACCGGCGAACATCGTGGGGGGCAACTCGGTTCCCTTCGGACGACCGGTGGTGCCCGAGGTGTACAACAGGTTCGCCCGAGGCACCACGTCCATGGGCGGATGGTGCGTGGCGCCATCGGCCAACCACTCCGACCATGTGCGCAGACCGGGATCGTTCACGCCCCAACCCACCACGTCGATGCTCAAACCCTCACCACGCGCGATGGTGGCCGCCGCCAAACCGCGGTCCAGTGTTTCGGGTCCGACGAACAGAAGACGCGAATCGGAGTCGACGAGGATGTACGCGGTCTCCTCGGCGGTGAGATGGAAGTTCACGGGAACGGTGGATGCGCCACCGAGCAAGCAGCCGAGATGAGCCAGTGCCGTCTCGGCGGCGTTCTCGGCGAACACGGCCACCCGACGGCTCGGTCCGAGGTCGGTGGCCAAGGCGATGTTGGCCACTCGATTCAAGATGTCGTCGACCTCGGCCCAACGCAGGGCCTTGTCGGGATCGCGCACCGCGATCTCGTCGGGTCGTTCACGGGCCAGATCTGCGGCGAAAACGGGCATCGTGCGACCTCAGACGTCCGCGGCCACGCCGCGCGCGAGCAAAGCCTCGCGATTGTTGGTGAACTCGGCCGACAAGTCGGCGGGCCCTCCGTAGTGCACCTGCAGGAATCGTCGAGCGAAGAGCCAACGGCCCTCCACCTTTCGATACGTGTCGTCGTAATGGGCCAACAACAGTCCGGATTGTCCGTCGGCCCGACGGAACCTTTCGCTGATCGCCCAACGCCCGACGGCTTCCTCGGACGACGCCGCACACCATGCGTCGCCGCTGTGAACCGTCTGAACGACAGCCGCGAATCCGGTCATGGCACCGAGCCACAACTTCATGATGGCGTCCTTGCCTTCGACGAGTCGGCCACGGCCCAGATCCCACACGGCGTCGTCGGCCCAGCAGGACGCCCACTGTTCGGCGGAACGGTGCACGACCGCATCGGCGTAGCGGTTCACCAATCGCTGAATCGAGACGTAATCATCCGACGACACGGGGACTGCGGCGGACACGGGCACGGCGTTGCTCATGGAACAGTTCTAGTCTGCGGTGGCGCGCGCCAGCGATGGGAGGGAATCATGATCGAGGATCATTCGAAACAGGCCTTGGACGAATTGTGGTCGCTCGAAGGACGTCGAGCGGTGGTCACCGGAGGTGCAGCGGGAATCGGTGCCGCCACCGTGAGACGTCTCGCCGAGGCCGGCGCCGATGTGGTGGTGGCCGACATCGACGAATCCGGGGCGGCTCGGACCGCCGTCGAGGTGGCCGGCGCCACCGGCAGAACGGTGATCTCCACACGTCTCGACGTCTCCGACACCGACTCGGTGGTGGCCGCGGCCGAATTGTGCCTGCATCGCTTGGGCGGTCTCGACATCTGGGTGAACAACGCGGGCATCTACCCCACCACGGGTCCGGCCCTCGATGCCACCGATGACTTCATCGACCGTTTGTTGGAGGTGAACGTGCGGGGCTCGTACGCGGGGGCCCGTGAAGCGGCACGGCGAATGAGCGCCGGCGGGGTCATCGTGAACTTGGCGTCGACCACCGGATTCCGTGCGGCTCCTGGAATCAGCGCCTATGTGATTTCCAAGCACGCGGTGGTGGGTCTCACGAAGTCGCTGGCACTCGAATTCGGCCCGCGCGACGTGCGCGTCGTCGGAGTCGCGCCGGGCCCCATCGACACCCCCGGGGTGCAGGAGCAAATGGCGCCGTTGAAGGCCGCCGGACTCGACGTCGCCAAGCGCATGAGCCAAACGCTTCTCGGTCGAGCCGGAACGGCCGACGACATCGCGCGCGTGATCGTCTTCCTGTCCTGCGACATGGCCGCATGGATCACCGGAGAGGTCGTGGTGGCCGACGCCGGTTCGTTGGCCGGCTGAGACCCGACCGGGCAACCCAGGGAAGAACTCAACCGCGGGTGACGAGCGCGTTTCCCTCGGTCCACCACACCGAGAGTCGACGGAACTCGATGCGCCAACCATCGGCCGTTCTGACCAGTGTGTCTTCGTATTGTCCGGCGACGATGAAGTTGGGGCCACCCTCGGTGCCTCGACGCACGTGTTGCGACTGAAGATACGACGAACACGTGGCGCGATCGCCGTCGATGTCGACCCGATGATTTCCCAACAGATGTTGCGTTCGATCGAGCGGCTCGAGAGCACGACGAACCCGAGCCTTGATCGCTTCGCGACCTTCGAGCATCTCCAACAGATCGGCGCGTGCATCCGGTGTGAAGACGTCATCGAGAGCATCGAAGTTCTTGGTGTCGAGCGCCCACGCGTAACGCACGGTGACATCGACGATCTCGGCCCGATCCATCAGCCTCCCCACCTCGTTCTGGGTATCGAAAGTGACCGAAACCGGCGACTTCCGATACCCAGAACGGGCGTTCAGTCGACCAAACACGTGCTCAACTCCCACAATGCAGTGGCCCGAGACGCATCCACCGCTCGGCGAGCGACACCACCCGCGCCCAACGACTCGTCATCGACCACCGGGGACACGTCGCAGTCCTCGCAATACTCTCCACCGCGGCCGTCCAGAAGTGCCGATGTGGCCGCCCACACCGTGGTGGCGGCACCCTGTTGTGGTGTCTTCCATGTGAGCACCTGTGGGCTGTCACTGATGCGGTCCATCAACGACCGAATCACATCAGGTGTCATGTAGCGACCCAGTTCGGTGTGGATGCCACCGGGATGCACGGCGAACGCCCGCACTCCCCGATCGGCGTAGCGACGATCGATTTCCACCGCGTGCAACACGTTGCACGTCTTCGCCGCGCCGTACGCGACGAAGGGTTCGTACTCGCGGCGTTCGAAGTTGACGTCCCCGAGATCGACGTCACCCATGCGGTGACCGGCCGATGACAACACCACCACGCGCGCGGGAGCGGACTCCACCATTCGCTCCAACAACTCCCGGGCCAACAGGAAATGTCCGAGGTGATCGACGCCGAACTGCTGCTCGAATCCGTCGACGGTGCGACCGAGCGGCGTGGCCATGATTCCCGCGTTGAGGATGAGCCCGTGCAGCGGTCGAGGGTCCGCCAAGAAGCGCGAGCTTGCCGCACGCACCGATGCCAACGAGCCGAGGTCGACCTCGAGTTCCTCGAGATCGGCGTCGGGGTGGTCCGCCCGAATGGTTGCCATCGCCTCGCGATTCTTGGACGAATCGCGCGCGGCCATCACCACGGTGGCGCCATGAGCGGACAATGCTCGCGTCGTCTCCAGCCCGAGACCACCCGATGCTCCGGTCACCAGGAAACGCCGACCGACGAGACTGACGCCAGCGAGAACGTCGTCGGTCGTCGACGCGGCCGAGAATCCACTGTTGGTAGGCGTGTGTCGAACGTTCATGCGAGGGGACCTCCGGCGAACCAACGCGCAAACATCGGCTCGATCGCGCTCCAGACCAGCTCGACGATCAACCCGCTGGGCGGTTGCACGTAGGTGAACGCGCCGTAGTTGCGTTCGGGGGAAGCCTGGGCCATCAGGACCGTCCACCCCCGGGCTTCGAGCGCTCTCGTCTGTCCACCCACGTCGTCGGACCAGACACCCACATGATGCAGACCGGGGGCCTCTCGGCCATCCCAGATCGATCCGGGTGCCCCCTCCAACAACTCGATGTGTTGCGGCCCTTGCGCCGAATAGGTGAACCGCAGCGGAATGCGACTCTCCCCCACGCCGGGCAACCACACCTGTTGCTCGGACTGTTGAGGTTCGCACCATGTGACGCCGAGGGCATCGCCCATGTCGGCCATCGCGGCCTCGAGGTTCGGCACGCGAATTCCTTGGTGGTAACACCGGCCGTAATCGACACGCATCATCGAACCTCCGTCTCGCACGTCAGATACGACGTCGATGTCCTTCCCAGTAGGGCGCGCGCAACGGAGCCTTTTGGATCTTGCCCGTGCCGGTGCGCGGAATGTGATTCACGAAATCCACCGAGCGGGGCGCCTTGTACCCGGCCAGGAGTTCGCGACAATGCGCAACCAGCGAGGAAGCCAACGCCTCGTCGGCGAGCACCCCGTCCTTCACCTGCACGAGAGCCTTCACACTCTCGCCGAACTCCTCGTCGGGCACGCCGATCACCGCCACGTCCTCGACGGAGGGGTGAACCGCGAGAACGCCTTCGATCTCCGCCGGATAGATGTTCACGCCACCGCTGATGATCATGTCGATCTTGCGATCGCTCAACCACAGGTAACCGTCGGCGTCCACATAGCCCACGTCACCGGTCGTGAACACGCCGGGCTCCAAGTGGGCCGCCGCGGTCTTGCCCTCGTCGTTGTGATACGTGAAATCGGTCCCCATCTTGTTGCGGAAGTACAAGGTTCCCTCGGAACCCGGCGCGACACGCTGTTGGTCGTCATCGACGACGATCACTTCCACCGTCTCCAAGGGTTTGCCGACGCTGCCGCCCTTGGCGAGCCATTCGTCCGAGCTGATCGTCGAGATGATCGAGCCTTCGGTGCTTCCGTAGTACTCGGTGATCTTGGGCCCCATCCATTCGATGAGTCCGCGCTTCACCGCCGGCGGACACGGAGCCGCGCCGTGCCACACCGTCACCAAGGAGTCCCCCCGGAAACCGGACTTCACGTCATCGGCCAGATCGAGCATGCGCTTCATCTGAGTGGGGACGAGGTGGACGTTGGTGCATCCGTGACGATCGATCAACTCGAGCATGGCCGCCGAGTCGAACTTGTGTTGCATCACCACCGAGGACCCGCCGATCATCGGAAGGTACGAGAACGCCCACTGAGCCGAGTGGTAGAAGGGGCCGCACAACATCGTGCGGCCCGGAATCGGAAGGAAATTCGAGAATCCCGCCGCCACCAACTTCATGATGTCGGGAGTCATCGACGAGCCACCGGACAACATGCCGCGAACGCCCTTGGGGCGGCCGGTGGTGCCAGAGGTGTAGAACATCGGACCACCGAGCATCTGGTCGGCCGGCTCTTCGGAGGATGCGGTGGCGATCACGTCCTCGTACGAACGGAATCGTGAGTCGGTCGCGATCGCCGCACCCGATGCGCAACGAATACCCACCACATGACCCACACCGCGACCACGTTCGTCGCGCAACGCCGTGGCGCACGCATCGGCGAAGCGCTCGTCGACGAACACCGCGCGGGCGTCGGCATCGGCGAAGACGTAGGCGAGTTCGTCGGCCACCCAGTGCCAGTTGACGGGCACGTACGTCCAGCCACCGTGAGCGCAAGCCATGGCCAATTCGAAGAATTCGCAGTGGTTGCCCACGATCACCGCGACGGTGTCGCCCGTCTTCAAGCCGAGTTCGCGAAGCCCGTTCACCAGTCGGTTGACCCGCTCGTCGAACTGCGACCAGGTGACCTCGCGGAATTCGTCGATCAGAGCGGCGACGTCACCTCGTTGCAGAGCGTGATCGGATGTGAGAACAGCCATGGCGATTCCTCCTTACCGGGACAGGATCGTCACACCCGAGATTCCGGGTGCGCCGTACACGTGGGTGTACGCGGTCTTGGGGTCGTTGGGCACCTGTCGCGCTCCGGCCTGTCCGCGCAACTGCAACACGTTCTCGTACACCTGGCGCAATCCCGACGCGCCCACCGGCTCTCCGTTGGCCAAGCAGCCTCCGTCGGTGTTCACGGGAAACTTGCCACCGATCTCGGTGTCGCCGGCCTGGATCATGAACTCCTGCTCGCCGTGCTCGCAGAATCCGTTCTCGGCCATGTGCATCACCTCGGCCCCGGACTCGGTGTCCTGAAGTTGCGCCAGATCCATGTCCTTTGGTCCCATGCCCGCCATCTCGAAGGCCGCTTTCGAGGCGTCCACGGTGGGTCCGGCGTTGTGTTCGAGGGCGATCGACGGCGCCAACACCTCGAAGCTCCCGAATCGACGACTGCGAACGACGGCGGCCCGCAGATAGATCGGTTTGTCCGTGTAGAGATGGGCTTTGTCGGCGCGGGCCAAGATGAGAGCGACTCCTCCCTCGCCGGGCGAACAGAACATGTACTGAGTGAGCGGGTAGGACAACATCGGCGAGTTGATGACTTCCTCTTCCGAGATCGGCTTGCGACGCCACGCCATCGGATTCATGGAACCGTTACGGAACGCTTTCTCCGACACCTTGGCCAGGGTGCTTTGCGTGATGCCGTACTCGTGCATGTAACGGTTGATCTTCATGCCGAAGAACTGAGTGGTGAGCGCCAGACCCGACGCTCCGTACCAATCGCCCAGACCGCCACCCTTGGTGTTCACACGAAACGCGCCGCGCTCGTGCTTGTCGAAACCGATGGCGATGCCCAGATCGAACACTCCCGAGCGGATGGTGTTGTACGCCGAAAACAGTGCCGAACCACCCGTGGCGCATCCGTTGGCCACGTTGATGAACTGCAATCCCGTCAATCCGAGCAACGACACCATCGTGTCGGCGGCGCCGGCCGCCATCGATCCACCGAAGGCGAACTGGATGTCCTCCCAGTTGACTCCGGCGTCGGCGCACGCGCGACGCACCGCGACGACTCCCTGATCCATCCCGGACACTCCGTCGGTGCGTCCGAACTCGTGCATTCCGATACCGACGATGGCGACTTCCGTGCTCATGTGCGCTCCCTCTCCCGTTACGACGACTCAGGCCACCGGCGCGAACGCGAAGGTGACGATCTCATTTCCATCGGAATCCTTGGAGAGGGGCACGATGACGAGCTCCATCTCCATTCCGATTCTCAACTTTTCGGGGTCGGCCTCGGTGAGACGCGACTCGACCTTCAATTGACCCGGCAGTTCCACGTAACCCACGCCGAAAGCCTCGAACGTCTTGGGATCCACGTTGCCGGCGTATGGAGGCGCCTTGGGCGGGAAACCTTGGACGGTCCACGTCCACAACGTTCCCCGACGACCGAGAAGAACCTCTTCCGTTTCGGCGGCCGTGCACTTCGGACATCCCTGTTGGACCGGGAACATGTGATTGCCACAGGCCACGCAACGACTACCGATCAACTGCGGACTGTCGGACGGCCACGTGAAGACCCCTTCGGTCACCGGCACTTGCGACATGACTCCCCCTCCACGTCCCGACGCGAACCCCGCTTCGCGTCGACGATCCGACCTTAGTGAACGCGACCCGTCAGAAAGTCACCAAGCGACTCCCGAGAATCACGGGGCCCGACACGGTTACCCTGCCCTCGTGACCAGCGAGAGTGCGGCCCGTGGGCCATTGGAACCGGCCGAGGCGTCGATGGCCGTTCTGGCCATCCAGCGCTGCCTCCTCGACTATTGCCGCGGCGTCGATCGTTGCGACGCCGATCTGGTGGCCTCGGTTTACCATCCCGACGCGACCGACGATCACGGATCGTTCGTCGGACTCGGAGTGGACTTCGCTCGTCTGGTCACCGAGCGTCTGCGTCGACGCACGTTGTCCACGACCCACTTCTGCTCACCACCGCACATCGTGTTCACGTCGGAGACGACCGCCGACGTCGAGACGCAGGTGTTGGCGTGGCACCGATGCCGCGACGACGACGGCGAGTATCTCGAGAAGTTCTGCGGCCGCTACTTCGACCGATTCGAACGCCGAGGCGACGACTGGCGCATCTCGCATCGAGCGCTGACGCACGATTGGGACACGATCGAACGAATCAGCAACGCGTTCGCTTCGGGAACCTTCGAACCGTCGCCCCGAATCACGCCCGACAACTGAACGAGTTCGGAAACCCGACTCGGTCAGGCCTCGGGCAACGGGTAGTGCAGACCCGGGATGCCGTTCTCCATGATCTGATACCAATCGGGACGCGGCTGGACTCCCGGATATCCCTCTCCGACTCGCGGTGTCGTCGCCTTGTTCCACTCCTGGTGAATCGGCGGGATCTGGTAATAGCCATTGGCCGAATTGGTGCCACCGTCGACCAACAGATCATGGCCCGTGATGTAACTGGCGGCATCGGAGGCCAGGAACATGACCGGCCCGACGATCTCGTGCAACTCTCCGATGCGACGCATTGGAGTGCGGCTGGCGATCCACTTGTCCATGCCCATTCCCTCGAGAGCGGGCCGGACCATTTCGGTGATGATGAAACCGGGCGACACCGAGTTCACGCGAACTCCGCGATCGGCCCATTCGCATCCCACCTGCATGGTGACGTTGCGCAGGCCACCCTTGGCGGCCGCGTAGGCGATGATGTTGTTCTCGTTCGCTCCGCTTCCCATGATCGAGCAGATGTTCACGATCGAGCCCGAACGACGCTCCAACATGTGTCGGCCGACCTCGCGCAGGAACATGAACGCGCCGGTGAGATCGATGGAGATGATCCAGTTCCACGTCGCCGTGTCGTACTGCTCGGCCGACAGCCCGCGCAGGTCGCTGACTCCCGCGTTGTTGATCAACACGTCGATCTTGCCGTGAGCTTCGATGCCGGTCTTCACGACTCGAAGAACGTCCTCCTCGACGGCGACGTCGCCGGTGACCACCGTGACCTTGGAACCCAACGCCCGACAACGTTCGGCCACCGCCTCCAACATGTCCTTGCTGCGCGCCGTCAAAACGAGATCGGCGCCTTCCTTGGCGAAGCCCTCGGCGAACCCCTCGCCCAAGCCGTACGACGCGCCGGTGATGAGAACCGTCTTGCCGGAGAACTGACCCATGCTTACCCCCCTGTGCGGCCACCGAAACGGTGGAACGTTGAGCGGATCCTAGAGCGCGCCCTCGCCCAGACTCACCTCGGGGAGATCCATGTGCACAATGCCCGGACGCATCGTTTCGAAGTCGCCCTCGAAGTCCGCCGCCAGCAACTCGGCCAGCGTTCGTCGACTACCCAACAGACGCAGCGTTTCGAACGAGGACGCCCGCAAGGTCAGCGCGGGGTCACCGGTTCCCACCACGTGCTCGACTCCATCGACCACCGCACGAAGCGCCGGGAGCCCGTGCGTGCGCAGATCACCCTTCACCAGCTTGAGACCCAACTCGGCCGCCATCACCACTCCGGACGACGAACGATCTCCGACTCGACCGACCGCGGTGAAAAGGTCGTGCTCGTGAACCACCGTGTCGTACGTCAGCGACCAGAGAGCCTTCGGAGCGGAATCGATCATGGTCTCGAAACCCGGCCCGGCTTGCATCCACTCTTCCACCACGCTGGCCAACGTGCGCTCGCGACGGTTCTCCACTTGGGCATCGACCCACGCTTGGGTGTCACCCGATGGTGAGTCGCCCGCCGACAACGAAACGGCGATCCCCGTGACGTGAGAGAACAAGTCCTTCACCGTCCATGCCGGGCACGCCATGACCACGCGGCGTCCATCATCCTCGGACAACCCACTGGCCAGTTCCTGCATTCGAACTCGCGCGTTGCGGTACTCGGCCCCGAATCGTGTCTCATCGATCATGGGTCGAACCTTGGCACACCGCGGGCCGTCTCGAGCGCATTAGTTTGGATCGCATCGCCGAGATCGTGAGCGCAGACGCCACCGAGGGACGGCGAGCGAGGTTGGGGGAAGAATGATGGGGAACGAATCGTCCGCACGGGGCCGTCTGGCCGGCAAGGTCGCGGTCATCACCGGAGCGGCCAGCGGAATCGGAGAAGGAACGGCTCGTCGATTCGTCGAGGAGGGAGCCAAGGTGGTGCTCGCCGACGTGCAAGACGACAAAGGACGCGCGCTGTGCGCCGAATTGGGTGAGTCCACCAGATACGTGCACTGCGACGTCACCGACGAGTCGCAGGTGTCCGATGCCGTCACCACCGCCGTGAACGAATTCGGTCGGCTCGACATCATGTTCAACAACGCCGGGATCGTGGGCGCCGTCGGCCGCATCGCCGACACTTCCAGCGACCAATGGAATCGCACCGTCGACATTCTTCTGAACGGCGTCTTTCACGGAATGAAGCACGCGGCGCGGGTGATGGTCCCCCAGAACGGAGGCGTCATCATCTCCACCTCCAGTACCGCGGGCATCATGGGTGGTCTCGGCCCCCACTGCTACACCGCGTGCAAACACGCCATCATCGGGCTCACGAAATCCGTCGCGTCCGAGTTGGCACGTCACGGTGTTCGGGTCAATGCCATTTCACCGGGCAACACGGTCACCGCGATGACGTCGGCGGTCATGACCGGTGACGCCGACGCCATGGACGTCGCCACCAGCCACATCGAGAAATCTTCGTTGTTGGGCATCGCCGGACTCCCCGTCGACATCGCCAACGCCGCCGTGTACCTCGCCAGTGACGAGGCGCGCTACGTGACCGGACACACCCTCGTCGTGGACGCCGGCACCACCACCGTGGCTGGTGACGGACGATTCCATCGACAGGAATCCGCCATCATGCGCGAGGCGGGCATTCGCGAAAAGGCCTGAGCCGTCAGCGACGCGGATCCACCAGAACCTTCGTCTGCGTCGACTCACCACTGGCCAGATCGGCGAGCACCGCACCCAATCCGTCGAGACCGACGGTCGACGTGTGCAACGGTTCGGTGCGGAAGCGACCATCGACGATCATTCCCATCACCATGTCGAACTCCTCGTGGTTGTAGGCGAGTGCCGACGTGACGCCGATCTCCTTGATGAGCCACGAGGCCGGACTGATGGGGGCGTTTTCGTCGGCCAGACCGATCAGGCACATCGAACCACCACGACGCGCGAGATCGACCGCGCTTTGAACGGCGAAGGGTCGACCCACGCATTCGTACACGATGTCGGCACCGAGACCGTGCGTGAGTTCCTTCACCAATTCGTCGGCCGACGCTCCCGGCTCCACCACGTGATGCGCTCCCAGTTCACGGGCCAACGATCGACGCCGCTCGTTGGGTTCCACCACGATCACGACACCGGCGCCGGCGGCTCGCACCCACTGCATGGTTCCCAGTCCGATGGGTCCCGCCCCCTGCACCACCGCCACGTCTCCGAGACGAACGCCGCTGCGGCGCACCGCATGAAAAGCGACGGTGGTTGGTTCGACCTGCGCCGCCTGTTCGTCGGTCAATGCGGAATGAGCCTTCACGACGCGCGATGCCGCCACCGCGATGCGAGGAGCGAAACCACCATGCGCTGGTGCACCCGGTTCACGGCCCAACGCCGACAAGAAGGACACGGTGCAGCGATCCGATTGACCCGCACGACACGGCGCGCATCGACCACACGCGGGGGCGATCGCCACCACCACTCGGTCGCCGTCGCCCAAACCTTTCACGTCGGCGCCAACCGCCGACACGTGCCCCACCCACTCGTGACCGCAAATCGCCGGGTTGTAAGGCTGTCCGCTTTGGAACGCGTGCACGTCGGTGCCGCACACTCCACAATACGAGATGTCGACCACCACACCATTCGTGGCCGGAGACGGGTCCGGAAACTCCACCATCTCCAGGGAACCCCTGCCGGTGATCAATGCCGCGAACATGCACCCTCCCCCGTCGACACGCCCTCGACACTACGACAGCGAATCGCATCGACACGAACGCCTACAGTCGAACCATGAGTCTCATCGCCATCGAAGCATCGATCACCCTCAACGACGCCAGCGTGCGCGACGCCGCGGTCGCCGAATCGGTTCGATTCCAGAAGGCCACCCGCGACGAGGAGCCCGGCTGCCTCGTGTATTGCTTCGCCGCCGATCCGTGCGTGCCCGATCACATTCAGGTCTATGAACTGTGGGCCGACGAGGCGTCGCTCGCCGCCCACTTCGATCACCCGAACTACCACAACATGCGCGACATGCTGGGCCGGTACGGGCTGAAGTCCGCCGTGAGCCGCAAGCTGCGCATCGACAAGACCGCCCCGGTGTACGGCGCGGATTTCAAGGCCAGCGCTTCGTTCGACTGAATTCGTTTTCGCGAGACGTCGAGACGAACCCTCAGCCCTCGGGAACGAGGAATGGTTCGAGTTCCGAAGTGTCCCGACCATCGGTGGTCAGACCCTCGCGGATGAAGCGATCGATGTGCCGGTGGATCAGGCGCATGCGGGCCTCCTGATACAGACCCATGCTCACGCCCTTCTTCGCGCGCTTGGCGGTCATCTTCAGACCCAACTGAACCTTGGGAAGGTTCTCCATGTCCTGTTCGAACACGTCGGCGAGACCACCCATTCCCTGTGCTTCGCGCCATGACTGCTCGAGTCGCAACACCTGCATCGGTGCGGGCTCGGGCCGTTCCTGTCCGTCGGGCACCGGAAGCATTCGCAACACGTCCATGTAGCACGTGTCCGCCGTGGGACCGGGGCGCCAGCGGTACGTGAGCGATTGCCCGACACCGGCCCACGGAGCGAACGCGGGGAACAAGTGGTACAGCTGCGCATCCAGGATCTCCGAGTCCGACACTTCCGACAGATCCACACCGAACGACTGACCCATCATCGTGCGGAACAATTCGGCCATCACCTCGCGCGCCGTGCGACCCTCGGGCACCTCCACCGATCCCTTGGCGCCGCGGGCCGAGAAGCGGATGTACGCGTCGGCGATCTGTTGTTCGGACAACGGTCCGAGATGCGGGCTCTTGATTCCGAACCCGTTCACGAAACGGGTGACGTACGGGGAGTCCTCCCAGATGGAGTACTCGCTGTTCGCATCACCGGCGAATTCGAGAATCTGCGGGTGCGTGGCGATGACGTGATAGCCCTCGGCGAACGCCTCCATGCACACCTTCCAGTTGGCCGGCACCTCTTTCACCGCGTGGAAGGCTTTGTAACGCTTTTCCATCTGGAAGTCGCGTCCGAAGTGTTCGATCAATTTCGCCGCCACCGTTTCGAACGATGGAGCCTCGGGATCGAGGTTGACGAACACGAAACCGGCCCACTCGGCCACTTGGGCCTGGGGAAGGCACGAGTCCGGCTGGTTCCACACCTGGGGAAAGTCCCATTCGGCGGGAAGCTCGGTCAATTGGCCGTCGAGGTCCCATCGCCAACCGTGAAAGGGGCAACGGAACGACGCCACACGACCGGACTCGGTTCGCAACTTCGTTCCGCGATGCAGACACGAGTTGTGATACGCCCGAATGGAGCCGTCCTTCGTGCGGGTCACCAACACGGATTGATCGGCGACGTCGTAGACCACGTGATCCCCGGGTTGAGCAAGTTCGTCCGCCGTGCAGGCCATTTGCCAGGTGCGCGTCCAGAGGTACTCGTTCTCGAGGGCCGCGAATGCGTTCGATGTGTAGCGAATCTTCGGGATGTCCGCGCTGCCTTGCGGAACGTACGAATGGTCCTTCAATGACTCGGGCACCCGACGCGAGTCGGACGCCAGAAGATCCTGAACACTGGGCCCACTGCTGCGCGCCGCGCCGACGCCTTCGTCGATGGTCGTCATCTATTGCTCCTTCTCGAACAACGCCTTGGCCGACACGTAATCGGCCTTGCCGTTTGGTGCGCGAGGAACGGTAGTCACGAAGACCAGTTGCTTGGGAACCTTGTAACTGGACAACTTCGTCTTGGTGTGGGCGATCACCGCGTCGGCTGTGGGCTGAGTGCGACCGGGAGCGACGGAGGCCACCCCCACCACGCGTTGGCCGTACTTCTCGTCGGCGACACCGAACACCAGACAGTCCGCCAGGTCGGGATGCGTCTTGACGGCTTCCTCCACCTCTTCGGGGAAGACCTTCTCTCCGGCGGTGTTGATGCAATTCGAACCACGTCCGAGCAAGGTGATGGTGCCGTCGGCTTCCACGACCGCCATGTCTCCGGGGAAGCTGTACCGCACGCCGGCCACCTCGCGGAACGTGCGCGCCGACTTCTCGGGGTCCTTGTAGTACCCGACCGGAATACCGGGGCCGCTCACACCGACCATGCCCTGCTCTCCGGAACCCGGAACCACTTCGAGTCCGGTGTCGAGGTTGATGACTCTCGTGGTGGGCATCGCCCCGAACTTCGCGGTGGTGTTCACGTTGGCCTTGGTGGCCATGGTCTGACCCATGCCCCCTTCGCTCGAACCCAGAATGTCCATCACGACGGCTCCGGGCAGGTGCTCGAACATCTCGGCCTTTACCTCGGCCGAGAACATCGCGCCGGTCGAAACGATCGTGGTGATGGACGAGGTGTCGAACGGCCGACCACTGTCGGCCTGCGCACGAAGAGCTTGCACCATGGGGCGCGCGAAGGCGTCGCCGACGATCACCAGAGTGCTGATGCGATGACGTTCGACGGCACGGAACAACTCGGCGGCATCGAAGCTGCGTCCCTCGAGAAGAACGACCTTGCCCGCCACCAGATGCGGGAGCAGACCACCCAACCACACGCCCGTGCCGTGCATCAACGGGCAACACGGCGTGGCAACCGGTTGGCCGAGACCATGAACCATCTTGGCCATGCCGGTCACCTCGGCAACCGACTCCACCGGCGGGCGTCCCATGGGTGCCGTGTAGAAGCCCAGGAAACCCGCGGTGAAGTTGCCCATGTGATACATCACGCCCTTGGGCATGCCGGTCGTGCCACCGGTGTACAGCATGTAGAGATCGTCCAGACCGCGTTCGATGCGCGGTGCGGGATCGTGCGCGGCGATGACCTCGTCCCACGCCAGCGCACCGTCGACGTTCGCCGACGGCCCATCGGACACCTCGATGAGCAGACGAAGCTTGGGCAATCGATCCTTCACCCGAGCGATGCGATCGCCGAGGCTGGAATGGAAGACGACCGCCTCGCAATCGGCGTTCTCGAGCAAATACAACAGCTCGTCGTCGAGGTATCGATAGTTCACGTTCACGGGCGTGATTCGCTGCTTGAACGAAGCAAACTGAGTGATCAAGTACTCGGGGCAGTTGTACATGAACATGCCCACCTTGGACTCGCGAGCGAGTCCGTTCGCGGTGAGCGCCGAGGCCAGACGCGACGCGTCGGCGTCGTACTGCGCCCAAGTGATCTCGCGATCCCCGTAGGCAATGGCCACCGCGGACGGAAACTCGTCGGCGTGCGCCTCGAAGATGTTCGGATACGTCAACATGTCGAAACCCCCCGTTTCATGGGAGCGACCAGTGGTCGCCCGCACGCTTCCCCTACAAACCCCGAGATCATGCTGTCATCTCGGTACTGGACCAAACTAACCCAGCGGTCAATAATGGTCTCGTCACCGCGTGCGGAACCCAACGGAGTCGATCGATACGAACGTCGGCGACACCCGAACGAGGACCGCATCGGATCGAGGGGGAAGAGATGATCGAATCGAGCGTCATGCCGGCGCGGCTGGAGGCGTTTCTCGCCGAACACGCCGGGCAAAGGGCCACCGTCACCGGCTACGAGCCCATGAGCGGCGGCTACAGCCGACTCATGGCCCTGGCCACCATCCAGTGGGCCGACGGAAGCACCGAGAAGATGGTGCTTCGCGGCGACCCGCCGCCGGGCAAGTCGATGATGGACACCGATCGGGCCACCGAGTGGGGACTACTCAGTGCCCTCGGACGCGCGGACAGTATTCCGATGCCCGCCGCCCGCTACTTCGATCCGACCGGCGATCGATTGGGCACGAAGTGCATCGTCCTCGACTTCGTCGAAGGTCGCTCGCTGCAGTCCCATCTCAACGATTGCACCGACGGAAACTTCGGACGACACACCTTCGATCTGGTCGACACCATGGCTCGCGTGCACTCCATCGATCCCAACGATGTCGGTGATGCGATCGCGCGTCCGACCGATTGGGAGTCGTACATCAGCGGCCTCATCGACCGCTTCCGTCAGGCTGATCGCGCCCACGTGGAATCCAACCCGTTCCTGCGATACGTGGCCGAGTGGCTCGATGCGAACAAGCCCGCTCCGCTCCCCCTTCGCATCGTTCACTCCGACTTTCAGCCGGCGAACATCATGGTCACCCCCGATGGCAGTCATCGGGTCATCGATTGGGAGCTCACGCACATCGGTGACCCGCGCGAGGACCTCGGGTACTACGCGGTCTACTCGGCGTCGTCCGGCCCGAGCCTGATCATGAGCGACCCGCTCGCGTTCCTGGCCCGTTATCGCGAACGAACCGGATTCGGCGAGGACACCATCAACTTGGGGACCCTCGCGTACTTCTCGTCGTTGGCCGCCATTTCGGTGTACGCCCAGATTCTGGGTGGGGCCGCGGCCATGTCGCGTGGCCTCAACTCGGGGATCATGACCACGTACACGATCAACGCCCTCACCATCGGCCACGCGAACTTCATGAGCGCGTGTTTGGCCCCCTCGAACTGAACCGGAGTTCAACATGTTGTCCAAGCCCACCACCCAACAAATCATCCTCGACTGTCGCCGGGAACTTCTGGAGACCATCGACCCCGCCGTTACCGATCCGGCGGTGAAGGTGGCGATCCAGATGCTGGAGAACGTTCTGCGCAACTGCGCCGAACGCGCCGCTCACGAGATCGCATGGATGCGCGAGGAGTCCGATCTGATGATGGCGTTCGCGCGCGATGTGCGAGATGCGCTCGGCTCGTCGACGTCACTCGACGCGGCGATCGCCGCGCACCAATCGGGAGACAACGAAACTCTGGACCTCGACGCCGTGAGCGACTCCTATGGTCGCGCCGGAGAATGTTTCTCGGAAGCGCTCGAGAGCGTTTTCGCCGCGGGTCACGACCAGTTGCACCTTCGCGGACGCGAGATCCTGGCCCTCCGCCTCGCCCATGAGGACGCGATCAAGGGCGACTGGGGCTTCGTCGGACGCGGTTGACCGACCCATGACCCTCCGATTGCAGGTGGTCACGGGCGGACATCCTTTCGAAGCCCGAGAGTTCTTCGCGGTCTTCGATCGTCTCGCCGAATCCGAGGGTCTCGTGTGGACCGCCACCACGGCCCCCACGATTCCCAAGCTGGATCCGCCCGACGTCGTGCTGTTCTATGACATGCCCGGGCTGCGCTTCACCGGTGGTGGTGAGCCGCCGGTGATCTTCCCGGAACCGACGAGCGATCAGCGCGGTGTGTTCGACAAGCTGCAACAACGTGGGATTGGAATGGTCTTCATGCACCACGCGGTGGCCTCATGGCCGGCGTGGGCGGGCTTCGCCGAGTTGGTGGGTGGTCGCTTTCATTACCAGCCAGCGACCTTGCGCGGGATCGACTATCCGGATTCCGGCTACGTGTTCGACGTGACCCACACCGTCGAAGTGATCGACCCCACTCACCCGATCTGCGAGGGCCTCGATGAATCCTTCGAACTGTCCGATGAGCTGTACTGCTTTCCGGTCTTCGCCGAGGACGTCGTGCCCATCATGCGGACCCGTTTTCCCGTGAACGATCCGACGCGCTTCTTCTCCGCCGACAAGGCGATTCGAGGCCAGCTGAATAGCAATGCCGACTGGACCCATCCGGCTGGCAGCGATCTCGTGGCGTGGGTGAAACAAGCCGGGAACTCACGACTGGCTTATCTGCAATTCGGCGACGGGCCGGTGACGTACGGCGATGCGAACTTCCGACGGATCGTCCGCAACACCATCCTCTGGGCCGCCTCCCCCTAACCAACCAATTACCAAAATGCGACAATTTGTCGCTTTGTGTACATGACTCGTGTACACAAAGCGACAAATTGTCGCATTTTGGTTAGGACCAGGTGTTCCAGCGGACGAACTTCTCGGCCGGCACTCGAGACGCCAGCTTGAAATCGGTCCCCACCGTGTACGCAATGGGAAACAGCCCGGCCTGGGTGTACTTGTCGAAAGGAATCCCCAACAGTTCCGCGGCCTCACGCTCGTTGGGCAGGTGCAGCGTCGTCCACGCCGAGCCGAGTCCCCGCTCTCGCAACGCCAGCATGAAGCTCCACACCGCGGGCAACAATGATCCCCACGCCGACGCCTGACCGAACGTCGGCGTTCCGGCGTCGAGTCGGCCCGCGATGAGCGGAATCATCAGAACCGGCACCTGGTCCAACACCTGCGCGAGGTGCATCGACGAGTCCACGATTCGCTCGCCTTGCGCGTCGCGCTTGGGACGATTCGGATCGTTCACGTACGGGTAATAGTTGGCGCGATACATCTCGGCCAAGGCCGTCTTCTTCGCCTGATCCTCGACGAACAGCCAGCGCCAACCCTGCATGTTGGATCCGGTCGGAGCCTGATGGGCGATCTCCACGCACTCCATCAACACCTCGCGCTCGACCGGCTTGGTGAGATCGAGTCGCTTGCGCACGGCCCGCGTGGTGGTGAGCACCTCGTCGGCGGTCAATCCGAGTTTCATGGTCATGACGTTCTCCTGTCGGTCGATCGATCCGCTTGAGCGGCCATCCACTCCGCGGTCGCTTTGCCCATCTTGGCTCCGTCGTAGCCGATGCGCTGGGTCGGAGTGACCTCGAGGATGACCCGACGCGGTGAATCGAGGAACTTTGCGAACGCATCGCGCCTCTCGGGGTTCGGACCCATCACCGCCTCGGCCAACTCAGGGTAGAACCACGCCTTCGTGGCGTCGTCGTCGTGGATGGCGCATGTGCCCTTCCACGTGATCGCCTTGTTTCTCGGCAACGGCGAGCCGGTCGACGTCACCACCACGCACACCCGCGGGTCACGACGCACCGCGGAAATGCGCGCGCGTTGACTGGACGCGGTCAGCCAGAACGAACCCTTGCGCCACACGTACGACATGATCACGCCCACGGGCCAGCCTTCCTTGTTCGACCAAATGAAGGTGCACTCATTGTGCGCAAGAAGAAGCTTTTCCTCGGTGTCGTCGTCCAGTCCGTAGACCGTGACGTCCTCGTAGTTCTCGGGATGCTCCGTCATGTCTTGCTGTCCCCTTTCTTCACGATGATCCCCTTCACGATGGTCGTGGCGCGAACTGTCCGGTGTTCGCCGTGATTCCGCCATCGACGGGCACCACGGCCCCCGTCACGAAACTCGCGGCCGGTGATGCGAGGAAAGCGATGACGGCGGCCACCTCGTCGGGTCGTCCCCAACGTTGCATGGGCACCGCGCGTCGCAGACCATCGTGCACCGCAGGAACGTTCTTGATTCCGGCGGTCATTCCGGTTTCGGTGGGTCCGGGACACACGACGTTCACCGTGATGCCGTCGAGGGCCAGGTCCAGCGCCGCGGCCCGCGCGAGGTTGATCACCGCGGCTTTGGACGCGTTGTAGGCCCACATGTTCGGATCGGCCGCCAAGCCCGAGGTGGACGCCGTCACCACGATGCGACCGCCACCGCGCTCCTTCATCGCCGGAACGGCGGCGCGAATTCCCAGCAACACCGCCCGCACGTTCACGTCCATCGTTCGATCGAACTCTTCGATCGGAAGACGCAACAGGTCCCCGACACACGACATCCCCGCGTTGAGGACCACCGCGTCCAGTCCCCCGAATTCGGCGATCGCGAAATCGACGGCCCGACGATTCACCTCCGCCTCGGTGACGTCACCCGCGACGATCGCCACACCCGAACGTTGCTGCATCTCCGCAAGATGTGGACCATCTCGATCGACCACCACCACGCGGCCACCATCGGCCAACAACGCCTCGACTGTCGCTCTCCCGATACCGGACGCACCTCCGGTGACGATCGCGGCCCGTGAATTCATCGTCGTCGGACTCCCGGCGCCAACAGACCCGGCACCGCGTCCTTGATGCCGGCGATGGCTTGGCTCTGAACCTTCGGATCATCGGACACGGCGTCGGTGAGACCGACGAGCACCGTGAGGATGAAGGCGAAGACGATCGGTCGCCGTTCCGCGGCGATCTCTCCGGTGCTCACGCCCAACTCGACCATGTCGGCAAAGAACGTCTCTCGCTGTCTGCTGCGAGGAGCGACCGAGGCCCGCATCTCGGGATGTCGCCGAGTATCCACGCGAACCGCACCGAGGAATCGAGCGACGGACGGATCGGTCTTGTTCAGTTCGTGCGCCACATCGAGGATCGCGTCGAACTGCTCGACGAAGGTGCCGCGTCCGACGATGGCCTCGGTGAAGCGCGAGTAGACCAGTTCCTGCGTCGCCTCGTGGACGGCCAGATACAGATCGAGTTTCGAGCCGAAGTAGTGGTACAGCGCACCGGGAGTGACGCCGGCCCGGGTGGCGATGTCCCGGTTCGTGGTCATCTCGTATCCCAACACGGAGAAGGTTTCGCGAGCGATCCGCAAAATGACCCGGCGAGTGTCGGCCGAGTCGGTGTCGGGCGGTCGCCCGAGACGTCGCTCGACGACCTTGGCTCCGTCGCTTGGTCGCCCCGAGACCTTTCGCCCCGCATCCGTACGCCTCGCAACCTTTCCCGCCGTCATCTCCCGAGTATGTCCGACCGCCTCGCCTCCGTACGAATACTGATCGTCCGATCAATTACGGTTGAGTCGTGGCCGCCGACAACGACTCCGCCTCCGCACCCTCGCTCGAGGAGTTCACACGCACCGCTCGCGAGTGGCTCGAAGCGAACGCCGAATATCGCAGCGGAGGCAGCGACGACAAGGAACTCGTGTGGGGTGACGGCGAGTTCTCGGTGTCCGTGTTCCACTCTCTCTCCTTCGAAGACGAGAAGGCTCTCCTCGAACGCGGCAAGGCCTGGATCCAGAAGAAGGCCGAGCACGGCTATCACGCCATCACCGCACCGGTGAAGTACGGCGGACTCGGCTATCCCCGCTCGCACGGACGGGCGTTCTCGAAACTCGAGTCGCAGTTCGTCACGCCCACCGGACACGAGACGTTGAGCGTCACCGTGGGATTGATCGCCCCGACGATCGACCTGTTCGGAACTCCCGAGCAGAAGGAACAGTTCGTCGGACGGTTCATGGCCACCAAGGATCTGTGTTGCCAGTTGTTCTCCGAGCCCGGCGCCGGCAGCGACCTCGCGTCGTTGGGTTGTCGCGCCGAGCGCGACGGCGACGAATGGGTTCTGAACGGCCAGAAGGTCTGGAGCTCGGGGGCGCAGTTCAGCGAGTGGGGCGAACTCATCGCGCGCAGCAACGTCGACGTCGTCAAGCACAAGGGAATGACCGCGTTCATCATTCCCATGAACCTGCCCGGAATCGAGATTCGCCCCATCAAGCAGATGAGCGGCGGCTCGTCGTTCAACGAGGTCTTCTTCAACGACGTTCGCATCCCCGACACCATGCGACTCGGCCCCGAGGGCGAGGGCTGGAAGGTTGCTCTCACGACGCTCGGCTTCGAACGCGATCATTCCGGCGATGGTGGTGGCGGCGGTAGCCGCGTCGGAGGTTCGTGGCGCCAAGTGTTGGCCACCGCTCGGGCCATGGGCGTCACCGCCGACCCCGTGTTGCGCCAAGAACTGGCCAAGGCGTACACGCATTTCCGCGTCGAGGGTTTCGTGAATCGTCGCGCGGCCGACATGCGTCGCGCCGGGTCACCCCCGGGACCCGAAGGGTCTCTGGGCAAGCTCATCTGGACCGAGGGCATGACCCGCGTCTCGGATCTGATCTCTCGGATCCTCGGCGCCTCACTGGTGGCCGACACCAACGAATGGGGAACGTACGCGTGGGGCGAACACGTTCTCGGAGCGCCCGGCTACCGCATCGCCGGAGGCTCGGACGAGACCCAGCGCAACATCATCGGCGAGCGAGTTCTCGGCCTGCCCAGTGAGCCGCGCGTCGACAAGGATCTGGCCTGGAAGGACACCCGTCGCTGACGGGGACGGGCCCGAAGCAGACAACACCGGCCGATGGCCGATGCACCAACACACAATCAGGGGGAAATCATGGATCTCGGACTCGCGGGCAAGAAGGCTCTCGTCACCGGCTCGACCAAGGGGCTCGGCCGAGCCATCGTGGAGACGCTTCTGGCCGAGGGAGCATCGGTGGCGATCTGCGCGCGCAACGCCGACGAGGTGGCCGCGGCCGTGAAGGAACTGTCGGCCAAGGGAACCGTCGTGGGTGCGGCGGTCGATGCCGGAGATCCCGACGCGCTGAAGGCGTGGGTGGCCTCCTCGGCCGAGCAACTCGGCGGCATCGACATCTACGTGCACAACACGTCCGGAAAGCCGGCTCGCAAGCTCGAGCAGTGGATCAACAACTTCAACATCGACTTGATGGCCCTCGTGCACGGCGTCGAGGCCGCCAAGTCCGCTCTCGCTGCCGGCGGTGGATCGGTCATCAGCATCGGCACCACCGCCACGGCCGAGCACTTCGGTGGTGGATCGGGCAGCTACAGCGCACTCAAGTCCGCGGTCACGAACTGGACGTTGGGCCAGGCTCAAGTGCTCGGCGCCCAAGGCATCCGGTGCAACGTGGTCTCCCCCGGCCCGATCATGGTGCAGGGCGGCGACTGGGACATGATCAAGAACGCGATGCCTCCCTTCTTCGAGGCCACCGAGAAGGCCCATCCCGGCGGACACATGGGTGAGCCGAGCGACGTTGCCAACGCGGTCGTCTTCCTGGCCAGCGATCGTGCCCGACACATCAACGGTGTCAACCTCACCGTCGATGGCGGTTTCCTGAAGCGCGTCGACTTCTGAGCGTCGGGCCGTGAGCCACAAGCCCGCAACACGTCGCATCGAGGTCACCCTCGTCGCCGGAGGCAAGTACCACGACATCGACTTCGCACGACGCGAGCTGTTGGGTCTGCTCGCCGAACACGACGAGTTTCGTGTTCGCGTCCAACCGGACTACGAGGATGTGGACGGCATCACATCGGCCGAGATCCTCGTGTCGTACACCTGCGATGTGCGACCGAGCGAGAAAGCCCAACGCGCGATCCGCGACTGGGTGGAGAACGGCGGTCGCTGGGTGGCCCTCCACGGAACCAACTCGGCGCTCACTCTTGGCGGACCCAATGGCGTGGAATCGCCGCGAGTGTTCCCGCTGTGGGCCGAGACCCTCGGCAGTCAGTTCGTCGCCCATCCGCCGATCCAGCCGTACACCGTCGCGGTCTCGGACCCGTCGCACTGGCTCGTGGCGGGAATCGAGTCGTTCGACACCGACGACGAGTTGTACCTGAGCGAATACGCCGATCGCGATTCCCTTCATCCACTGCTTCACACCACATGGAGCGGTGAGGCCACCGGATTCGCCGAAGCGGATTGGACCTCGGGCGACCCGACGCATCTCGTGATGTATCTGCGCCATCTGGGCAGCGGCGCCATCCTGTACAACACCCTGGGCCATTGTCGTGGCCACTACGACATGAAGCCGGTCCTCGACTACTACCCGCGCATCGAACGTTGCTCGTGGGAAAAACCGGCGTATTACGAACTTCTCCGACGCTCACTACGGTGGGCGCGCGGACTCGACGGCTGACCTTGCCACCATCCACCCGAAAAGGAAGAACAACCAATGGACCGATCCCCAACGGACATATCCGTCGACGTGCAACTCGATCTGCACCGACGCATGGTGCGCATCCGCTTGTTCGAAGAGGCCGCCGGGCGTTTGGCCGAATCGAATCGCTTGCCCGGCTTCCTCCATCTCTACGTGGGTGAGGAAGCAGTGGCGGCCGGCGTGTGCGGTGCGCTGAACGACGACGACCACATCACGTCCACCCACCGCGGTCACGGTCACCTGGTCGCCAAGGGTGGCGACTTCAATCGCATGATGGCCGAACTCATGGGCAAGGCCACCGGCTATTGCAAGGGCAAGGGTGGTTCGATGCACATCTCGGACACCTCGCTCGGCATGCTCGGGGCCAACGGCATCGTGGGCGCCGGGTCGCCCATCGCCGTCGGTGCGGCTTTCGCCAACCGATACCGCGGTCGGGGCCAGGTTGCAGTGGCGTTCTTCGGCGATGGTTCCACCAACATCGGCGCGTTCCACGAAGCCGCGAACATGGCGTGTGCGCTCCACCTCCCCATCGTCTTCGCCTGCGAGAACAACGAGTACGGCGAGTTCACCCCGCGCGACAAGACCATGGCCATCACCGACATCGTCGACCGCGCGGCCGGATACGGAATGCCCGGCGTCATCGTCGACGGCATGGACGTCATCGCGGTGCACGAGGCGGCGGTCGAAGCCGTCGAGCGCGCTCGTGCCGGAGGTGGTCCGTCGCTGATCGAGGCCAAGACGTACCGGTTCTACAACCACCACGGCGTGCAGAACCTCGGACTGAAGTACCGCTCCGACGACGAAGTGGCGATGTGGAAGCAACGCGATCCGATCTTCACCCTCGAGGATCGAATGATCGAGAACAAGGCCGCCACTCGCGACCAGTTCGACGCGATCTGGGCCGAGTTGCGCGCCGACATCGACACCGCCATCGCCTTCGCCGACGAAAGCCCCTATCCCACACCCGACCAGATCATGGTCGGCGTGTACACCAGCATGACCGGAGCCCAGTGATGGCCGACGAACGCAAACTCGCTTACGTGATGGCGTTCAACGAGGCCGTCAAGCAGCAAATGGAAGCCGACCCCAATGTCTTTTGTGCCGGAGAAGACATCGGTGCCTTCGGTGGCGTGTTCGGAACGTTCGGAGGTCTGCAAGCCAAGTTCGGAGCCGACCGAGTCGTCGACACCCCCATCAGCGAACAGGCCATCGTCGGCCTCGGAGTCGGAGCGGCGGTCACGGGATTGCGTCCGATCGTCGACCTGATGTTCATGGACTTCATTTGCGTGGCCCTCGACCAGATCGTGAACCAGGCGGCCAAGCTGAAGTACATGTTCGGCGGAGACGCGGTTCTGCCGCTCACCATCACCACCGCCGGTGGAGGTGGCTTGTCGGCCGCCGCGCAACACAGTCAGTCGCTCGAGGCGTTGCTGTGCCATATCCCGGGCCTCAAGGTGGTCATGCCGTCGAACCCCTACGACATGAAGGGGCTCATGACCGCCTGCATCCAGGAGAACAACCCGACCGTCATGATCAAGCACAAGCGTCTGCTGGGCATGACCGGACACGTGCCCGAGGAGAGCTACTCGATCCCCCTCGGCAAAGGCAACATCCTGCGACCGGGCAACGACGTCACGATCGTCGCGTACGCCCGCATGGCCAACGAGGCGCTCCTCGCCGCCGAGGAACTGGCCAAGGACGGCATCGACTGCGAGATCATCGACCCTCGCACGCTTCAGCCTCTCGACACCGACCTCATCGTGTCCTCGGTCAAGAAGACGAACCATGCGGTGGTGGTGCACGAGGCCGTTCGATTCGGCGGCCTCGGCGGCGAGATCGCCTCGCAGATCCAAGAGCTCGCCTTCGATTACCTGGATGCGCCCGTCACGCGCATCGGAGCGCCGTTCTCACCGGTTCCTTTCAGCCCCGCTCTCGAACAGCACTACATCCCGAACGCCAAGACCATCGTCCAGGGCGTCCGGGATGTCATGGCCCGCGTCTGATCGTCCCCATGGCCACCGTCGGCATCATCGTCAACCCCAATGCGGGCAAGGACATCCGACGATTGGTGACCCCGGCCACCCACACCTCCGATGTCACGAAGGTGGGCATCGTGCGACGCGCGATCGTCGCCGCCGCGGAGTCCGGGGCCACTCGCATTTTGCTGATGCCCGATCGGCATCGCTTGGCCGAACGTGCGGCGGATGGCCTCGACCTGAACGGCCCCCACGGGGAATGCACGATCGAAATCGTCGATGAACCGTTGACCGGATCGCGCTTCGACACCATCGCCGCGGCGCGCCGATTCTGGAAGGAACAAGTCGGAGCCGTGATCGCCCTCGGTGGCGATGGCACCGCACGCGACGTGGCCCTCGGATGGCCCGACGCGCCATTGATCGCCATCTCCACGGGCACCAACAACGTCTACCCCAGCGCCATCGACGGAACCTCGGCCGGAGCCGCCGCGGCCCTGGTGGCCTCGGGACACGTGGACATCGCTCGGGTCGGACGACGGTCGAAGCGCGTCACGGTGCGTATCGACGACGTCGTTCTCGACGGCGACGAAGAACGTCACGTCTCGCGCGACGATTTGGCCCTCGTCGATCTGGCCTTCATCGATGCGCAGTTCGTGGGAGCGCGCGCGGTTCGTGACCCGAACACCGTTCGCGCCGTGGTGGCGGCCGTGGCCACTCCGGCCAGCACCGGTCTGTCGAGCATCGCCGGGCGCGTTCATCCGGTCGACCGTTGGGAAGATGGCGGAGTGCTCGTTCGTCTGGGCTTCGGTGATGGCCGACGGGTGCGAGTTCCACTGGCGCCGGGTTCCTTCACCACGCTCGAAATCGCCGAGGTGCGCCCACTCGCTCTGGGCGAGAACGTCGAGATCGTCGGCAAGTGCGTGTTGGCCTTCGACGGCGAGCGTGATGTTCCGGTGAGCGAACGCGGTCGCGTGAACGTTCGTGTCGACCAGAGCGGACCATTGCTCATCGACGTGGAGGCCACTCTGAACATCGCCGCGCGCGATCAACGATTCGACGAGCGAACACAATCGACAACGGACGGGGACCAACATGGCCACTGAATTCATCATGCCCAAACTCGGCCTCACCATGGAGGAAGGAACGATCCTCGAGTGGCTCGTGGAGGATGGTGCGACCATCACCGCGGGCATGGCGGTGTTGCGCATCGAGACCGACAAAGTGGAAAGTGACGTGGAGTCACCGGCCGCGGGTGTTTTGCACCGCACCGCACTCGTCGGAGACACCTTCCCGTGTGGCGCGATCATTGGCTTCCTGCTCGCCGACGGCGAAAAGCCCCCTACTGCGGCGGCCCCGACGTCCACCACTTCGGCGCCCATCGCCCAGGCACCTGCCGCGACCACGACACCGGTGGCAACCAGCGCTCGTTCGACCGATGGTCGAGTGTTCGTCTCGCCCAACGCGCGCCGTGTGGCCCGGGAAAGAGGAATCGATCCCACCACCATCGTTGGCACCGGACCCAACGGTCGGGTCACTTCGGTCGATGTGCGCAACGCGCCGACGACGTCGCTGAACGTCGCTCCGGTCGTCGCTCCGATCGTGTCCTCGACCGGACATGTGTTGGCCACCGCCGCCGCGCGTCAGTTGGCCGAACTGCTCGGTGTCGATTTGTCTCTCGTTCCCTACGATCCCGCCGATGGTCGCGTGACGCGTGATGGTGTGGCGGCTTGGGTGCGGGCGCGACTGACATCGACTCAATCAGCGCCGATACAAACAGGCTCGGCACAACAAGCGTCAGGATCCACGTCGACGGCGCAGCCACTCGCGCCGGCATCACAGCCCCCGAGCTCGATGAAGAAGCTAACCGGCATGCGCGGCACCATCGCCAAGCGCATGCACTCCAGCCTTCGGGACACGGCGCAACTCACGCTGCACATGGACGCCGACCTCGACGCCGTCGTCGCCGACCGCGAGGCGCGCAAGGCCGCGGGCGGCGCCACCCTTCCCGGCTTCACCGACTACGTCATCGCCGCCTGTGCTCGCGCGTTGCGTCTGCACCCCATCGTGAACTCTCAGGTCGTCGATGAAGGAATCGCGCTATTGCCCGAGGTGCACGTGAGCATGGCCGTGGCTCTCGACGAAGGCCTCATCGTGCCGGTGATCAAGAACACCCTGTCACTCGATTTGCCCGGACTGGCCGATGAAACCAAGCGATTGTCGTCGGCGGCCCGCGAGGGCAAGTTGGCGCTCACGGAACTCGAGGGTGGCACCTTCTCTGTGAGCACCCTGGGCATGTTCGGCGTGGACGGATTCACTCCGGTCATCAATCCTCCGAACTCGGCCATTCTCGGCGTCGGCCGACTGCGCGACGAAGTGGTGCTGAATTCCAAGGGAAAGCCCGCCACCTCCAAGCGCATGACGCTCAGCCTCACGTGGGACCATCGCGTGTTCGATGGCGCACCGGCGGCCCAGTTCTGCAAGTCGATCGTCGACTTGTTGGCGGATCCCGCAGC
Organism: Actinomycetes bacterium; assembly: GCA_027491335.1. Taxonomy (GTDB): domain Bacteria; phylum Actinomycetota; class Acidimicrobiia; order Acidimicrobiales; family Ilumatobacteraceae; genus Casp-actino8. The sequence goes on along the minus strand of JAIXWJ010000065.1, from coordinate 14,232 downwards.
GCTGAACTCCGCGATCTGAGACGACCTCAGCCGCGAGCGGCCTCCAGAACCGGCAAGAACCGGTCGGGAATCGCCAACCAGTCATCGGGTGACTGAATGCTCGACCAGAAGTTGTGCTCCAAGCACAGGTCGGCGAAACCCGCCTCGCGCGTCGCCACCGCGTCGGCGACGAGCGCGGCCATGTTGTCGCCATCGGCCGGAGCCGGACCGTTCGGCGCCTGCACGAAGGATCGGTAGTACACCTCGAGGCCGGGACGTCCGGCGGGCCGCTTGGCGTCCATCGAAGCCACCATCTTTTGCACCTTGCCCACGGGCAAGCCGGCCGGATTCCATGCGTCGAACCATCGTGCGGTGCGTTCGAGACCCTGCGCCGACCACATACCGCTCAACAACTTCGGGCGACGGCCGCCGAACGGTTTGGGATTCACACATGATTCGGGAACCGAGAAGAAATCGCTGTCGTGGGACACCGGGTCGGGCCCCCAGCAGGCCAACATCGTCGGAACGAAATCATCCATGCGTCGTCCGCGCTCGGTGACGTCGGTGCCCGCGGCCACGTGTTCCTCGGGGCTCCAGCCCACACCCAAACCCACGATCAGTCGCCCTCGGGACATCTGATCGATCGTGGCCAGGCGCTGCGCCAACGGAACCGGCCAATGATTGCCGGCCACCAGGATGCTCGTGCCCAGCGCGACGTTCTTGGTGATACCGGCCACGAACGCGAGGGTCTCCGTTGGCGCCCACACGGACTTGTACTGATCCGGAGGGAGCACATCCTTGGCGCCATAGCCGCGCTCCGGCGCGAGCGGGTACATGAAGTGGTCCTGCACCCATAGTCCCGAGTACCCCAATTCGTCGGCGCGCCGAGCGAACTCGGCCACCACCTCGACGGTGACGTGTGGTCCGAGTTGAGGAAGGCAAAGTCCGACGCCGGTCATGGCCTCGATTCTCTCACGTCCGACGTCGCCGGCGGTTGACCCGCCACACGAACACTCAGGGGTTCACGATGCGGGCCACGTCGACCCCGCTCCGAAAGAGATCCGACAGATCCTCGTTCGGTGTGTCGAGGATGGCATCGATCCAGCCGTGCACGTACTGCGCACCACCCTCGTTGCGACCGAAGACGAACTCGGTCTTGGCACCGGTCATGACGGTGCGTTGGATCTTCAAGCCGGTGGCGTAGTCCTCGTCTCGCACCACCATCTCGAGAAACGCGATCTGTTTGTCGATGGCCGCGATCATGTCGGGCGTCCTCGGGGCGGTGGAGATGAAATCCAGATACGTGACGGACTCCTCGGCCGTGGCGCCGGGGAAGATGCGGGCCACTTGGTACACCTTGTGCTCCCCCACGTCGAAACCCGCGATGGATGCGTGCGGAAAGATGCTCCACACTCCGCCAATGAGGATGGACTCGGGCCATTGATCGGGCGAGCGATTCTCCAGTTTCGCCCAGTTGCCACGAGGGCCGGTGACGCGCTGATGCGGACCCACACGATGAAAGAGCGCGTCGCTCGGAAAATCGGGACCGAAGGTGTTCTTGTGCAAAATCGGCAGGTGATAGAAGTCCACGTACCCGTCGAACGAAATCTTCCAGTTGGGCCCGAGCAGACGTCGCGACCCGAAGTGATTCATCTCGGCGAACCGACAGAACTCCAACAATTCGTCGTATCCCGCCAGGAACGCGTCCGGATCCATCGCGAAGCTCGGGTTCAACGTCACCCAGATCAAGCCCGCACGTTCGATCAGTGGCAGATCGGTGAGCGACAAACAGGACGTGTCCACCGCACCGAATTCTTCCTGCTTGTACATACCGACCAATTCGCCGCGCTGGTCGTACACCCAGTTGTGATACGGACAGGCGAATCGACGAGCCTCACCCACTCCCTCGTCCACCAACATCGCGCCGCGATGGCTGCACATGTTGACGAAAGCTCGTGCCACGCCATCGGATCCGCGCACGATCAACACCGGCATTCCGGCCACTTCGATGGCCCTGTAGGTGTTGGCATCCTTGATCTCGGCCGACGTCGCCAGAAGCAACGGAACCCGCTTGAAGATGAGATCGACCTCGCGACGCCAACGTTCGGGATCGTGATAGTTCGACGCGGGAATGGTGGTGGGCGAATCGGTCAGGTGGGTGGTTCCCGCCTTGTTGTGGGCGATCGTCCGCTCGGCCATGAGCTCCAATCGCCGACGCGGTGTGTTCACCGACGTGGAATTCGTGTCCGACCCCTCACGCACGTCCCCCATCACCTCACCCCCATTCGCAACAGCAGACTAGATCGCCGTCGCCGATCGAAGACGATGGAGACGACCACTCAATCGTTCTGCAACAGATGAACGAGGCTGCTGGTGTCCCACCGGCGACCGCCACGGGCCATCACCTGGGCATAGAACTGATCGACGAGGGCCGTCATGGGCAAACGGGCTCCGTTCCGATCGGCTTCGTCGAGGCAGATGCCCAGATCCTTGCGCATCCATTCCACGGCGAAACCGAACTCGAACTCGCCTTTGGCCATGGTGCCGGCACGATTGTCCATCTGCCAGCTCTGCGCGGCACCTTTGCCGATGACGCTCACCAACTTCTCCACGTCGAGGCCGGCCTTCTGAGCGAAGTTGATTCCCTCGGCCAATCCCTGAACGACTCCGGCGATGCAGATTTGGTTCACCATCTTGGCCAACTGACCCGCACCGACGCCGCCCAACAGTTCGCATGCCCGCGAATACGGAGCGATCACCACCTTGACCTTTTCGAACACCGCCGGGTCGTCGCATCCGCACATCACCGTGAGCGCGCCATTTTGGGCTCCTGCCTGTCCGCCCGACACGGGGGCGTCGACGAATCCCACTCCTCGTTCGGCGCACGCCGCGGCGATCTCGCGAGCCACGTCGGCCGAAGCCGTGGTGTGATCGACGAGGATCGAGCCGGGCTTCATGCCCGCCAACGCACCCGATGGTCCGAGAACCACGCTGCGCACGTCGTCATCGTTGCCCACACAGAGCATCACGACCTCGGCATCCTCCACCGCCTCGATGGGCGTGGGCTTGGCCAGACCACGATGCAACGCCACCCACGCCAAGGCTTTCTTCGCCGTCCGGTTGTACACCGTGATGCGATAGTCGGCCTTCGACAGATGTCCGGCCATGGGTGCTCCCATGACTCCAAGACCGAGGAAGGCGACGCGAGGACCGGTTCCGATCACGGGGATGGGGCCGGTGGCGTCTTCGGGGGCGGGACGTGAGGTTTCGGGCACGATCACGAGTTTGGCAGGCGCGGAGGTGCCAACATGGACAACTGACCATGAGCAAGCTCCTTCACATCGACCACCTGGTGTACGCCACCCCCGATCTCGCCGAGACGGTGGCCGACATCGAGGCTCGATTCGGGGTGGCCCCTCAACCCGGCGGAGCACACGTGGGCCTGGGCACGTTCAACGCTCTGCTCGGTTTGGGCGATCGCACGTACCTGGAGATCGTGGGGCCCGACCCCGCCCAACCGGCCCCCGATTTTCCCCGCCCTTTCGGGGTGGACACCCTCGAACGGCCAGCCCTGGTGGCGTGGTGCGCGGCCCCTCGTCGGCCACTGCCCGACATCGTGACGGCGGCCCGCGAGGCCGGTTTCGATCCCGGTGACGTGCTCCCCATGAGCCGTCAACGCTTGGACGGAGTGCTGATCGAATGGACGTTGACCTTGGGCGCCCTTCCCGAGAACGGCGTGTTGCCGTTCTTCATCGACTGGGGCCGCACCGAGCACCCGACCCACGGCTTGCAGGTGGGCGGAACTCTGGTCCGACTCGACCTGCATCATCCGCAGCCGCGTTCGATCGACATGATGCTCTCGGCGGTGAGCGACGAATCCGTTCTCGGCGACGAGGAGTCGTTGATCTCGCTCAACTACGCGGATCACGCGGCGATCAACGCCGAGATCCTCACCGCCAACGGGCCGGTGATCCTGTCCTAGTCCGTCATTCGGGCGTGACGTAGGCGGCGGTGATCCCACCATCGATGATCAGCGACTGCCCCGTCATCCAACTGCTCTCGTCGGATGCCAGGAACAACGCACCGTTGGCGATCTCGATCGGATCACCGAATCTGCCCATGGGGATGTGAACCAGACGACGGTTGCGCTTGGCATCGTCGCTCAGGAACTTGGCCAACATCGGAGTCATGATGGGTCCGGGACACAACGAATTTGCGCGAATGCCCTGACGGGCGTAGATGACCGCGATCTCTCGCGTCATGGCCAGCACCGCTCCCTTGGACGCCGTGTATGCCACCTGCGGTGTTGCCGCTCCCATGTGCGCGACGAAACTGGCCACGTTCACGATGGATCCACCACCGGAGGCCAGCATCGCCGGAATGGCGTATCGGCAGCCCAACAGAACACCCTTCACGTTGATGTCCATGGTGCGCTGATACGTGTCGATCGAGGTGTTGGTGGGGCCGTCATCCTCGCTGAGCATCACACCCGCGTTGTTGTACAGCACGTGCAATCCACCGAAAGTCTCCACGGCATGAGCCATGGCCGCCTCCACCGAGGACTCGTCGCTCACGTCGCATCGCACGAACGTGGCTTCGCCACCGGCGGCATCGATCGCGTCGACGACCTCGTCGCCATCGACCACGTCCGCCACCACGACCATGGCACCCTCGCGGGCGAAGAGTTCGGCGCCCACGCGACCGAGACCCGATGACCCGCCGGTGATGACCGCCACTTTGCCCGTCAGACGTCCCATGTTGCTCCTTCGTGTTCGGGTTCCCACGCTACTTCCCGCCCGACCGACAAGACTGGGAACATGATCGACCGTCGTTCCGAGTTGCGCATCGTGTCGTGGAACATCCACGGCGCCGCGCGACCCGACCTCGACGACCTGGCGATCACCCTCGCCTCTTTCGACGCCGATGTCATCGGCCTCCAGGAGGTTCGACGGCATCAAGCACGCCGCCTGTCGACCGAACTCGGATACCACTGCGTCTGGGCGTTCAAGCACAACGGCTATTCACGTTTTCTGCCTCGCCTCGCCGAGGGTCTGGCCATCCTGTCGCGCGACCCCATGAACCACGACGGTGACGCCGAACTGACCGGCCCTCGATCACGGTCCGACTTCCGACGACGGGTGGCGATGTGGGCCACCATCGAACACCCCACCGGTGATTTTCGCCTCGTGAACACCCACTTGGCTTCGGGAGACGATGCCGAGGAACGCATTCGTCAGGCGTCCGAACTGAACGGTCTGGTGCGCACCGAATTCCCGCATGACTGCGACCATGATCACGATCATGATCACGGGCAGGAGTTGCCCACGGTGCTGGTGGGCGATCTGAACGATCATCGCGAACCCGCGGTGGTGGACGCACTCGCCGGCGACAGATTGCACGACGCGTGGTCCACCGCCCCCGATCGTTCCCGCAACGGACTCACCAATCCGACCGTCGCCCCGCACCAACGTCTCGACCATGTACTAACACCCAACGAATGGACGGTCTCGCGGGTCGAGGTTCCCGAACCAACAGTGGTTTGGTCGCGACGATCGGATCACCTACCGGTGATCGCAACGGTTCAGATGCGCTCGAAGTAGCGCTTCAGTTCCCAGTCGGTGACCGTGTCGTTGAAGTCCTCCCACTCGGCCTCGGCCGAGCGCAGGATCCAGTGGTGCGCTTCTTCGCCGAAACACTCCCGCGCGATGTTGCTGTTGCGCCACAGGTCGATGGCATCGGGAAGATTCCACGGAATGCGCTCGACATCGCGATCCTCGTACCCGTTGCCTTCGAACGGAGCGGCGGGCTCCAGCTCATGACGGATTCCGTGTAGGCCACCGGCGATGGTTCCGGCGAACACCAGATAGCTGACGGCATCGGCACCCGGGATGCGATTCTCGACTCGGGTCGATGCGCCGTGACCCACCTTGCGGAAGCCCACGGTGCGATTGTCGATTCCCCACCCCACGCCCGTCGGGGCCCATGACCCCGGCTTGAAACGTCGATAGCTGTTCACCGTCGGACCCCACAACAACGAGAACTCGCGGGCCGTGGCGATCTGACCGGCCACGAAATGGCGGAACAGCTTGCTCGCACCGTGCTCGCCGTGATGATCGGCGAACAATGCCGTGGAGCCATCGAGCGACCACAGGCTGGCGTGAACGTGGCACGACGATCCGACGTCGGACATGGACGGCTTGGCCATGAACGTGACCGAACGACCGAGCGCCGCGGCGATCTCCTTGGCGGCGTTCTTGTAGACGTGATTGCGATCGGCCATCTCGAGTGCGGTGGCGTACGACAGATTGATCTCGTGCTGGCCTCGGCCGGCCTCACCCTTGGTGAATTCGACGGGAACTCCCGCACCTTCGAGCGCGCGACGAATCTCACCGATGACGTATTCGTCGCGGGTGGTCTGCAGGATGTTGTAGTCCTCCGCGAAATTGGAGTGCGTGCTCAAGGCGGAGTACCCGCGCGCGTGGGCCTCTTCGTACGTGTCGCGGTACAGATAGAACTCGATCTCGCTACCGACCATGGGCAAGTAACCCATCGACGCCGCGGCTTCCACCTGGCGACGAAGAATGGTGCGCGGAGCGACCTCCACCAGCTCACCGGTCTCGGTGGAAAACAAATCGCACATGACCAGTGCGGTGCGGGGCACCCACGGAAGCACACGCACGGTGCTCCAGTCGGCGCGCGCGACCATGTCGCCGTACCCCTTGTCGAAGCTGGAGAATCGGAAGCCCGCGGCGGGGTCGTTCTCGATGTTGCAGGTGAGCAGGTAGTCGCAGTTCTCGGTGCCGTGATCGGCCACGTGATCCACGAAGAATCGACCCGAGGCGCGTTTGCCCACCAGACGACCGTAACGATCGACGAACCCCATGATCACCGAATCGATGACACCCTCGTCGATGAGGGCCGTCAGTTCGTCACGCGACATCACCGGTCGGGTCAGCATGGGGTCACGCTACCCAGCGCCGTACCGGCTACTTCTTCTTGGCCGGAGCCGCCTTCTTGGCCGGAGCCGCCTTTTTGACCGGCGCTTCCTTCTTGGCGGGAGCGGCCTTCTTCGCCGGAGCATCCTTGGCCGGCGCTTCCTTCTTGGCGGCAGCGGCCTTCTTCGCCGGAGCGGCCTTCGCGGGCGCTTCCTTCTTTTCCGGGGCCGCCTTGGCGGGCGCCGCCTTCTTGGCCGGAGCGGCCTTCGCCGGCGCTTCCGCGGCCGACGCATCGTCGCCGGACTCTTCCCACATCGGGGTCTTGGCGGCGGGCTTGGCGGCCTTCACGGGCTTCAACACGCCCTTGGCCAAAGCGTCGTCCAGGTAGGCCTCGGCCTCTTCGGGCGTCACCTTCAGCGCCGGGGCGATCTCGGAGATGAGGTTCACTCGCGCGCGTTCGTACATGGTGCGCTCGGCGGCGGACAACGACGCATCACGGTTGCGCGATGCCAGGTTTCGCACCACCTCGGCCACCTGATACACGTCACCGCTCTTCAGCTTCTCTTGGTGGTTCTTGAAACGACGACTCCAGTTCGACGGCACGCGCGGGTCGGCCTTGGCCAACACGGCCACCAGATCCTCGAGTTCGTCGGGCGACACCGGAGGACGCACGCCGACGTCGTCCACCTTGGCCATGGGAACCATGAGGCGCATCTCGCCGATCACGGCTTCGAGGATGAGGTAGTCCTGGGCCTTGCCGGTGCTCAACGGGTCTTCCTTGCGGATCGCGATGACCTTGCACGCACCGTGCTGGGGATAGATGACCGTGTCACCCTTCTTGAACTTCACGCGAACCTCGCTTCGTCACCGTCGACGCCCGAAACCGCGGTATTCGGGCAGACCGAGATTGTACGACCACCACGAGGCGATTGGACAAGCGAGTCGCCCTCGGAACGGTCCGAAATTCACACTGTTCGCGCCATCGGCCATCGGATACGGATCGGACGCCGATTTCGCGACCTCAGGAGTCCTCGGTCTCCTTGCGACGAATGAAACAGAACTCGTTGCCTTCCGGGTCTCGCATCACTTGGAACCAGTTCCACGGTTCTTCGACCGGAACGCCGACTCTCACGGCACCGATGGCCGTGGATGCCTGCACGGCGGTCTCGATGTCGGACACGTCGAGGTCGAGATGCACGCGATTCTTCACGGTCTTGTCCTCCGGGACCTGCTGAAACCCGAGAAAGCCGAACACCGGAACATTCTCGATGACGATGTAGTCATCCTCGTGCACCTCAGGTTCGAGCGTTCCCCCCACCAACCGAAGCCAGAAGTCCGCGAGTCGAGCGGGGTCGTGACAGTCGAACGTGACGGCGAGAGGTTCGGCGATGGGCATGCGTCGATGGTACGACAGCCGCGATTTCGTGTGTCAGCACCTGGCGCCCTCGGCACGATTCGAACGTGCGCGCTACGGATTAGAAGGCCGTTGCTCTATCCAGCTGAGCTACGAGGGCAATCCGATGGGCAGGCTACTGCCCGGAAAGTCTTCGTCTCAGTAGGTCCAACGCCGAGATGACCGCCATCTGACGCATCTGGTCGCGCTGACCGGGCAGGCGAAACATCGTCGCCGTGGTCCCTCGATCCGGCATCGACACGCCGACCCACAACGTTCCGACGGGCTGCCCGTCCTGCTCGGTCGGACCGGCCACTCCGGTCAACGACAGGCCCACGGACGCACCGAGCACACGACGAGCCCCCTCGGCCATCGCGATGGCTGCTTCCTCGCTCACCACCGGACCCCGGGGAACGTCGAGAACGTCGAACTTCACGTCGCTGGCGTACGACACCACCGAACCGCGCAACACGTCACTGGCACCGGGGATCGACGTCAGTCGACCCGACACCAAACCACCCGTGACGGACTCGGCCAGCCCCAACGACCAACCACGATCACGCAACAGGTCCAGCACGACGGACTCCATGTTCTGAGCATCGCGCCCGAACACCACGTCACCGACCAGAGCGCACACCCGCGCGTCCCAGTCGTTCAACAACGCCGTGGCTTCGTCCATGGTGGAACCCTTGGCGGTGAGACGCACCTTGATGCCCTCCCAACCACTGGCGAGGAAGGCCAACGTCGGGTTGCCCGTCGATTCCAGTTCGGCGATGACCGGATCGAGTCGCTCGTTCAATCCACTCTCGCTCTCACCCCACGTGCGAATCACACGGCTGGCGATCACCGACGTGTCCCCTCCGCGGCGGCGCAGATCGGGCAACACGGCGCGCTCCATCATGTCGTGCATCTCGTGAGGCACACCGGGGACCGCGTAGATCACCTTGTCCCCCACCGGACAGATCAGACCCGGCGCGGTTCCACGCGTCTGGTGGATCACGGTGGCTCCGTTCGGCACCATGGCCTGTCGCAGGTTGTTCTCGGCCATACGGCGCCCGCGGGACTCGAAGATGGACCGAATCACGTCGGCGATGTCGTCGTGCAACTCCAACGGCTGACCCATCACTTCGCTGATCGCTTCGCGGGTGAGATCGTCGTGCGTCGGCCCGAGCCCTCCGCACATGACCACCGCGTCGGCATCGGCCAACACCGAGCGTAGGACGTTCACGATGCGTTCGCGATTGTCACCAACTTTGATCTGAATGAGGGAATCGATTCCGTTGGCGGCGAGTTGTTCGCCGATCCAGGACGAGTTGGTGTCGACGATCTGACCAAGCAGGAGTTCGGTTCCGACGGCGATCACCGAACAGCGCACGTCATCCCACCGTCGCCGGAGTGGAGCCGCGAAGTCGATGCGCGCGCCACATGTATTGCAGTCCACTCACGACCGTGAACACCACCGAGATCCACAGCAACCACAGCCACAGCCAGGTGGCATCCGCCGACGTCAGCGGAGCGATCGCGAAGGCCACGCTCAACTGCTGAAACAACGTCTTCCACTTCGCCAGACGACTGGCCGGAACGCTGATGCCCTTGGCCCCCACCAACACTCGGTACATGCTGATGGCCACTTCGCGCGCGCCGATGATCGCCACCGGAACGATCCAATAAATGTCGCGGCTGACCAGAGCGAACATGGCCCCGAGAACGAGCACCTTGTCGGCCAAGGGGTCGAGGAACGCACCGGATCGCGTGGCTCCGTGCCGACGAGCGAGATAGCCGTCGATGCCGTCGCTGGAACACAGGACGAACCACAAAGCGAAGGCCGCCCACGATCCTTCCGACGAGTCCGGGATGACGACGAACATCAATGGTGAGACCAGAATGCGACCCACCGTGACGGCGTTGGCCCACGTGGCGATGGCATTGGGGTCGACCGGCACGGAATCATCGTGCCACACCGAACCTGCGAAAACCGACTTCGTGCCGGGCTCGAGTCGGGGCTCGAGTCGAACGCTCAGTCGGCGACGAGATCGGGGCCCATCGCGGACCTCACGGTGACGGTGTGGAACTCACCCACCGCGAGCGTCGTCGGCACCTCGACGATTCCGTCGATCTCCGGCGCCTCGCGGTGACTGCGCCCGACACCGACCTCGTCCACCAGAACCCGAATCTCGCGACCGACCAAATCGTCGCGCCGGCGAGCGGTGATGGAGTCCTGAAGTTCGGAGAGTTCCGCCAAACGATCGCGCATCAGACCCTCTTCGACCGCACCATCGAGGTCGTAGGCGTAGGTGCCCTCTTCGGGCGAGTACGCGAAGAATCCGCACCAGTCCAACTGGGCTTCGGCCACGAAGTCCAACAGTTGGTCGTGATCCTCCTCGGTCTCACCGGGATAGCCGACGATGAAGTTGCTACGGAACGCCGCCTCGGGGTCGCGACGCCGAATGTCGGCGATGCGATCGAGGAAACGGCGTCCGTCTCCCCAACGGCGCATGCGGCGAAGCAGGGGCTTGCTCACGTGTTGCAACGACAGATCGAAATACGGAACTCCGCTGTCGAGGATCGCGTCGATGAGGTCGTCGGTGAGGTCGCTCGGGTACAAGTACAGCAGGCGCGTGCGGTCGACGCGCTCGCTCACGGCGCGCACCAGAGGCACGATGGAACCCGCACCGAGTTCGTCGGGGCGATCCTTGCCGTAGCTCGCGAGGTCTTGGGCGATCAGCACGATCTCGCGGGCCTGAAGTTCGTCCACCTCACGAAGGATCGACTCCATGTCGCGACTGCGCTGCGGCCCCCGGAACGACGGAATCGCACAGAATCCGCACGAACGGTCGCAACCCTCGGCGATCTTGACGTATGCCCACGGAGACGAACTCTTCGGACGCGGCAGATTCAGCAGGTCCAGCGTGGGAACGGGCGCGGAGCCCACCGGAATCAACTTGCGTGACGGAGCCTCCTGCACCGGCACCCCGAAACCGGCCACCAAATCCACCTCGGGAAGTTCGGCGGCCAGCTCGGCGCCGTAACGCTCGGCCATGCATCCGGTGACCACCAGGCGCGACGACTCACGACGCTGTTCGTCGAGGCTGAGGATCGTGTCGATGGACTCGCGACGGGCTTCGTCGATGAACGCACAGGTGTTCACCACGACCAGGTCCGCTTCGTCGGCGGACTCCACGGCCACCATGCCGTCAGCCAACAAGGTTCCGATCAGCTTGTCGGAGTCCACCTGATTCTTCGGACAGCCGAGCGTTTCGACGTAGAAGCTCTTCTGCTGGCCCGACACATCGATCAGGCTACCGGTCGGTTCAGGCCGAGTGGGCGAGCCGCAGTCCGGGCCAGGGCCACTCCATCCGAACCAACCGACCGGTTCCCGACAGCGTGATCCATGCCGTGTTGGATCCGTCGGCGGCGAAACAGATGTTGGTGGTCAACAAGTCGCCCGTGGCGATGTGACGCAGGATCTCACCGTTCGGAGAGATCACCGTGATGCCTCCGTTCACCAACGTCGCCACGCACACGTTGCCGGCGCCATCGACGGCCAACGAGTCGAGCAACTGCAATCCCGCGAGACCACACAGCACCGCACTGGTGTCTCCCGGCATCGTCGGCGACAGGACACCCGGCGACACGATGTCGCGCTGGAACACGCGACCGGTGTGAGTCTCGGCCCAGTACACCTTCTTGCCATCGGGCGACAGTCCGATTCCGTTGGGACCCTCGGCCGGGAAATCCACTTCCACGATGGATGAGCCGTCGGCCTTGGCGTAGTAGATGCCCGTCAGATCGGCGGTGCGGGCGGCCAAGTCGCGGATTCCGTGGTCGGTGAAATAGAAGCCACCGTGCGTATCGAACACCAGGTCGTTCGGTGCGCGCAACGGTCGCCCATCGCACGACGTGTACAGGTCCGTCACCGCACCGGTGGTCAGATCCACGCGTTGAATGCGACCACCGCTGTATCGCGCCGGATCGAAAGGACCCGGGAACGACATTCCCCCGAAGTCGATCTCGGTGAAGCAGCCGCCGTTGTTGCACAGGTACAGCGCACCATCGGGACCGATGGCCGCTCCGTTCGGACCGCCCACGATCTCGGCGATGGTCTCCTTCGAGCCGTCGGGACGCACACGAGTGATTCGCGGGCCGAACATCTCGACCAGAATCACGCTCCCATCGGCCATCGCGATCGGGCCTTCGGGAAACTTCAACCCCGAGGCAACTTCGATGATTTCCCCCACGTTCGTCATGGGACGATCATGCCATGTTTCACGCCATGCGTACTCATGACGTGTCGGCGCGAGCGCGCTTTCAGCCGAGCGCCTCGTACTCCTCGACCGTCATCAGAACCTCGCGGGCCTTGCTGCCCACACTCGGGCCCACCACGCCGCGCTCCTCGAGAAGATCCATGATTCGCCCGGCGCGGGCGAATCCGACCTTCAATTTGCGCTGCAACATCGAGGTCGACCCCAGCTGGCTGCGAACCACCAGTTCCATGGCCGCCTTCAACAAGGTCTCGTCGTCGTCATCGTCGCTGTAACTCTCGGTGATCGCCATTCCCGCCGGACTGCCGGCGGCGGGCTCGTCGCCCTCGACACCCTTCACGTAGGACACCTCGGGGGCCTGCTTGCGCCAATGGGCCACCACCTTGCGCACCTCGTCCTCTTCGACCCAGCAACCCTGAATTCTCTGAGCGACCGAGGAGTTGCCCGGTAGCAACAACATGTCGCCCTTGCCCACCAATTTCTCGGCACCGACTTGGTCGAGGATCACCCGGCTGTCGGTCTGGCTGGACACGGAATACGCGGCGCGCGCGGGAACGTTGGCCTTGATGACTCCGGTGATGACGTTCACCGACGGGCGCTGGGTGGCCACGATGAGGTGGATGCCCACCGCGCGCGCCTTCTGCGCGATTCGGGTGATGCTCTCCTCCACGTCGCGAGCCGCGACCATCATGAGGTCGTTCAACTCGTCGACCACCACCACGATGAAATACATGCGCTCGGCCACCGTTTCGGTGCCCTTCTCGGCCTGAATCTCACCACGATCGAAAGCGGCGTTGTAGCCGGTGATGTCGCGATAACCCATCTCGAACAACAGGTCGTAACGACGCTCCATCTCGCGCACGGCCCACGACAGCGCGTTGGCGGCCTTCTTCGGATTGGTGACCGGCTGCGTGAGTAGGTGCGGCAGTCGCGCGTACTGACCCATCTCCACCTGCTTGGGGTCGATCAGGATCATGCGCACTTGATCGGGAGTGGAGCGCATCAGCAACGACGTGATGATGCAGTTGATTCCGCTGGACTTGCCCGCTCCGGTGGCTCCGGCGATGAGCAAGTGCGGTGTGGTGGCGAGATTCAGGAACACCGATCGACCGGCGATGTCCTTTCCGACCGCCACGTCGAGCGGATGGGTCGCCAGTTTGGACTCGGCCGAACCCATGATGTCGCCGAGCGACACCAGTTGACGAGAACGATTGGGAACCTCGATACCGATCAGCGACTCCCCGGGAATCGGCGCGAGGATTCGCACGTCGGTGGCCGCCATCGCGTAGGCGATGTCCTTTTGCAAACTGGTGACGCGGGCCACCTTCACACCGGGATGCAGTTCCAGTTCGTAGCGCGTGACGGTGGGGCCGACGGTGCGACCCTTCAGCGTGACCTCCACACCATGGGATCTCAACGACTCTTCGAGCAGGCGCCCGCGTTCGCTGATCTCGGCGTCGTCGATGGCTTGTTTGCCGGATCGACTGAGCAACGACGCGGCCGGCAGGACCCACTCGCTCGGCGGCGGAGCCGGTGTGTCGAGTTGTCCCTGCGAATGCGACTCCGTGGCTTCGGAACGCGTCGCACGCTTGCGACGGGCCGGCTTCTCGGCGGGCTCGTCCACTTCTTCCCCGGCATCGTCGACGTCGTCGGCATCGGCGGT
>JAIXWJ010000026.1 GCA_027491335.1 Actinomycetes bacterium | reverse complement strand
GATCACCGATCGTGGGCGCGGGTGCCGTGGCGTGGCGCGGACACAACCGCCGTTGATGTCGTGTCGTTGACGACGATCATCCACCGATGAGGCGATAGAGCCTCTCGGCGGGGCCGAGTCCGAAGCGCGCGCGCCATGCCGCCGATCCGACGACGATCGCGATCCAGAGCATCGTGGCGACGATGAGTGCGGTGGACAGCCCGCGCGAGTCGATGACGGACCACCACCGAAAGAGCGCGTAGTAGACGAGAACGTGCAGCAGATACGCGGACAAGGTCATCTGCCCGGCGCGTTGCACGAAGCGAATCACCGCCGATCCTTCGAGTCGTTCCACCACCAGGCAGATCAGGGCGAAGGCGGTGACGATGATGCCGATGGTGGTGGCGGAGTATCCGAGCCCGCGTCGGAAGGGCTCGGTGGAGAACAGGGTCGCGTTGCTGGGGTCGTCGAGCATCGATGAGGTGGAGGCGACGTGAAGAATCAGATACATGGCCGCGGTGAAGGCCGAACCGAACAGGGCGATCGACCGCGCCCGACGTTGGAAGTCGGCCAGATGTCGACCGATGACGATTCCGACGATGAAGAACGCGATCCACGGCAGAACCGGATGCGTGTAACCCGTGAACGTGCGTCCGATCAGATCCGGCACCGTGTCGATCTCGCGCGGGTCCAACCAATCGATGCGTTCGGACCCCGCGGGTCGCGAGGCGAGCCACGCACTGAGTCCGGCCGCGGCGGTGATCGTCACGGCGCCCAACGTGACGAGGCTCAGGTCCGATGCGCCAACGATGAGGGCCGCGATCAACAGGTAGGCGCCGTAGTAGAAGATGATCGTGCCGCCCCACGCGTGGTTCAGGGCCAGACCGACCGCGTAGAGAAGCAGACCGCGTCGAGCGAGACGCAGGCGAACCGCGTTCAGACCCTCTCGATCGTCCGTGCGCAACGCGTTCGACGACATGAGGGCCACACCCACTCCGGCCATCAGGACGAACGCGGCCGCGAATCGGGTGCTGAGTACTCCGGTGGACGTGTGGAACAGACGATCCCAGAACCCATGCACCACGGGTTCGGGATTCATCGCGCCGTGGTAGTTCATCGCGATGACGCCGAGAAGAGCGAGAGCCCGCGTGACGTCGGGGGCCGTCCGACGAGCGGTGGGTGACGGCCCGGACACCGCTGTCAGACCCAGTCGACGCGGTCGACCGTGGTCGTGATGAGGGGGCGTTGGACGTCGACCCGATCGCCGACGTTCGGCCGAGCCAGATCGTCGGTGATGATCGCCATGCTGGTGTGCATGTGCGGAGGCTCGAGGAGCGCGAGTCGACGGCGACCGAAATGGAACGGTGATCGACCATCGTCGAGCGGTGTCACACCGTGGGCCGTGCCGCAACCGATGTCGACCAACAGTCCGTCGTGTTCGATCGGAACGAGTCGATAGCCGGCTCGATCACCGCGTCGAACCGGGTGCACGTCGATGACATCGGCCTCGAGACGCAACATCGACTTGTCGCCGTGCCACAGAGAAGTTCCGAGTCGCAAAAACCATTCGCGTCCGTCGAAGAGATGTCGAAGTTCGTCGAGGCCGTTTCCGTCGATGTGGCTGACCCAGACGGGGAGGTCGTTCAACGAGTCGTCGGTGGCGCGCACGATGTCGGCGATCTCGTGAACGTGTTCGGCGGTGTTGCCGGCGAGCGGAGGATGAATGGACAGACCAACCACCGAGCAGCCGGCTCGGCGAGCGGTGGCGGCCAACTCGGCGACCTCCGAGGGTGCGCAGCCGTAGCGGTTCATCGACGAACGAACCTTCACGAGAACGGGTCGGCCGGCGGACGCGGCCACGTGGAGGGGGGATCCGACCGTGAGGATGGTGTCCGAGCGCAGATGGGGTCGTGGCTCCACCATGGGGGTGAGAACGATGGGCACTCGATCCTCGGGCACGCTCGTCACTTCGTCCACGGTGCCGACGGCGATGTGGGCGCCGAGGTCGGCGGCCCGTTGGGCCAGCCAGTCGCGGCCGAACCCGTAGCCGTTGCCCTTCACCACCGGGACGAGACCCGACACACGTGACGCCGCCGTGGCCACGTGGGATTCCCATGCCGAACGGGTGACGGTCAGTACCAGGGTCACGGTGCGACGCTACCGAGAGCCGTCGGGGGAGGGGTGCCGGGGGAGGGGGAGAGAGGGAGGGGTGAGAGATAGAGATAGAGAGAGGGCACCTCGTGCGGGAAAATGCGACTTGTTGGGTCGGGAATTCGTCCGTAGCCTGACCCCATGGCGCTTCCCCTCGAAACCCCGGTCCGTACGGGGCTCTTCAGTTTCCCGAATCCGGTGAACGAGACCTCGGCGCGCTTGGTGGCGGCCGGAGCGGTGGCGCAGTCCGTGTTGTTCCTCATCGTGCGGGAATGGTGGGTGCTGGTGCCATTGACCTACGGCTTCGTGGCTCGGGTCCTGACCGGTCCGACGCTCAGCCCGTGGGGCACCATCGTCACTCGGGTGATCACCCCGCGAATTCGTCGTGAGCACCGATTCGTTCCCGGTCCGCCGAAGCGTTTCGCTCAAGGAATCGGCGCCGTGTTCACGGTGGGCGCGTCGGTGGCGTGGGCCGTGGGCGCGCCGACCGTGTCGTACGTGTTGATCGCCGGACTGACGGTGGCGGCCAGCTTGGAAGCGTTCGCCGGATTTTGTCTTGGCTGTGTGATCTTCGGTCGCCTGATGAAGTGGGGAGTGATCCCCGCCACGATCTGCGAGGAATGCAACGACATTTCCAAGCGCCTCGCCCGCCCGACCACCTGAATCACGGATCCGATCGGGGCGAGCTCAGTCGAGGGTGGGAACCAGTGCGCCGGCTGCGCGTTCTTTGATCGCACCCTTCCACACGCCGGTTCCGTAGGCGACGTCGTCGGCCACGCGCAACATCACGTATCGGACCACGTCCACGTCCGGCTTCTTCGACCACCACGTCATGAGGTTCGGCAACACCGCGGCGACCATCGCCACGCGGCGAATTCGACGTGAGAACAAACATCCGATGATCGTGACCGGCCACCAGGTTCTGGTGAGCGCGCTCGCGATCAAGCGACCGGCGTGCACGTTGCCCCGTCCGGCCAGACGCACGGCAATCGGCACCCGATCGCTCACCGTGTTCAGTTTGCGAACCAACATCGCGGTGGAGGCCACCGCGGTCCCCGCACCCACCAGCGCGTGGCCGAACGCGGCGAGGGTCCACGCCAGAGCGCTCCAACGGTTGATGCGCAACGGTGTCACCGCTCCGGGGTGGCGCGCATCCAGTCCGGCCGCGGCCGATCCGTACGACACACGTTGCTTCCATGCCGCGACGAGCGAACGACGGGGACGGTGAACGACGCTGACGTCGGCCTCGTAGCGAACGCGTGAACCGTCGGCGTCGAGACGCCAAACAAGGTCCACGTCCTCGCCGTATCGCAACGATTCGTCGAAGCCGCCGACCGAACGCACGGTCTCGGTTCGCATCATGATGGTCGCCGCCGGGACGTAGGACACGCGTGTGCCGCGACGAACGCGAGCGGACTCCGCGCCGAGATCGAGCGGAGAGTTCGATTGCTCGTACCGCGCGAGCAACGACGGTCCCGGATCACTCGTGACGCGCGGGGCGACCACTCCAACCCGATCGTCGTCGAAGTGGGCGAGCAGAACGCCCCATGCATCGGGGTTCCAGATCACGTCGGCATCGACGAACAGAACCAACGCCGAGTCGATCATGGCCAAGCCGGTGTTGCGAGCCGCACCCGGGCCTCCCGCGGTGTCGCGTCGAACGACTTCGGCTCCCGGAATCGGTGCCAACGGAATCGTCGATCCGTCGTCGACGACGACCACCCGTGACGCCGCCGACAACGATCGAACCAGTTCGGCGATTTCGTGATGTCGTTCGTCATGAACGGGAATCACCACGCTCACGTCCGAGCATCCGAAGCGATGCTCGGCGCGAGCATCGACCAGCGGATGAATGGCGCCATTGTCCGACAACCGTTCGATCAACGCGGGGCTCGCGCTCGCGACGTCGGTGCCGCTCTCCAATGTGTCGAGCAGTCGGCCCGCGCGAGAGTCGAGTCGCATCACGCGCAACGGCGAACCCGCCACCAAGGTCTCTCCGGTGGGGTTCGAGCGTCGCCACCAGGACGAATCGACCTCGAATCTCATCGCGCTCCTCGAACCCACGTGCGAATCGCGTCGACCAGCGACGTCGTCCACGCCTCGAGGATCGAGCGACCGTCCTCGGCGTTGGCGCGAGTCGGGTCACCGAGCACTCCGTTGTCGCTGACCGCACGCACGCCATGGTCGCGCAAGTCGCCGATGATGTCGGAGAGGGGCGTCGTCGTGCCGACTCGAGCGCGATCCATGCGCACCCGCGCGGGGTCGATGGCCAACATCACCGAGGTCTCGACATGACCGGCGTGCGTGTCGGTCGGATCCGTCGTCGTGGGGGACCACGACACGGCTCGACGACCCTCGGCGGCGATGACGTCCATCGCACTCCGCATGGCTCGCGCGTTGCCCCCATGCCCGTTCACGAACACGATTCCGTCGGCCCAATCGCACGAACGAGCCAACTCCACCAAGGTTCGAGTGGTCGTGTCGCCACCGACCGAGATGGTGCCCGGAAAACCGGCGTGTTCGCCGCTGGCCGAGAAGTTGATCGGTGGCACCACGAAGGTTCGCACGTCGCTCAGCGATTCCGTCGCCCGCCGAACGAGTTCGGTCGCGATCACCGAGTCCGTGTCGAAGGGAAGATGGGGTCCGTGTTGTTCCCACGAACCGATGGGCACGACGACGATCGGTCGGACATCGACCAGATCGGTGATGGTCCACGCGTCGGGCATGGATCCATCATGCCGTCCGGCGAGCTATTCGTCGCCAATCGCGGCGAACAATCCGCCACGGCTACCCACGTAGATGCGTCCGTTCCACATGACAGGTGTCGATTCGATGTTGCCCGACAGCTTCACTTCCCACGACAACGTCGGCTCGGGGGTCGCCAGCGACCAGGCCCGCAAGGTGCCGGTGGCATCACCGAGAATCAGCGTCCCGTCGACGACGATCGGCGAACTCAACACCGGCCCTCCCACCTTGAGGGTCCACGCGATGTTTCCGGTGGTTCGATCGACGCCGTAGACCTTCCCGGGTTTCGTGGGCCAGATGACGAGATTCTCGTGAAGCGCGGGAGTGCTCCACGTCCCCGAGTCGACACCGTTGTTCACGTCGATGCGCCACACCACGGGGTCGGCACCCTCGGCCGTGATGCGCGGATCGACCTTGAGCAACTGACCGACCTCTTTCGCTCGCCGAAGATTGCGATCCACTTCCACTCCGACGTAGAGGTAGCCCTCCTCGTCGATGACCGTGGTGGCATCGCTGTCGTCGCCCGTCCAGAAGCGGAACACGCGGGACACCTCGCCGATGCCCGTGCGAACACTGGAGATGTCCCAACCCTGCAGAAGTCCACCACTGCTGTTGAGATACGCGGTGTCGCCGTACACGGCCACGGCGGACTCCAGGCTCACGCGATCGTCACCGAGGTCGCGCAGCAATTGATCATCGAAGCCCGGCACTCGGAACTTCTCGACGGGAGCGACCGTGACGGATCCATCAGCCGCGTAGCCGCGATTCAGTTTGAACCCGAAGAACCAGGAGTTCTCCCCGCCCTCGATGAGCGTGTCGTTCAGGATCAACGGCGCGGCGTCCCAATCGTTGTTCCAGCGGCGGCCCTCCACGCGTCCGTCGAAACTCCACAACTCGCGCGGCTCGGTGCCGTCGAAGGCGATGACGCGCAACATGTTGTCGCGCGAGCCGTGGTACACGAGCGGATAACCATCGGGGTCGACGGTGACGGTTCCCTTGGCGATGTCTCGGGTGGGGAACGGCGGGATGATTTCCTCGCCGGTCATGGCGTCGACGAAATGGATCTTGTAGTCGTAGGCGCCGAAGACCACCCACGTGCGTCCGTCGCGTTCGAAGATCGCGGGTTGCCCCACCCATCCGGTGCCGCACCAGGTGCGCACCTCGCCGTACTCGCTCGACTCACCGCACATGCGTTGGTTCGGATAGGTCCACAGCACGCGCGGGGCCACCGGCACCGGCCCGGTTCCATTGAAGGTTCGGGTGGGATTTCCCTTGAAGGTGAGCACCCCCGACACGGTCGTGCCCCACGGTTGTCCGACGGTTCTCGGGTCCACCAACGGCAGGGTGGTCGTGGTCGTCGTCGTGGTGCTCGTCGTCGTGGTGCTCGATGTGTTCGTGGTCGGGGACGTCGCGGGTGTGGTCGTCGTGGAGGCCGACTCGGTTTCGGTGTTCGAAGAGGATGACGACGAGCAGGCTGTTGCGAGGACGAGCCCGAGAGCGAGCGCCACGGCCACGACGCCGCGCGGACGCGGTCTCACGTGGCCGAGTCCGCGAGATAACCCCAGGCGCGCAGGCTCTCGAGAATGCGAGACGCGGCATCCTCGGGGGAGAGCACGACGGTCTCTCCGTGTCCTTTGCTCGAGGAAGTGTCGGTGATCTGTCGAACGCGGTCGAGGGCCGACGAACCCGACGGGGACGGCACCACGCGAGCGCGCGGACGGTACGGGCGCGGAGGAACGGTCTCGGGGTTGCGTCGTAGAGCACCCGACCCGTCGTTGGTGATCACATTGATGTGAGCCTCACCGGCGGCCAAGGTCGCGCGCAGCGACGCACGTCGCAGTCGGGCCACCGAGCCCTCCACCGAGATGACGGCGGGTCCGACGATCGACAACTTCTCGCGTCGCCCACCGTCGAGTCGCCGAACGACCGACAACGACTCGCCCACGATCCGCACGTCGATGAGACCCAGCGCCTGACCCCGTTCCAAACGCGCCGCGATCAACGCGGGCACCGAACCGGAACCACGATCGGCGGAGTAGTCACCGCACACGATGAAACGGGAGTGGACACAATGTTCGGCCAGAAGTCGCGCGGTCTCGGCACTGTCGGTGTCGGCCGATCCGTCGATGCGCACGACGTCATGTGCTCCGCACGCCAAGGCATCACGCAACGAGGCCTCGGCCGCCGGAGGTCCGACGGTGACGACGGTGCAGGTGTCGTTCAATGCCTCGGCCACCGACAAGCCGGTCTCCACGGCGGCCTGGTCGGCCAACGAGATTCCGGCGAACCGTTCGTCGCCGTCACGGTTGGGCAGAACCCACTTGATGCACACGGTGATGGTCATGGTCGAGGATCAGGTGCGATGGAAGACGATGCCGTAGCCGCCTTCGGGGTAGGTCCAGCTGATGGCGCCTTCTTTGTTGCACACCAGATAGCACGTTCCGCATTCGAAACAGTTCTCGTAGTTGAAGAGGATTCCGCCGTCACTGGTGGGCACGAACAAATTGGCCGGGCACGCCACCACGCATTCGCGCGTCGTGCATCCGCGACACGAATCGCCGTTGACGGTGATGTGAGCCTTTTCGTGGATACGAAACTCGGCGGTGCCGATGCGCTCCTCGAAGGAGATCTCGGGCCACGCGTTGTCGCGTTCGATGCGGGCGGTGGAGCTCATCAGCCGAATCCTCTCATGCCGGTCCAGCCGTCGCGCAACAGGTCCAGCAGTCCGATGCCGGCCTTCTTGCGCTCCTCGCGCACGATCCGACGCACACCGGGCTTCGGATGCGGATTGTCGACCCGGAACACCCGCTCGACGACTCCGGCCACGAATGCCGGGTACTTGTGTTGAACCCGATCCGACAGCACGAGATGAGGAACCTTGCGCAGCTTCCTGTGATCGCGCAACACGAAGGACTTCTCGAGCCGGTCGGTGTAGCCGGACAATCCACGAGACGACACGTCGTTCTTGGCGATCGCCTCGGCGGCGGCCTGACCGGCGTACATACCGCTGGCCATGGCGAAGTTGACGCCCTCCAGCCAAATGCCGGCGGCCAAACACATCGCGGCCGCGTCACCGGCCACGAGCATGCCGTCGGCGACCATCGTGGGCATCATGTCGAGACCGGCCTCGGGGATGACGTGCGCCGAATACTCCTTCACCTCGGCGCCCTCGATCAGTGGGGCGATGGCGGGGTGACGCTTGAGTTCGGCGATGATCTGCTCGGGACGCTTCTGTTGCGCGGCCAACTTCGGAAGCTTCAACACCACACCGAGCGCGATGGTGTCGAGATTGGTGTAGATGAATCCACCACCGTTCACGCCGCTCGTGCCACCGAGGATTTCGATGTCGACACCAAGATTGTCGCGCACGCCGAATCGTTCGTCGATCACGTGCTTGGGCAACGCCAACGTTTCCTTCA
The DNA here is from genome assembly GCA_027491335.1 of Actinomycetes bacterium. GTDB lineage: Bacteria > Actinomycetota > Acidimicrobiia > Acidimicrobiales > Ilumatobacteraceae > Casp-actino8. The sequence goes on along the minus strand of JAIXWJ010000026.1, from coordinate 84,881 downwards.
CTCCGAGGGTGAAGTTCGAGGCGTCGGTGTGCGGGTACAACCCCGACTGCTTGGCGAGAAAACTGTTCACGCCATCGCAGGCGATGACGATCGGAGCGTGCAAGTCTCCGTCGGGACGATCGGTGCTCACCCCTTGGATTCGGCCGTTCGAGTCCCGTAGCAAACCCGTGACGGTGGTGGAACAGACCAAACGCGCGCCGGCTTCGACCGCGTGATTCGCGAGCCAATTGTCGAAGTCGGGGCGGTACGCGGTGGCCCCGTTGTACGGCGGTGCACCCCAGGAGTTCGCGCGGAAGTCGATGTTCAGCGCGCCGGAGTCGGACAACAGCATCGTCGAACGCTTCACCACCCAACGCTGAACCGGCATGGTTTCCCACCAGGAGGGAACGAGTTCGTCGAGGATCCGCGGATACACGACGCCGCCGTACATGTTCTTCGAACCGGGGAATGGTCCGCGTTCGATGAGGATGACGGACTTGCCCGCGCGCGCGGCCGCGATCGCCGCGCACGAACCGGCCGGTCCGGCACCGACGACGATGATGTCGGCATCGTGTTGGGTGGGCGACGTCATCATGATCGTTCCACCGCCAAACGCGACGCCAGTTCCCGCAAGACTTCGTTGGCGTCGCTCACGATCGCGAGATCCGACATCTGCATCATCGGACAATGCGCGTCGGTGTTGACGCTGATGATGTGCTCGGGTTGGCCGAGGCCACTGGTGTGTTGAACCGCACCGCTCACTCCGAAGGAGATGTACAGATCGGGATCCACCACCACTCCGGTGGTGCCGATCTGACGCTCGTGCGACGCCCACCCACGATCGGTGATGACGCGAGTCACGCCCATGGAGGCCTGCAACGCCACCGCGACCCGACCGAGAAGATCGAACGCCGGGCCGTCGCTGAGTCCGGCACCACCACCGAGAATGCGCGGCGCCTCGGCCAGATCCATGGTGGACACGTCCGGGGGGAGCACTCCATCGCTGCGCACCGCCGACGAAACCGACGCGGCGGACGAAACGACCCCTGACGAAGCGATGATGGACGAAAGGGCCTCGATGATCGTCTCGCGTTCGTCGCGCTCGGACCCCCGAACGCCGAGTTGAAGGGTGGCCACGAACGGTCCCGAGGGTTGGTGATCGGCGATGGCGAGCCCACCGCGCACGGACACGCTCACGCGCTCGTCGGAGATCGTGATGGCTCCGGCGAACAACGTTCGCCCCAAGCGATGCGCGATATGGGGTGCGAGGTCGCGTCCGTCGGGACTGGCCGGCAACACGATCGAGTCGGTTCGACCCAGCGTGGAGAGCGCGTGCGCGACGTCGATGGCGACGGCGTGCGGTTCGAGTTCGGCCTCGATGGTCCAAAAGCGAACGCCGTAGTCGGTCAGATCCTTGGCGGCCACGTCGGCCCGAGAACCGATGAAGACGGCCTCGCCATTGGCCTCACCGATCGCCTCATCGGCGCCAGCGGGAGCCACACCATCTCGAACGGGGATCACGGCGATCATGACGCTCTCAGATTACGCCCGGGTACCCGGGGAAACCCCCACCGTGTCGGGTCAGTCGGTCGCGAACTTCTTGCGGGCGAACCGAACGACCTCGATGAGCACCGTGATGCTGAGAGCGGCACCGAAAGCCAGCAGGAACGCGGTGGTGTGATCGTCCTCGAACTTCGTGCCGAAGCTGTAACCGAGGATCGCGGCGTAACTCGCCCAGATCATGGCGGCCACCGCGACCCACGAGGCGAACCAACGTTGCGACTGTCGTGTGAGGCCCGACGACAACGTGAGAAGTGTGCGCCCGCCGGGAATGAATCGGGCCGTGATCAGGAGCAATCCACCACGCTCCTCGATCTGTTCGTGGGCCCAGGCCAACTTCTTGGCGGTGGACTCCTTCTTGGCGGCTCGGCGTTGAACCAAACCGCTGGCCCGTAACCCGATCTGATAGCTCAGATTGTCGCCACAGAACGCTCCGGCCGCGGCCACGGCGATGACGAACACCACCGGATACGGCGCGTCACCGGCACCACTGGCGGCGACGCCTCCGATGATGACCGTGGTCTCGCTGGGCACGATCGGAATCACCGAGTCGAGTAACGCGATCACGAAGATGACCGCGAGGAACCACCAGTTGCCGGCCACATCGTTGAGCCAATCGGTCATGTCGTTGATGGGGCCCCACGCCGCGAGCATGGGTGGACTCTAGTTGTGCCCGCCGTTCGGGGTGCCGCAATCGACCGCGATTCGGTCTAGTTTGCGATCATGCCCACCATTCGTGAAATCGTGATCGACTGCAACGACGCCGATTCTTTGGCGACCTTCTGGGCCGGGGCGTTGGGCTTCGAACTTCAGGGTTCGGCGGGCTCGTATCGCGCTCTGAAGGATCCTTCTGGTGGACCGAAGTTGATCCTGCAAGAAGTGGAAGAACCGAAGGCCGCGAAGAATCGCGTGCACTTCGATCTGGAGGCTGTCGACATTCGAGCCGAGGCGCGCCGTATCGAGGCACTCGGCGCGGTCTTGCTCAATGATCGTCGCCCCATTCAGGAACACAAGACGCAATGGATGGTTCTCGCCGATCCGGAAGGCAATGAGTTCTGCATCTGTCAGATCGGCAAGATCCCCGAGGGGGACGACGGCTACCCGGCCTGATCGGCGTCCTGTCGGCTTTCGAGGATGACGTTGGTGAAGTGCAGCACCATGGCCACCGCGGTGGCGATGAGAGCGATGCGACGGGTTTGACCGGACAGTGTGAAGAACACGATCACGCTTCCCGCCAAGGTGAACGAGAGCGCCGAGATCTCCTTGACCACGACGCGAAGGATGCGGGCGAAAGTTTCCATGCTGCTGGTTTGTCCCCCGATGATCGATCCGATCTGCTGACTGAGAACCGTATCCGACGAGCGTTTCCTGTTCATCATCTTGCGCGCTTGTCGGCGCGCGGTTTGTTCGTTCGCACCCTCCGGCAGCGCGTCGCCCGAACCGCGATCAGAACCGCGATCCGAACCCCGACCGTCACGCGAAGACGAAGACGACGATGATCCTCCGGAGGATTGGCCCGCACCCGCCGCGCCCGCCGCACCCGCGGCCGCGATCGCCGAGATGGCGGTGGTGGCGGCCACCAGAGTCCGTCGGTCACCCACGTCGATGTTCGAGTCGACCGGGACGTACTCGTCGAAACCCGAACCGTAAACGTCGATGGTCGCTTCGAAGGAGTTCTTGATCTCGGTCGGTGCGTCGCTGACGGCGGCCACCAGTTCGGCTTCCTGTTCATCGGTGAGGTCGCTCACCGGAATCTCCTCGAAGATTTCGGTGGCCTGATCGGAGTCGATGCTCTCGAGAACCGCGGTACTGGTGGCCAATTCGGTTGCCTGCGTGGCCGAGACATCGCCGTCGAGAATTTGATCGACGATCGCGGCAACTTGCTCCTTGGGTACGTCGCCCGAATCCAGTTCGGCCAGCACCTCGTCGAGTTGCTCATCGGTGATGTCAGCCGAGATGTCAGCCGTGATGTCGCCGGCGATCTCGTTGCTCGGGTCGTTGCTGGTCGGGTCGTTGCTGGTCGGGATGGTGCTGGTCGGGATCGTGCTGGTGGTGGTCGGGGCGACGGTGGTTGTCGACGTGCTCGTGGATGTCGTCGTGGTGGGAGGCACCGTGGTGGTCGTCGTGCTCGTTGTGGTGGGTGCGATCGTGGTGGTGAGAGTCGGCACGATGACCGGTGGAGCCGTCGTGGTGGTCGATGTTGTTGTTGTCGATGTCGTTGAGGTTGTTGTCGTCGTTGATGTTGTCGTTGATGTTGTCGACGTGCTGGTGGTGGTTGGAGCGACGGTGGTGGTGGTCGTCGTTGTCGTTGTCGTTGTCGTAGACGTCGTGGTCGTTGTTGTCGTCGAGGTGCTTGTGGTTGTGGTGGTCGTCGTCACGGGTGACGACGAGTCCGACATGAATTCGAGGTCGACTCCGTAGTTGGTGCCCACTGTCCCGTCGGGGAAAGCGCTCACATCGGAGCTGTATCGATAGAAGCCACCACTTCCCAGGCGGGTCAGAGGCCCACTGGTCTGACGGGGGAAACTGCCCATCGCGAATATGTGATTGTCCAACGAGTAGCCAACGGTGAAGGTCTCGCCCGCGAGTATTCGCACCGGAGTGTCGAACGTGATCTCCTGCCAACCATCGGTGGTCTCGTTGGTGAACGCCTTCTGGGCCAGAACGTTGCCGGAGGCATCCCATACCGTGCCGGTGTGTGGCCCGGTGTTGTTGGCGTCCTTGACGAAGAGAACCTTGGTGACGTATCCGCTTTCGGAGGTGGTCAAACGCAATCCCAGATTCACCGGCATGTTGTAGTTGGGGGAAAAGCTCGTCGGATACCAGTCGTGCAACATCGTGTAGGCACCCGGAGTGATGGTGCGGGTGGCGGTTGCGCTCGCACCCGTGAGAAAACCGTTCATGAGCCCGAGAAAGCCCAGAACGAGGGGTAGCCAAAGGATCGCGTGGCGTCGGGGCCGACGTCGATGGCTCACCATGCCCAAACGCTAATCAGGGCACTTCGTCGACGAAGATTCGAAACTGTCAGCCGGAGCGACGGTTCACCGACTGTTCACACACCCGAGCCGGCGCGCTCGCCGTCGACGACGGCGGCGTGGGCACGACGCGGAGCCACGCAGTCGCCCACACGCTCCACGCTGACTCCGGCGGCCTTCAGGTCGTTGTAGAGCCACTCCACCGGATTCGGCGGAACCGCCAAAACCACCCAGTCGGGTCGGCGCGTTTGGTTCGCGCCGGTGGGATGATGGAGCAAGGTCAATTCGCCGTTGGCGAAGCCCATCGGCACCAGATCGGTGCTCTGAACGATGCCCTTGGCGCTCGCGCGCATCCACCACGTCTCCATGTCGAGCGTGATGCCGAGATCCTGACCGACAACCATTCCCGGCGTCACGATCTCGACCGCGCAGCCGCGATCGGACAACACGTCGGCGGTCGATGTGGCGTGGTGGAATCCGATTTCGTCGATGATCACCACGGATTCGCCCTCGCGCGGTCCACCCAAAGGAGCAGATCCGTCGAGAACGTTGCGAACGTCGCACACGCGTCGTGCACTCTCGTCGGTTTCGGGATCGGCCACCCACCACGGGCGCGAAGGCTCGGCACCGGTGGCCACGATCACATGATCGGGTCGCTTCTCTTCCACGAGGCCGGGCCAGACACCACTGCCGTAGACGATCTCCACACCGAGGCGCTTGCACTCGGCCAGCTGGTTGCGGATCATGTCACCGAACTCGGCTCGATTCGGAACGCTGGCCGCGATGCGCACCTGACCTCCGGCGACCGTTTCCTTTTCGTACACGGTGACTCGGTGACCGTTTCGCGCGGCCGCGATGGCGGCCTGCAATCCGGCCGGACCCGCGCCGGCGACCATCACGGACTTGGGCTTCGCGGAGAGCGACACGTGACCATCGACGAGCCATTCGTGTTCGCGACCGGTGCGCGGGTTCTCGATGCAACCGAGCCAACGATTGAGGCCCATGCGTCCGACGCACTCCTGATTGCAGCTGAGGCACAGTCGAATCTCGTCGGTGGCACCGGCGCGAGCCTTGGCGGCGAAGTCGGGGTCGGCGATCTGGCCGCGCACCACGCCCACGAGGTCACAGTGGCCCTCGGCGAGCGCTCGTTCGGCCTGCAACGGATCCTTGAAACGGCCGACGCCGACCACCGGTAGATCCACGGCCTTGCGAATGGCGCTGGGGATGAACATCGCGTAACCCGGCGGAATGTGCATGCTCGCTTCGATCATGAACAGACTGGCCGTCGCCACGCCGATGGACGTGTTGATGTAGTCGACGTTGCCGGTGGCCTCGACGATTCGCGCCACTTCCACCGCTTCGTCGATGGTGGTGCCGCCGTCGATGAACTCGTCCCCGCACAGGCGCACTCCGAGAGCGAGTCGATTGCCGATGACCTTGCGCACCGCGGCCACGATTTCAACCAGGATGCGCGCCCGATTCTCGAGAGATCCTCCGTACTCGTCGGTGCGGCGGTTGGTGGCGGGAGAGAGGAAGCCGCGCACGATCGACGAATGACTGCATTGCAGTTCGATGCCGTCGAATCCACCCTCGGCACAGTGCTCGGCGACCAGCGCGTAGCCGGCGATGATCTCGTCGATCTCGGCGTGGGTGACGGCCTTGGGCACCTCGCGGAACAAGGGATCGGCCACCGCCGACGGAGCCCACACCGGAAGACGACTGAACATGCTGCTGGCCTGTCCGCCGTTGTGGTTGATCTGGGCGAAGATCGGCACGCGATGACGGTGCACGGCGTCGGTGATGCGCTTGTAACCGGGAATCACGTCGCGGTGGAATCCGTGAATGAGTTTCTCGTACGGCCAGTCGGTGGGGTGCGTGCTGTGCTCTTCGGTGATGATCAGGCCGGCACCACCAGCCGCGCGGGCCGCGTAGTAGGCGGCGTGCTGCTCGGTGGGCTTGCCATCACGGGCGTAGTTGGTGAGGTGCGCGCTGAACACGATGCGGTTGCGCGCCGTCACCGGACCGAGTTGCAACGGAGTCCACAAGTACTGATACGCCATCGCCCGTCACGCTACGCCCCGTTCCCGCCGCTCTTCATGTTCTGGGTCGGCAAAAGGACGGAATCCGTCCGTTTACCGACCCAGAACGCGGGGTAAGAATGGGGCATGGAAGATCTTCGGGGGAAAGTCGCTGTCATCACCGGTGCCGCCAGCGGAATCGGTCGGGCCATGACCGATCGATTCGTGGCCGCGGGCATGAAGGTGGTGCTGGCCGACGTCGACGAAGTGAAGTTGCGCAACGCTCACGCGGAGTTGTCCGAGAACGGCGCCGACGTTCTGCCGGTCGTGGTCGACGTCAGCCTGGGCGAGAGCCTCGAGGAGTTGGCCCGTCGCACGCTCGAGAAGTACGGCGCTGCTCACGTGTTGTGCAACAACGCCGGAGTCGCGGGTGTCGGCGATCAATGGACCGGTCCGATGAGCGTGTGGGATTGGGTGATCAACATCAATCTCTACGGCGTGGTACACGGCATCCGTTCGTTCCTGCCGATCATGCTCGATCAGAACGAGGGTCACATCGTGAACACGGCCTCCATGGCCGGACTGGTCGCCATGCCCGGCTTCGGTCCGTACAACGCCACCAAGCACGCGGTGGTCGCCATCAGCGAGGGCCTCTTCATGGAGTTGGCCGCCAAGGGTTCGAACGTCAGCTGCAGCGTGCTTTGTCCCGGATTCGTGAAGACCAGCCTGACGACCGACATCAAGTGGAGCGATCGATTGGGTTCACGTCCGGCTGATCCGACCGACCCCATCAGCGCCATGATGAACGAGATGCTGAAGGCCGGTGTGGAGGAGGGCATTCCCGCCACCGACGTTGCCGATCAGGTGCACGATGCCATCGTGGCGAACCAGTTCTGGATCCTGACCCATCCCGATTTCCGGCAGGCACCCCTCGAGCGCATGCAACGAGCCGCCCTGCAGCAGAACCCCTGAACGGGATCTTCCCTACGGGGCGTTCTTCTTCAGACTCAGTTCGTCGCCCTTCACCAACCGCTTCAGGTTGGGAAGATGGCGCCAGATGACGAAGGCGCACAAGCCCGCGCCGGTAACGATCTCACCCCAGGGTCGGCCGGCGATCGCTTGGGAGATCGGGAAACCGATGGCGATGGCCAGCGAGCCGAGCGACGCCTTCTTCGTCAGCTTCGCGGTGATCAACCACAACGCCGTCATGGCGACGCCGATGATGGGGTAGAGCGCGATGACGGAACCACCGGCGGTGGCCACGCCCTTGCCGCCCTTGAAGCCGCGAGTGATCGGGAACACGTGACCGACGACGGCGGCGCACGCGAGCGCGAGTGCACCCGCGTGCCCGGCAACCAGATAGCCGATGGCGACCGACACGGCACCCTTCAATCCGTCGAGCACGAACACCAACACGCCGAGTTTGCGCCCGAGCAACCGCCCGACGTTCGAAGCGCCCGGATTACCCGATCCGCTCGCGGTGATGTCGACCCCACGAGCGCGCGCGATCAACACCGCACTCGGGAACGTGCCGACGAGATACGCGATCGGTGCGAGCAGGATGATGGCGATCACGTCACCATCTTTGTGCGTCGGCTCGCGGCCGTTGTGGATGACGAAGAGATCATCGGTGTCTCGATGGTCGTCGGACGGTCGCGAGCCCGAATCTGTCAAGGGGCAAAAATGATTTCTCGATCCGTTTCCCGCGAGAAAGCCTCTGGTCGCGCGCGGATGGCTCCTGACTTTGTGAATCACTGCGGCCGTGGTCGCCTTGCTCGCCCGTTTTTCAACCCTCAACCTCCTCGATCAACCCTGAACCGATGATCGAGGGTTGTCGTTTGCCCTGCTGAAGGGGTTACGGAATGAGTCGGGGAGGGCGCCTCGACCGCGGTCGCGAGCGAGTTGGTTGAGGGTTTGCGACGCGTGATCGCGAATGCCGGACCCTCGATCCACGACCGGGGTACTTCGTCATGACGGGGTTGTGATTTCGTGATTCGCACGCCGGCGCTTTCGGGGTGTCTGACCTGCGTGAACACGGAAATGTTCGGACGACCTTTTCCAAAAGTGGGGTGTACTTTCGAAACGCGGGTCGTGGCCGAAACGTCATGTCCGTGACCGTGTCGCCGGTCGATCGTGAGTCCGCTCGAACACCGTGAGGTGGCGAGCCGCTTTGGGTCGTGTCGATGCGGTGGTTCATCCAGAGACACAACCACAAAGGGCAAAAAGTGGACACCAACACCAACAGCAGACAGCGGTTGTCTGCACTGATGCGAAACGCATCAGCCGTCGAAAGGACGTCGGCTCGCGCGACGCTCCACGACGGCGTCGACAACCGGATCAACACACTCTTCGCGAGCACGCGTCGAACCATTGGTTCGGCGATCGTGCTGTTCGTGGTCGCATCGACGATCACATTCGCCCCGTCATCGGTTCTTGCCCTTTCCGATGTCGATGCGATCTCTGGAACCACCGTCGAAACGAAGACCGACGAAGTGAAGGATCTGTTGCCCAACAGTCCACTCGCGAAAGATGACGACGACGCGAACAGCGATGGCGAGTCGCAATACATCACGCCCACCGTCACCTCGACGTCCGCCGGCGGATCCAACACTCGTCCGAGTGGATCCACGACCGCGTTGCCCGGGGCGATCTCATCGCTCGTGGTGCGGCCCGGGAATGGAACGCTCGATGTCACGTGGGTCGCGCCCGACCCGGGCGAAGAGGGATTGGCCGCCGCGACGAGGTACCGCCTCCGTCACAGCCTCGATGGTTCGAACTGGACGACGCTGACCCCGATCGAGGGTCTCTCGGCGCGCATCGCTGGCCTGACCAACGGCGTCGTGGTGTTCGTCGAAGTCGCGGCCATGAACGGTTCTGGCACCGGACCCTCGACGTCGAGTTCAGGGATTCCGGCCGCCCCGGCGTCGTCGCCCACGGGACCGGGCGTCCCCGGCCCCGCGACATCGGGCGACCCGGTCGGCACGGCCATCATGTCGGATTCCCCGTCGGCCTATTGGCCGATGGGAGACGCAACGGGATCGAGCGTCGCGTCAGCGACCGTTGGATCGACGGCGTTGTCGGGCGGATTGTCCTTCGGCTTCGGATCCCCGATCGCGGGTGCCTCATCGGCCTACGCGACCGGTGCCGCATTGCCCACCGGTGTCTCCGTTGGTTCGCGGTTCTCGGTTTCCGCCATGATCGACCCCGCTGGGAACGGTGGCGACAACGCGATCATTGCCGCGGCGGGCGATCGCACGAATGGTTTCGAGTTCCGTCAAGCCGACCGTGGAGCGCTCGAGTTCGTTGGTTTTTCCAACGGTCGAGCTCAGCGTCTGACCACTTCGGTCGGTCTCGTGTCTCAGGGCGCGTGGCATCAGGTCGCCGTGGTCGTCGATGGTGACGATGTGACGATCGTGGTCGATGGTCGCGCGGTGAAGTCCGGAACCATCGCTCTGGGCGGAGGATCCCTGACGATTGGTGGGTCGGAAGGTGCGAATTCGTATCGCGGCTGGCTGGCTCACGTCGCGGTGTTCGGATCCCCGCTGGGCGCGCATCGCCTCGCGGCTCACTGGTCGGCCACGGGTTACCGAGCTCCGTCCGGTTCTTCGCCCACGGTTCGAGGTGGCGACGGGTATCTGCTCGTCAGCTGGGGCGCGCCGGCCAACGATGGTGGTTCTCGGATCATCGGATATCGCGTCGAGGTTCGAGCCCCCGGTGGTGAGTGGCAGACCGCGATCGCCAACACCTACTCCTCATCCACCTCGTCGATGGTGACGACGTCCACGAACGTGGCGATCACCAACGGTGTCGCGTACGACGTGAGAGTGCGCGCCGTCACCGACGTGGGCGCGGGTGATCCCACCGATGTGGTGACCGCGACTCCGCGCGGATCGGCATCGGCTCCGGCGAACGTCGTGGCCAGTGGCTCCGGTTCCGGAGCCATCGCCCTCGCGTGGGAGACGCCGGTCAACGATGGTGGCTTCGCGATTTCGGGATACGACATCGAACTCAGCGTGGACGACGTGTCGTGGTCGACCGTTGCTTCGACATCCGAAGACACCCGATCGATCTCGGTCTCTTCGCTGATGGGTCGACCCCTGGGTGACACCGATCATCGGATTCGTGTTCGCGCCCGCACCACTGCCGGAAGAGGGATCGCATCGGACGCGATCACCGTGAACCCCCATCGTTCCGAAACGGGCCGACGAGCCACCGAATCCTCGACGTCGGAGACATCTTCGGCCGCGGAGCCGACTCCGGAGTTCATCGCGGAATCACGCACGATTCAGGCCGTCGCCGACGATGCGTCGCAACGTCGCGGCATTCTCGCGGTGGGTGGTGTTCCGGGTCGAGTGGGTTCCCTCGTCGCCACGCCCACCAACGGTGGAGCAACCCTCGGCTGGGTCGCCCCGACCGACACGGGCACGAGCTCGATCTCGGGATACACGGTTCAGAGTTCCGTCGATGGTTCGACGTGGACCAACGTTTCCGCGTCGGCGACGTCTCCGTTCGCGTTGAGCTCGCTCACGGCCGGCACCCAGTACACGTATCGCGTCTTCGCCTCGAACTCTTCGGGTTCGGGAACTCCGACGACCGTGATGTTCACCGCCGGTGGCAACACGAACGGCAACTTCGCCTCGGCACCCGGCTCCGCGAACGCCGGAGCCGGCGCGATTCCCGATTCGGGTTCCGACAACTCCACCTCGTACGTCGCTTCGGTCAACAACGACGCGCCAACGGGATATTGGAGACTCAACGAGAACGCCGGAGCCACCTCCGCTGTTGGCGTTGGTTCGGTCGCATCGAATGGTGCCGCCACCTCGGTCACCTTCGGCGCTTCGGGTCCCTTGGGTACTTCGGCGACGTTCAACGGCACCTCGTCGCGCATCGTGGTTCCGGACAACACGGCGTGGAATTCGCCGTCGGTCACCGCCGAAGCGTGGATCAGGCCGGGTACGCAGTCGGCCGCATTCTCCACGGTGATCGCCCGTGCCGACACCGCGACCGCTCGCAACTGGCATCTCGACATCACTCAAGCCGGTCAGTTGTTCGCCTTCGTGGCGGGAACAACGGTGATCTCCGCCTCGGGGCTGATCCAACCGAACGTGTGGCAACACGTGGCCTTCACTTTCGATGGCGCCGCTATTCGCATCTACTGGAACGGCACCCTCGTCGGGACCACCGCGACCGTCGGCCTCGACATCGCCTCGGTTCCGGCGCCGATCACCATCGGATCGCGCAACACCACGGCCTCGAACTTCTTCACCGGTTCGATCAGTCATGCCGCGGTGTACAACACCGCTCTCTCGCCGGCCCGTGTGCAAAATCACGTGCAATCGGCCGGAATCGCGGCGAACACCATCGCCGCTCCGAACGTCGTGGTGAATGATTCGAGCGCGACGCTCTTCTGGAGCGCTCCGACGTTCGTGAACGGAACGATCACCGGGTACGAGATTCAGACCGCTCCGCGCAACAGTGGTGGAGCGGCGGCGAACACATCGGTGTGGACCACCGTGGCGACGACCACCGCCACATCCGCCACTCTTTCCCATGTCCTCACCGGCCTGACGGCGAACACTGGTGTTTCGATACGTCTTCGCGCGATGACCAGTCTTGGTGCCGGAGCGTGGAGCATTCCCACCGACGCGTTCATCATCGGTGTTCCGCTCGCGCCGAGCAATCTCTCGGCATCCACGACGTCGAGCACCGAGCTCACCTTGTCGTGGACCGCACCGACTCTGACCACGAATGGCTCGGCGGTGCAGACGATCACCGGTTATCGGATCGAACAAAGCACCGACAACGGAAACTCGTGGTCCACCATCAGTTCGAACACGGGAACGACGACGACCACGTACGTCATCGATGGCCTGACGAACGGAACGAACCGCACGTTCCGCGTCGCCGCGGTCACCGCCAATTCGCTCGGGGCGTACGCGATCGTCGTTGCGGCTCCGATCGTCATCGCCAGCGCTCCGCGGAACCTCGTGGCCGTTGGTTCGGGTGATGGGAACGTTCAACTCAGTTGGAGCGGACCCGCCGACACGGGTGGTTCGCCGCTGTTGGGTTACATCCTCGACTACTGCAACACGCAGGGATGCACTCCGTCGATCATCATCGACTCTTTGGTGCCTTCGTCGGCGACCAGTTACACCGTGACCGGGATGACGAACCAGCAAGGTGGCATCACCTTCCGCTTGCGCCCCGTCACATCCGCGGGAACCGGCGACGAGGCCAGAGTGGTGGCCCGCACCAATCCGCAAGTGAGCGCCCCAACGGCGCTCTCGGCATCCGTGAGCACATGGGAGTCGTTCGGCAACCAGGTCCTGCTCTCGTGGGGTGCTCCGACGTTGTTGTTCGGGCAAACGGTCGTCGGCTACCAAATCGAGCAGTCGACGGACGGCGGATCGAATTGGGTCGTCATCAACTCGCTGATGTCGAACGGAACCCAGTCGTACGTGCAAGGACTCACGGCCGGTGTCAACTACTCGTTCCGCGTTGCCGCTCGCACATCGCTCGGGCTCGGTCTCTACAACAACGTTTCGATCGTTCCTCAAGGATTGGGTTCGATCACCGGATCGATCGCCTCGGCGCCGAGAAATCTCACCGCCACGGTCGACCCGGCCACATCGTCGACGACATTGACCTGGCAGGTCCCGTCGTACACCGGTGGTGTGCCGCTTCTGGGTTACCGCATCAGGCTCGCGGCCTCGACCACCGATTCGACGGCGAACACGCCGACGGTGATCGACGATCTCGTTCCCGCCGGTACGACGTCGTACCGCATCGCCGGTCTGTTGCCGGGCACCAATTTCGTGGTCCGTGTCATCCCCGTCACCTCCGTGGGTGACGGTGACTACGGGGTGGTGAGCTTCATCGCCTACGAGTTGCCCTCCCAGCCGCAAACACTGACCGCGACACCGGGCGACGGAAGCGTCGACCTTTCGTGGACGGCACCCTCCTGGGATGGTGGCTACACCGTCTACGGATATCGCGTCGAACAATCCACCGATGGCGTGAATTGGACGGTCCTCACCCTCGACACCGCCGCGAGATCGATCTCGGCGCGAGGCAACGTGAACGGCACCACGTACCAGTTCCGTGTGGCGGCCGTGACCGCGGTTGGATTCGGACCCTATGCGTCGATCGTCGCGACTCCCTTCACGACGCCGAATGCTCCGACCAACCCGGGTGTGGTCAACGGAAACGAGACCGTCACCTTGTCGTGGACGCAACCGGCGTCGAACGGCAACCCGATCACTCAGTACCGAATCGACTTGTGCACCACGAACCTCACCGTCTGCACCGAGTTCGGTCGCACCATCGGGGCGGGCAACACGTCGTTCGTCGCGACAGGACTGACCAACTTCGTCAACTACGGACACGGGAACCCGTGGTACGTCTTCCGTGTGGCCGCGGTGAACGCGGCCGGGCTCGGTCCGTGGAGCACATGGATGTACGCGATGCCTGGCGGGGCGTCGGGGAGTTTGCAGTCCCTCACCGCCACCCCGTACAACCAGATGGTCGATCTCAGCTGGGCTTGTTGCGTCTACTCGGGCAACTTCAGTCAGTACTACGTGGGCAACATCGGAGCTCCGGTCGTCTTCCGTGTGGAGCAAAGCATCGACAACGGAGCATCGTGGCAGTTCGTGACCGATCGACCGGCGGACTACACCTCGGCACGCATCTTCGGTTTGCGCAACGGGGTGGCGTATCAGTTCCGGGTCACGCCCATGAACATTTACGGCGCCGGAGTGCCGTCCGTGATCACCGCGACACCCTCGACGAAGCCGATCGCTCCGTCGAATCTGGCGGCGACGTTCACGGCCGATCGTGTGACCCTGACGTGGGGAACGGCCGTCGATGACGGCGGAAGCCCGATCGTGGGCTATCGAATCCGCTTCGGGACCGGAGCGAACAGCAACCCCACCACGGTGCTCGCCGACATTGTCGATCCCACACAGCGGACGTACACGGTCACCGGATTGGCGGCCGGCACGTCGTACACATTCGTCGTCGACTCGGTGAACATGGAGGGCGCGAGTTATCGCTATTCGGACCACGGTGCTCAGATTTCGGTCACGCCAACCGCCGCACCGAGCGCGGTGACGTCTCTGACGACTAACACATCCAACACGGTGACGATCACGAACCCCGATGGGACCACCGGCACCGGTACTTACCTCTCGGTCACCTGGGGCGCTCCGAACGCGCCGGGAGATGCGGCGACCATCGTGTATCGCGTCGAGATCAGCACCGATGGTGGTGCTTCGTGGAGCACCCTTTCATCGGCCACCACATCCACCGAACATCGCTGGGCGCCGACCCCGTCTCTGGCGGGAACGCAGGTTCAGTTCCGAGTGACCCCGAGCAACATCGCGGGAGCCGGAGTTTCGACCGTGGTGGCGGCGACCGTGCCACTGCAGAGCATCGCCGGTCCACCGGCGAGACCGACCTCGCCGACCTTGTTGTCGGCCACGAGGGGTGACGCAAGCGTCACCCTCACGTGGGCCCCTCCGCTGGCGACGGGGGGGCTCCCCGTCACCAACTACCGAGTCGAATACTCGACGGCCGCCGCGTCGGGATACATCGTCAGCAGCAACAATGCGACAAGCCCGTTCACCGTGAGCGGACTCACCAACAACACCAACTACTTCTTCCGCGTCACGGCCTTCAGCGTCGTTGGCGCGGGAACGGCGTCGGTCATCGGTACCACGCCGAATGGTTCGGCCAGCGCTCCCGGTTCGCTCACCTACACCGCGGTGGCGAACGCACAGTCGACACTCGCATGGAGCGCACCCACCACGAGCATGAGTGGCGCGACCATCCCCACGATCAATGGCTACCGAGTGGAGCAGAGCACCGACGACGGTGCAACGTGGACGCTTCTCTCCGCCTCGACCGGTGGCGCCGTCACGACCATGACGGTCACGGCCCCGACTTCCGGCGTGACGATCCGTTACCGAGTCGCGGCGATCACTGCGGGTGGCCGAGGAGAGTGGGCTCACGTCTCGGCCACGGGCACCACGAATCCCGCCGGGGTTCAGAGGCTTCGTGCCACGGTCTCCGGTTCGACCGTTGCTCTCTCTTGGGATGCCCCGTCGGCGGGTGGGGTCACCGGTTATCGCGTCGAGCGGTGCGCCTATTCGGCTTCCACGTGCGGGGCGTACTCCGTGCTCGTCGCCAATCAGTCGGCGACCACGCTCAACTACACGGACGGCACCGCCGTCTATGCCACCGTCTACGGATACCGAGTGACGGCGTTGTCGGCGACGAATTTGGCGTCGATCATCCCCGTCCACGTATCGGACGTTCCGGCGGTGCCGGCATCGTTGACCGCCAGCGCTTCGTCGGAGTCGGCCACCATCACCTGGACCGCGCCGTCGCAGTCCCCGGCCCCGGCGATCCTTGGATATCGGGTCGAGGTGTGTTCCAGTGCTTGTGGTTCGGCGGGCGCCGTCTTCACCGTGCTGCGTGATTCGGCGACCACGCTCACCGAGACCATCGGTGGTCTGACGAATGGCGTCTCGTACACGTTCCGAGTCGCGGCCCGAAACCTGATGGGAGTCGGTTCGTACGTCACGACGACGGTGACGCCGCGAGGAGCACCGGCGATGCCCGGCAACCTTCAGGCGGTTGCCGGCAACGGCCAGGTCCGTCTCACGTGGGGGGCGCCAACCACGACGGGTGGTAGCGCGATCCTCGGATACAAGGTCGAATACGGAACGAACTCGAGTTTCGCGTCGTTGAACGTCGCGTCGTCCCTGACCGATCCGAACACTCCGTCGTTCGACGTGACCGGACTCGCGAACGGAACGTCGTACTGGTTCCGCGTGTCGGCGGTCACCGGTGTTGGAACCTCGGGTGGTGCCATCACTTCCGCGATTCCGGTGGCGGTCGCCTCGGCCCCGACATCGCTCACGGTTTCTTCGAACCCGGCGATCTCGAACGCGCTCTTCATCAATTGGGGCACTCCCACGACGACCGGTGGCTTCACGATCGCCGGATATCGCGTCGAGGTGAGCACCGACGGGGTGAATTGGCACGTGGCTCAGGCCAACACGGGTCTCACGACCCAGTGGAACGCGCGCGGACTCGTGAACGGTCAGTCCTATCAGTTCCGAGTGTCGGCCATCACCGCGGCGGGCTTCGGTGCCCCGGCGATCGTTACGGGCGTGCCTCAGTTCGAGCCGACCGCACCACTCGGGACGAGTGTCGTGGCGGGCGATCGTCGACTCACCGTGTCGTGGATGACGCCGATCAACAATGGCGGCTCGGCGATCACCGGCTACCGCGTCGAACTCTGCACGGAGTCTTCGGCGCACGTGTGCAACACCGACAGCAACTTCGTCACCGTGGCGTCCAACACCGGATTGGTGAACAGCCACGTGATCACCGGTCTCACCAACGGCACCCTGTACGCGGTTCGCGTTTCGTCCGTGAACGACATCGGTGTCGGCTCCTACACCTACACCTCTCTTCGGTACGTTCTCGGCCGTCCCTTCTCGACCCCGATCGCACCCAACCAGATGTACACCACCACGGGCAGTCGATTCATCGATCTGTACTGGAGCGGCGCAACGGCGAACGGTTACCCGATCCTCGGCTACAAGGTCGAGATGACCGCCGACAACGGCATCACGTGGTCGACGGTGTCGGCCAACACCTTCTCGACGGCCAATTCGCTGCGAATCAACGGACTCACGAACGGAATTCAATACGGCTTCCGCGTGAGCGCCACGAGTTTCGCCGGAGTCGGTGCGCCGTCCGTCGTGTTCTATGGAACACCGCGTCAAATCACGTCGGGAGGCGTCCCGAATCTGCGCGCCACCGTTGGTGATGCGCAAGTCGCGCTCAACTGGAGTTCGCCCTCGGACACCGCGGGTGTTCCGATCGTCGGATACCGAATCACCTATGTCAGTGGTGGCACCACGGTCGTCGTCACGGAGAACACGCTGTCCCTGACGACCAGTTACACGGTGTTCGGACTCACCAACGGTACGTCCTACACGTTCAACGTTTTCCCGATCACCTCCAATGGTTACAGCAACGCGGGTTCCGTGGTGGCGCGTCCGCAGGTGATGTCCCAGGCACCGCGCGAATTCAAGGCGCAATCCCGCGACCGGCAGGTGTATTTGCAATGGACCGCTCCGGCGTTCACCGGCGCGAACGCCGATCAACGGCTCTTCTACCGACTGGAGTTCAGCGAAGACGGTTCCACCTGGACTCGGCTCGCTCAGGTGGCGCCGGCCGCCACGAACTATCTCGTGACCGGTCTCACGAACGGTGCGAACTATCGGTTCCGAATCTCTTTGGTGACCACCGTGGGCCAGGGAGCCACCACCATGACCGCGTCGACGCCGTACGGCCCTCCGACGGCGGTTCGCAATCTGTCGGCGATCTCGTCCGATCGTTCGGTGACATTGACGTGGGACGCACCTTCCGACCTCGGTGGAGGACAACTCATCGGCTACCGAGTGTTGACCTACTGCAGCGCGGGAACGGACAGCGGTGTCGCGGTCTCCTGTGCACCGTTCACCAACGGCGTCTATCACTTGCTTGCGTCGAACTTGTCGCCGGATCGGCGCTCGTACACGGTGGATGGATTGCGCAACGGCAACAACTACGTCTTCCTCGTTCAGCCCATGACCGGAACCACCGAGTCGTTGGTCTCGTGGGTCGCTTGTGACAACTACTTGCGCGACGGCCAGGGAACACCGTTGAGCACCAGCACCAATCGATGCGCACCGTACGCCCGCGTGTTCTGGGTCGCCCCGAGTGGGGTGCCGTCGGCACCCAAGGCGCTGACGGTCACGTCGGCCGTTTCGTCGTCGACCACCAAGGCATCGGTGAACGCCACGTTGTCGTGGAGCGCACCCGACTGGACCGGTGGTGACTACATCAACGGCTATCGCATCGAACAGTCGACGAACGGCTCGACGTGGACGACGATCACGCGGAACACCGGCTGGAGAACCCTCACGTCGTACACGGTGAACGGATTGTCGCCGGGCACTCGTTACTGGTTCCGGGTGGCCGCCATCGGTCATCTCGGTTCGGTGGGTGACTACGTCGTCACCTCCACGTCGACGATGGCGGTGGCCGATGCTCCGTCCAATCTGGTTCTCACGCGAGTGGGCAATTCCAGCTCGATGCAAGCATCGTGGGCCGCGCCTTCCTTCACCGGAGGTTCGCCGATCGTCGGTTATCGAATCGAGCGATTCCTGGGCACGTCCTGGTTCGTGGTGACACCCAACACGGGCAACACGAACACCAACTTCGTTATCGATGGCTACGACGCGGGGAGCAGTTTGACGATTCGCGTTTCCGCGGTGACGGCGGCCGGTGTCGGCGATTCGTCCACCGTCGTGGCGCAAGTGGGTGGAACGAATCTGGGCGGCGTTCGATTCACGACCGCGGTCGGAAGTGGTTTCATCGATCTCTCGTGGGCGGTTTCCGCGACCTACGCGGCGAGCTCGTACCGCCTCGAGTATCGCGTCGTTGGCTCGAGCACTTGGACGGTCGTCACGGCCGACATGGGTTCGGCCACCGCGTTCCGCATCGGAGGACTCACGAATGGCGTGAATTACGAGGTTCGTCTGACCCCGATCCACGTGGTCGGAGGAATCGCATCGTTCGGCACCCCGTCGTCGGTGTTCGCCACTCCGGTGGGAGTGGCCAGCGCACCGATTTCGTTGAGTGCCACGACCGGTAACGCCTCCACCGTTCTGTCATGGTCAGCTCCCAATGATGCGGCCGGCGGCTCCGTCATTGGATATCGCATCGAGCAATCGACGACCAGTGCGACGACCGGATTCACGGTGCTGACACCGAACACGGGCTCGACATCGACGACGTTCAACGTTTCTGGTTTGAGCAACGGCGTCCAGCATTGGTTCCGCGTGGCCGCCATCACGGATCTGGCTCAAGGTGTCGCGGGGAACACCGCGGTCACCTCCGTGACGCCGGTTCTTCCGGGTCGCGCGGTGGCGTGGCTCTCGGCGGCGCCGGGGAACACGACCGCGACCCTGACCTGGGACCGACCGCAATTCGATGACGAGTCGACGGACTACGTGGGATACCGCATCGAGAGGTCGACGGATGGTGTCGCTTTCACCACCATCGCCGCCAACATCGGCAAGGTCTTCACGTACACGGCAACCGGATTGACCAACGGCACCAGCTACTGGTTCCGAGTGGTGACGCTCGGTCAATTGGCCGATGGTGGCTCGAGCACGATCTCGGTCGTGCCCGCTCGCTACAGCGGTCGACTGCCGTCGCTCACGGCGTCCATCAACGATCGCCAGGTCACATTGAATTGGACGCGCCCCACCGACACCGGCGGCTGGCCGTTGCTCGGTTACATGATCTCGCGTTGCTGGTCGGGTGGTGTCTACTGTGATCCGACCAACAGCAACTTCTGGACGTTCTACACCTCGTACGCCTATCGCGCGGCCAACGACTCTCTCAGCACGATCGCGTTCGTCGGACCGGATGTCACTTCGTTCACGTTCAACGTGGACTCGGCCGAGGCCTATCGCGTCATCCCGGTGACCGCGTTGGGCATCTGGTCGGGTGCCGCCGGTGGACCGACCACGTGGTTCCCGAACGCGTCCTCGATCCAAGCCACGTGGTGGGGCGCACCGTCAACGGTCAACGCGCTGAAGGCCACGGTCAACTCACCCGGAGGTCTCGGCGCGGCGACCACCATGCTCTACTTCGATTGGACGACACCGACGAATCTCGGCAACGGCGTGATTTCCGGATACGACGTCGAGCAGAGTCTCGACGGAGGTGTGTCGTGGACCGTTCTCGGACGTACTCGCCAGACGTATCAATTCGTCTCGGGAATTCCTTCGGGTGTTTCGGTGATGCTGCGCGTGCGCGCGGCGAACGAGTACGGCGTGGGCCCTTGGAGTTTCGTGACCTCGTCGTGGGCCGCCACGCCGACCACACCGCGCACCCCATCGGTGACCACCTCGGGTACTCGGGTGACCTTCGCCTGGGACACGCCCGAAATGACCAGCGGACTCGGTGTGCTCGGTTACGAGGTTCAGGTCAACTTCACCGGTTCGTGGGTGCCGTTCACGGGCACCGGTGTCGGCTTCACGGCGACCTCGTTGCAGTGGTCCGCCCCCGCCAACACCTACTACCCGAATCTGCAGTGGCGGGTGCGGGCACTCACCACCGCACCGTCGAGCAACGGTTCGTTGACATCGGAGTGGGCGTACGCGAGTGCCCCACTTCTCGGCACGTCATCGGCCGTCACTTCTCCGCGAGCCGTGGCCGGGAACACCACAGTGGCTCTCGATTGGGCGGCTCCCGCGGATCTGGGTGGCGGCACCATCACGAGCTACCGAATCGAGCAGAACGTGTTCGGCTCGTTGTGGTTCCCGGTTGCCACGACCACCGCGAGGTCGCTCGACGTGCGCGGATTGGTCAACGGCACCACCTACCGATTCCGGATCACTCCCACCACCACGCAAGGTGATGGTCAGTCGAGCATCGTTTCGGCGATGCCCTTCGGCCCCGCCTCCGCACCGTCGCTCGTTCGTTCGGTCACCGGAGACGGGTTCATGACGGTGTCGTGGAACGCTCCGTCGTCGAACGGTGGACTCCCGGTCGCCGGTTATCAACTCGACTTGTGCTCCTTCGCGAGTTGCACATGGACCACGTATGTGCGCAACACCGGGTCACCGAGCACGAACACGTACACCTTCTCGGGCCTCACCAACGGCACGCAGTATCAGGCTCGCGTGAGCGCGGTGACCGGTGCGTGCGATGAAACGCTCGCCGACACCTCCGCTACGTCCTGCAGTATCAACGGAGCGATGGTGCTCGGCACCCCGGCGACGGTCCCATCCGCACCGCAGAGTCTGACGGCTTCGGTGGCCACGACCCCGACGTTCGGAGTTCCGACCGCGAGTGGACAGGTGACGCTCAACTGGGCGGCGCCCACCAGCAACGGTGGTCAAACGATTTATGGCTACATGCTCGAGCAGAGCGACAATGGTGGCACTTCGTGGACGACGGTGTCACCCAACCTCGGAAGTTCGTCGGTCGGCGTGCCCTTGCTGACGACCGTGATCACCGGTCTCACACCGGGGACGGTGTACACGTACCGCGTGACGCCGCTGACATCCGAGGGCGCGGGAGCCTCCTCCACCACCTCGATCGTGGCACCCTCGTGGCCGACGACGTCCACGGTGCCCAACATGGTGAGTGGCGCGACGGTCTCCACGACGGCGAGTTCGATCGTCGTGTCGTGGCGCACACCGACCGCGCCTCTGCCCACCGGATACAGGGTCGAGATCGCCACGGTTGGCGGGACCTTCGTGGCCGCATGGGGTACGTGGGCCGGACAATCGACGTCGAGCAGCATGTCGACGTCGGCGACGACGGTGGGCGCGGGTGTCACCAGTGTGACCATCACGGGCACCGCGGGGAACACTTCGGCTCTCACCGTCGGTACGTCGTACTACGTGCGCATCACGCCATCCAACGTGGCGGGCGCGGCTTCACCGACCGTGGTGAACGCGACTCCGATGTCGGTGCCAACCGCTGTCCGACCCACATCGGCCGTCGCGTCGGACGGACGAGTCACGCTGACGTGGGCCGCCCCCGTCAGCAACGGCGGCTTCTCGGTGCTTTCGTATCGCATGGAGTACTCCGTCGATGGCACCAATTGGACCACCCTCACCCTCGATGCTTCGGGAACCTCGTACGTGGTGCGCGGACTCACGAACGGTACGACGTACACGTTCCGTATGGCCGCCCTCACGTCGGCTGGTATCGGTGAGTGGGGAACCTTCAGCCCCGCCACACCCGCCACGGTGTCACTGTCGCCTCTCTCGGTCGCGGTGACCGGTGGCGACAAGAGGGCGACGATCTCTTGGTCGGCGCCGGCCAGCAACGGCGGCTCGGCCATCACCGGGTACAAGGTGTTCCGAAACGGAACCTTGCTGACCACGGTGACCGCCAGCACGTTCTCATTCATCGACACCAACGGGGTCACCGGGCTAACCAACGGCACCAGTTACTTCTGGGAAGTGCGCGCGGTGAACGCGGTGGGCGACTCGACGTCCAGTCCCGTGTTCGCGACTCCGTTCACGCAAGTTGGTGCGCCCACCAACGTTCTGGCCGTTCGGGGCAACCGTCAAGCATCTCTTTCATGGACGGCGCCCACGAACGCCAGTGGATTCACGATCACCGGCTACCAAATCGAGCGCAGTGTGAACGGCACTTCGTGGACGATCGATTCGTACACGTCCACCACCAGTGCGACGATCACGAACCTCACCAATGGAGTTCTCTACTACTTCAGGGTGACGGCGTATGTGAACGGAGGTCCGGCCGCCAGCCCAGGCGGTTTGGGCGTTGTGAGTGCCGCCGCATCCACAACGCCGATGACAGCGGCAACAGCACCGACAGCCCTTTCCGCCGTGCGCGGTAATGGCTCGGTGGCGCTGTCATGGCAGTCCCCTCAGGATCCGGGCGGCGCGCCGGTGACGGCCTATCAAATCTCGCAGTGCGTCTACAACGCATCCACCACGTGGTGCAACAACACGGCCCAGTTCTCCACGATCGTTCCCTCCACCAATTCGACGGGCACCACCTACACGGTTGGTGGCCTCGCCAACGGCACCACGTACTTCTACACGGTGGCCGCGATCACGCCCTTCGGTGTCGGTACCGCGACGAACGTCAACGCGATCAACGCGACTCCGGGCTCGACCCCCACGGCGCCAACACTTCTCGATGCGGTGCCCGGAGACGGACGGGCGAGCGTGACGTGGTCCGCTCCCTCCGACAACGGCGGGTATGCGCTCACCGGTTACCGAGTCGAGCGTTCATCGGATCGAGGTGCGACCTGGTCCATGCTCGTCAACTCGGTGAACACCACTTCGTGGGTGGACACCTCGCTCGTGAACGGCGTCAACTACACGTATCGAGTGTCGGCACAGAACGCGCTCGGATACGGAGTCGTCTCCACCACCGACGTCGTCCCGTTCGGAGCGGCATTGGCTCCCGTGGGTCTGTCGGCGACCGCTGGCAGCACTCAGGCGACCCTGACGTGGTCGGCCCCGGCGAGCAACGGTGGTTCCGCGGTGGTCGGATACCGAGTCGAGCAGTCGACGAACAACACGACGTGGAGCACCATCGCGGCGAACACCGGCATCGTCACGTCGTACAACGCGACGGGTCTTCTGAATGGCACCGCTTATTACTTCCGTGTCACGGCGATCACGGCGAACTCGGTCAACAACGCGGCCGTCACGACCGCTCTGCCGATCAGCACCGCCTCCGCGCCGGCATCCTTGGGAGCCACGGTCGACGCCAATGGGGGAGTGGTCCTCACTTGGTTGGCCCCGGTCAACAATGGTGGAAGCGTCATCACCAACTACGTCGTCCAACGTTCCACGGATGGAGCGACATGGGTCGATGTCGCTCGTCCGAGCGGACTCACCGTGAACGTGTCCGGTCTCGTGCTCGGAACCAACTATTCATTCCGCGTGGCCGCCGCCACCTCTGCCGGTGTCGGAGCCTTCGCGACGACCACGGCGACACCGGTGACCGCACCGGGAGCTCCCCGGGGCCTCGTCGCCACCATCGACAACACGGGTACCGCCACGCTCTCGTGGACCGCTCCGTCCAACGACGGAGGTAGCCCGATCATCGGATACACCATCGAACGGTGCAACAGCGGTCAGACGGCGTGCACGTCGACGACCGCGGTGACGACCACCTGTCCCTCGGCCACGGCGCACTGCTTGTTGTACAGCGTTTACTCGGGCGGACTGTCCGTGACGGTTTCGCCGTCGGCCGGAGTGTCGACGTCGACGTTCGCGGTCACCGCCATCACCGCCGTCAACTCGACGACCGCTCTCGTCGATGCGCGACCGGTGTCGGGAAGTCTCGTGACGGTTTCGGTTCCGCAGGCCGCGGTGGCCAGCACCGCTTCGGCTCCGACGAATTTCAGTGCCACACCCGGCAACGCCTCGGTCGTGTTGAGGTGGGCGATTCCGTCGAGCCTCGGCTCACCCGCTCCGGCGTCGTACACGTACACGTTGCAGCGCACGAGCGATGGCACCAACTGGACCACGCTCAGTAGCACCATCGCGAGCACCACGCTCACGTTCACCGATTCGACTCCGATCAACGGCACCACGTACACCTATCGAGTCGCGGCCAACACCAACACCGCCGGAGTCGGCGCTTACGCGACGACGCTCGCACGTCCGTTCACGGTCTCGGGCGCGGTGGCGACGATCTCGGCGACCGCCGGCGACGCATCCGTGACCGTCAACTGGACGGCTCCGTCGAACAATGGCGGCACCTCGATTTCCTCCTACATCGTGGACTTCTGCACCACCAGTGCGGCGGCCTGTACCGCTGTGGCCACCACCGGCTTCACGACGGTTTCGTCCACCGTTCCGTCGACGAGCACTTCGTTGGTCGTCACCGGTCTCACGAACGGAACCGTCCACTACTTCCGCGTGCGCGCGGTCACCTTGGCGGGCGCCGGCACCGGCAGCATTGCCACCTCCACGCCGGGTGGAGCTCCCGGGGCCCCGGTGAACATGTCGGCGACCTCGGCGAACACCGGCTCGGTGACGCTCGGATGGACCGCGCCCACCAGCAATGGCGGTTCGGCGATCACGGGTTACCGCGTCGAGCTCTGCAACTCGAACTGCTCGAGCGGCGGCACGTACAGCCTCCTCGGCACCACGACGTCCACGACCCCGTTCGTGACGGGGGCGATCACCGGATTCACCTGCACCACCATCACGTCGTGTGTCGTGGCGAGCGGAACCGCGGGAGTCGTGAACGGCACTCTCACTTCATTCCGAGTGTCGGCGATCAATGCCAACGGCAACGGCTCGGGTGCGGTGGCAATCGCCGTTCCCTACACGTTGCCCGGTTCTCCGAGCGGAAACGCGGTTGCCGTCACGGCCAACCCGTCGAACGCCGACAACTACGGCGCGGCCGTCACCGCGGACGCTCCGGTTCTTTGGTACCGCTTCAACAACGCGGCCGGCTCGACGCCAACGGATGCGACGGGTACCGCCCGATCACTGGCCGTGGGTTCGACGGGAGTGGTCTTCGGCGGCGCGTCACCGTTCGGAGGTACGAGCGGCTCGGCCACGTTCAGTGGCAGCGCGGCCAGTGCCGCGGCCTACCCGACCGTGGCCCCCACCACACCGGCCAACCTGGCTGGTGCGTTGACCACGTTGAGCACCGCCGATCTGCGCATCGCTTCGTCGTTGTCGCTCGAGGCTTGGATCCGTCCTCAAGCCGGGGCTCCCAACAGATGGCAGACGATCATCGCCCGCGGAAACGCGGGTTCGACGTCGCGCAACTACGGGATGTACTTGAACGGCACTCAGTTGTCGTTCGCCATGCATTCGTCGGGGGGCAGTCAATTCGTGATGACCCAGCCGAACGTCATCGTGGGCGGCGCGTGGTCGCACGTCGTGGCGGTCTTCGATCAGACGACCGGCGGGGCCAGACTCTTCGTGAACGGCGTACTTCAGAACTCCGTCTTCGTGACGCAGTCGGGTTCTCCGCTCGTCACCGCCGTCGGCGAGTTGATGATCGGCAACAACTACACCTCCGACGGGTCCTTCTTCAATGGTTCGATGAGCGAGGTCGCGGTCTACAACAAGGCTCTCTCCGCGAGCCAGGTCGCGAGTCACTACGCGGCGTCGGGCATCACGACGCGCGGACTCACCGCTCCGTCGGTGGCCGTGAATGGAAGAAATCTCACGTTGTCCTGGACCGCTCCGGCGGACACGGGTGGTTACCCCATCACGGGATACAAGATCGAGTACGTGCTCCCGTCGTCCACCATCGCGGTGAGCACCGGTGCCGCATGGACCACGTTGATCGCCGACACCGGTTCGACGGAGACCTCGTTCAACCTGAACAGCATCCTCGCGTCGGCGTTGGGTCAGGGCTATTCGTTCCGAGTGACCGCACTCACCGCCATGGGCGAGGGTGCGCCGAGTTTGTCCGCTGGTCCGTACGGAACCGCGGCGGCGCCGACCTCACCAACCGCACTCACGGTCACCGGTGGCACCGAGCGAGTGTCGCTCGGATGGGGTGCACCGGTGAGTTCCGGTGGGCTCACGGTCACCGGATACCGATTGGAACGCAGTGCCGACAACGGCACCACGTGGTCGACCCTCGGCACCACCACGTCGTCGAGTCCGTTCGTCGCCGCGCCGATCGCCGGACTCTCGTGCACGTCGTCGACCGCTTGTGTCGATGCGAGCAGCGTGATGACGCCCGGAGCGTCATTCGTGTATCGAGTCACCGCCATCACGCCGGCGGGTACGAGCGAACCCTCGACGGCTTCGGGTGGTCCGGCGAACACCGTCACGTCCCTGATGGCCGTGGTGGGCAACGCTCAGGTGGGTCTCACCTGGGACCAGATGCCAATGACCGCGGGGCAGACCGTGGCGGGCTACCTCGTCGACCGTTGCACCGGTACCTGCACCGTTTCGAGCGGGACCTACACGACACTCACCGCGGTGGCCGGCGCTCCCGCGGGTACGACCACCGCGATGTCGGCGCCGTTCTACACGGCGACCGGTCTCACCAACGGAGTCACCTACACGTTCCGTGTTCGGGCGGTCTATGGCGGCTCGAACACGACGGGTCCGGCGGTCATCGTGGCCGCGACCCCGGTGGCGAGCGCCCAGGTTGCCGTGCAGTTGCTGAACTCCACGGCGTCGACCACGAGCGTGTCGCTCAACTGGCTCGCACCCGTGCCCACCAGTGGCAACGCGGTGGTCGGATATCGAGTCGAGTATTGCTCGGTGGATTGCGGTCTGTCGTCGGCGGTGTTCACGTCGGCCACCGCGGCCAGCGGCGCGCCCGCCGGTGCCACGACGACTCTGCTCACTCACGTCGTGAGCGGACTGTCGACGGGCACGACGTACGCATTCCGAGTGACGCCCGTTCTCTCGGTCTCGTCGACCGGCATTCCGAGCCCCGCGGTCATCTTCGACACGCCGACGCAAACCGTCGGTGCGCCGACGGCACTCGCGGCGGCAGGTCGACTGAACAGCGTGAACCTCACGTGGACGCCGCCGGCCACGACCGGTGGTTACCCGGTTCTCGGTTACCGAGTGGAGTATCGACTCGGAGCCTCCGGTGATTTCGTCACCGCGGCTTCCAACACGTTCTCGTCGACGCCGTCGTTCGCCGTTCTCGGCCTCACGGCGGGCCAGCTCCACGGATTCCGCATCACGGCATTGACCGCCGCTGGACCGGGAGCGACGAGCGATGTGGTCACCGGAACGCCCTACGGGGCAGCGAGCGCACCCTCGAACCTTGTGGCCGCCGCTTCGAGCGGCCGCGCGCAACTGACTTGGACGGCTCCGGTCTCGACCGGCGGTAACCCCATCACGGGTTACCGCATCGAGCAGTCCGTCGACGGCGGCACCACGTGGACCGACGCCGTGGCCAACACGGGCACGACGGCGACGGCTCACACGTTGACCGGGCTCGACAACGGCGTGACGGTTCTGTTCCGCGTGAGCGCCGTCACGTCGGCCGGAAGTGGCGCCACGTCGAACATCGCCACGGCCATCCCGAGTTCGCCCGCGGCCTCGCCCGTGGCGTTGGCTGGTCTGGCGGCCAATGCTCAAGCGGTTCTGACGTGGCTGCCCCCGGCGGACTCCGGTGGTCTCCCGGTGATCGGATACATGATCGAGCGTTCGATCGATTCCAACAACTGGTCCGTGGCCACCGCCAACACGGGTTCCGCCGTTCCCGCATCGGTGCAGTCGGGTCTCGTCAACGGGACCACGTACTACTTCCGCGTTTCGGCCATCACCGCGGGTGGAACCGGTGCCGCGACGTTGCCGGTTGCCGTCACTCCGTTCACGACCCCGTCGGCGCCGACGGCTCTCCTTCCGACACCTGGCGACGGACAAGTTGCTCTCGGATGGAATGCTCCGGCCAGCGATGGTGGAGCAACGATCACCGATTACAAGGTCGATCAGTCGTTCGACGGCGGCATCACATGGTCGACGGCCTTCGCTTCGACGAGTGGTGCGCGTCAGGCGACGGTCACCGGACTCACCAATGGTGCGCCCATTCTGTTCCGTGTCTTCGCGGTGAACGCCGCCGGTGTCGGCACCCCGACCGCGGCGATCAGCACGTCGGCGTATACGTTGCCCGAGGCCCCCTCCGCGTTGACGGCCGTCGGTGCGAACGCATCGGCATTGCTGTCTTGGGTGGCTCCGCTCAACACCAATGGTTCACCCGTCTCGGGCTACCGCGTCGAGCGGTCGATCGACGGAGGACTCACGTGGACCACGGCCATCGCCAACACCGGTAACTCCGGCACCAACGTGGTCGTGAACAACGTGACGAACGGCGTGTCCTATTCATTCCGTGTGAGCGCCATCAACGCCGCTGGTGCGGGATCGACGTCCAACACGGCCGCCGCGACTCCGCTCACCACTCCGTCGGCGCCCACGCGCCTCACCGCGATCTCGGGCGATGCCGTCGTGGCCCTGACGTGGGAGACCCCCGTGAACGACGGAGGTTCCGCGATCGCGTCGTACACCATCGAGCGTTCGAGCAACGGTGGTGTCACGTGGACCTCGATCGCCTCGGGAGTCACCACGACTTCCTTCGGCGACTCGGCACTCATCAACGGGACGACGTATCTGTATCGCGTCAGCGCCGTCAACGATGCGGGCACCGGGTCGTCGAGTGCCGGCGTGGCGGCTGTTCCTGCCGCCAAGGCATCGGCACCGACCTCGCTCGTGGCGACATCGGGAAGCAGCGCCGTGATCCTCACCTGGACGGCTCCGTCGTCGACCGGTGGAACTCCGGTGACCGGTTACATGGTGGAGGTCTCCGAAGACGGTGGAGACACGTGGACCACCGCCATCGTCGACACGCAGACGTCGTCGACGTACGCCTCGGTGAACGGTCTCGCGCCGGGTCAGCCGTACACATTGCGTGTGTCCGCCATCAACTCCGCCGGAGTCGGTGCGGTGAGCTCGACCACCACGGGCACGCCGATCGTGACGTCGACGGTGGTGTTGTCGGGCGTCGCGGGCAACGGTTCGGCCAATCTCTCGTGGACCGCACCGACCGATGTCACCCAAACGGGATACGTCGTCGAACGTTCGACCGACGGAACGACGTGGACCTCCGCGATGTCGAACCCCTCGGCTAATTCCACGAGCGGGACGGCCACTGGTCTCACCAACGGCGTTCTCTACGTCTTCCGCGTGCAGGTTCTGACGTCGGCGGGATCGGCTTCGACCTATTCCAACTATCTATCGGTGCTCCCGCAGGGCTCGCCCTCGACTCCGACCGCACTCAGTGGAACCGCCGGTGACGCCAAGGTGACCTTGCGGTGGACCGCTCCCAGCAGCAACGGCGGTGCCGCGATCAGTGGCTACAAGGTCGAGTACAGCTCGGACGGGACGAATTGGACGGTCGCCACGGCGAGCACGGGCAACCAGGCCACCGCCTACACCGTCACGGGCCTCACCAACGCCACGTTGTATTCGTTCCGAGTGTCGGCGGTCAACGTCGTCGGCTCGAGTTCGGCGAGCGACGTCACGACATCGACTCCTTTCACCACTCCGGCTTCGCCCGCTTCGCTGCTCGCGGCGGCCGGGACCTCTCAGGTGGTGCTCACCTGGACCGCACCGACGTTCAACGGAGGGAACACCATCACGTCGTACACGGTGCAGCAATCGTCCGATGGCGGATTCACGTGGACCACGCTCTCGTCGTCGGTCACGGCTCTCACGTACACCGCGACCGATCTGACGAATGGATCGACCTATGCGTTCCGAGTCGCAGCCACCAATGCCGCGGGCATGGGTGTGTTCATTCAGCCGGCCACGGCGACACCATACGTCGCACCCGAGGCCCCAACCGAGGTGACGGCCACCGCCGGTGACACATCCGTGTCGCTGTCGTGGACCGCTCCCGCCAACGTGCCCTCGACGTCGATCATCGGTTACCGCATCGAGCGGGCCCCGGCGACGGGTTCGGTCTGGTCCGTCGTGGCGTCCAACACCGCGTCGTCGCTCACGAGTTACACGGTCACCGGTCTCGTCAATGGAACCGAGTATCGATTCCGTGTGTCGGCTCTCATCTCCGCCGGTGCCGGCGCCGCCTCGGGCGCGGTGAACGCGACTCCGTTTGGTGTTCCGAGCAGTCCGAGCGGTCTCACCGCCGTGGCGGGTGACTCCCAGATCACGCTCACCTGGGCCGCACCGACGTCGGATGGCGGCCGCGCGGTGACCGCGTACGTGATCGAGAAGTCGATCGATGGTGGCGCCACGTTCGCGGTCGACAGCATCGTGTCGGCTTCCAGCCTGACCACCACCGTCGGCGGACTCAACAATGGAACGGCGTACGTGTTCCGTGTGCTCGCCACGAACCTCGCGGGCAACAGCGGTCCCAGCACCACCGCCGCATCGATCCCGTTCACGGCACCCAGCGCGCCGATCAACCTTCAGGCCACGAGCGGCACCAACGAGGTCACGCTGGCCTGGTCGGCGCCGAACAGCACCGGTGGCGCGAACCTGATCGGTTACCGCATCGAGCGAAGCTCCAACGGTGGCACGTCATGGACGACCGTCGTGGCCAACACCGGCACGACGGCGACGGCGTTCACCGTGGGCAACCTCACCGCCGGTGCGTTGCAGACCTTCCGCGTCGCGGCGGTCACCACCGGTGGCTTCGGTGCCTACAGCGCGAACGTCGGCGCCACCGCGGCCGGACTCGCGATCGCACCCACCGGCCTCACCGCCACGGCGGGCAACACCCAGGTCGCCCTGGCCTGGACGGCGCCGGCAGCGACCGGTGGCTCTTCGATCTCCGCGTACGTGGTGGAGAGAAGCGCGGATGGTGGCGCGACGTGGAGCATCGTCTCATCGAGCGTCGCGTCGACCTCGTTCACCGTCACGGGACTCACCAACGCGGTGAGTTACTCGTTCCGTGTGAGCGCGGTGAACGCGAGCGGTGCGGGCATCGCATCACTGCCCGCGACCGCGGTTCCCTTCGGTGTGCCGGGACAACCCACGGCTCTCCAGTCGATCGCTTCCAACGGTCAGGTCGTGCTGTTGTGGGCGGCTCCCGTCTCCGATGGCGGATCGTCGATCACCGGTTATCGCATCGAGTCGTCGACCAACAACGGCACGTCGTGGACCGATGTCGCGACCGACACCGGTTCGGCGTCGACCGTCTTCGTGGTGAGTGGTCTCGCCAACGGCATCGCGCACACGTTCCGTGTGTCCGCGCGAAACACGAGCGGCCCGGGCGTCGCGAGTGCGACCTCGTCGGCGACACCCGCGGGCACGCCCACGGCACCTCGTTCGTTTACCGCCACCGGCGGTGCCTCGCAGGTGCAGCTGTCGTGGATCGCTCCTTCGTCCAATGGTGGCAACGCCGTCAGTGGATATCGCGTCGAATCGTCGGCCGACGGTGGAACCACGTGGACCACCGTCGCCGGCAACACCGCGAGCACCGCGACGACGTACACGGCCACCGGTCTGGTGGACGGTCAGTCGTACGCGTTCCGCGTGTACGCGTTGAACACGGTGGGAGCGGGATCGGCGAGTGCCATCGTGTCGGCGGTGCCGACGACGGTGGCTGGTCAGCCGACTGGTCTGGTCGTCACGCCGAGCAATGCGTCGGTGGTGCTGTCGTGGATCGCGCCGACCGGCGCGTTGCAGCCGAGCGGCTACACGGTCGAGCGGTCGGTCGATGGAATCTCGTGGACTCCCGCGATCTCGAACACGGGATCGTCCGCGACAACGGCCAACATCGCCGGGCTGGTCAATGGAACGCTCTATTACTTCCGTGTCGCCGCGGTGAACGGATCGGGTACGGGTCTCGTGTCGGAGTCGGCCTCGGGCACGCCGTACGCGGGGCCGTCGGCGCCGCGCAATCTCGTCGCGACGGCCGGAAGCACCACTGCTTCGCTCACGTGGACCGCACCTTCGTCCAATGGTGGCAACGCCGTCACCGGTTACCGCATCGAAAAGTCGACCGATGGAGGTGCCACCTGGACGATCGTCGTGGCCGACACCGCCGTCACCGCGACGACCTTCAACGCCTCGGGCCTCGCCAACGGCGTGTCGGTGTCCTTCCGTGTCAGTGCGCTGAACGCATCGGGCGTCGGTGCCACGAGCTCGGTGACCACCGTCGTCCCGTTCGCCGGTCCCACGGCTCCCGCCACCGTCACGGCCGTGGCCGGCGATGGTGCCGTCAACCTCTCGTGGTCGGCCGCCGGTGACAATGGTTCTCCGGTGATCGGTTACTCGATCGAATCGACGACGGATGGATCCACTTGGACATCGGTCGTCACGACGTCGAATCCGCTCACGACTCACACCGTGACCGGTCTCGTCAATGGAACGGCGTACACGTTCCGAGTGGCCGGTGTGAACGCCGCCGGACTCGGAGGCGCCACGTCGAGTGCTTCCGTGACCCCGAGCCGTGCGCCGAACGCTCCGACCTCGTTGACGGCGACCGCCGCGAACGGGGGCGCCAACCTGGAGTGGACGGCGCCGAACTCCTCCGGTGGGGCGTCCATCACGGGTTATCGCATCGAGCAGTCGGCGGACAACGGCACGACATGGTCGGTGATCGTGGCCGACAGTGCGTCGACGTCGACCACGCGCAACGTCGTCGGACTCACGAACGGTTCGTCGTATCTGTTCCGTGTGCGGGCCATCAATCCGAATGGCATCGGCGCCTCGTCGGCGCCGGCGTCGGTGATCCCCGCCGGTCTCCCCGGTGCCCCGACGGCGCTCAACGCGAACGCCGGTGACGGTTCGGTGGTTCTCACCTTCACGGCACCCACGAACGATGGAGGCAACTCCATCGTCGGATACCGCGTCGAGATATCGACCGATGGAATCAACTTCGTCGTCGCGGTGACCAACTCGAACAGCGCCGTTCCCGCGGTCGCAGTCAACGGACTGACCAATGGCACGACCTACACGTTCCGTGCGAGTGCCATCAACACGATTGGTGTCGGCTCGCCGAGCACGACGATTCAGAGCACGCCGGCCACGGTGCCACAGTCTCCGATCGTGACCTCGGTCGTCGGTGGCAACGCGCAGGTGACGATCAATTGGAACGCTCCATCGTCCAACGGTGGTTCGCCCGTGATCGGCTACTCGATCGACCGTTCGATCGACGGCATCAACTGGGTGCCGGCCGCCACGGGGATCGCTTCGTCGGCGACCTCCACCACCATCACCGGATTGGTGAACGGCACGATGTACCTCTTCAGAATGAGTGCATCGAACGGGGTGGGAGCGAGTGTCCTCGGCGCTCCGGTCGCGGGTCTCCCCGCGGGTGTCCCGGCGGTTCCGCGCGCCCTCATCGCGGTGGGCTCCGACTCGGCGGTCGCCCTCGTGTGGGACGCCCCAATGTCGAATGGTGGCGCGCCCATCTTGTCGTACACCGTCGAACAATTGACCGGCTCCACGTGGGCGCCCATCGCCACCGGTGTGACTTCGCCGTCGCACAACGTGAGCGGTCTGACCAATGGAGTCTCGTACCAGTTCCGTGTGTCGGCCGTGAACGTGGTTGGTGCGAGCGTTGCGACCGGATCGGTCTCGGTCTCGCCGGCCACCGTGCCGTCGGCAGCGACGGGAGTCACGCTCCTGCCGGGCGACAGTCAGGTGTCGGTGTCGTGGACCGCTCCGTCGTCCACCGGTGGTCGCACCATCGCGCAGTATCGAATCGAGCAGTCGAATGGCGGCGCCACGTGGTCGACGGCGATGACGGTGTCGGGAACGACGACGTCCGCGGTCATCACGGGAGTTTCGAACGGCGTGCCGGTTTCGGTCCGAGTCGTGGCGATCAACGCGGTGGGCGAGAGCACACCGAGCGCTCCGGCGACCACCACCCCCGTGAACGTTCCGACCGATCCGACCCTCGTCGCCGCCGCGGCGGGAGACTCGGCGGTGGCCCTCGAGTGGTCGGCACCCACCGGCGACGGTGGGGCACCGATCATCGGTTACCGCGTCGAGTCGAACGACGGTTCCGGTTGGATGACGTTGACGTCGTCGACGGGCAACCCGGGTCTGCGCTACATCGTCACCGGACTCACCAACGGAACCTCGTATCAGTTCCGCGTCTCGGCCGTGAACGTCGCGGGTGCTTCGATCGCGAGCAACACGATGTCGGCGACGCCATTCACGATCGCCGGCGCACCGGGCACCGTCTCGGTCAGCGCTGGTAACGCACGGTTGGATCTGGCATGGTCCGCTCCCTCGATCACGGGTGGTCGTTCGATCACGGGATACCGCATTTTCACGAGCGCCGATGGCGCGACGTGGACGACGTTGGTGGCGAACACCAACTCGGTGAGCCGCACCTACAGCTACGTCGGACTCGTGAACGGTTCTCGTCGCTACGTGAAGGTCGCCGCACTCACCGGTGCGGGTCAGGGTGTGATGAGTGACGTCGTGTCGGGAGTGCCATTCGACGACCCGAGCGCACCGAGTGCGGTGAACCTCACGCCCGGATCGGGCGAACTACTCGTCGATTGGACGGCTCCCGCTTCGTCGGGTGGCCTGCCGGTGATGGGCTACCGCATCGAAACCTCGAACGACGGCCTCGTCTGGAGCACGCGCATCGCCGACACCGGTTCGGCGGTCACCCGAGCACTGATCTCGGGTGTCGTTGGTGGCGCCACAACGTACGTGAGGGTCTCGGCCATCACCTCGGCATCGGTGGGGTCGGCGAGCGCGCCGACCTCCGCGGTGGCTCTCGCGGCCGCGCCCAATGCCATCACGGCGATCTCCGGCGATGCGTCGGCCACTCTCTCGTGGACCGACCCCGTGGTCGTCGGCACCACCGGCTACCGCATCGAGCGTTCGGTGAACGGTTCGGCGTACTCCACTCTGGTGGACGTTGCCGCGTCGCCGTTGTCGTACACCGACACCGGTCTGGTGAACGGCTCGACGTACCTCTATCGCGTGAGCGTCCTCACGGGCGCCTCGGTGGGTTCGTCGAGCAGCCAGGCAATGGCCATCCCGCTCGGAACCCCGTCCGCACCGCAGAACGTCGTGGCCGTCGCGGGTGACCGCAATGTCGCGTTGTCGTGGTCGGCGCCGAGTGATGCGGGTGGTCGCACGATCACCGGTTACCGCGTCGAATCGTCGACCGACGCAACGACATGGACGACCGTGGTCGCCGACAGCGGTGCACCAGTGCTCAGTGCATCGGTGTCCGGGCTGACCAATGGCACGGCGTACTCGTTCCGCGTGACGGCGCTCAGCCGTTCGTTCGCGGGGGTCGCCAGCGCCAACGCATCGGCGACGCCGGCCACCACATCGGGGGCCGCGACTTCGCTGTCGGCCATCGCTGGCGACGCGTCGGCGGTGTTGTCGTGGATCGCTCCGGCGTCGAACGGTGGCTCGGTGATCACCGGCTATCGCATCGAGCAGTCGGCGAACGGCACGACGTGGACGACTCTGGTGTCGGACACCGGATCGACGGCGACCACGACCACGGTCACGTCGCTGAACAATGGTCAGACGTACCTCCTGCGCGTCGTGCCGTTGAGTGCCGTTGGCACCGGAGCGGCATCCACCGGTGTCGCGGTGACGCCACGTGGTGGCGCCGCGGCTCCCACGGCGCCGACGGTCGTGACCGGTTCGCGGTCGGCGGTGTTGTCGTGGACGGCCCCCGTTTCCGACGGTGGAAGTTCGATCACTGGTTATCGCATTCTCGTCTCGAGCAACGGTGGCTCGTCCTTCACCACGTTGGTGGCGAACACGGGATCCTCGGCCACCAGCCACTCCATCGCGGGTCTCGTCAATGGCACGCCACTTCTCGTCAAGGTCGCGGCCATCACGTCGTTCGGCGTGGGCGCGGAATCGGTGGCCAGTGAGTCCTTCACGCCGGCGGCTCCGTCCACCGCGCCGCAGTCGCTCTCGGTCCTCGGTGGCAACGCCTCGGCGACCGTCAGTTGGTCGGCCCCGGCGTCGACCAACGGCGCGTCGGTCGTTGGTTACACGGTCGAGACCTCGGTGGATGGTGGATCGACCTGGATCGTGGTGTCGACCTCGGCGACGTCCCCCCACACCTTGTCGTCGCTCACCAACGGCGTCACCCATCTGGTTCGCGTGACGGCCCAGAACGCGGCGGGCACGAGCGCTCCGTCGTCGGCGGCCGTCGTGACGCCGGCCGGTGTTCCCGGAACGCCGGTGGGTCTCACGATCCTGTCGGGTAACGGTTTGTTGTCCATGACGTGGTCCGCTCCCGGCAACTCGGGAGGCCTGCCGGTGACGTCGTACATCGTGCAGACCTCGTCCGACGGCAACGTGTGGACCACGGCGAGTTCGGGTTCGCCCGCATCGAGTGCCGTTCTCACGGGTCTGGCGAACGGTGTGCCGGTGCACGTGCGAGTCGCCGCGGTCAACGCCGCGGGATCCGGGGCGTACACCACGTCCGTCATCGCGACTCCGAGCGTCGGCGCTCTCGCCGGTTTGCCCACCAACCTCGTGGCAACTCCCGGCAACGGTCAGGTGGCACTGTCGTGGAACGCCCCGGTTGTCTCCGGTGGCACCCCGGTGACCGGCTACGTGGTGTCGCAATCGTTCGACGGGACCAATTGGTCGATCATCACCTCGGGTACGGGCACGGCCGTCACGTCGTATCTCGCGACCGGCCTCACGAACGGCGTGCCCGTTTCGTTCAGGGTCAGCGCGAACAACGGCGCCGGCACGGGTCCCGAGAGTGCTCCGGCGTCGGCCACACCCCGCACTGTGGCCACGACACCTCTCGACCTCTCGGTGACACCGGGTAACGGCCAGGCATCTCTCGCATGGTCGGCGCCCGCGTCGAACGGCGGTGCGACGGTGACCGCGTACATCGTGGAGTCGTCCACCGATGGTGGCACGACATGGACGGTCGAAACGACCACGACGTCGTTGACACACGTCGTCACCGGTCTCGTCAATGGCACTTCCTACGCGTTCCACGTGAGCGCGGTGAACGCCGCTGGTACCGGTGTGGCAACCCGTTCCGTGATGGCGACGCCGTTCTCGACATCGGGGGCCGTCGGCGGTTTGAATGCCGTGGCGGGTGACGGACAAGCAGTGGTGACGTGGTCGGCGCCGACCAACAACGGTGGCTCCGCGGTCTCGGGCTACGGCGTCGCGGTCTCCAACGATGGTGGTCAGACGTTCGGAACCGAGCGCACCGTGACGGGAACCAACGCCGTCGTGACCGGTCTCGTGAACGGAACGCAGTCGATCGTCAGGGTCGTACCCATCACCGCGGGCGGACGTGGAACCGCGTCGACGGTGAACGTGACTCCGCGAGCCCTACCCGGCTCGCCCGTCACGCTGAGCGCCATTGCCTCCAATGGTCAGGTGGCTCTCTCGTGGACCGCCCCGATCGACAACGGCGGCTCGGCGATCATCTCGTACGCGATCGAACGAGCTCCGGTGAACGGTGGCGCATGGGTACGCATCGACACCACGCCCTCACTGTCGTACACCTCCGGTGGCCTCGTGAACGGTACGGCGTATTCCTTCCGCATCGTGGCGACGAACGCGGCCGGTGATGGCGCGGCCTCGGCGACCGTGAATGCCACACCGGCAACCACTCCGTCGGCACCTCAGAACGTGACCACGGTGATCTCCGATTCGTCGATCACCGTGTCGTGGTTGGCGCCGGTGAGCAGCGGCGGCTCCGTGGTCACGTCGTACGTCGTCGAGACGACGACGGACGGCAGCACGTGGATTGCGGGCGTCACCACCACGACGACGGTGGCGACGGTGTCGGGTCTCGTCAACGGGACCTCCTACGGCGTGCGGGTGCGCGCGATCAACATCGTTGGCACCGGAACGGCGTCGACCACCGCCACGGCAACGCCGTCGGGCACGCCGTCGGCACCGACCGCGCTGACTCCGGTTGCGGGTAATCGTCAGATCTCGTTGAGTTGGACCGCGCCGTCGAGCAACGGTGGAGCGGGAATCGTCGACTACGTCGTCGAGTCGTCGGCCAACGGTGGTGTCGCATGGCGGTCGGTCGGAACGGTCACCGCACCGAGCACGGCGACGGTGATCACCGGACTCACCAACGGCGTCGCGTACGTCTTCCGAGTGACCGCTCGAAACGTGGCGGGGACCGGCGCGGCGAGCACGTGGGTGACCGCGGCCCCGGTCGCTCCGCCGCGAGCGCCGCTCTCGGTGGCTGCGACCACCGTCGAGGCCACGCCGACGTCATCGACGGCGACGGCAGCGGTGGCGTGGGTGCCTCCGACCGATGATGGTGGGGCCGCCGTCGCGGGTTATCGAATCCAAACCTCCACCGATGGAGGTCTCACATGGGGCTCCACCGTGCAGCTCGGTCCTGATCCGATCGCGACCGACCCCTTCGAGGGTCTTTCGATCCAAGAGTCCGACTCCGAACGATCGGCCCGAGGCACTGTCGCCGAGCAGCGATTGAATCGGATGGCCGTCGTGACCAACGACGACGGCTTGGTCGGTTCGACGCTGTTGACTTTCGACGGACTCACGTTCGGTGTCACGTATCGGTTCCGTGTGCAGGCGTACACGGTGATCGGTGACAGCGAATGGCAGTCCACGTCGCTCACCCCGGAACGCCCGGTGTTCCCCCCGACGAATCCGGCGGCCGTGATCGATTCGCGATTCGTGCCCGTGGTGGCCGGACTGCAGATTCTGTGGTCTCCGGCCTCCAGCGGAGCGACTGCCACCGCCTACGTGGTCGAACGTCAACGTCCGAATGGCACCTGGGAGATCGTTTCCGTGACCACCGGGACCTCGGTGGTCGACTCGAACGCCACATTGGGCAACACTTACACCTACCGCATCACCCCGTACAACGGATTGCTCGCCGGTGAGTCGGTGTTGGTCACCAACGCTCGCGTGCCGGCCAACCCGAACCCGACGATCTCGGTGCGTCTCGGTGCCTCGGGTGAGCCGACGACGACGCGATTCACCGTCGGGGCCAAGGACTTGAGTCCGCGATCCCGGGCGAGGATCGTTCTCGAGACGTCGGATGGAACCGTTCTCTCGACGCTGAGCAATCCATCGGTGCCCTCGAACGGACGTCTCGCTTCGACCATTCGGATCCCCCGAGATCTGGCTCCGGGTCGCTACGTCGTTCGCTTGATCGCCACCGACGTCTACGGGCAGACGGTGGAAACCACCTCGTCGTTCGATGTCACCGCGACGTGGAACCCGATCGATGCGGTGTCACCGACTCCGCCGGGCGCGATCCCGCCGCCAACGTTCGGTCGCGGTGTCGACGGAGGTCTCGACATCCGTTGGGAACGGCCGAGTTCCGGCCCGACACCGACATCGTTCGTCATCGAACGTCAACGCCCCGATGGCACGTGGGAAGTGATCTCGATCGCCGTCGAAAGTCCGTTCAGCGACATGTCCGCGATTCTCGGCGAGACGTACAACTATCGGATCACTCCGTACAACAGCGCGACCCCCGGAGAAGCGACGGTGATCGAGAACGTTCGAATTCCGGCCGATCCCCGTCTCGCTTCCGATCTGCTGTTCGACGGACGGGGGCAGCCGAAAAAGGTGAACTTCGCGTGGACGGGACGCGATTTGCGACCCGGCTCGGAGGCGACGGTTCGCGTGGAGTCGAGTGATGGCTCGACGATCATCGAGTTGGGTCGGGTCGTCATCGGTCCCGATGGTTCGCTCGATGCCAAGGCGATCCTTCCGCGCGATCTCGCGCCCGGTTCGTACCGATTGATCATCGAAGCCACCGACGCTTACGGCGATGACACCGATGTTCGATACGAGTTCGACATCTCCGAGGACTGGGCTCCGAGCGACGCGCCCGATCCGAACGATGGTGACGGCTCCGAGAACTCCGGCGACTCGTCGGATGGTGATGGAGGAATGTCCACGATGTGGAGGATCTTCATCTACGTCGGAGTGATCGCTCTGTTGTTCGGCGCGATCGCCGTGGCCGGTTGGTGGTTCATCATCGCTCGCCGTCGCGACGAGGATGAAGACGAAGAGCAAGACAAGATCGAGTCGGACACCCGACCATGAGCTACGGGGTCGTGGCAGGCGACACTGCCACGACCCCGGGCAACCTTGGCGATGTTCAGATGTCGGCGGCGGCGCGTCGACCCTCGAGGACGGCCTCGAGAATCGTGCGTGGCGCGACACAGTCGCCCACCGGCACGGCCCCATCGATGGGATCCGTGGGCAACCGGAATCCGGCGTCGACCACCGCGACCGCTTCCAGTTCGGTGACCACTCCGCTGAATCGATCCTGAACGCGCACGACGAATCCGTCGCCACGCCGGGAGATCGAACGCACCACCGACCGTCGTCGAATCTCCACGCCCCGTTGGGCCAAGCGCACGTTGGCCGGAGCGAGATCGCCGGTTCGCGACAACTCGTTGCCCGCGATGTTGTCCGGAGTGACGAGCGTGGCTCGGGCTCCGAGTTCTTCGGCCAACGCCACCCCGATGGGTCCGCCGATCGGATCCAGGACCACGACCGAGCCCTCGTTGGGGATGTCCCGTAGACCGCGCCGCACGTCGGCGATGTCGATGACATCGACATCGGAGTCGATGGTGTGATCGGGAGTTCCGCGACGGGATCCGGTGGCCTGAATCACGACGTCGAATCCGGTGCGATCCGTGTCGCGGTTCGAGGTTTCGATCGACACACCGAGTTCGCCGTTTCGTGCGACGAGCCAATCGACCAACGCCGCCCCGGGTCCGGCCACGGAGGCCAGACCACCCACGCGTTCGTCCGCCTCGCGAATCGTCACGCGATGACCTCGGGTGGCCGCGACTCGCGCCGCTTCCAAACCGGCCACGCCGCCGCCGACGACGAGAACGCGTCGCGAATGCGGAGCGCGCGCGT
Source organism: Actinomycetes bacterium (assembly GCA_027491335.1). Classification (GTDB taxonomy): domain Bacteria; phylum Actinomycetota; class Acidimicrobiia; order Acidimicrobiales; family Ilumatobacteraceae; genus Casp-actino8. The sequence goes on along the minus strand of JAIXWJ010000026.1, from coordinate 43,457 downwards.
ACCAGTCGGGGTCGCTGGACTCGTGTCCGCTCGTGGGCTCGCCCACGCAGGTGACGATGGGGTTGCGCGCGTCGCGCACCTGACACGTCTGATTGCACCGGATGCAGGGCCGAATGGTGTCGATGGCATCCGCCGACACCTTGGAACCCAGATCGGGGTCGGCGATCTGGGCGCGCGTCATTTCCACTCCATCGCACACGCCGTCGGTGATCGCCCATTCCGCTTGGCCGATGTCGACGATGGACCCCTGAAGGAACACCGCGGTGGTGGCCGGCACGGCCGCGCGAACCGCGCGACACACGTCGATGTTGAAACCCGTCGGCTCGTGGAAATCGGGTCGGGTTTTCTCCACCGAGAAGATGGAGCCACGCACCACCACGACGTAGTCCAGACCCGCGGCCGCCAATTCGGCGGCGATGCCCGGTGCCATCTCGGGCGTGATGCCGGCCCACGGCGCCAACTCGTCGCACGACAAGCGCAGGCCGACGATCGCGGTCGGGCCCGTCGCGGTGCGGACCGCTTCGATCACTCGACGAGCGAACAACATTCGATCGGCGTACTCGTCGCCACGATGGTTCGTCAGTCCCGACATGAACTGACGAACGAGGCTGTGCTGTCCGGCGTTGATCTCGACGCCGTCGCAACCCGACGACACGGCGACCCGCGCGGCATCGCCGAAGCCGTCGATGACGGCGGAGATGTCGTCGGCCTCCATCCACTTGGGGACCTCGCGACTGTTCACTTCGGGAACCCGTGATGGTGCCCACAGCGGAAGTTGCGAATAGGCCGACGATCCTTGACCGCCGGCGTGATCGAGACCGGCGACGACCAACGAACCGTGCGCGTGGCACGCATCGGCGATGGCACGCCAACCGGCGCCACAGTTGGTGGCCAACGGCGCGCGCTCGTACGGCCAATCGCTCGAATGCACGCTGGCACCCTCGGTGACGATGAGTCCGCAACCACCCCGGGCTCGACGTTCGTAGTAGGCGACGTGTCGCGACGTGAACGACCGGTCGTCGTCACCCAGATTGGTGACGTGCGGGCCGAACATGATCCGGTTCGTGGATGTGCGACTCCCGAGACCGAGCGGGGAACGAAGGCTCATCGGCGCGCGGAGACCGGCTTGCGCGAAAGAGTGACCGGCTTGGAGTGATCCATCGCCGGCTTCGGCGCCGAGCCCGGCATCACGATCGACAACGCGTGCTCGCCGTCACCGCCGACGCACTCGGGGTCGGGTCCGTCGAGCGGGATGCCCGTGAAGAACTTCGCGGCCATGCACCCGCCCTGGCAGGCGTCGTAGGAACCGCACGACACGCAGGCTCCGGCCGACTGCGGCTCGCGCAACGACAAGAAGAGGTCGCTCTGCTTCCAGACGCGCGAGAAGCCGCCCTCGTCGCGCACGTTGCCGGCCTTGAACTCGTCGTGGATGACGAAGGGGCACGCGTACACGTCGCCGATGGGGTCGATGAGGCACACCACGCGCCCCGCACCGCACATGTTCAATCCGGGCAATGATTCGCCGAACGCGTTGAGGTGGAAGAACGAATCGCCGGTGAGCACGTTCTCACCGTGCTTCAACAGCCAGTCGTAGATCTCGCGCTGTTGACCGTTGGTGGGGTGCAGTTCGTGCCACGTGTCGGCACCGCGACCCGACGGCCGCAGACGCGTGATGCGCAGTTGCGCGCCGTACGAATCGGCGAGGGCCTTGAACTGGTCCAGTTGCGACACGTTGTGGCGCGTGACGACCACCGAGATCTTGAAAGGTCCGAAGTTCGCCGCGGCGAGATTGTCCATGGCGCGACGGGCCATGTCGTACGAACCGACGCCCCGCACCGCGTCGTTGGTGGCGGCATCCACGCCGTCGAGGCTGATCTGAATGTCGAGATAATCCATGGCCGCGAGGCGACGGGCCTTCTCGGCGTCGATGAAGGCGCCGTTCGTGCTGAACTTCACGCCGATCCCGTTGCCCACCGAGTACTCGAGCAGTTCGAAGAAATCTCGGCGAACCATGGGTTCACCGCCACCGATGTTGATGTAGAAAACCTGGAGGTCGCGCAGTTCGTCGAGCACGCGCTTGGCCTCGGCGGTGGACAATTCGCGCTCATCGCGTTGGCCGCTGGACGACAGGCAGTGCACGCACTGCAGATTGCACGCGTACGTGAGTTCCCACGTGAGACAGATCGGGGCGTCGAGGCCCCGCTTCATCTGGTCAACCAGCGATGATGCGCTCACGAACGATCTCCGATTTCTGCAAAGAGGCGAGGGCGGTCACGAAGGAATCGTGCCGGTCGGGGGCGATGCCACAGGCGCCGAGGGTGGCGGCCACGTCGGGGTGCTCGGCCAACCGTTGGACGACCCGCACCACGTCGGGGTGCTTCAGGAAGATCAATCGACGATTGCCGTAGTGATACGCCAGAGCACCAAAGGGTTCGGGCCGCACCGCGACCTGGGGATGCAGCTCGAGCACGGAGTCGAGAGCGACGGTCACGACGGGCTTCGCGGGGGAGAGATCAGTAGACGCCGCACATGCCATCGATGCTGATCTCCTCGACGAGGAGGTCGCTGTCGATGACGTTGTCATGGGCGGTCGTTGCGTTCACCGGGTCGGACGACGAGGTGTCGGGCGTGTTGGACGACGTGATGGCGGGGGCGGTCGGGCTGTCCATACGTGAAGCGTACAACGGTCCAGTCCGGCACGGACTACCGTTCCCCAGTGAGTTAGGTACGAGTTGGAGCTGGCGGTCGCCACGGTGCCCGCCCGGAACATCCCTGGGGGAATCATGAAGACAACGGCCGCCATTTTGTGGGAGTCCCACAAGCCCTGGAGCGTGGAAGAGATCGAACTCGACGATCCCCAGCCCGGCGAGGTGTTGGTGGAGATGAAGGCCTCGGGCATGTGCCACAGCGACGAGCACCTCGTCACCGGCGACCTGCCCTTCGCCCTGCCCATCATCGGCGGCCACGAGGGCGCCGGCATCGTGCGCAAGGTCGGCGAGGGCGTCTCGTGGCTGGCCCCCGGCGACCACGTGGTGTTCGGATTCATCCCCTCGTGTGGCCGTTGCCGGAGCTGCTCGACCGGACACCAGAACCTGTGCGATCTCGGGGCCCTGATGGGCGGCGGTCGCCAGATCACCGACGGCGGTGCTCGTCACCACGCGCGGGGTCAGGATCTGGGCCTGATGTGCTTGCTCGGCACCTTCGCCAAGCACACGGTGGTGAACGAGGCCTCCTGCATCAAGGTGGACGAGGACCTGCCCCTCGACAAGGTGTGTTTGCTGGGCTGCGGTGTGGTCACCGGATGGGGTTCGGCGGTGTACGCCGCCGAGACCAAGCCCGGCGACACCGTGGTGGTGGTGGGTGCCGGTGGCATCGGCGCCAACGCGATTCAGGGAGCCAAGTTGGCCGGCGCCAAGCGCATCGTGGCCATCGATCCCGTGGAGTTCAAGCGCGAGAAGGCCATGGAGTTCGGTGCCACGCACACCGCGTCCAGCATGACCGAGGCCGTGGCGTTGTTGCAGGAGATCACCTGGGGAACCATGGCCAACAAGGTCATCATGACCATGGGTGTCGGTCAGGGTTCCGTGATGCACGAGGCGATGGCTCTGGCGGCCAAGCGCGGCCGCGTGGTGGTCACCAACATCCATCCGGCCCTCGAGATGGGCGCCAGCATGAACATGCTCGACATCACCCTCATGGAGAAGCAGGTGGTGGGGTCGCTCTTCGGATCGGGCAACCCGCGTGCCGACATCCCCAAGTTGGCCAGCCTCTACCGCGAGGGTCAATTGGACCTCGATGGTTTGGTCACCCGCACCTACCCGTTGGAGGGCGTGAACGAGGGCTACGAGGACATGCGCAAGGGCGACAACATCCGCGGAGTGCTGGTCTACTGACCCGGGTTTCGTATGGGACGACGGGGCCCGCAGTGGCTAGCGTTCCTTCCGCGGGACGAGGGTCGTCCGCGCAGGGGGTAGCCAACCATGTCCGGTATCCGTAAGTCCAAGGCCGCGGTCCTGTGGGGCCTCAATCAGGAATGGAAGATCGAGGAGATCGAGGTCCATCCGCCCAAGACCGGTGAGGTGTTGGTGCATTGGAAGGCCGCCGGTCTGTGCCACAGCGACGAGCATCTCGTCACCGGCGACATGGTTCCGCCCGAGGAGTTCTGGCCCCTCATGGGTATCGAGAGTTTCTTCCCCATCATCGGCGGACACGAGGGTGCCGGCGTGGTGGTCGAAGTTGGCCCCGGCGTCACCAGCGTCGCCGTTGGTGACCACGTGTCGGCCTCGTTCGTGCCGTCGTGCGGTCGTTGCCGTTACTGCTCCACCGGCCGTCAGAACCTGTGCGACAACGGCGCCAAGACGTTCGTCGGTGGCATGATCACCGACGACACCCATCGTCACTTCGTCAACGGCAAGCCCGTCACTCTCATGGCCAAGGTCGGCACGTTCTCGGAGTACGCCTGCGTCAGCGAGCAGTCGATCATCAAGGTGGAAAAGGACATCCCGCTCGAGTGCGTGGCTCTCGTGTCGTGCGGTGTGGCCACCGGATGGGGTTCGGCCGCCAATCGCGCCGGCACCCAGCCCGGTGACACCGTCGTGGTGGTGGGTATCGGTGGCATCGGCATCAACGCGGTTCAGGGTGCGCGCATGTCGGGCGCCAAGCGCATCATCGCCATCGACCCCGTGGAGTTCAAGCGCGAGAAGGCCATGGAGTTCGGTGCCACCCACACCTTCCCGTCGATGGCCGACGCGATGATGTCGGTCATGGAGATGACGTACGGCCAGATGGCCGATCGCGTCATCATGACTCCCGGCGTTCTGCACGGCGAAATGATGGGCGAAGCCATGAACCTGGCCGGCAAGGGCAGCACCGTGGTGGTCACCGCCATCTCGCCCATGACGAGCGAGACCGCGAACGTGAACCTGTTCAACCTGGCCATGTGGAACAAGGAGATCAAGGGCACGATCTTCGGCTCGCTGAACCCGCGCGCCGACATCCCCGCACTGCTCGACATGTACCGCGCCGGTCAGTTGAAGCTGGATGAACTCATCAGCAAGACCTACAGCCTCGATCAGATCAACGAGGGCTACGAGGACATGCGCGTGGGCAACAACATCCGTGGCGTCATCCTGAAGTGACCACACCGATCTCCGAACTCATCGCGTCGCTCGACGACGTCGTCATCGGGCGTCGTCGCGAGGTGGAACTGGTGGTGGCGGCGTTGGACGCCGATCGGCACGTGTTGCTCGAGGGTCCTCCCGGAACCGGCAAGAGCACGCTGTTGCGCGCGGTGGCGGGTGGTCTCGGCATCGGCTTCGTCTTCGTCGAGGGCAACGCCGAACTGACGCCGGCGCGTCTGGTGGGACACTTCGACCCGGCGCGCGTGTTGACCGAGGGTTACGAGGCCGACGTGTTCGTCGACGGCCCATTGGTGACCGCCATGCGCGACGGTTCGTTGTTGTACGTCGAGGAGATCAACCGCATCCCGGAAGAGACGCTCAACGTTCTCATCACCGTGATGAGCGAAGGTGAATTGAACGTGCCGCGGTACGGGCGCGTGGCCGCGAATTCCGGATTCCGATTGGTCGCCGCCATGAACCCCTTCGACGCCGTCGGCACCGCGCGCATCAGTGGCGCCGTGTACGACCGCGTGTGTCGCGTTTCGGTCGGCTACCAAACGGCCGAGGTCGAGACCCGCATCGCGGCGCGCGGCGTCGACGGACTTCCCGCCGGATGGCTCGACAAGACGGTGGAGTTGGTGCGACGCACGCGCGCTCACACCGACTTGCGCGTTGGTTCGTCCGTGCGCGGAGCGATCGACATGACCGCCGTCGCATCGTCCTTGGCGTCGGTGCGCGCGTCCACCGTGAACGACCCGACCGTGTCGTTGGACGCCGCATTGGTGGCGTTGTCGGGTCGCGTGCGAGTGCGCGAGGGCAGTTCGCGCACCAGCGAGGACATCATCACCGAATTGTGGAACGAGGTGTTCAATCCCGCACCGGTCGGTGAGTCGGGAAAAGCGAGCGCCCCGGCGGGGGCGACCCGGTAGCCAAGGAGGGTGACGCCGCCGATCAAGCGGTGAACGAGGCCTCCAAGAAGACGATGTCGCGACGCGAGTTGTCGCGACACCAGCAGTTCGAGCAGGTGTCACCCGAGGTGGGCGAGATCGACGAGGACGCCGTCGACGAGGCGATGGACGAGGACGCCGATGCGATGTTGGCGTTGTTGGCCGATCTCACCGGAGCCACCGATCCGAAGTTGCGCGAACTGGCCAAGAAGTTGGCGGGGCGACTGTTCCTCGACGTGTCGAAGCGCGGACCGGTGCGACCACGGGGCATCGGCAAGATGGCCACCATGCCGTATCGGCCCGAGGCCGGCGACATCGACCTCGACGCGTCGATGGAAGAGATCATCGGTGCCCGTGCCGAAGCGCGTGCCGTGGACGCCGACGCGTTGAAAGTGCGCGGGTGGGTTCGGCCGTCGACGGCGATCGCCTTGCTGGTCGATCGCAGCGGTTCCATGGGAGGCAAGCCGTTGGCGACCTCGGCGATGGCCGCGGCCGCGGTGGCGTGGCGCAGCCCCGAGGACTACAGCGTGATCGCCTTCGGCAAGGACGTGGTGGTGGCCAAGAGTCAGAACTCCACGAAGTCGGGCGAGCAAGTGGTGAACGATGTGTTGTCGCTGCGCGGATTCGGAACCACCGATCTGGCCGGCGCGTTGCGCGCGGCGGGCGAGCAGTTGTCGCGCACGCGGGCCGGTCGTCGCATCACCGTGGTGTTGAGCGACTGTCGAGCGACGGTGGAAGGCGACGTGGTGGCCGCCGCGCGGTCGTTGGAGGAAGTGGTGATTCTGGCTCCGGCCGGTGACGACGCCGAGGCGCGTGTGTTCGCCGGACAGGTGGGCGCGCGACTGGCCGTGATCGACGGTCCCACCGACGTGCCCGGTGCCCTGCGCGAGGTCCTGGGCTAGCTCAGAAGCACTAAAAGATTTCAGCGGCAGGCGGGGTCGTCGGGGGGCAGAACGCCGTAGGTGTTCTCGTCCACGTAGACGGGAACCAGCGACGACGTGGTGGTGGTCGCGCCGGGCTTGGAGGTGCCACCCGGAGCGGCTGTCGTGGCCGGGGCAACCGTGGTGGTGGCCACTTCGAAGAGTTGCTCGGGGGCGTCCACCAATCGAGCCTTGCCTTGGAACACGGCCAACACGGCCTTCATGCTGTCGGACTTCAGCAGAGGCTCCAGCACCGACTGGCCGCTCTTGTCCACGCCGCGTCCTTCGACCTGATACGTGCGCATTGTGGTCGGGTTCAGGTTCTTCATCGCCGAAGCCAACTCGAGCAACTTGCCCGGAGTCAGATTCGCGTCGAGGATCACGTTCTGAATGCCGGCATCGATCAACTGCTTGGCCACGGCCGGACTACCGGCGCTCTTGTCGAGAGCCATCTGGATGGCGCGACGCAGGAAATCTTGTTGGCGCGAGATGCGTCCGCGATCCGAGGCGGGGTCCTCGACCCATTCCTTCTTCTTGGGATCGAAATACTGGAAGTGGCGCGAGCGAACGTACGCCAGGCCCTCCTCGCCGCTGAACGTGTGGCAACCGGCGGTCTCGATGAGCAGGTTCGTGTGGCGGTCGCGCACGGGTGTGGCGAACGGAACGCGAACGCCACCCACGGCGTCGACGATCTGCTTGAAGGCGCAGAAGTCGATGTTCACGTAGTGGTCGGCCAGGATGCCGAAGTTGTCCCAGATGGTGAGGATGAGAGTGTTCGGGTCGTCGGCGTTGAAGGCGCTGTTGATTCGGCCCATGCGCTTGGTGCCGCCGATGCGCACCCACATGTCGCGCGGGAACGACAACACGGCGGCGGCGTTCGTGGTGGGGTCGAGGCGCAGGATCATGATGGTGTCGGCGCGTTCACCGAGACCATTGCGATTTCCGAACGCGGCGGCGTAGGGCGAATCGGGGTCGACGCAGGCGCCGTTGTCGCTGCCCGTGATGAGGAAGTTCTTCGCCGTCACGTCGACCACCGCGGGAGCCTCGGTGGAGGCCGTGGATCCGTCCTCGTTGAGGGCCACGGTGGTGCTGGGCAACGTGAGGGTCGGTCCACCCTCGGCGCCGATGATGGACACCACGCGGCGGTCGTTCGCCTTCTCGTTGCCGTAGAAGATGCCGATGGCCGCACCGAAGCAGGCGACGACCGCGAAGACGTTGACGCCGAGAACGAAGCGTTGGGTCCAGGTGCGACGTCGTTTCGGAGCCGGATCCGGGCGCAGGACCGACAGATGGTTCAAGGTGTCGTCGCCGACGATCGGTTCGTCGTCGTGGGGCGGCTGAACCTCGGTCACAAGGGTCAAAAACTACCGCTGGCGAGCCCTCATTGGGGTTCGGCGGGGGCCAACACCACTGTGACGGTCAACGGCCCGGAGCCCTCGATGAGGCTCCATGCCTGCACACTGCCCGCTTCGGACAGGTCGGCTCGGCCCGTTTCGACCGCCGCCAATTCGGCCGGGCTTCCCGTGACTACGGCCGAGGCCACCGGAGTTTTCTGGGAGGTCTTGGCCTCGGTCTTGGCTCGACGCACCTGAGCCAGCACCTCGCCGATGGGGGTGATCAAGCTGGCGTCGCCCACCGCGCCCAATTCGGCGGTGGAGGGCCACGTCGCGCGGTGCACCGATCCGCTCTGCCACCAACGCCACACGGTCTCGGTGGTGAAGGGAATGAACGGAGCCATTAGACGTTGGATCGCCGACAGCGCCAGTCGCAACGCGAGCTGTGCCGACGCGGCCTGCTCGCGCCCCTGACTTTCGTAGGCGCGACCCTTCACGAGTTCGACGTAATCGTCGCAGAACCACCAGAAGAGAGCCTCGGTTCGCTCGAGTGCTCGCGCGTAGTCGTACTGACCGAACGCGTCGGTGGCCTCGCTCACGGTGTCGGCGACGCGCGCCAACATCGCGCGGTCGACGTCGTTGGACACCACCGCATCGGCGCCCGGCTCCGGGAACCCGAGCACGAACTTGCTGGCGTTGAGCAACTTGGTGGCCAGTTTGCGGCCGACCTTCATCTGCTCCTCGCTGAACGCGGTGTCCACGCCGGGCCGCGCCGAAGCCGCCCAATAGCGCACGGCATCGCTTCCGAACTTCTCGAACAGGTCGACCGGTGTGACGACGTTGCCCTTCGACTTCGACATCTTCTTGCGGTCGGGGTCGAGGATCCATCCGGACAACGCGACGTTCGACCACGGAAGCGAGTCGTGCTCGAAGTGCGAGCGCACCACCGTGCTGAACAGCCAGGTGCGAATGATGTCGTGTCCTTGCGGTCGCAGGTCCATGGGGAAGACGCGCGCGAACAGATCCGCGTCGTCCTCCCAACAGCCGGCGATCTGGGGCGAGAGCGACGACGTGGCCCACGTGTCCATCACGTCGGGATCACCGGTGAAACCACCGGCCACGTTGCGCTGGTCGGCGGTGAACCCCGGGGGCACGTCGGTGGAGGGGTCGATGGGCAACGAGGACTCGTCGGGAATGATCGGCCGATCGTGGATGGCTTCGCCGTTCTCGTCGAGCTCGTACCACACGGGAATCGGCACACCGAAGTAGCGCTGTCGACTGATCAGCCAGTCGCCGTTCAATCCCTCGACCCAGTTCGAATAACGATGCCGCATGTGATCGGGATGCCAGACCAATTGGTCGCCCCGACCGAGCATGGTGGCGCGCAGGTCTGTGTCGCGTCCGCCATTGCGGATGTACCACTGACGGCTGGTGACGATCTCGAGCGGGCGATCGCCCTTCTCGAAGAACTTCACCGGATGCGTGATCGGCCGCGGCTCACCGAGCATGGCGCCGCTCTCGCGCAACGCTTCCACGACCTTGTTCTGGGCCTGATTGACGAACAACCCGGCGATCTGTTCGTACGCGGCGAGCCCCTCGGTGGAATCGAGTCCGTTGGGTGGAGTGGCGATGATTCGTCCGTCGCGACCGATGATGGCGCGCGTGGGCAGATTCAGTTCGCGCCACCAAATGACGTCGGTGACGTCGCCGAAGGTGCAGATCATGGCGATGCCGGTTCCCTTGTCGGGCTGGGCCAACGGGTGGGCCATGATCGGAACCTCGACGCCATACAGCGGCGTTCGCACCTTCGATCCGAACAACGGCTTGTAGCGCTCGTCGTCGGGGTGCGCCACCAGAGCCACGCATGCCGCGATCAAGACGGGGCGCGTGGTGTCGATGATGACGTCACCACCGCCGTCGACGCGGGAGAAGGCGATCTGGTGATACGCGCCGGGTCGCTCGCGATCCTCGAGTTCGGCTTGGGCGACCGCGGTCTTGAAGTCGACGTCCCACAACGTGGGCGCCTCCTGCGTGTACGCCTCGCCACGAGCCAGATTGCGCAAGAACGCGCGTTGGCTCGCGCGTCGGCTGCGCTCGTCGATGGTGGCGTACAACAACGACCAATCCACGGACAGACCGAGCCGTCGGAACAGATCCTCGAAGACCTTCTCGTCCTCGTGGGTGAGCTCCTCGCACAACTCGATGAAGTTGGGTCGCGAAACGGCCACCGGCTGATGATCCTTGGGCGGATCACCGCGGAACGGCGGTTGGAAACCGGGGACGTAGGCGACGTTGGGGTCGCAACGCACACCGAAGAAGTTCTGGACGCGTCGCTCGGTGGGCAGACCGTTGTCGTCCCAACCCATCGGGTAGAAGACCGACTTGCCCGACATGCGCTGGAAGCGGGCGATGGTGTCCGTGTGGGTGTACGAGAAGACGTGACCCATGTGCAATGAACCACTCACCGTGGGCGGGGGAGTGTCGATCGCGTACACGCCGGCCCGTTCCGCGGATCGATCGAAGGCGTAGGTTCCCTCGCTCTCCCATACGCGCGCCCACTCGCTCTCGATTCCGTCGAGTGAGGGCTTGTCGGGGATGGACACCATGGGGGACAAGGCTATAGGTGGACCGGCATGGGGGCGTAGGCTCGCACCATGTTCAGGCTGTACGACACCGCCACCTCGGACGTGCGCGAACTGCGTTTGCGCACCCCGGGCAAGGTGGGGATCTACTTGTGCGGCCCGACCGTCTACGGCCCTCCCCACCTCGGTCACGGGCGCGCCACACTCGTGTACGACATCCTTCGTCGGTACCTCGAATGGAGTGGTCTCGAGGTGCGCCTCGTCTCCAACATCACCGACATCGACGACAAGATCATCGATCGCGCCAATCGCGAGGGCCGTCCGTGGCAGGACATCACCCACAAGTGCGAGAACGTGTGGTTCGACGCCATGGGCAAGCTGAACGTGCTGCGACCCACCGACGTCCCCCACGCCACCGAGTACGTGGATCAGATGGTCGACATGATCGCCACTCTCATCGAGCGCGACAACGCCTACGTCACCGAGGACGGCGTGTATCTCAGCGTCCTCAACGTGCCCGACTACGGCCTGTTGGCCCACCAAAGCCTGGACGACATGCTCTCGGGCGGCGGCGATCGCGAGGTGTTCGGCGCGGGTAACAAGCGCCATCCCGCGGACTTCGCCCTGTGGAAGTTCAGCAAGCCCGGCGAGCCGTCGTGGCCGTCACCGTGGGGTGAGGGTCGACCCGGGTGGCACAGCGAGTGCGTGGTGATGAGCCTGTCGATTCTGGGTGACGGTTTCGACCTGCATTGCGGCGGCATGGATCTGAAGTTCCCGCACCACGAGAACGAACGCGCGCAGGCCGTGGCGTTGGGTCGCGAGTTCGCGAATCACTGGATGCACAACGGATTCGTCGTCGACACCGAGGGTGAGAAGATGTCGAAGAGCCTCGGCAACGTGGCGAACCTGCTCGACCTACTTCAGCACTACGACCCGCGCGCCTACCGACTCGTGTTGTTGCAGACGCACTATCGAAGCCCGGTGCGCATCGGTCAAGACAACATCGATGCCGCGGTGAACACCCTGGGAGGACTGGATTCCTTCGCCGCCCGTTCGCAACACACGGTGAGCGCGGAACCGGATTCGGAGGTCATCTCGCGCTTCCGAGCGTTCATGGACGACGACCTCGACACGCCCTCGGCGTCGGCGTTGCTGTTCGAGACGGTGCGTCGGGCCAACACCGCGCTCGATGCGTCGGACGCCTCCGCTCCGGCGTTGGTGGCCGCGGTGCGTTCGATGTGTGCTGCATTCGGTCTGGATTTGAAGCAGGCCTCCGACGTGCCGGCCGAGACACTGAAGATGGCCGCCGAGTTGGACGCGGCCCGCGCGGCCAAGGATTTCGCCACCGCCGACGCGTTGCGCGCGGCGTTGCAAGCCGATGGCTGGATCGTCGAGACGAACAAGGCGGGCACCACCGTCCGTCGCTGACGAGTGGTGAAACCAACGATGGTCCGTCGGGACAAGACCGCCACGCGCGAGCCCCTGCCCCAGGGTTTCTTCACCATCTGGCTCACGGTGGCCCTCGACCTGGTCGGGTTCGGCATCGTGGTTCCCATTCTCGGTCGTTACGCCGAGCGCTACGGAGCCAGCGGTCTCGAGGTCGGATTGTTGTTCGCGTCCTTCTCGTTGGCCCAGTTGGTCTTCTCTCCGATTCTCGGCAAGTTGTCCGACCGCATCGGTCGCAAGCCCGTCATCTTGATCTCGTTGCTCGGAACGGCCATCGGCTCGTTCGTCACCGGTGCCGCCGGAGCGCTGTGGGTGTTGTTCCTCGGTCGCATCATCGACGGCGCTTCGGGAGCCAGCGTGGCGGTTGCCCAAGGTGCGGTCACCGACGTGGCCCCGCCACACCAGCGTCCGCGACTGCTCGGTCTGCTCGGGGCGGCGTTCGGCGTGGGCTTCGTGGTGGGCCCGGCTCTGGGTGGATTGGCTGCTCTCGGTGGTGAACATCTTCCGTTCTACGTGGCCGGAACCGTGGCTCTGATCAACGCCGTCGTGGCCTTTTTCCGGTTGCCCGAAACACGACCGGTGGAAGCCCGTCGGGCGGCCCGCGAACTTCGCGACGCCGACCTCGGAAAGGTTCGACTGTGGGGCCTCGCGGTGGCGGGCTTCACCGCCATCGTGGCGTTCAGCGGTTTCGAGTCCACGTTCTCGCTCTTGGCCGGAGACCGCTTCGATCTCACCGAGGCCGGGGTGGCGGCGGTGTTCGTCGGGGTCGGCCTTACCTTGGTGGGCGTTCAGACGTTGTTGGTGCGGCCGGTGAACACCGCGTGGGGTACCGAACGTTCGGTGCAGGCGGGGTTGCTGCTCAACACCGCCGGCCTGGTGGTGTTGTCATTGGCCGAGCAATGGCCGTTTTTGATCGCGTCCTTGCTGTTGTTGACGGTGGGTCAAGGTTTGGTGACGCCGAATCTCTCGGCGCTGGTGTCGGGTCGTGTGCCCGATCATCGGCGCGGTGAAGCGCTCGGGTTCCAGCAGGGTGTGAACGCGGTCGGTCGGGTGGCTGGTCCGGCGGTGGCCGGTTTGCTGTACGACCACGTGTCGATCGGAGCGCCCTACTTGGTGGGCGGAGTGTTGTGTGGCGTGTCGCTGTTGGTGGTCGGCGGCGCGCGAGCGACTCACTCGTAGCGCGTGAACTCTCGCACGGTGGCGAACACCGAGTCGAGGGCGACGAAGACCGGGGTGCTGGCCAACAGCTTCTGTTGATCGCCGGTCAGACGAATGCGACCGGTGATGAATGCTTGTTGCGCGTTGAGTGTTCCGGTGGCCACGGCCACCGCGGTGTCCCACTCCTGTTCGAAGCGCACGTCCTCGGGCCAGGCCGAACCGGGGCCGAACGCGGCCACGCCATCGGCGATCTGCAGGTGATACGTGACGTCACCCTCGGGTCCGCCGGTGACGGTTTGGGTGATGCCCACCGTGTGCTCGCCGGCCACCGCGGCAATGGCCGAGCTCGCGGCCACCTCGCGCGTGAGGGCATCGATCCATTCGAGGCTGAGATAGCGCACGGTGCCGTTGCTCATGGCTCCGTAGTCTGCCGGACGATGGCCGTTTCCGATCGTGACGAGCAGGCGCATTCGGACGCTCTCGAGGAAGAGTGGTCGTTCGCATGGTGGGACCACTCGATCATGAGCGGCGGGTACACCTCCTACCGGCTTCGTCGCGGTGCGACGTCGTGGTATTGCTGGGGCTGGTGGCGACACGATCGTCCCCTCATGCACGTCGTGGAGTTCGACATTCCCCGACGTTCGGATCCGATGATCGCCAAGGCCGAGGCCATGTGGGCGGAGTACACGTGCGAGTCACCGATGGAGCAGTGGACGATCGGGAACGAGACCCATGCCGTGGAGTTGGACGACCCCGACGAGGCGTTGGGTCGGGTGCACGGCACTTTGGTTCCGATGGCCAGCGATCTCGAGTGGTACGCCACGGAATCGGCGAGGGAATTCATCGACGGGTACGGCCAACGTGGTGTGTTGTTGGGTGACGTGGAGACGGTGGACGGTCGTGTCGCGATCGCCGAGTGCGCCGCGATCCGCACTCATCGATGGTCGACGGGGGCACTGTCGATCGACCCGTTCGACGTCGCTCTGGCTCGACTCGACGCAAGAATCCCGTTTCGTTTTCCCGACGGTTCGGTGCTCGATCTGGTGGCCACGCCCGACGGGTGGGCTCGTCGTTCCTGAGTGATCAGTGCGCCGGATTCTGTCGTCGATGACGGGCGAACTCGATGATCATCGGTAGAACCGAGATGAAGACGATCACCAACGAGGCGATCTCGATGTTGTCCTTCACCCACGCGATGTCGCCGAGATAGTGCCCCAACGTGGTGAGCCCGGCGCCCCAGACGATTCCGCCGACGATGTTGTACGTCACGAACGTGCGGTACTGCATGTTGCTGACTCCGGCCACGATGGGAGCGAAGGTGCGCACGATGGGCACGAAGCGCGCCATCACGATGGTCTTGGAGCCGTGCTTGTCCATGAAGCTGCGGGCCTTCACCACGTGCGACGGCTTGAACAGACGGCTCTCCTCGCGCTGAAACAAGCTGGGCCCCACTTTGCGCCCGAACATGTAGCCCACTTGGTCGCCGATGATGGCCGCCAGCACCACGACGATGGCGACGAGTGGAAGAGAGGGCAACGAATCCGGCTTCACGCTCAGGGCCGCGGGCCCGGCCGAGGATGTGAGAAACCCCGCGATGAACAAGAGCGAATCGCCCGGAAGGAAGAAGCCGACGAGCAATCCGGACTCGGCGAAAACGATGGTGGCCAGGATGGCCAGGCCACCGCTTTCGATCCAGGATTCGACGTTGAACAAGGCGAGCATGGGCCGACGCTAGTGCGCCGGAAAAGCGAAGAGGCGCTCCGGTTTCCCGGAGCGCCTCTTCGACGAGTGCCTCGTCGTTGAACGAACGTGGATCAGGCCTTGCTGGATGCCAAGCTGCTGATGCTCTCGGTCTTGCGACCCGAGAAGATCACCGATCCGACCAACACCACGAGGGCCGCGCCGGCGATCGCGTAACGCAAACCGTCGTTGTCCTGCTGGGTGATGATGGCCGGGAGGATCAACAACGACACCAGGTTCATCACCTTGATGAGCGGGTTGAGCGCCGGACCAGCGGTGTCCTTGAAGGGGTCGCCCACGGTGTCGCCGATGACGGCGGCCTTGTGCGAGTCGCTTCCCTTACCGCCGTGGTGGCCGTCCTCGATGTACTTCTTGGCGTTGTCCCAGGCGCCACCGGCGTTGCTGAGGTAGTTCGCCATGAGCTGACCGACGAGGATGACCGCGGCGAGGAACGCGCCGAGCGCCTTCCAGTCGATGCCGAAGCCGATGACGACGGGCGTGAGCACCGCCAGCAGAGCCGGGGTGGTCAACTCGCGCAACGACGCCTTGGTGCAGATGTCGATGACCGGGCCGTAGTCGGGCTGCTTGGTGCCCGCCATGATGCCGCCGTCGGCGAACTGGTTGCGGACTTCCTGCACCACCACACCGGCGGTGCGACCCACGGCGCGGATGGCCAGAGCCGAGAACAGGAACGGCACCGCGCCACCGATGAGCAGACCGATGAAGATCTTGGGCTCGGCGACGTTGATGGCCAACTCCGGCAACTTGAACACGCCGTCGGCGAGGTTCGTCACCTTGTCGACGAGAGGCTCTCCGTTGACCTTGAGGCTCGCACCGGCGATCTCGATGAACGAGGCGAACAGGGCCACGGCGGCGATGACCGCCGAGCCGATGGCGAAGCCCTTGGTGACGGCCTTGGTGGTGTTACCCACCGCGTCGAGGGCCACCATGATCTTCTCGGGCTCTCCGTGGAACTCGCCCGACATCTCGGCGATACCGGCCGCGTTGTCACTGACCGGACCGAAGGTGTCCTCGGACACGATCACGCCGGTGGTGGCCAACATTCCCATGCCGCACAAGGCGACCAGGTAGAAGCTGAAGGTGAGGTTTCCGCCACCGAGACCGATGGCCACACCGATGGCCACGGCGATGGCGACCACCGCGTACACCGAGCTCTCGAGACCCGAAGCCGTACCCGACAACACCACGGTGGCGGGGCCGGTCTCGGAGGACTCGGCGATTTCCTTCACCGGACGGTAGTGAGTGCTGGTGTAGTACTCGGTCAGACGGCTGACCAACTGGGCCAGGATGAGGCCCACGGCCACGGCACCGAACACGCGCCAACCGACGCCGCCCAGCAACACGACCTTGCCTTCGTCGTCCATGATGCCCTTGTCGTTGCCGACGTAGGCCAGAGCCAGCGCCAGGGTGCCGACCAGGGTGAGCACACCGGCCACCAAAAAGCCCCGGTTGATGGGCTTGAGGGCGTCGGTCTCGCCTTCCTTGGCCTTCACGGCGAAGACGCCGGCGATGGAGGCGATCACGCCGATGGCGCGAGCGGCCAGCGGGAACACCAGACCGAGGGCGGGGTTCAAGCCGACGGAGTTGAACGCGGCCACACCGAGAATGATCGAGGCCACCAGGGTGACTTCGTACGACTCGAAGAGGTCGGCGGCCATACCGGCGCAGTCGCCCACGTTGTCGCCCACGTTGTCGGCGATGGTGGCCGGGTTGCGGGGGTCGTCTTCGGGGATGCCGGCTTCGACCTTGCCCACCAAGTCGGCGCCGACGTCGGCGGCCTTGGTGAAGATGCCGCCACCGACGCGCAAGAAGAGCGCCAGCAACGAACCACCGAATCCGAAGCCCACCAGGATCACCGAGGAGGTGTTCTGGAACACCATGATGATGGCGGTGGCGCCCAGCAGGCCGAGGCCCACCGTGAACATGCCCGCCACACCACCGGTGCGGAAGGCCACGGTGAGGGCGCGGGGCATGCTGTTGCTCAGCGCGGCCGCGGCGGTGCGAACGTTGCCCTGGGTGGCCAGGGTCATACCGATGTAACCGGTGAGACCCGATGCCGCACATCCCAGGATGAACGCCACGGTGCGCCACAGGCCGGCCTCACCGAAGGACAGCGCCACGCTGTCGTCCGGCTTCAGGATCTCGGTGGACGTGACGAACACGATGATGGCCAGGGGCACCAGGATGACCGCGATGGTCTTGAACTGGCGCTTGAGGTAGGCGAGCGCCCCCTCCTGGATCGCCTTGGCGATCTCGATCATCTTCGGGGAGCCTTGGCTCTCGGACAGGACCTTCTTGACGAGGAAGAACCCCACTCCGAGGGCGAGGAGGGCGGCGGCTGCGGACAACCACAGAACGGCCCATTCACCACCCTTCAGCGTGAAGCTCTGCCAACCGCCTTCTGCGGCAATAAGTGAAAACACCAGTTCTCTCCTCGAGACACTCGGGGGCGGTCCGGTTGACCGCCCTGCCAGGGGCGAGTGGATTGTAGAGACTCCGAGGCCCGGAGAACGAGATATCCGGCGACAACGAGAGATTCGCGCGTCCGGGTCGCCGGGGTGGTTCCGGTGGCCATTTGTGACTGTTGGCTCCGGTCGCGGATTGGTCGGGGACGATTTCGGGGTCGTGAGCGACAGAGGAGTAGCGTCTGGGCACGTTCACCGCGCGGTGAACGGCTGGTGGCCCACGGGGGCCGTTCGGGAAAGGCGCAGGACACGATGGCGCAGACAATCACCAAGAGGGGTCCGGTTTCGGGCACCGCGGTCACTCGGTCGGCGCGCAAGCGCAAACCCTTCCTCCTCGACCTGTACGGCACGGCCGTGGGCAAGAAGTACGCGATGGCCATCACGGGCATCGGCCTCATCGGCTTCGTGGTCTTCCACATGATCGGCAACCTCAAGATGTACATGGGTGCCTCGGATCTGAACCACTACGCCCACTTCCTGGAGAAGTTGCTGTATCCGATCCTGCCCGAGAAGGCCATGCTCTGGATCCTGCGCGCCGGCCTCATCGCCATGTTGTTGTTGCACCTGCACGCCGCCTACTCGTTGACCGTGCTCAACCGTCGGGCCCGTCCGGTGAAGTACCAGAGCGAGCGCGACTACCAGGTGGCCAGCTTCGCCAGCCGCTCGATGCGCCTCACGGGCATCGTGGTTCTGTTGTTCGTGATCTGGCACTTGCTCGACCTCACGTTCGGCGCCGGCTCCATCAACTCCTACACCGGCAGCAAGGACGCCGAGGGCTTGAAGGATGTCTACGGCTCGGTGGTGTTCAGCCTCGAGCGCGTGCCGGTGGCCATCTTCTACGTGCTGGCCAACATCATGTTGGGCACGCACCTTTTCCACGGCGTGTGGAGCCTCTTCCAGTCGCTCGGTTGGAACAACCCGAAGTTCAACAAGTGGCGCACGGGTGCGGCCACGGGCATCGCGACGCTGGTCGTCGTCGGAAACGTTTCTTTCCCCATCGCAGTACTCGCCGGAATCGTCGGCTGAACCGGACCATCAGGAGAGCATCACATGACGATCACACTGGATTCCAAGATTCCCAACGGCCCCGTGGCCGACGCGTGGAACACTTACAAGAGCGACGTGAAGCTGGTCGCTCCGGGCAACAAGCGCAAGTTCAAGGTCATCGTGGTGGGCACCGGCTTGGCCGGCGCCTCGGCCGCGGCGACGTTGGCCGAACTGGGTTACCAGGTCGACGCGTTCACCTTCCACGACTCGCCGCGCCGCGCGCACTCGATCGCCGCGCAGGGCGGAATCAACGCCGCCAAGAACTACCAAGGTGACGGCGACAGCGTTCACCGTTTGTTCTACGACACCATCAAGGGCGGCGACTTCCGCGCTCGCGAAGGAAACGTGCATCGTCTCGCCGAAGTCTCGGTGAACATCATCGACCAGATGGTGGCCCAGGGCGTTCCGTTCGCCCGCGAATACGGCGGATTGCTCGACAACCGTTCGTTCGGTGGCGCGCAGGTGAGCCGCACGTTCTACGCGCGCGGCCAGACCGGCCAGCAGTTGTTGCTCGGCGCGTACCAGCAGTTGGCTCGTCAGATCGGTCTGGGCAACGTGCGTTTGTTCAACCGCACCGAGTTGGTCGACGTCGTGACGGTCGAAGGTCGTTGCGCCGGCATCGTCACCCGCGACCTCATGACCGGTGAGGTCGTGTCGCACGCCGCTCACGCGGTGGTGATGGCCACCGGTGGATACGGCAACGTGTTCTTCCTCTCCACCAACGCCATGGCCTGCAACGTGACCGCCGCGTGGCGCGCGCACCGCAAGGGCGCGTTGTTCGCGAACCCCTGCTACACGCAGATTCACCCCACCTGCATTCCGCAGAGCGATCCCACGCAGTCGAAGCTCACGCTCATGTCGGAGTCGCTGCGCAACGACGGACGCGTGTGGGTTCCCAAGAACGCCGACGACAATCGTCCGGCGGCCCAGATCCCCGAGGAGGAGCGCGACTACATCCTCGAGCGCCTCTACCCGAGCTACGGAAACCTCGCTCCGCGCGACATCTCGTCGCGCGCGGCCAAGCGTTCGGTGGATTCCGGTCGCGGTGTCGGCCCGTTGAAGAACGGCGTGTATCTCGACTTCAGCGACGCCATCAACCGTCTCGGTCGCAACGTGGTCGAAGAGCGCTACGGCAACCTCTTCGAGATGTACGAGCGCATCGCCGGCGAGAACCCCTACGACATGCCGATGCGCATCTATCCGGCGTCGCACTACACGATGGGCGGACTGTGGGTCGACTACGAACTGCAGACCACCATCCCCGGTCTGTACGCCGCGGGTGAGGCCAACTTCTCCGATCACGGTGCGAACCGTCTCGGCGCGTCGGCGCTCATGCAGGGTCTGGCCGACGGCTACTTCGTGTTGCCGTACACCATCGGCAACTACTTGGCTCCGATGTTGAACAAGCCCATCCCGGGCACCGATCACCCGGCGTTCAAGGAGGCCGAGCAGGCCGCGCAGCAGCGTTATCAGGGTTACCTCGACATCAAGGGCACCCGCTCGCCGGACTTCTTCCACCGTGAAGTCGGCCGCATCATCTGGGATTACTGCGGCATGGAGCGCACCCAACAGGGACTCGAAAAGGCCCTGTCGGAGTTGCCCGCCCTGTACGAGGAGTTCCAGAAGGACCTGCGCGTCACCGGCGATGGCACCAGCCTGAACCAGACGCTCGAGAAGGCCGGCCGCGTTGACGACTTCTTCCAGCTCGGAATGTTGATGTGCCGCGATGCCCTCGAGCGCGAGGAGTCCTGCGGCGGTCACTTCCGCGCCGAGTACCAGACCGACGAAGGCGAAGCGTTGCGTGATGACGAGAAGTTCGCGCACGTTGCCGCATGGGAATGGACCGGAGAGCCCACCAAGTCGGTTCGTCACACCGAAGAACTCAAGTTCGAAGCCGTCCACCTCGCGACCCGGAGCTACAAGTGAGCAACCACCTCAAAAACCTCAAACTCAAGATCTGGCGTCAGGACGGCCCGAACACCTCGGGTCGTTTCGAGGACTACATCATCGACGAGATCAGCGACGAAGCGTCGTTCCTCGAGATGCTCGACGTTCTGAACGAGCGTCTCATCTCGGACAACAAGCTTCCCGTGGTGTTCGACCACGACTGCCGCGAGGGCATCTGCGGAACCTGCTCGCTCATGATCAACGGTCAGGCGCACGGCCCCGAGCGCCGCACCGCCACGTGTCAGTTGCACATGCGCAAGTTCAAGAGTGGTGACGAGATCGTGATCGAGCCGTGGCGCGCCTCGGCCTTCCCGATCATCAAGGACCTCATGGTCGATCGCTCGGCTTTCGATCGCATCATCGAGTCCGGCGGATTCATCACGGCTCCCACCGGTGGTGCGCCCGACGCCAACTTGATCCCGATCCCCAAGCCCGTCGCCGACGCGGCCATGGACTCGGCCGAGTGCATCGGTTGCGGTGCGTGCGTGGCCGCGTGCCCCAACGGTGCGGCCAATCTGTTCACCGCGGCGAAGATCAACCATCTCAACGTGCTGCCCCAGGGTCAAGCCGAGCGTTACAAGCGCGTCGAGGCGATGGTGGAGACCATGGACGAGTACTTCGGTTCGTGCACCAACCATGGTGAGTGCGAGGCGGCGTGCCCCAAGGAGATCTCGATCGACGTGATCGCGCTCATGAACAAGGACTACCGCAAGTCCAAGGTGAAGAACCGCAAGGAACTCAGCCGCGGCTGATGTGGTTCTGGGTCGGGTAACGGACGCTATGCGTCCGTTACCCGACCCAGTTTCGTTACTCGGAGGAGACGGTGGTGTAGCGATTCGTCGCCACCACGTCGCCGCACTCGAGGGTGAGGTCGATCGTGATCACACCCTCGGCGAACGGAGCGATGAAGTCGATCGCTCCCACTCGCGTGCAGTCGTCGGCGGCGATGTCGCCTTCCCACTTCCAGACCTTCTCGTCGTGCAACATCTCCACGCGCGCGGTCACGATGGCATCGATCAGGTCCTCGCGACGATCACTCACCACGTGCACGTCCATCGACACTCTTTCGCCGGGTCGCACCTTGGCCGGAGGTCGATCGGCAACCACGATCACCGGTCGACACGCCTCGGCCAACGCGGTGAATCCCAACTTCGGTGCGCGCTCGTGGTCGAGCACGCTCCATGACACCATGGGCATCGCGTCGTTGAACGCGAACATGCAGAAGCCACCGGTGGGTCGATACTTCAATCGGCGCAATGTCTCGATGTGATGGCGGATGATGTCGGCTTGGTACACCTGAGTGGCCAAGCGCCATTCGTCGAAGGTGTCGAAGGCCGCCGGCGGAATGCGTTCGTCGAAGATCGCCTTCTGCAAACCGTGGTTGGTGCTCAGGTGCTCCCAATCGAGATCGGGCCACTTGTGCGGATTCATGAACTCGGCGGATTCCGGAACGGCTTGTGATCCGAACTCGCTGACGAATCGAACGAGACGCGGAAGGGTGGCGGCGAAACCGGGGAAGTCGCGCTCTTGGCCGTGGTACCAGCCGAAGTAGAAGTGACTGTCGGTGCCCTCCAACTGCGGAAGGTGGGGCAGGATGCCGCTGTGGGCCACCACCGGTCGGGTGACGTCGGCCTTCTCGAAGGCTCGCTTCAACCAGCGATCCAGCACGCTCTTGTTCCACGACGGAAGCTGATGGCCCGCGATGAAGGGAATCGCCAACTTCTTGATGTCGAAGGTGTCGCCATCGCCCACGGACAACGCGAGCGGCTCGTTGTGCCCGCACCACGTGATGATCGACGGGTGATGCCCGAGGATGTTGACGGCTTCGGTGGCCTGGCGCACGGCTTCGCGTCGAATCTGTCGCGCGTACGCCCACTGCAACGGGAAGTCCTGCCAGATCAGCATCCCGAGTTCGTCGGCGGCGTCGTACAGCTCGGGTCGCGAAATGTGGCCGTGAACGCGAAGCAGGTCGAGGCCGGCGTCGCGAGCCAACTCCACGTCGCGGCGCAATTCGCCGGGGCTGGCATCGCCCAACATCGCGCGTGTCGGTGCGAGGTTGGCTCCCTTGATGAAGATCCGCTCGCCGTTCACCGTGTACACCCAGTCCCGCACGGAGACCTCGCGCAAACCGGTGCGTCGCTCGGCGCGGTGACTCACCGCTCCGTCGCACGTCACCTCCACGCGCACGTCGGTGAGGTTCTGTTCGCCCAACGACCACGGCCACCACAAGGCCGGTCGTTGCACGTCGACGTCCCATTCGAGTTCGTTCGAACCGATCGCCACCGTTCGTTGTTGTTCGTCCGTCAGCACGCCGTCGATGTACGTGGCCACCTTCACCGGGCGTTCGCCATCGCTGTCGAGACGGGCGTGCAAACGCAGATTGGCGCGGGCCTCGCTGGCGTCGCGACACAACACTCGTAACGCATCGATGCGCACGGGTCCGGTGGACTCGATGCGCACACCGCGCCAGATTCCCCCGGGGTTGAACAGTGGATCGATGCAATCCCAATGTTGGAAGACGCCGGTGATGTTGCGCTTGTTCTTCTTGTCGCGCTGTGGCGAACAGGTGGCGCCGATGGCCAGCACGTGTTCGTCGTCCAGGCGCGAGAGGGCCGTCACGTCGTAGGCATGAGGGATGAAGTAGCCCTCTGGATCACCGAGGTACGCACCATCCAGCCACACGTCGCCCTGATAGAAGATGCCGTCCACCACCACGAACCGACGCTCGCCTTCCGCGGGCGCCGACATGGAGAACTCCCGCCGATACAGCAACGGCCCGTTGCTGGTGGAGAAGAGGGGATGGGCCTGCCAATGTCCGGGCACGTTCATCTCGGGCCACTCGGAGTCGTCGGTGTCGAGGCCCACGCTCGTGCGCAGAGCGTCGTCGGACGCGATGGAAACCTTCCATGCACCGCTCAGATCGAGGCTCGGTCGCGTGGTGTCCCCGGTGCGACCCTCGGCTTCGGTACTCACGTCATGAAACCGTAGTGGACTCGGGCTTCCACCGTGTCGCCAACGCCCCGTGGCAAGTACTGTCGTCGCATGGCTGAATCACGAGCGCCCGAAGTCGCGACCATCAAGGAACTGAAGGCCTCCGGCTGGGTGTCGCGTCCGGTGAAAGAGGAGATGCGCCTGAACGCGGTGGCGCGCATCATGGCCAAGGAACCGCTCTTCGAGGGGGTCCTCGGCTACGAGGACACGGTGATGCCGCAACTGGAGAACGCCATCCTCGCCGGCCACGACGTCATCTTCTTGGGCGAGCGCGGACAGGCCAAGACGCGCATGATTCGCAGCCTCACCGGTTTGCTCGACGAGTGGATGCCCATCGTCGCCGGCAGCGAGATCAACGACGACCCGTACAACCCGGTCTCCAAGCACGCTCGCGATCTGGTGGCCGAGTTGGGCGACGAGACCCCCATCTCCTGGGTGCATCGCACCGATCGTTTCGGCGAGAAGTTGGCCACGCCCGACACCGCCATCGCCGACCTCATCGGTGAGGTCGACCCCATCAAGGTGGCCGAGGGTCGTTATCTCAGCGACGAGCTCACGTTGCACTACGGACTCGTGCCCCGCACGAACCGCGGCATCTTCGCCATCAACGAACTCCCCGACCTGTCCGAGCGCATCCAGGTCGGCTTGCTGAACATCCTCGAAGAGCGCGACGTGCAGGTGCGCGGCTACAAGATCCGCCTACCCCTCGACGTGCTGTTGGTCGCCTCGGCGAACCCCGAGGACTACACCAACCGCGGTCGCATCATCACCCCGCTGAAGGACCGCTTCGGCAGCCAGATCCGAACGCACTATCCGCTGGAGGCGGCCACCGAAGTCATGATCATTCGTCAGGAGGCCCGTCCTCCGAGCGTCGGATCGATCACGGTGACGGTGCCGGCCTACATGGAACTCATCGTGGCCTCGTTCAGTCAGTTGGCCCGAGCCAGCAGCCAGGTGAACCAGCGCAGTGGCGTGTCCGTGCGACTCAGCGTGAGCAACTACGAAGTGATGGCCGCCAACGCGTTGCGTCGAGGATTGCGATTGGGCGAGACCAACGTGGTGCCCCGCGTGTGCGATCTGGATTCGTTCGCCGCATCGACCGGCGGAAAGATCGAGATCGAGGCCATGGAAGATGGACGCGAGGGTCACGTGTTGCGCGAGTTGGTGAAGGCCGCCGTGCTCACGTCGTACCGCGACCTCGTCAGCCCCGAACTGACGCGCGACATCGTCACCGCGTTCGAGGAGGGGGCCGTGGTTCACACCGGCGAGGACGTCCCCTCGGTCGAGCAGGCCGCGCTGATCGAGCAGATCCCGGCGTTGAAGGCCGCGGTGTTGCCGTTGCTCGCCGGCGACGAGAGCCCGGCCAGCATCGCCTCGGCGGTGGAGTTCGTGCTCGAGGGAATGCACCTGTCCAAGCGACTGAACAAGGATCAGAGCGCAGGCAGCGGCGGCACCTACCGCAGCCGCTAACGAATCACTTCAGCTTGTCTTCGATGCGCTTCAGCGCCTCGATGGTTCGGTCGGTCTCGGTGCGGTGCTCGTGCACCAGTCGCACCAACCAGAAGCGCATGAAGCGAGCGATCGAGTAACGCACGAACAGAGCCGCGCCGGCGATGACGAGTGCCAATCCGATGAGCGTTCCGGTGGCGAGGAACGCGAGTTGATCGCCGACCTCGGTGGTGCCACTGGCCTGGAATCCTCCGACGACGGCCAAGGCCACGCCGGCGACGAGGGCCACCGTGCCGATGGCCAACAGCCAACGCTCGCGGTCGGCGCGGGCGCCACGCAGTTTCAACTCGCCGATCTCTTCGGTGAAGGTCTGGATGCGGTTCTCGTTCATTGTCGGTTCCGTTTCTCTGTTGTCGCTTGTCTGTCTCGATCTTCGGTTGCTCGACGCGGGGTCACGAGCCGAGGTAGGCCCCCGCCAATACATCATCGCCGATGTCCGATGCCTTGCCGGCCATGCGCACCGATCCGTGCGTCAGTAGCACTGCCGTGTCGGCCACTCCCAACACGGTGCGTGCGAACTGCTCCACGACCAGAACCGACACGCCCTCGGCCGCGATGGCCGCCACTTGGGCGTACAACTCGGCGACGATCAGTGGCGCGAGTCCCATCGACAATTCGTCGAGCAGCAAGATGGCGGGGTCGGTCGCCAGAGCACGCGCCAACGACAGCATCTGCTGCTCTCCGCCCGACATCGTTCCGGCCAACTGCGTGCGTCGTTCGCTCAGTCGAGGGAAACGCGCGTACGTCTTCTCCTCGATGTCGCTCATCTTGTGCCCGCTGAAGGTGGCCATCAGCAGGTTCTCGCGCACCGTGAGGTTGGGGAAGATGCCACGTCCCTCGGGAATGGTGCACAGCCCCGCGCGCGCCAACGCTCCGGCCGAAGCGCCGGTGACGTCGCGACCGGCCACGATCAGGTGACCCGACGACGGACGCAGCAATCCGCTGATCACCTTGATGGTGGTGCTCTTGCCGGCTCCGTTCGGGCCGAGGAGTGCCACCACCTCGCCGCGACCGATGGTGAGGTTCACGCCGTGCAACACGTCGATGGAGCCGTAGCCGGCCCGCACGTTGCGCAGTTCGAGAATGGGTGCCGAAGTCATGCCGTCCCCAGATAGGCCCGCAGAACGGCCTCGTCGTGTTGGACCTCGGACGGGGTGCCCACCGAGATGATGTTGCCCAGATCCAGCACGTGAATGCGGTCGCACACGTGCATCACCAGATCCATGTCGTGCTCGACCAACAACACGCCCAGCCCGTCGGACGAGAGCTCGCGCAACAGCGAACCGAGTCGTTCGGTCTCGGAATCGTCCAGACCCGACGCGGGTTCGTCCAACAGCAGAAGCCGGGGCATGGTGGCCAGCGCGCGGGCGATCTCGACCAAGCGCGCCGATCCGGTGGGAAGGTCTCCGGCCACCGAGTTCGCGAGTTCCGACACTCCGACCTTGTCGAGCAAGGAGTCCACGGTTCCGTCCACGTCGGGCACGGCCGCCAATTCGGCCGCCACGCGAACGTTGTCGCGAACCGTGAGCGACCAGAACAGCTCGAGGCGTTGGAACGTGCGGGCCAGACCACGCTTGGCCCGCTTGTGCGGGGCTTCGTTCGTGATGTCGACTCCGCTCACGAGAACCTGACCCGCCGTCGGCTCCTGCATTCCGCTGATGACGTTGAACAGCGTGGTTTTGCCGGCGCCGTTCGGTCCGATGAGTCCGGTCACTTGTCCGACCTCGGCATCGAGGTCGACGCCACCGACGGCCATCACGCCGCCGAAGCGAACCATCACGCCGCGCACCTCGAGCAACGACATCAGAGAACCACGCCGATCTTTTGCTCGGCCAACTCGATCTCTTCGCGATCGAAGTCGCGGTCCAAGCCGGCCAGGTCGGGGGACGAGTCGTGCATGCGGGGCGCGCTCTCCAGCAATCGCTGGGCACCCACTCCGAACAAGGCCACCAATCCGATGATCAAGATGATGCGCTTGCCGGTGGCGTCGAGAGCGGTTCCCCAGTCGACGCCCGCGGCGATGACCATTGCGATGGCCAGCCACGCCACAGCCATGGCCCGTCGCGCCGGAGCGGCCGCCATCAACGCGGGCAGATTGGGCGAGACCGCCAGGATCCACACCACCGAGGCCACGAAGAACGACCAATGCGAGATGACGTTCGTGGTGTCGAGAGCCCAGACGCCCACGGCGCCGGCGGCACTGATGGCGATCAGTCGCGGCTGTTCGGTCAAGGGTCGGAACGAATCGCCGATCTGAGCCGCCGCCCCTTGAGGATTGCGTCCGAGAGTGATGCCGATGGTGCCGGGACCGATCTTGGTGAGATTCTTCACCGTGGGCACGATGGTGGCCAGCACCGAGTTGCCGCCCAACAACATGCCGCCGAACAACGCGCCGGCCACCGAACCCACGCCGCCGACCACGGCCAACAACACGATGGGCAGACTCTGGGTGAAGTCGTACTGCTGCGGGCTGACCTTGTCGCCGGCCAGAGCACCGGCGCAAGCCGCGATGCCGGCCGAGATGGCGAAGGCCGCCAACTTGGTGCGCGTGAGGCTCATGCCCAATGTCGCCGCGGCGGCGGGGGAGTCCTTCAACGCGATGAGGCGTCGTCCGAGTCGACTGCGTCGAACCGCCACCACGATGAGACCCAAGATCGCGAAACACACCGAGGCCAGAATCAGTCGCGCGCGCGGGCTGTCGATGGTGACGAAGGGGACTCGCAATACCGGCACGGTGATGTTGCCGGTCTGGAACGTCTGGCGTTGGTTGAAAACGATCTTGCTGACCATCACGGCGAACGCGGCGGTGGACAAAGCCAGATAGATGCCCGAGAGTCGTAATGCCGGCAGGGCCACGATGGCGCCGACGACGGCCACGATGGCGATGGCCGCGATGAGGGTGAGCAGGCTGCCATTGCCGGGCAGTTTCGACATGGCGATGGCGCCGAGTCCGGCGAACGTCAGGGGCGCCAACGACATTTGGCCGGCGTAACCGGTGAGCGGCACCAGCGACAGCGTGACCATCGCGAACGTGAAGCCGTTCAGCAACAGCAAGGTGTTGGATCGGGTGAGCATCCCGGAGATTCCGACGACGACCACCACGAGCACGACCGCTCCCAGGATCGCGGTGCGCCATTCGGGGACACGGTTGTCGTCGCGCAACTTCGCGGTGCCGACGCGCAAACGACTCTGCGGGCGGGCGAGCAACGCGATGAAGAGCACGATGGTCGGAAGCGCCGCTCGGATTCCCGAAAGCGAGAAGCCGAAGGCCGTCTGGGGGAACCACGACTCGTCGGAGATCATCAGGTAGTAGGCGTCGAGCAATCCGAGCAATCCGGCCCCCAGGAACGTGAGGGGCAGACTCTTGAGACGACCGATGATGGCGGCGGCGTAGGCGTTGATGACGAGCAACGTGAGCGGCTCGATGTTGAGCTGTTGATCACCGGCCAACAAGATGCCGGCGAGTCCGGCCAACGACGCACCCATGGCCCAGGCGAACATGGACACGCGATCGGGTCGACCGCCGTTGAGTTCCGTGAGGTTGCGATCATCCACCACGGCGCGCATGGCGACACCCATGCGCGTCTTGTACAGCACGATGCGCAGGATGATGGCCACCACGACCGCGCAACCGAACGTGATGAGGCGATGCCAGCTGACGTTGAAACCACCGATCGAGATGCTGTTGCCCTCGAAGAATTTGAGGAACGCTTCTCGACTGGCATCGTTGGGCCAGATCCAGTTCGCGAGGCCGATCATGAACGCGAATAGCGCGACCGTCACCGAGAGCCGCACCACTTCGGTGGTGCCCTGCAGCCCTCGCATCACGAATCGTTCGGTGACGATTCCGAACAACGGACACAACACGAACAACGTGATGAACAACGCCAACGGAGCCGGAAGGTCCCAGTCGAATCGCAACTGCCAATAGGTGAACGCGGCCAACATGCCGGTGGCACCGTGGGCGAGGTTGAAGATGCCCGAGGTGGTGTACGTGACGACCAGACCGCTGGCCACCACCGCGTAGATGGCGCCCGTCGACAGGCCGATGATGGTGAACGTCAGTAGTTCCTGCATCAGCGGCCCGTCGTCCGGTTCATGAGAATGCGCCTATCGCGTTCGTTGGTTGGTTTCGACGATCAGTTGGGTCGCGTCGGATCGATGGCCACCGACGTGTCGCCGAAGTCGCCCTCGATGGCGATGGCACCCTGCTCGTCATCGCAACGCCAGCCGTTGCCGTTGTCATCGGCACTTCCGCGCTCGGGGTACACGCGCTGCCAGGTGCCGTCGACGACACCCATGATGAGACCGCAACGCGGCGGCTCGTTGCCACCGGGGTTCGACTCGGCGTGCAGACCACCGGCCGTCCACGAGGTGACCTTCTTGGCCTGGGCCAACACGCACTCGCGCTCGAGCACGTTGTTGTTGGAGTCCAAGCAGGCGTTGGCCGACTGAACGAACAGCAGCATGGCCGAGACGGCCTGCTGACCGAGGCCGGCGATGCGACCATCGGGGTTGTACTCGGCCATGATCTCGAGGAACTTGGCCAAAGCCGGGTTCTGGTCGGCCTCTTCGAACGGCGAGTACACCGTGCGAACGCGGATGCCCTCGGTGGCTTGGGCGTTGCCCTCGGCGACCATTTGCTCGCTGTAGTGGTTGGCGTCGTTCAGCACCAGCTCGGGCACATAGCCGACCTCGCGCATGGCCTTGTACAGCAGGATCATGTTGCCGGGCTCACCGACCAACGAGAGCATGGTGATGCCTTCGTCCTTCAACTGCTGGGCGAAGGGCGTCCAGTTGGCCTCACCCGAGGGGTTGGTGGGGATCATCAAGGGCTCGCCGAATCCGCCGATGGCGGCCATGGTGGCCTTGATCTGCTCGGCCACCATCTTGGTGCTCACGAAGTCGCCGAAGATGATCGCCGGCTTGGCGATGGCCTCGGCCTGATACTGCTTGGCCCACAAGAACCACGAGGCCGGCTTCACGTTCGGCGGGTTCGGGATGGGCTGCACGCGACCGTTGGCCAACGAGGCCTCGGCCGTGACCGCGTATCCGGGGAACGACACCATGCCGCACTCGTGGAAGCGCGGGTACATCTGGTTGTCGAACACCCATCCTCCGCCGACCATGGCGAAGGTCTCGGCGCAGGCCTGCTCGGTGGCGGCCGGAACGTTGAAGAGCTTGCCGTCGAGGTCCACGATCTCGATGGGCAGACCGCGCACACCGCCCTGGGCGTTGCACCAGCCGGCGAAGGCCTCGGCGGCGTCGAGCATCTCGACGGTGAGTCCGGGCGCGGCTTCGTAGCCGTGGTCGGTGGCGGTGCCGAGGCGCAAGGTGTCTCCACCGTTCTGGCCCTCAGCGATGGTGGGAACGCCGGCATCGGTGGCCGGTCCGCACGGACTGGGCATGTCGCCGAACATTTCGGTGGTCGGTGCGTCGGTGGTCGGCGCCTCGGAGTTCGCGGGAGCCTCCGTCGACGGCTCCTCGGTCGACGTGTCGGCGCCCTCCTCGCGGTTCGAGCAACCGACGGCGGTGATGGCGACCAACGCGACCGCGATCATGGCTCGGGTCGAGCGATGTTTCCTGATCATGATTCCCCCACGATTCCGATCGGGACCCCCACGGCCCGACTCCCGTCCGACAATAGCAAGCAGTGGGTCGGTTTGGGTAGGGCGTCATTTCGTCGTGGGGCAGTGTGCGTCCGACGGGCGCCAAGTGATAAGAACGCAACCGTGTCTGCAGCAACCACGTCGTCGACAACGGGGCCCGACGGTGTTTTCACCGCTCCTCTCCTTGTCGAGTATCCATACAAGCGCACCGTCGGAACTCTGTTGTCCCGATTCTTCCTGTCGTTGCAGGAGGGTCGTCTGGAGGGCACCAAAGGATCCGACGGACGGGTGTACTTCCCGCCCGCCGAGTTCGACCCGGTCACCGGCGAGCAACTGCACGAGTGGGTGACCCTTCCCGAGACCGGAACGGTCGTCACCTGGTCGTGGCAGTCGGAACCCCAGCCGAACCAACCGCTCGAGCACCCGTTCGCCTGGGCCCTCATCACCCTCGACGGCGCCGCGGTGCCCATGTTGCACGCGGTGGACGCTGGTGACATGGCGCGCATTCGCACCGGATCGCGGGTGAAGGTGCGTTGGGCGGCCGAACGTTCGGGCGGCGTCCGCGACATCGCGTGTTTCGACTTGTTGGAGGGGGCGTCGTGAGCGAAGCCGATGGAATCATGCGACTGCGTCAGCCGATCTCGGTGACCTACAACTGGTCGGCCGGGCCCAATGCCACCAGCCATCTCAACGGATTGCTGGAAGGCACCCTCATCGGCAAGCGATGCCCGGGTTGCTCGCTCGTGTACTTCCCGCCCCGCAACGGCGTCTGCCCGAAGTGCGCCCGCATTCTGGGCGACGACGTGGTGGTGGGCCCGCGCGGCACCATCACCACCTTCTGCGTGGTGAACGTGCCGTTCCTCGGCCAGAAGATCAAGTTGCCCTACGTGGCCGCCCAGATCCTTCTCGACGGAGCCGACATCTCCATGCAACACCTCATTCAGGAATGCGAGGCCACCGACGTGCGTATCGGAATGCGAGTCGAACCGGTGTGGAAGGACCGCAGTGAATGGGGTCCGTCGTTGGAGAACATCGCCCACTTCCGTCCGACCGGTGAGCCCGATCGCGACATGGGTGTCGAAGCGGGGGCCAGCTGATGTCGCGCCGTGACGTGGCCATCGTCGCAACGGCCCAGCGACCCAACGAAGTCGGCTCCACGCTGACGTCGGTCGAATTGATCCTCCCGGTCATCAACGACGTCATCGCCAAGGTCGGCATCGAACGGCAGAAGATCGGCTTCTGGTGTCACGGAAGCTGCGACTACATGAGCGGTCAGCCGTTCAGCTTCGTGGCCGCCGTGGACGCCATCGGCGCGTGGCCACCCATCGTCGAGAGTCACGTGGAGGGCGACGGCGCTCTCGCGCTGTACGAAGCGTGGGTCAAGATCCAGACCGGTGAATGCGACGTGGCGTTGGTGTTCTCCAACGGCAAGACCACCTCGGGCCCCATCGATCGCATCTTGAACTTGCAGGCCGATCCGTACATGGTGACGCCGCTGTGGCCGGGATTCGACTCGCTGTCGGCTCTGCAGGCGCGGGCCTGTCTCGACGCCGGCATCATGACCGAGGCCGACATGGCCGAAGTGGCCGCTCGCAGTTACCGGGACGCGTTGAACAATCCGATCGCCTACGCCAAGGAGAACGTCACCGCCGAGCAACTGCTCGCGCGTCCGTACACCAGCGCGCCGTTGCGCGCCCACGACTGTGGTGTGCCCGTCGACGGCGCCAACGCGATCATTCTCGCCGCCGGTGACGCGGCGCGAAGCCTGGCCGAACGTCCGGCCTGGATCCGTGGCATCGACCATCGCATCGACACCCAACGCTTGGGGGCGCGTTCGATGACCGAGAGTTCTTCGGCCGCCATCGCCGCCGCCAAGGCCGGCGTGGGCAACGATCGCATCGACATCGCCGAACTGCATGCTCCGTACACGCATCAGGAGATCCTGTTGCGACGAGCGATGAACCTGGGCGAAGGCACGCACGTCAACCCGAGTGGTGGTGCGTTGGTGTCGAACCCGGCCATGGCCGCCGGGTTGGCTCGTTTCGCCGAAGCGGCCGAGAGCGTCTTTTCCGGATCCGCCGATCGCGTGCTCGCGCACTGCACGAGCGGTCCGATGTTGCAGCAAAACCTGGTGTGCGTGATGGAGGGTGAGTGAGATGGCCGATCTCTGTGCAGTAGTCGGCGTCGGACAGACGAAGCACGCTTC
Source organism: Actinomycetes bacterium (assembly GCA_027491335.1). Taxonomy (GTDB): domain Bacteria; phylum Actinomycetota; class Acidimicrobiia; order Acidimicrobiales; family Ilumatobacteraceae; genus Casp-actino8. Next base: position 10,415 of record JAIXWJ010000026.1, on the reverse strand, counting down.
GTGTCGAGCCGACGTCTCCATCGCCGGTCTCGTGCGTGAGGCCGTCGATCGTGCGTTGGCCGATGCCAACATCGGCATCGACGACGTCGATGCCATCGTCATCGGCAAGGCCCCCGATCCGCTCGAAGGTGTCGCCATGCCCGAACTGTGGTTGGCCGACGCGTTGGCGGCGCACGGTAAGCCCGTGTTCCGCGTGCACACCGCGGGCTCGGTGGGTGGCTCCACCGCCATCGTCGCCGCGCAACACGTGATGGCCGGCATTCACGGCACGGTTCTCACCATCGGTTTCGAGAAGCAGAGCGACGGCAACGCCATGTGGGCGTTGAGCGTTCCGATTCCGTTCGGCATGCCGGTGCACGCCGGCGCGGGCGGTTACTTCTCGCCGATCGTGCGCGGATACATCAAGCGTTCCGGTGCGCCGTCGCACATCGGTGCCATGGTGGCCGTGAAGGACCGCACCAACGCCTGCAAGAACCCGTACGCGCACCTTCACGAACCCGACTGGACCCTCGAGAAGGCTCTCGAAAGCCCCATGATGTGGGATCCCATTCGCTTCGTCGAGACGTGTCCGTCCAGTGATGGTGCAATGGCTCTCGTGCTCATGAGCGAGGAGCGCGCCGACAAGCACCCCGGACCCAAGGCCTGGGTGCACGCCACCGCCATGCGCAGCGAGCCCACGGCGTTCGCCGGGCGCGAGCAGGTCAGTCCGCGCGCGGGCGAGATGTGCGCCGAGGATCTGTGGCGCAAGGGTGGAATCACCAACCCGGCAAAGGAGATCGACGTCGCCGAGATCTACGTTCCGTTCGCGTGGTTCGAGCCGATGTGGTTGGAGAACCTGGGCTTCGCGCCGCGCAACGAAGGATGGCGTTGGGTGGAGGACGGAGTCACCGACATCGGTGGTTCGTTGCCCATCAACCCGTCGGGTGGCGTGATGTCGACCAATCCCATCGGTGCCTCGGGCATGCTTCGTTTCGGTGAAGCCGCCATGCAGGTGATGGGCAAGGCCGGCGAGCACCAGATCGACGGTGCGCGCAAAGCGGTCGGCCACGCCTACGGCGGCGGCAGCCAGTTCTTCGCCATGTGGTTGGTGTCGAGCGGCAAGCCCTGACGTCGTCGTTCGTCAGGTGCGCGTCCAGTTGGGCGTGCGCTTCTCGGCGAACGCCCGCGGACCCTCCTTGGAGTCGTTCGTGCTGAAGATGGGCCAACCAATCTCGAACTCCAGCTTCAACGCCTCGGTCTCGGACATGGCCGCGGTCTCCTGAACGGACTTCAGGATCGCTTCCACGGCGAGAGGTCCGTTGGCGCAAATCATGTCGGCCAGTTCCATGGCCTTGTCGAGGGCCATGCCGTCGGGCACCACATGGCCGATGAGGCCGATCTCCTTGGCTTCGGCGGCCGTGTATCCGCGCGCGGTGAGCAACATCTCGAGAGCGTTGGTGTAGCCGATCTGGCGTTGCAGGCGCACGGTGCTGCCGCCCACGGGGAACAATCCGCGACGGGCCTCGAACACGCCGAACGTGGCGCTCTCGCCCGCGACGCGCAGATGCGTCGCCTGCAGGATCTCGGTTCCTCCGGCCACCGCGTAGCCCTCGACGGCGGCGATCAACGGCTTGCGCAAGCGGTAGTGACGCAGAAGTGCCTTCCAGTGCAGATCGGGGTCGGCGGCCCAACGCTCTTGGTACGGGTTCGGACCGGCATCGTCGTTGGCCCGAGCCTTCAAGTCCATGCCGGTGCAGAACGAACCGCCGGACCCCGTCAGGATCGCGCAGCGAATGTCGTCGTCCTCGTTCAGACGCACCCACGCGTCGGCCAGTCCGACGATCATCGCCGGGCTCAAGGCGTTCTTGGCCTCGGGACGGTTCATGGTGACCACCAAGGTGTGTCCCACTTGTTCGACCAGTAGATGCTCGGTGCCTGACATATTCACTCCTTTTTCCCTGAAAGTGCCTCCTATGTGGTAGCACACACGTATGCCCGCACGCACCTTCAACATCGCAGATCTCTTCGAGGCCGCCGTCGACGAATGGCCCGACCGTGACTACGTCGCCGACGAGAACGTGAAGCGCACGTACGCCGAGATGGACCGTCGAGCCAACCGCTTGGCCCACCATTTGGCCGCCCAAGGCGTGAAGCCGGGGGACCACGTGGGCATTTACGCGCTCAATCGGGTGGAGTGGGTGGAGGCCTTGTGGGCCATCTTCAAGATTCGCGCGGTGTGGATCAACATCAACTATCGCTACGTCGAGGACGAACTCGCGTACTTGTTCGGCAACGCCGACCTCACCTATCTCATCGTGGAGCCCGAGTACGCCGATCGTGCGCGCGCCGTGCAACCCGATCTGCCGCAATTGGTGATGGGTCCCGAGTTCGAGGCGGCGCTGGCCGCTCAATCCGACGAGCGCGATTTCGAGCCCCGCAGCAACGACGACATCTACATGCTGTTCACCGGCGGCACCACCGGCATGCCCAAGGGTGTGGTGTGGCGTCACGAGGACGTCGTCATGGCTCTCGGTGGTGGTGTCGACATCACCACCGGCGTGCGCATGACCGAGCCCGGCCAATTCGTGGAGAAGGGTCGCAACGGCTTCCTGTTGTGCGGACTTCCCATCGCTCCGCTCATGCACGGCGCCACGCAGTGGAGCGTGATGGGCCAGAGCTTCGTGGGCAACAAGGTGGTCCTGCGCGCCAAGTTCGATCCGGCCGACGTGTTCCGCACCATCGACGCGGAGAAGGTGAATCTGCTGATGATCACCGGTGACGCGATGGCTCGTCCGATGTTGGATCATCTCGCCGAGCAGCGCGCGCAGTACGACCTGTCGTCGTTGTTCGCGGTCAGTTCCAGCGCGGTGCTGTTCTCGCAGGCGTGCAAGGACCAGTTCATGGAGATGTTCCCCAACATCGTTCTCACCGACGCCGTCGGCTCCAGCGAGGGTGGCGCCAACGGCATCACCATGGTGGGCAAGGATGCCCCCAAGACGCCCGGTCTCACGGTGAAAGCGGCCCCGGACTCCTTCGTGCTCGGTGACGACCTTCGTCCCGTGGCGGTGGGTGTGATGGGCAAGTTGGCCCGCACCGGCAACATCCCGTTGCGCTATCACAAGGATCCGGAGAAGTCGGCCGCCACGTTCGTGACGGGCCCCGACGGCACTCGTTATTCCATCCCCGGCGACTTCGCCGTCATGCAAGAGGACGGTTCCATCACGTTGATCGGTCGCGGTTCCGTGTGCATCAACAGTGGTGGCGAGAAGATCTTCCCCGAGGAAGTGGAGAACGCGTTGAAGTCGCATCCCGAGGTGTTCGACGCGGTCGTGGTGGGAGTGCCCGATGATCGTTGGGGTGAGCGGGTGGCCGCGGTGGTTCAGGCGCGCCAAGGAACCACTCCGAGCCTCGAGAGCATTCAGGAGCATTGCCGCAAGCACGTGGCCGGGTACAAGGTGCCGCGTCAGTTGACGCTGGTCGACCTCATGGTGCGTTCGCCAGCGGGCAAGAGCGATTACCGCTGGGCCAAGGAGCGTGCCGTCGAGGACGCGGGTCGCTGATCATGGCCGGACCGCTCGCGGGTGTTCGTGTCGTCGAGCTGGTGGGCCAAGGGCCCGGTCCGTACGGGGCGATGATCCTGGCGGACCTCGGCGCCGACGTGGTGGCCGTCGATCGACCCGAGGTGGCCGCGCGAGCGAACCGGTCGCGCGTGCCCACGAATCCGATGATGCGCGGCAAGCGTGGTGTGGCCCTCGATCTGAAGAGCCCTTCCGACATCGAGACGTTGTTGCGTCTCACCGATCAAGCCGACGTGGTGATCGACCCGTTCCGACCGGGAGTGTGCGAACGTCTCGGAATCGGGCCCGACGTGTTGTGCGCTCGCAATCCGCGTTTGGTGTTCGCCCGCATGACCGGATGGGGGCAGGACGGCCCGTGGGCGCAACGCGCCGGGCACGACATCAACTACATCTCGTTGTCGGGTGCCTTGCACACGATCGGATACGAGGGTCAACCGCCCACCATCCCGGTCAACATGCTCGGCGACTTCGCCGGCGGTGGCTTGTTGTTGGCCATGGGAGTGTCCGCGGCGTTGGTGGAGCGCAACACCAGCGGTCTGGGACAGACCATCGACGTCGCCATGGTGGATGGCGCGGCGATGATTCTCGGACCGTTCTTCGTGGCGGCCACCAACGGATTCTGGGGCGAACGCGGCACCAATCATCTCGACGGTGGTGCGCACTTCTACAACGTGTACGGAACCAGCGACGGTGGTTGGGTGTCGGTCGGTGCGATCGAGCCCCAGTTCTACGCCGAGTTGGTGAATCGTCTGGGTGTGGCCGAGGACGATCTGCTCGCTCCGGCGCGACAGAACGATCGTGCGGTGTGGGCCGAAGCGAAAAAGCGCATGGCCGCCGTGTTCGCCACGCGAACTCGCGCGGAATGGGAAGCGGTGTTCGAAGGATCCGACGCCTGCTTCTCGCCGGTGTTGTCACCCACCGAGGTGACGACGCATCCGCACACGGTGGCGCGCGGCGTCACCGTGAACGTGAACGGCGTGACCCAAGCTCAGAGCGCTCCGCGGTTCTCGCGCACGGTCGCCGGCGCGGGCGTGCCGTGTCATCCGGGTGAGAACACCGTCGACGAGATACTCGCCGGCTGGAACTGAGCGGTCAGCGACAGACGGTCGCGCCGTCGACGAGCAACGACTCGCCGCACACGAAGCTGGCCCGATCGCTGCACAGCCACACCGCGGCTTCGGCGATCTCGGTGGGCTCGCCCAGGTAGCCGCGACCGATTCCGCGGCTGACCATCTTTTCGATCTGCGGGTCTCCGTTGATGAAGCCCTCGATCATGGGGGTGCGGGTGGTTCCGGGAAGGATGGCGTTCACGCGCACGCCCTTGGCCGCGTATTCCTGCGCGGCACACTTGGTGAGACCCAGCACTCCGTGCTTGGCGGCGGTGTAGTGCGGAAGCCCGGGTGCGGCCACCACGCCGGCTCCCGACGACACGTTCACGATGGAGCCGCTTCCTTGCGCGGCCATCACGCCCAGTTCGTACTTGAGGCTCAGAAAGACGCTGGTGAGGTTGGCGTTGATCATCTGGTGCCACTCGTGAAGGGGAAGGTCGATGAACGAGCCGAAGCGACCGCTGATACCGGCGTTGTTCACGGCGCAGTCGAGGCGGCCGTACCGATCGATGGCGGTGTTGATGACCGCGGCCACGTCGTCTTCCTTCGTGAGATCGGCGGCCACGGCCACGGCCTCGCCACCTCGTTCCTGGATGGATTGCACGACGGCTTGCGCCGAGGCCACGTCGATGTCGCACACCACGACGGCGGCACCTTCGGTGGCGAAGAGACGAGCCGTCGCCTCACCGATGCCACGGCCCGCGCCGGTGACGAGAGCGACCTTGCCCTCGGCCAAACCGAGGCGAAGGGGAAACGCGGCGCGGACGATCTCGTCGGTCTGCTCGCCGGGGATGGGCCAGTTGGGTGTGGGGTCGTTCGATTCGGGCACGTCCGCCACGGTAGTTCGTCTACGGTGTTCGCATGTTGACTTCGGGGGCCGAGCGGTCGATCCTGAACTTGCTCTACACCTACGCCGAGCGCGTCGACGCCGGCGACTTCGATGGCGTGTCACGGTTGTTCGACGACGCGCAGGTGTTCATGGCCGGCCCGGATCATCCCGCGGTGCCGGGCCCGATGGTGGGCGCCGTGATGGCTCGCTTCGTGAAGGTGTACGACGGCATTCCGCGCACCAAGCACTTGGTCACGAACTCCATCATCGAATCCGATGGCCCGAACGCGGCGGTTTCCCGTTCGCAGTTCACCGTTCTTCAGGACGTTCCCGGGACGTTGCCGTTGCAAGTGGTGGCTTCGGGTCGTTACCACGATCGGTTCGCCACCGACGACGGTTCGACGTGGCGCTTCGTCGAACGCGTCATGCTCGTCGATGCGCACGGCGACGTCTCGGCGCATCTGAATCGGGAGGCGGGGTTGTGAGCGTTCTGGTCGTTGGCGATGGACTCATCGCGGACCACGTGCGGGCAACGGTCGTCTCCGACGTGGAGGCCGCGGTCGTGGTCACCGCGGTCGACGGCCGTCGAGGTGTGGGGCCCGTCGAGGAACTCGATGACGCCACCATCGACGCGGTGTTCGAGCAACCGATGCAGAAGGTGATCGCCGGTCTGCAGCAAGCCCACGCGGCGGGAGCCAAGCGCATCGTGGTGATCGTGCCCACGATCGGAATGTCGGGCGGTGACCGCCACGCGGTGCACGCGGCCCTGGCCGAGGCGGCGCGAATCACGGTGAAGTCGGCGGCTCGCCAATGGGGCGCGGAAGGAATCACGGTGAACGCGGTGGCATTGGCCCCCGAGGAGTTCGGCGTGGACCCCGCGGTGTCCGGGCCCGTGGCCATCGCGCCGCGCGCGATGACTGGTGCGGTCGACCCATCGGACACGGTGACCTGGTTGTGCAGTGGTGCCGCGGCGCACGTGACGGGACAGACCGTGGTGTGCGACGGAGGGCTGTGGATGTGAATCGCTTGCACGACCGAGTGGCCATCGTGACCGGAGCCGGTCAGGGAGTGGGTGAAGGCATCGCGCGCCGACTCGCTCGCGAGGGCGCCATCGTGGTGGTGGCCGCTCGGCGCGCCGAGACGGGTGAGCCCGTGGCCGCGTCCATTCGCGACGATGGTGGCCGAGCGGAGTGCATCGTCACCGACGTGGCCGACGGTGAATCGGTGCAGGCCTGCGTCGACGAGACCGTCGCTCGTTTCGGACGGTTGGACATCATGGTCCACAACGCGTTCATGGGCGGTATCCCGCACAAGCTCGAAAACGCCCGCATCGACAAGCACTGGACGAACATGTCGCGCACCGGCGTGTGGGCCAGTTTGTTCTGCGCGCGTTCGGCCATGCCTCACCTGGTTGCCAGTTCCCGGCGTCCGGCGGGAACCGGTGGTGGTCGTCTGATCCTGATCACCTCGCCCTCGGGCGTGGAGGGCAGTGCGAACATCCCGTTGTACTCGCCGGCCAAGGCGGCTCAGCGCGCCATCGCCAAGAGCTTGGCCCGTGAGTGGGGTCCGCACGGGGTCACCGTGAACTGCATCGGACCGGTGGCCGGTAGCCCCGCGCTGCTGACCGCCTTCGAGCGGAACCCGGCGTTGCAAAACGCCATCGAGGCCCGCACTCCGTTGGGTCGCGTGGGTGACATCACCGAGGACATCGGCTCGGTGGCGTTGTTCCTCGCCAGTGACGACTCGGCCTTCGTCACCGGACAGACCATGATCTGCGATGGGGGCTCGTTCCTCGGGCTGTAGACCGGAACCCTCGCGAGTGCGAGACTGGGAACATGATCAAGCTCATTTCGATGTTGAAGCGCAAGCCCGGGACCACGCATCAGGAGTTCCTCGATTACTGGTTCGACGTTCACGGTCCGCTCATCAAGGCCAACTCGGCGGCCAAGTACGTGCGTCGCTACGAACAGCACCCCGCCGCGTGGCCGGCCGAAGGTAGCCGTCAGCCCGAGCCCGAGTTCGATGGTGTCACCATTCAGCACTTCGACTCCACCGAAGCGTTCTTCGCGCACATGACCGAGCCCGATTTCCCCGAGGTGATGGCTGACACCGCGAAGTTTCTCGACTCGTCGTCGTTGAACTTCGTGCTCACCGAGGAACCGCGCATCGTCATCGGCGACTGACGCCGATGATCCCGTCCCCGACGATGATCGGTCGACACGTGGCACTCGTGCCACTGTCGCGCGATCACGTGCCCGATCTGGTACGTGCGGCCAATGAGGATCGGAGCGAATACGACTTCACCGCCGTGCCGTCCACGTTCGAGGCGATGGAGTCCCACGTCGACGCTCTCGTGCGCGAACACGCCGAGGGCAAGGTCGTGCCGTTCGCGCAGTGCGTGTTCGACGCGTCCGGCGACATTGGTCGAGCGGTGGGTTGCACCCGCTACATGGACATTCGGTCACCCTACGGACGGGGCTTCCCGGGGCGTCCGTTTCCCGACGAGGTCGAGATCGGCGGCACTTGGTTGGCGGCGTCCGCACAACGCACCGCGGTGAACACCGAAGCCAAATACATGTTGCTGTCACATGCCTTCGAGGTGTGGGCGGCCCAACGGGTGGCCATCTGCACCGACGCGCGCAACGTGCGAAGTCGAACGGCGATCGTTCGAATCGGCGCCACGTTCGAGGGAGTTCTGCGTTCGCATCGACCCAGTTACGTGGCCGGTGAGGACGGCGTGTTGCGCGACACCGCCGTGCATTCCATCGTGGCATCGGAGTGGCCCGACGTGAAGGCCGGATTGGAACGACGCCTCGCCTGACCGCGGTTTCGGCTCGTTTTCGGTGGGTAGAATGCGGGCGTGCTGAACAAGTCCGTTCGTATCTTCGGTTCCCACGAGGAAGCCGAGCGTGCCGACAACGAATACTGGTGGGCGCAAACGCCGGCCGCACGTCTTCAGCACCTTCTGCTTCTTCGACGGATCAACTATGGAACAGATCGAGTTTCCTCGGGACTTCAAAGAGTTCTTGAGATTGCTCCACGACCACGAGGTTGAGAGCATTCGAGTGATTTCGCTCGCCGATCTGAAAATCAACAAACGGGCGTCGGGCCGTCCCAAAGACCTGGCCGACCTCGATCATCTTCCCTGACCGCGGTTTCGGCGCGCACGGCCCAACCCTCTAAAGTGTCTCGAAGGGGGGGTCGTCATGAAGAAATACCCGATCGAATTGGGCACGTTGTTGTTCACCATGGTGGAGCCGCACAAGGGCCACGAGGTGGAGTACAACCGCTGGTACGAACGCGATCACTTCTACGGAGGCGTTCTGGTGGGCGCCTACTCGTTCGCCGGTGATCGCTTCGTGGCCACGCGCGACCTGAAGGCACTGCGCTATCCCGCGGATTCGCCGATGACGCCGGACGCCGACACCGGTTCGTACCTGGCGATCTACTGGGTGCTCAAGGGCCACCACGACGACTGGAATCGTTGGAGCGTGGACACGGTCAAGAACCTGCACGCCACCGGTCGCATGTTCGCCGAGCGCACCCACATTCACACGCAGCTCTACGACAACCAATGGTCGATGACCCGCACCGAGACCACCACCAACATCGAGTTGGCGCTCGATCGCGGTTACCCGGGCATCGTGGTGAACGTGGGCGAACTGAACGAGGGCGTCACCCACGAACAGATGAGCGACTGGATGCAGAAGCAGTGGGCTCCCAAGGCGTTCGCCGCCTCGTGGGGTCCCGACGTGTTCAACTACACGAAGCTGCTGCCGTTGCTGCCCGACGCACCGCCCGACGTTCCGCGCGTGCCCAAGGCCGATCAGCGTTTCTTGCAGATCCACTTCGTGGATCACGCCCCCGAGAGCGAGTGGGATCAGGGGTACGGCCGATTCGGCGCCGATCTCGAAGCGAGCGGCTTGGCCAAGCATCTGTGGACCGCACCGTTCAAGAACACGGTGTTCGGCACCGACACGTACACCGACCAGTTGTGGTGATGGGGGAGCACATGGAACCGATCAAGGGAAAGAAGATTCTGGTCACCGGTGTCACCGGTTGGGTGGCCGGTCCGCTGGCCGAGTCGTTGGCCGCCGCCGGCAACACCGTCTACGGCGCCGCTCGTTTCAAGGATCCCGACACCCGGGCGCCGTGGCACGACAAAGGCGTCAAGACCGTCAGCATCGATCTGGCCAAGGGTGACTTGGACGAGGTGCCGGCCGATCTGGACATGGTGTTGCACTTCGCCGTGGCCAAGAGCAACAACTTCGAGGAAGCGTTCGCGTCCAACGCGCACGGCAGCGCCGACTTGATGGAAGTGGCGGCTTCGCGCAGCGACTCACTGACCTTCTTCCACTGCTCGTCCACCGCGGTGTACGAGCCCAAGCATGGTTCGCCGCGAACCGAGACCGACCTGTTGGGCGACAGCCATCGTCCGATGCCGGGTATGCCGACCTACAGCATCTCCAAGATCGCCGGCGAGGTGTTGGTGACCCACACGGCCAAGCGTCTGGGCGTGCCCACCGTCATCGCGCGTCTGAACGTTCCCTATGGCGACAACTACGGATGGATGTCGTTCCACCTCATGATGATGGAACGCAACATTCCGGTTCCGGTGCACGTGGATCAGCCCACCACCTACACGCCCATTCACGCCGAGGACATCAACCGCAGCATCCCGTACCTGCTGTCGTACGCCGGCACCGGCGCCACCGTCGTGAACTGGGGCGGCGATCAGTTGGTGTCCATCGAGGATTGGTGCGAAGAGATGGGCCGCCTCACGGGCATCACGCCCACGTTCGCGCCCACCACGGCCACCATCGCATCCATCGTTCCGGACCTGAAGAAGTTGCACGACGTCGGATTCAACTCGTCCATCGATTGGCGAGACGGCATCCGTCGTCAGATCACCACCATGCG
>JAIXWJ010000003.1 GCA_027491335.1 Actinomycetes bacterium | reverse complement strand
GAACTCCTCCCCGCCTAATCCCCCACCCCCACTTTCATTGGGATCGCAAAGCGGTCATTTTGGGGGGTTTATTCGCCCAAGCTTTCACACGCGGAAATCATTGGGTAAAAGAACCCCCATTTCTGACCGCTTTGCGATCCCAACAGAATCAGGACAGCGCCATCGATCAACCGCCAGCGACGGCAGGAATGATGCTGACGGTCTCGCCGGCGGGCACCGGAGTGTCGAGGCCCTGCAGATAACGCACGTCGTCATCGGCGACGAAAAGATTCACGAAGCGACGCAACGCGCCTTGGTCGTCGAGCAAACGATCCTTGAAACCGGGGTGCGCGGCATCCAGGTTGACCAACACGTCGCGAAGCGTGGCGCCCTCGACGGACACCGTCGAGTTGCCTCCGGACAGCGGACGAAGAGTGGTGGGGATGCGCACGGTGACGGCCATGGACGAAACCCTACCGAGCGAGTCGGGAATATCCCAACCGTGAGGGGATCAGCCCATCGCGCACTTGTTCAACGCCGCGGTGAGCTTCGTCTCGACCTCGTCGTCGATGGCCGCGTACGCCGCGTCTTCCTTGGCGTAGTCGAATGCTTCATACGCCGTGTACGCCTCGAGCAAATGTGTCGCCGTGGCGTTGTCGACCTTGTCGTGCTCGGAACGAACGCAATCCGGATTCGATGGGCTGTACAACTTGATGTACAGCTCGGCGGCCGCCGCCTGATCGCCGGCCGGCTCGCTGTCACCACCGCACGAGTTCATCAACAGGGCGCCCGACAACACGAGCATCGATCCGAGAATTTTGGTGCCAAGAATTCGCTTCATGGTCCCAACGTTAGTTCGTGTCCGAATGGGCGACAGACTGACGGGGTGCGAGTTCTGGCCGCGGTCGACAAGTTCAAGGGCACCGCGTCGGCGGCCGATGTTGCCCGCGCCATTGGGCACGCGTGTTGGGAACTCGGCTTCGAGTGCGACGAGGTCGCGTTGGCCGATGGTGGCGAGGGAACGCTCGATGTTCTCGGCGGACCGAACCGTGAGAACACCGTCACCGGACCCTTGGGAGATCCCGTGGTGGCCGCCTGGCGATTCCATCAGGGCACCGCGGTCATCGAGATGGCCCGCGCATCGGGCCTGACCCTCGTCGGCGGTCGCGAGCACAACGATCCGATCGCCGCCTCCACCACCGGCACCGGAGAGCTGATCGACCGCGCGTTGGATCTCGGCGCCGAACGCATCATCGTGTGCCTCGGTGGATCGGCCACCACTGATGGTGGTTTGGGTGCGGTGCGCGCCATTCACGCGCCGGCGCGTCTGAAAGGTGTTGAGTTCCTCATCGCTTGCGACGTGACCACGCGGTTCGTCGATGCCGCGTCGGTGTTCGCACCGCAAAAGGGTGCGACATCAAGTCAGATTCGGTTGCTCACCGGACGATTGGAGCGACTCGTTCAGATGTACAAGGAGAACCTCGGTGTCGACGTCTCCGACATCGAAGGTGCCGGAGCCGCCGGTGGCTTGGCCGGTGGTCTGGTGGCCCTCGGTGGCAAGTTGATTCCGGGTTTCGAGTTGGTCGCCGACGAGGTGAACCTCGAATCACGCATGAAGGCGGCCGACATCGTGATCACCGGAGAGGGTTGTCTGGACCACACCAGTTACGACGGCAAGGTGATCGGTGGCGTGATGGAAGCGGCCACACGACTGAACAAGCGCGTGGGGGCCATCGTCGGACGAGTGGATCTGGACGACGAACTCGATCGCGAACTGATGTTGCCCTCGCCGATCGCCGATATCAGCGCGCTCAACGGGGTGGAACGCGCGATGAACGAACCGTTGTGGTGCATCGAACACGCCGCATTGGACGTGTTGCGCGCGATGACATCGTGACGCGACGTCGTGACGTGACGCGACGCGCGAATCAGGCCGGGGCGAGAGTGGTGGTCGTCGTGTCGGTGGGTGCGGTGGGCAACGCGCCGGGCAACAACTTGCCGGCCAGATCGGTGCCGAGCACCACCAACACGGTGGCCTCGCCCAAATCGCCGGACTCCACGGGCGCCGGAGTGGGAACGGCCTCGATGGGCACACCACCCAACACCTGGGCGACCGCGGCGGCGCCACTTTCGTAGCCGGGCACGTAGTACACCTTGGTGGCGGTCTGCTTGCCCACGGTTTCGGCGGCGTTGGTGGGCTGGGTGACGATGAACTGCTGCGCCTGCAGCGCGGTGCTCATCTGGCCGGCCGAACCGGTGACGCCCGAGGCGTTGGCCACCATCACCTTGTAACCCGTGCGCGGCAGCGTGGTGCTGTCGGTGGGCACGGTTGACTGCGTGGGGTCGACGGGCAACGTGGTGGTGGCGCCGGTATCGACGGGCACCGAGGAGTCGTTGCGGTCGCGGTTCACATCGCGCAGGATGAGAAAGCCGAGCAACACCGCGATGGCGGCCACGATGACGCTGAGGGTGGTGGAGACACTGACGCCGTTGGCGGCGGCCCCGCGGCCGCGGCCCTCGTTGGCTGACTGATCGTTGCTCATGCCTGCAATCCTCCGGTTTCGGATGTGCCATCGAGGCGCATGCGTCGACGCCGCTCGCGCGCCCTTTGCAGACGGCGGACGACGAGAGGATCGTACGCCAGTGCGTCGGGGCTATCCAGCAGCCTGTTCAGTTCGTTGTAGTAGTCGTCGGCCGAGCAGTTGAAGCGCTCGCGCAGCATCAGATCCTTGACCCCGTCCTCGGTCCACCAGCCCCGCTCGAAATCGAGGATGGCTTGTTCACGTTCGGTCAACGACATTGTGTAAGCCTGCCCGTTGCGGGCACCCCATTACAAGCACCCCCGCGGCTACCCTTGCCCCATGAGCAGGGCAAACACCGACTCGGCACGCGAAAAGCCATTCGTCATTGGGGTCGCCGGGGGCACTTGTTCGGGAAAAACAACCGTCACCGAGCGTCTGGAAGATGTGGTGGGCGCCGATCGCCTCGCCGTCATCAAGCAGGACTCCTATTACATACGACGCGACCATCAATCTTTCGACGAACGGGCGGCGGCGAATTACGACCACCCGGACGCCTTCGACTGGGATCTCACGAACGACCAACTCGGTCGACTGATTCTCGGCGAGACGGTGGAGGTTCCGGTCTACGACTACCCGAACCACAATCGTTCGGACCAGGTGATGGTGGTGAAGTCCGCGCCCATCATCGTGTTCGAGGGCATCCTGGCGCTGTACGACGAGAACCTGCGTGATTTGTTCGACCTGAAGGTGTTCGTCGACACCGACGCCGACATTCGCTTCATTCGTCGACTGCAACGCGACGTGGTCGCCCGCGGACGAACCCCCGAGAGCATCATCAACCAGTACCTCACCACGGTGCGGCCCAGCCATTTGCAGTTCATCGAACCGAGCAAGCGCCATGCCGACGTGATCTTCCCCGAGGGTGGCCACAACGACGCCGCGTTCGACGTGTTGCTGGCGCGCGTGCGCGAACTGCTGGCCTGAGAGCCGGGTGTGGGGATTGAACCCACGACCTACCGCTTACAAGGCGGTTGCTCTACCACTGAGCTAACCCGGCGACGGGTCACAGATTACTTGTCAGATTTCCGAGCCGTTCCGCGACGTCGGAAAGATCCGGGTTCGACGATGCGATCCACATCACGAGGTCGAACACGTCGTCATTCGTGATGCTCGAGGCTCGACATCCATTGAGTTCGAGGAAGACCGCGGTCGCCAACCAACCGAGCCGCTTGTTCCCATCGATCAGAGAATGGTTGTTCACGATCGACTGCAACAGGGCGGCCGCCTTGGTGATGAGATCCGGATACGCATCACGCCCGAATGCCGACGTCGAAGGACGGCTCGCGGCCGAACCCAACAATCCGAGATCTCGAACCGGGGGCGGATCACCCAACAACATCGTCGCCAAACGAAGAAGGTCGTCGAGGTCGAGATACTCGAACTCTCCGTTCGACTGATTCATTCGCCGAGTCGACGCAAGGCGTCAGCGTGTCGATCGATGATCAAACTCGCGACGTTGTGCACACGATCCATGTGGTGGCCACGCGCCACGAACTCGCGAACCGCACGTCGTGCCGCCTCCTGCATCGTGATGCCTTCGGCCGCGGCCCGTTCCCGCAGGGCGTCCTGTTCGGCGTCGGTCAGTCGAAGCGTCATCGCCATGACGCAATGGTATCAATCTGATACCGATTCTCGCCCAGGTTCACCGCCGGTGGCGGGCCACCTCGTAGGTGGCCAACGACGCCGCGGCCGACACGTTCAGCGAACTCAAGCGGCCTTTCATGGGAATGCTCACGATCAGATCGCAGCGCTCGCGCACCAGTCGCGACAAGCCCGGACCCTCGGCACCCAACACCAGACAGATGCCCTCGGTGGCCAAATCGCCCAACTCGAACAGACTCTTGTCGGCGGCGTCGTCGAGGCCGACCACCCAGATGCCCAATTCGCGCATCTTCGCCAACGTGGTGGGCAGTCCACCCACCACCGCCATGGGCACGTACTCCACCGCACCCACCGACGCCTTGGCCACGGTCGGCGTGATGTGCACCGAACGATGTCGCGGAAGGATCACGCCGTCCACACCCGCACCGTCGCAACAACGCAACAACGCGCCCAGGTTGCCCGGGTCGGTCACGCCATCCACGGCCACCAGGAACGGCGCCTTGCCGGGTCGACGCTTCAACAACGCATCGATGGGCACCGATGGAATGGGATCGGCGTGTGCCAACACACCCTGGGGCGCCTCGCTGCGCGAGGTGTACTCCAACTTCTTGCGACTGACCTCCACCACCAACACGCGGTTGGCGCGAGCGAGATCGCGAATGTCCTCCACCACGTCACTCTCGTCGAGATCGGCGGCCAACCACACCTCGTGCACCCGACGACGACCGGCGATCAACAACTCGCGCACCGCTTGACGACCCTCGATCTGCGTGCCGCCCAGATCGTCGTCCTTCTCGGCCGTCGCCGCGCGACCGGCACCACGACCGGCGGTCTTGCCCGGCTTCACCGCACCGGTTCGACCGGCACCGCGCGAATCCACCACGCGAGGACCACGCGCGCTCGGTCCCAGATTGCGACCCTTGCCCGATCCAGCCGACGAAGTGCGCGGCTTGGCCGGCTTGCCCTTGCCCATCGACACCGGCTTCGGCTTGCCCGTCGATTTGCGCGGTCCCGTTCCTTTGCGTGCGGCCATCAGATCTCACTCCTGCTGTCGACTCGATAAATCACGGCCGACGCCCAGCACGCGATGCCTTCGCGACGACCGAGCGCACCGAGGCCCTCGGCGCGTCGCCCTTTCACCGACACCGGCGCACCGGTGACGTCGCTCAACTTGCGCTGCATCGCGTCGCGATGCGGGGCCAACTTGGGCTCCTCGCACACCACGCTGCAGTCGATGTTGCCCACGGTCCATCCCGCCGAGCGCACCATCGCGGCCACGCGATCCAGAATCACCAACGAATCGACGCCCTTCCACTGCGGATCGGTGTCGGGGAAGTGTTCGCCGATGTCGCCCATGCCGGCCGCACCCAACAAGGCGTCGGCGCACGCGTGCGCGATCACGTCGGCATCGCTGTGCCCCACCAAACCTCGCGCACCCTCGAACACCACGCCACCCAGCACCAGACGGCGCTCGGGATCGTCGGTGAATCGATGGATATCGAAACCCTGGCCCACGCGAATCGCGTCGATGCTCATGACATCACCGTGCCATCGCGTCGAGCCAGCAGGTCGCGGGCCCACACCAAATCCTCGGGATGGGTGATCTTGCGATTGTCGATCTCACCGGGCACGGCAATGACGGTACCGCCGATGGACTCCACGAGGGCGGAGTCATCGGACGCGTCCACCTCCGACAGATACGCCCGTCGCAAAACATCCGCCGCGAAGCCTTGCGGCGTCTGAACCGCCAGGAGTGTCGCACGATCGGGGGTGTCCACGATGTGCGGCACCACCGAACCGCTCAGGCCGATGCTGGCGGACTCCACCACCTCGATGACCTTCACGGTGTCGGTCACGGGAAGACCGGGCACCGCCCCATCGGCCCCGCCACGCACCGCGTCGATCACCAAGCGATACAAATTGGCCGAGGCGAAGGGTCGAGCACCGTCGTGCACCAACACGATGCCCGCATCGGCGGGAACCTCCGCCAGACCGTTGCGCACGCTGGCGGTGCGCGTGGGGCCGCCGGCCACCACGATCACATTCGGTTGGGAATCCCGCGACGTCGAACCCCGTGTCATCTCGTCCGCCACATCCGATTCCGGCAACACCAACACCACGCCGTCGCCGACGAGTCGCGCGGTTTCCACCGCATGGTCCACCACGCGTCGATCTCCGAGAGACTCGTATTGCTTCATCGCTCCGAAGCGACGACCGGAACCGCCGGCCACCACCACCGTCCACACCGGTCCGGTGGAATCCTCCACCCGAGTTCGTGCTCGGACATCCGACATGGGGGTTGAGGGTAGTACCGTCATGCCGTAATGGCTTACGAAGACGTCCTCATGAAGTCCGACTTTTTCGGCGAGGCTCCCGCCGACGACGTGGCGGCCATCGCCGCCAAGGGTCGCAAGCGCATCTTGTCGCGCGGTGACCATCTGTTCGAGGCCGGTGAAGAAGCCGAGTCGATGTACATCGTTCTCTCGGGTCGCATCGCCATCGCCATCGCGAGCGAAGTCGACAAGCGAGAGAGCATGGTGGCTCTCATGGAATCCGGCGACCTCTTCGGTGAAATGGGTCTGCTCGACGCGGGTCCGCGTTCGGCGATGGCGCGCGCCATCGAACCCAGCGAAGTTCTCGAGATTCCCTACGACCCGGTGGGTGAGTTGCTCGACAACAACCCCAAGGTGTTGCGCGGCGTGGTGCGCATGTTGGCCGAACGTCTGCGCGTGATGGACGGCGCCCTGGCCGACTCGGTGTTCCTCGACGTCACCGGTCGCACCGCCAAGCGCCTGCTCGAACTTGCCGCCGGTGCCGACGAATTCGTTCTGCCCGTCACCCAGGAAGAGTTGGCCGGCATGGTGGGTGCGTCACGCGAGCGCGTGAACAAGGCCATCAGCAGCTTCATCCGACTGGGTTGGATCGAGCAGCACGAGCGCCGCTACAAGATCGTCATGCGCGATCGCCTCGAGCTTCGCGCTCGCTGATTCAGCGCGTCAACCAATTCCGCGCGCGAATGAACGCGTCCGCGGCGTCGGCGGCTCGATGCGCCGGACGACTGGGGTCGTGCGCGAACCCGTGCTCACCCTCTTCGTAGTACGCGATCGTCGCGTCGGTTTCGCGCAGCCGTTCGATGTCGTCGTGAGGAGTCCACACGTCGCGACCACCCAGAATGGCCAGCACGCTCGACGCGTCCCCTTGGGCCAACAACGACAACGGCTCGGCTTGTTCGGGTCCGCGCCAGGCCTCGGGCAACGAGATCATGCCGTACACGCTCACGATGCGGTCGAAGATGCCGGTGGACGCGGCCTTGAACGCGTACATGCCACCCATGCAGAAGCCGATCATGCGCACGCTGGTGCACCCGGTCAGCTCGGCGGCCAGTTGCAGATCGGCGAACACGTCGCCATCGCGCTTGGAAGGCATGGAGGCGAACCGCTCCTCGATCGTCGCGTCAGCGGCGAGATTCGGGAACGGTTCGATGGCCACAGTCGACATGCCCCACTCCTCGGCGAATCGGCGCACGTGTTCATCGAACAACGGACGCAGACCGAAGATGTCGGGATGCACCACCAATCCGAACGGTGCCGACGGAACGTGATGTACTTCGGCCGATGTTCCAGACGAGAGCGTGGTGCGCATGCGTCGATTCTGTCAGACCGTCACCTGCACGATGCCCATGGCGTTGCCGTGATGCACCCACTCGCCTCGGCCGGGTGCGATCGCGTACGGGCGCGGTGGTGGTGCGACACCCAATAGATCGGCGTGTTCGCTGGCCGCACGTCCCAGAAGCAGCCCAGTCCGTTGCCGACGCACGATATGGGCCCAATGATCGAACGAGTTGCGCAACTCCAGCGGATCGGCGACCGCGATCAGGTCGACGTCGTCACCATCGATGTTCGCTTCGTCGGGGACCTCGTCATGATCCACCGACACCAATCGGCGCTCGAGATGACCGCGCTCTCGTCGCCAATGTTCGGCGAGGGATCGCATGGCGGTGGTCCTTCCCGATCCGGCCTCGCCGATGATCAACACGCGCCACGGATCCAGCGGCGACAACTCCACGGCTCGGCCGTCGTCGGCGTACACCGCGAACGCAACATCGTGTTGCGCGCGCCGACGAAGTCTCTCCACCGCGCGGAGTCTCGATGGAGTCGTCGGCGTCACGAAGCGTCCGAAAGCGTTCCGTCCATCGACGAGCGTTTCGAATCCGCCATGAACGTCGATCATGCGGAACGTTCGTGAGCACCGATCACGAATCACCAGTGGTGTTCCCGACTCGCGCGCGCACGTGGCGATCACGGTCGCCACACCGCCCGACGACAGACAGCTCTCCAATCGGCTCCAGGCCAGACGACTCGCCGCATCCACCAAGCAATGCGCCACGATGTCGTCCACCCCGTCGAGCACCAGGGCATTGGTGGCTCGTGATTCCAACGCCAACACGGTGCGATGAATGAGCTCGGCGTCGCAGTCGGTGGAACTCAGAACGTCCGCATCGATGTGCGCGGCGATCGCATCCACGGCCACCCGTCGGGCCAGCGATTCACCCACCACCAGCCACCAACCATCCACGTCTCGCAGGCGCGGTTGATCACGCCGCTCGATGTCGTCCAACACCGCCAACGCGTCCGGGTGCGTTGTCCGATCCACGCGAGACGGCAAGGCCGACCGCCACAATGGCGAAGCCTTCTCCCCCACCACGTCTCCCACATTCGCGACGCGCGCGTTCACCACGATGGGCTCGGACCCCGAGCACGACACGGCCGCGCGTCCCGGTGTTCGCCGCGGAAACGAGGCCGCGATCGGCGTACCCACCACGTCCATGCTGTCGCCGGCGTTCAACACCCTCAATGCCACACGTATGTCGCTGTTGGCCACGATGTCGGCGGTCAGAGCATGGGGTCGTTGCGTGGCGAGGATCAGATGAATGCCCAACGAACGCCCGCGGTGGGCGATGGTCAACAGCTCTTGCAAGAACTCCGGTGATTGTGCGCGCAGCGCGGCGACTTCGTCCACCACCACCAGCAAACGAGGTATGGACCCGTGCGCGCAGTCGTCGATGCTGCGCACACCCACGGTTCGCAATCGCTCCTCGCGATCGCGAAACTCGCACCGCAACGCCGCCACCGCGCGATCGACGGTGCGTTGATCCAGATCGGTGAGCACCCCCACCGTGTGCGGCGAACGCTCCAACACGTCGCTGGTGGAGCCGCCCTTGTAGTCCACCGCCAGAACGTTCAACATGGACACGTCCACGTTCGCGGTCATCTCGGTGATCCATCGCAGGAGAAGTTCGCTCTTGCCCGAGCCGGTGCAGCCCACCACCACCGCGTGCGGGCCGTCTCGCACGATGTCGATCCGCGCCTCGCGACCTCGATCGTCCTCGCCGAGCACCACGGCGAACGGTGATTCAGTGTCCACGCTCGATCGCTCATCGTGCCCGTTCGGCTCTTGCTCGATTGTCTTCATCACTTCGGGATCGATCCAACGGCACAGCGCGCGCACCACTTCGTCGGCCGACTTGGCGTCCATCGACTCGGCCTCATCGGCATCGATGATCACCGCACAGTCGGCCGGTAGTTCCTCTCGACGGCTCGAGACCACGAGCACGCACTCGCTCCCGCGGCTTCGCGAGTACTCCACCCAACGCCACGGTTCGTCGACCACGCACACCACGTGCGGCGCGCATTCACTGAAGTGCGGCAGACCGGCCAGCCCGATCGTTCGACGCACCGAACGGGGCCACGCCGTCAGACGCCAGTCGGCCGGGCCCGAACGCACGGCCAGGCGCACCACCATGGACCGCGCCACCGCCATCGCCGACGATCCGTGCACCCCGATCACCGAACCCGGCGCCAGGTCGACCAACCGCGGCATCTCGTCCACCACGATGGTCGTTCCGGTTCCTTCCACCCCCATGGTCTCGCTCATTCGTCCGAGTGCCACCCTCCATGCGTCGTCGTGTCGGGTGGCGCGCCAATGCCACAACCGTTCGTCGCCAGCGGCCGCCATGGTGGCCAGTTCCTTCGCACTCGGGTGCTCGTAGCGAAGTCGATCCGCGCGCGCCTCATGAAACCGTGTCCACGACCCCACGTGCTCGGCCACCATGTCGGCTCGCGTCCGATCTCGTTGCTCGGTCTCGCGTCGGCGTCGCCGACGTCGTCTCGACACGTCCGCTCGCCACACCCCGATGGTCACCATCGCGGCCACCACCGACACCGCGGCGAAGGTCATGTTCCCGGTCACCAGTCCGAACAGACCGGCGGTCACGATGCCCGGCACCAGCGCCGTCAAGCGGCCGAACACGTCGGTGTCGTCGACGTTGGTCATGGGTGCCGGCTCGGGTGGCAACGGTTCGGGAACGACGGGTTGGCGCCATGGTCGAAGGGGAGGCCGATGGAACGGTCGAGGTGTCATGGGCTCGTGATGCCACCCACCACTCACCGATGGGCTCACAAGTGAGACCCCGAGTGAGCGTCGGTGAACGCGCGTGACGGGTGGGGCGACCATGAGTGAGTTCACCGCGGCCTCATCGGGGCATGAACAACCACACACCCGTCCTCGAACACGACACTTTCACCGCGCCTCCTCCTCGACCATGGGATCTGCCCTGCGTGGTGCGGCCCGACCTGCACACCGTGTCCCGCGGTGGTCGACCCACCATCTCGGGCCGAATCCCCGTGGCTCACGCCATATATGTGGAATGGTCGGCCATGTGTGCGAACCGTCGACTGTTGCGCGAGGTCAACGGTTGGGGATTGCCGGGATTGCCCATCGGCCATCTGGATGAACTCTTGATTCGGTCCGGTCTGGATGGTCGCTCCGAGGACGACGATTCCGACCACTACCTCGCGCTCATCCAGAAGCGCGCCGCCACCGACGAGCTGGCCGCGCGCGTGATGCTGCAGCGTCTGATGCCGGCGATGCTGTCCGTCGCCACCAAGCGCGCACCCATCACCGACAACGGCACCATCGGCGCCTTCGAAATGCTGGTGTCATCGGCGTGGGTGGTGATTCGCCGCTACCCCATCGACCGTCGACCGGTGCACGTGGCCGGAAACCTGATGCGCGACATCGAGTACGCGGCCTTCGTGCGCGACAAGCGGCTGAAGAGTGCCACCATCGAAGCGGTGGTCGGCGACAAGGTTCTCGACCTGGCCGGAGCGAATCATGCGCGTGCGAACGGCGACCATGATCCGGTGGCCGCCGTCGGCGAGGTCGAAGCGCTTTTGAACGACTTGGCTCGCGCGGGGTTGTCGGTGGCAGACATTCAGATGTTGCGTTCCGTGATGAACGACGTCACCTCGGCCGAGGCCGCCGAGGAACTACGCATCAACGCGCGCTCGGC
Organism: Actinomycetes bacterium; assembly: GCA_027491335.1. Lineage (GTDB taxonomy): Bacteria > Actinomycetota > Acidimicrobiia > Acidimicrobiales > Ilumatobacteraceae > Casp-actino8. The sequence goes on along the minus strand of JAIXWJ010000003.1, from coordinate 29,071 downwards.
GCGCAACCGACGGGCCTCGGCATTGAAGCGCGCCCGCGACATTCTGACGATCAGCGCCGAAGTCGCAGACTGTTCGTGACCACGAAGACGCTCGACAAGGCCATGGCCAGACCGGCGATGACCGGGTTCATCAATCCCGCCACTGCCAACGGCAACGCGGCCACGTTGTACGCGAAGGCCCAGAACAGATTGGCGCGAATGATGCCCAGTGTGCGACGACTGAGTGCCAAGGCTCGGGGCACCTTGGCCAAGTCACCGTTCACGATGGTCAGGTCGCCCGCCTCCATGGCGGCATCGGTGCCGGTGCCCATGGCGACACCCAGATCGGCGGCCACAAGCGCCGCGGCATCGTTCACCCCGTCGCCCACCATCGCCACCGACGCACCGCCGGCCTGCAGTTCGTGCACGATGCGCAACTTGTCGGCGGGCAACACGGCGCCACGGGTGTCGCGCGCGTCGATGCCCACCTTCGACGCCACGTGTCGCACCGGACCATCGGCGTCGCCCGACACGATCATCGAACGCACGCCCAATGCACGAAGCTCGGCGATGATTCCCGCGGCCGTTGGCTTCACTTCGTCGCTCACCGACAAACGCACCACGACGATTCCGTCGACCGTGGCTTCCACCACCGTGGAGCCGGAGTCATCACCGTGCTCGGCTCGACCGACCGCCACGCGACGTCCGTCGACCAACGCCGACACTCCAACTCCGGGGGTGTTCACGAACTCCTCGACCGACGTTGCCGGCACCACGCCACGCTCGCGCAACCCGCGCACCACGGCACGCGCGATCGGATGCTCGCTGTTGGCCTCCAATGCCAACACCGCACCGAGATGTCCGGCTTCCCGTTCGTCGACGCCCTGCAACGTCATGACGCCGGTGGTGAGAGTGCCCGTCTTGTCGAACACCATGGTGTCCACGGCACGCGTCGCTTCCAACACGTGAGCACCCTTGATGATGATGCCCTCTCGAGCGGCGCGTCCGGTGCCCACCAGCAACGCCACGGGCGTGGCCAAACCCAACGCGCACGGACACGCGATCACCAACACCGCCACGGCCGCCTCGAACGAACGCTGAACGTCACCGCTGATGATCAGCCACCCCGCCAGCGTGGCCACCGACAGCGCGATCACCACGGGAACGAACACCGAACTCACTTTGTCGGCGAGTCGCTGCACCGGCGCTTTGCCGTCTTGCGCGCGTTCCACCAAGCGGGCCATCTGCGCCAGCACCGTGTCGCGACCGATGCGCGTGGCTCGCACCAACAAACGCCCGTTGGTGTTCAGCGTCCCGCCGGTGACGACGTCACCGGGATGACAGTCCACCGGCACGCTTTCGCCGGTGATCATGCTGGCGTCGATGGCACTGGTGCCTTCCACCACCACACCGTCGGTGGCCACCGTCTCGCCCGGCCGAACCACGAACGTTTCACCCACACCCAACGCGCCGATGGGAATCACGGTTTCGGTTCCGTCGCGCCACAACGTCACCGAACGCACACCGAGATCCAGCAGGGCGCGCAACGCATCGCCGGCGCGACGGCGCGCGCGCACTTCGAACCAACGACCGGCGAGGATGAAGGCCACCAGCGTGGTGGCCACCTCCAGATAGATCTCGTCGTGAGCCATCGCGCCATGGTGCGACTCCGTGCGCGGCAACAGACTCATGTTCATCTTCATGCCAATCTCGCCGGCGTTGCCGAACACCAGAGCCCACAGACTCCACGCCACGGCGGCGACGACACCCAAGGAGATGAGCGTGTCCATGGTGGTGGTGCGATGCGCAGCGTTGCGCCACGCCGACTTGTGGAAGGGCCACGCGCACCACGTGGACACCGGGGCCGCCAACGCCAACGACACCCACTGCCATCCGTCGAACTGCAGTGCACCGATCATCGACATCGCCATCACGGGCGTGGCGCAGACGACGGCCACCATCAGCCGACGTCGAATGTCGACCAGATGTGCTTCGGTGGCGATCTCCACCGTGGATTCGCCATCGTCGATGTTGGGTGCGACCGCGCCGTAACCCAGTCCTTCGATCACCGACACCAGATGCGACGCGTCGGGTCGGGCTTCGATCCCGGTGACGGTGGCCTTCGAGGTGGCGTAATTGACCGTGGCCACCACGCCGTCGAGCTTGTTCAGTTTCTTCTCGATGCGCGCCGCACAGGCGGCGCACGTCATGCCGGTGACGGCCAGGACGACGGGGTCGTCAGTCGGAGATGGCTTCGAATCCGGCTTCATCGACGGCTTCCGCGATCTGGGCCCACGCGAGCGCGGCGCCACTGGTGACCGTCACGGCCTTGGTGTCCAGATCGACTTCGACCGTCGACACACCCGCGAGCTTCGACAGTTCGGTGGTGACGGCCTGCTTGCAATGGCCGCAGGTCATGCCGGGCACCCGGAACGTGGTGGTGGTCATGGGTTCAATCTACGGACGCTCGCGAAACTCGGGGTGTCGCTTGTTGAGGAACGCGTCGATGCCCTCTTGGGCGTCGGGCGACACGGCGGCATCGGCCATCACGTCGACGGCGATCTCGTACGCGAGGGGTTGATCCAGACCGATCTGGTCGTAGAAGGTGCGCTTGCCCACGGCCTTGCTCCACGCCGAGCCGCGGGTGGCGCGAGTGATCAGATCGAGCACGGCCGAATCAAGTTCGTCGTCGGGAACAGCACGATTGATGAGCCCCCAGTCGGCGGCTTCGGCGGCGGTGATGGGATCACCGGTCATGGCCATCTCGAGGGCGCGCTTGCGACCGATGTTGCGCGCCACCGCCACCAGAGGTGTGTGGCAGAACAGTCCGCCCTTGCCGCCAGGAATGGCGAACGACGCCGATTGCGCCGCGATGGCCAGATCACAGGACGCCACCAACTGACAGCCGGCGGCGGTGGCCAAAGCGTGCACTCGGGCGATGACGGGCTGGGGGATGTTCTGCACGGCGTCCATCATGCGCGTGCAGGTGTCGAAGAGATGATGAGTGACGTCGGCCGACGCTCCGGCCATGTCGGCGAAGTTGTGACCCGCGCTGAACACCGGTCCGTTGGCCGCGATGATCAGACCGTCGGCATCGGACGCCGCCACCGACTGCACGGCTTCGATGATCTCGAGCATGGTGTCGAGCGACAGAGCGTTGCGCTTCTCCGGACGATTCAGCGTGAGGGTGGAGATGGCACCCTGGCGAGACAGTTCGATGTTGTCGTAACTCACAGTGGCAGTCTCGCACGGGTGGTGGGCCGGCGACACCCGCCGCCGACCCTCGCCGTGGTGCGCCCTGAGGGGCTCGAACCCTCGACCAGCGGATTAAAAGTCCGATGCTCTACCGACTGAGCTAAAGGCGCATCTCCTTCAGGCTAGTTCGGAACGCCCGGAACCGAACCTGCTCGGCGCCCCGGTCGTACAATTGCCGCATGGCGCCAGCACCCAAGAGGAACCCAGCGTCGGGTGTGACCAAGAGACCCAGGCTCAGTCAGGCCGAGGCCACCGCGCGCATGTTGAGCGCCACGGCCCAATTGCTCCTCGAGAACGTCCCCCGTGAAGTCACGGTCGCGCAGATCTGCGACAAGGCTGGGGTTCATCCCGATTATGTGGTGCGCTACTTCGGGTCCCGCGAAGAATTGCTGTGCCAAGCCATCGAAGCCGCATTTCTTGGCGTCTTCCTGAGCACCAATGACGGAGAAACCACTCGACTCAACTTGGTTCTCGAAGGCAAGGCCGACGTACAGAAACTCGCACAGGCGCGAATGAGAACGATCGCTTATTTGTTGGGTTGTGGCGTTGGTCCTGAACGGTTTCAGCTGAGTCAGAGAATGGTTCTTGAATCAGTGGCTTCACAATCGACCAACCCCAATGTGCAGGATCGCACCAGGGTCAACCTTGTTCTGATCGGGACCTTGATTGTCCAAGCCATGAATACGTTCGCCGAAGTGAACGACATGACCGAACAACAGAGGCAAGATGTTCTCTCGTACATCGGTTACATGAGTCAGAACGGCGAAACGGTTCAGGCGGCTTTGGGATGGGACACCCCGAAGGCGAAGCCGCAGAAGCGCAAGTAGTCGCACGGCTCTTGGCCGGGAAATCTCGTCGCTTTTCCGCGGCACAACGAGCTTCAGGCCATTGGAGGCGACTCCGCCGGGCTCGCGCTCGCGCCTCGTTGACGGCAGGCGTCCGAACACCAGCGCACGTTGTCCCAATCACGGGCCCATTTCTTTCGCCACTCGAACGTCCGGCCACAACCGTCGCACATACGCGGCGCGAATCCGTTCTTCGTGCGAGCCACGCGCGTCACGAGCCCGCCAACGCATGTAGATGAGCTACGAACTTCGTGGTGTCGCCGTCGAACGTCTCCAGCCGTATTGCGTCGACCACCACCCGTAGTCCCACCGCATCACGCGCCAACACCACCGGATACGACCCCGCTGCCGCGGCCAACACCTCGGCGGGTGCGTCGTCGCGATGCCAGGTGGTGAACGGGACACCGAGAGTGACCGAACACTCGCGCCATTCCCGCTTCACGGTGAACAGGCCGTGCGTCAGCTCGCAGAGCGAACAATGAGTTCGACCCAATCGGGCTCCGATCCAATACGACACCTCGCCGACGATCGTGCCGTTGGCGTCGTACACACCGATGAATTCCTCCACTTGGGTCGCCACGCTCGCGATGGTACGGCCACCAAGCACCATCGACGATGTCGGACGCACCTTCAGCCCACCGTGCTTCTGGGATGGTTTCGCGCGCCGTAGCGACACGAAACCATCCCAGATTCGAGGGTCAGAGGACGGTTCGTCGGACGCTGATGCGGTTCACGGTCCGGCCCGAGAGCCACGAATGCGTGACGTTTCGTCGCACGTCGATCACTTCACCCAGCAGTCGTTCGACGGCCCGCCTTCTGGTGTTTTCGGTTCCGTTGATTTCGCCCAACCACGCGGCGGCTCCGACACGACGACATTGTTCATCGATGCCATTCAGCAACTGAAGCGCCACCGAACCGGTTCGAAAGCCTTCCCGAATGTTCAGGTGGGCGTGCGGAAGATCCCCGGCCTCACCACGGCGGCGACTCCACATGATCAGAATTGAATCAAAGGTTCGACGCAAATAGAAACCCCAGCCAACGCGGGACAGACGTCCGGTCACCAACATTTCCATCACGTCAACGAATATCCGCAAAGACCGCCGAGCCAACCATCGGTTCATGGCTTCGGGGTCAGTGCAGAAGATCGAATACCCCACCACTTCACCATCACACGAAGCAACCATGATCTCCGTTGTCGGATCCTGGAAGTAGTAATCCAGGGAAAGCCCGACGTACGGGGACAATTCCCGTGGCGTCGGCAATCGAATCGCATCGGCGAACGCGGTTCGCATGAAGAGGTCGACAATCGCTGGGCAATCGGAATCTTCCCATCGTCGGATCACCAACGGCAAAGTGTCAACGGACATGAAAGAGATCCCGCGCACCAATCATCACGTCGGCCACATCGTTCCACGTGAACTCGGATGCTCGTTCCGCCGCACGTCGACTCATCAGGGAACGTCGGCGTCCGAACACCTTTTCGGAGAATGCGCGGTCAGTGAGATCGTCGTCGGTCAGGCACCAACCAACATCTGGATCAACCAATTCTCCGGCGCCACCCCGACTACGCACCACCACCGGCACGCCACAGGCCATCGCTTCCAGGGTGACGAGTCCGAACGTCTCCACCGGCCCCAGATTCACCAAGAAATCGGCCGACCGCATCGCTCCGGCAACTCCCCAACGGTCGGACACATGACCATCGAACGACACCGGGCGTTCGCGATACCTTTGCTGTAAACGTCGCCTCGAGGGACCGTCTCCGATCACCCTCACGAATCCCCCTCTGGCCTCCACGACACCCAACGCGAAATTGATGGAGTCATCGACGCACTTTTCGGGCGACAACCGCGACACCACGAGTGCCACGGGTTCCTCCCCCCATTCCGAAGGAGCTCCGTTCGGATGAAAGACCTCGTGATCGACTCCCCACGGGCGAACGACCACCTTGCGTCCATCGAGGAACTGCTCGGCGGCGAATCGACTCGGACAAATGATCCGTGTTGCGTGAGTTTCCACGGTGGTGATCCAACGTTGGCTCAACCACCTCGATGATCCTCCGATGATCGGGATTCGACCGACCGCGTGATCGATTCGTTCGTGCGCGATCACCGTGCAATCGATCGACCTCTCGGAGCACCATTGTGCGACCCACGTCAATGTCGACAAATCCGAGAGCTCCACCAGATCCGGACTCAGTTCTTCGAGAACACCCGTCAACTCGCGTCGACCCCTAATAACGCGATATCCACCGGACCCCGGAAGTCGGACGGTCCCGGCGATCGTTCGACGGCCGGGCCCGTCATCGAAGGCCGCATCGCTCGAACGCGGAACCACTTCGACCACGTCATGACCCCGCAATCGATAGACGGATCGCAGACTTTGCATCACCCGGGACGCTCCACCGGACTTCGGACCAACGAAATTCGCGACCTGAACGATGCGCACGATCAGCTCTTCTCCGTTCCGATCACGTGGCGACCGAAAAGCGAGTACCACGCTTGAAAATAGGTGTTCGACTCGAACCCGTTCGTGACGGCCCGCTGACAGGCCGCGATATTGGAGTTGCGCAATCGCGCGGATCCGAGATCATCGGGATGAAGAGCGATCCGAAACGAACGACCCGTTCGCACATGGGCACCGGCGATCACCGAGGTCACCATCGCGCCGGGGACTGAGAGCACACTGTTGGGGCGCTGGGACGTGGTCAGTAGACGGCGCGCGTGATTCGACGTGAGATCGATGAGTCGCGTGTGGTCGCAGGTGTAGGTGAGGCCGCTCGCCCGCAATGCTCGACGTGTTCCTTCCGACATCAGCCAACCCGGAGCCACGAATCCTTGGATATCGAAACCGACCTCGCTCAGGGTCTCCATCCCCCGTTCGATTCGGGTTCTGGCGTCGTTTTCGTCCAGGTTCCAGAACTCCTGGCATCCGCGAGCCATCAGACGGCCGAACCGATCACGGGTGGTGGAAGTAGATGGACCGGAAAGCACCGACGTCGACGCATGCTCCCAACCATGAAGGACGACTTCGTGGCCGTTGGCGGCCACATCTTTCAGCCATGAGACGAAACTTGGGTTCGATCGCAGGTCACGACCACGCCATCGGCCGGGAACCACCAACAAGGATGACTTGATACGCAGCGAATCCAGTATCTCCACCCATCGACGACTTGCTTCGGCCGTCGACGGAGCCACGTCGTGGACGCTGACGACGAATCGATTCTTCATCGCAATTCCCGATACGCGAACTCGAGACCACTCACCACCGAACGGTAATGACCTTCCAACTCGGACATCACCGAAGTCCACGTTCGCTCGATCACCGACTCCCGAGCTCGCGACGCCATCTTCTCGCGCTTGATGGAATTCTCCACCAACTCGCTCACCGCACCGATCAACGACACTTCCGAATCCGGGGACCAGAGATAGCCGTTCTCTCCATGACGGACCAGATCGAGCGGTCCTCCGCGAGCCGGTGCCACCACGGGTATCCCCGCCGCCAACGCCTCCTGAACCGATTGGCAGAAAGTTTCGTCGATCCCCGTGTGCACGAACAGGTCGAGACTCGCGTAGCAACGACTGAGTTCCACACCTTGCAAGAAGCCGGTGAAGTGAGCCGTCGGCATCTGGCGTTCCAAGCGCGAACGATGCGGTCCGTCACCAGCGATCACCAATTTCACGTTCGGCATGCGGCTTACATCGACCAAACGATCGACCTGCTTCTCTCGAGCCAATCGTCCGACGTATCCGACGATCACCTCTCCGTTCGGTGCCCACAGACGTCGCAATTTCTCGTCACGGTGACTCGGGGCGAATTTCACTCCATCCACGCCGCGCATCCATCGCTTCACATGCGGCACACCCCGATGCCTGAGGTCCCACATCGCGGCGGTGGACGGCGCCAACGACAGCCCCGATCGCCGATGAACACGCACGGTATGGGACCAGATTCCCGAGTTGGCGATGCTCAGGTGGTAGCGGGATGCGAATCCAGCCAGGTCGGTTTGGTAGACGGACACGGTCGGAATACCACGACGTTGCGCTTCCTTGAGGGCGATGTTCCCGAGAATCGTCGGAGCGGCCACGTGAATGACGTCAGGTCCGAACGAATCGATCGCCGACGCCAGTTCCTTTCTCGACACACCGATTCGCAACTCTCGATAGACCGGCAGTCCCACCGAACGCGTGCGAACGACGTTCACTCCCGACACGGATTCGGGACCCGGGCCCGGGGCGACGACCATCAGTTCGTGACCTCGTGCGGCCATGTGCTCGAGGATTCGTAGAACGGAGTTCACGACACCATTCACTTGGGGCAGGAACGTTTCCGTGACCACCAAAACTCGTAGTCGCCCTTTGGCATCGACAACGTCGTTCGTGGGAATGGATGCCTGCGGCATTTCGCGGCGTACAACGACATCACTCACGATTCGTTCCTTCCATTGCTTTTCGTGTGCTTCCGTCCCGGCCGCGATCGATGATGCGAAGACCGACCACCACCACGACCAGCAGCAAGGACTTGACACCCAGACGAGTGGTCCAGTCGCCGATCGATGAGGTGATCGCGTAGATGGCGATCATCGGTGGCGAATACGTCGCTATCGCCCGCGCCCAAACCAGCCACGGGAAAACTTCACGAACGCTCTTCGACAGGACTCGCCCCAACAAGTGAAGAGCGAAGAACCACGCCACGACGAACGCACACAACGATCCGATGGTGACACCCACCATGCCCGCGATCGCACCACCCACTCCGGCCATCGCACCATTGAGTACGAGGAGCACCAGGCTTGCCTTGATCACGTCGGACGACCTTCCCGCGGCCCTCAACACCGCGCCGTACTCGGTGACTCGATGCAGACCGATCAGGGTGAACAACTGGAACGCCAACGCCGCGGTCGCCGAACTTCTGCCGGACATCACTCGCAATAGCTCGGGTCCGATCACCGTCAAGGCGAGTGTGATCGGCACGACCACGTCGATCATGGTGATCACCTGGTGCGACCATTCGTCGAACGCATCCTCCACTCGACCGAGGGCCAATTTTTTCGACAGTGAGGCGGCGATCGCCGTGGCTCCGGCGAAAGGCAACACCGACAGCAGCGGTATCTCCTGTGCCGCGATGACGTAGGACCCGAGCGACATCGGGTCGAAAACCGCCACCATCCACTTGTCGATGGCGCGCGTGAGAACTCCTCCCGTCAAGGCCAAGGCCAGCGGCACGCAGAATCCCAGTTGGAGACGCAACGAGATAGACGTTCGCTCGGGCGATGAGTGGACGATGACGGGCCACAGAAGTCGAAGCGCCACGGGGAGTCGAACGAGGGCGGCGATCGCCATCCCAATGAAAATCGTTCGTGCCGTTGCTCCCGAAGGCAAAGAACCACACACAACGCCGCAGAACATGAGAACCGCAGAGGATCCCATCCACCATCCAGCCGTGTTCTCGCGTTGGTTGACGATCAGCCAAGGCGACACCATCGTGAGAGGTGCGTCGACCAGCACCGTCAAGGCAACAGCGAGCATCGTGGGGAAACCAAGTATCGCGAATCGCCACTCGATCAGGCACAGCACGAATGCACCGACAACACCCAGACCCACGAGGGTCCCGAGAGTGCGCCGAGCGAAACCGAGTGCCGCGTTCCTCGTTTGCTGCGGAACCTGATAGACGATGCTCTGTTCGAGACTCAAAGTGGCGGCGACAGTGGCGACCATGTAAACGCTCAAGCCCAGGGCGACCTCGTTCCACACCCCGGAGGTAAGCGATCGAACCAACACGAAAGCGATCGCGATGTAGCACACCTTGACCAACGTTTGCCCGATGGCCAATGCCCGAACTCGACTCATCAACGGAGCCTCGTTGGTCGTCACATCCGGACTAAGAACGGCCGTCACCGAACTCTCGCTTCGTCCGCGCTCGCCATCGAGGCAGCTGTCTCCCGATACTCGGTGAGTTCTCGCAAGGCTTCCAATTCGTCGGGACGCAAACGGAATCGAGGATGTTCTCTCACGTCGCGCCGAAAGTTGGCTGCGATCTGATACTCGATCCAAAGCTTCGGCGTCCGTCGAAGTCGTCGCAGGAAGTGCCGTTCGTCCCACGTGTTCGAACCGTGAAACACCCTCACGAAGGAAGATGAGTGCTCCTCACCGAGGACCGCCAATCCCAGTTCGTCCCTCACCGCACGCAGAAACTGTCCGTCCTCGTTCTTGCCGAGGTTGGGGTAACGCACGTGGGTACGACGGTGAAGAATGGTCCCCGGAGTGGCGATTCCGGTGTCTCCACGAAATGACATCGTTCGCCCGTCGGCGGAGCACAAGTGCATCAGCGTGAACTTCAGGGCGCTCGCACCCTTGTCCTCGTCCATAGCGGCCTTCAACTGCACCGCGATTCGGCGCGATCCGTACCAATCATCGTCGTCCCACTGCGTCAGCCACTCTCCGCGAGCCAAGTCGATGGTCATGTTGCGTAGCTCACCCAGCCGGCGATTCGGATCGTGCGCGGTCATACGCACACGAATGCGAGAATCCACCATTTCGAGGGGACGCAACTCGACCTCATCAGGTGCGTGGTCGGAGAGAATCACCAATTCCCTGTTCGGGTACGACTGGGAAAGGAAGCACCACACGGCGCGCCGAACCAATTCGGGCCTTCCTCCGGTCACCATCAAGCAGCTGACCAATGGTTCGGTCATAGGAGGATTCCCCGCTCATCGATGGGCGACTGAAGCGATGCCCAGTCGATCGAGGATTCCGGTCGATTCGGATTCGTCGTTGCCAATCCAACCGATTGGACGACGTCGCCGATGATCGAGCCACGATCTCCCCACCATCTCCCCGTGGATTCGAACGAACGCAAAACCTTCTTGTGATTCGAAGCGGCGAAGTGCACGTAGACGGCCTCGTGAGGCAAACGAAGAGTGTGATCACGAAAGAGTCGGTGACTCTCTCCCGGTGCGACGAAATAGAAGTGTTCGGGGGGCAGGATCGAAACCAATCCGGGATTGCGACGGGCCACCCGATCCACCAACGTCGGACCAGTTGCGTAACGCACCGTGGGGTCGGCTGACACACTGTCCAACAGCACCCGCTCGATGAATGTTGAGCCGGCCCTGGCCCCAATGATGGCGTTGTTGACTTGCCGATGACTCCAGAGGCAATTCAACCGGTCGAGCAAACGCGCCGTACGAAATCGTCCGAAGAAGAGAAGTCCGTCGATCCAGCGGACGAACCAGGCCACGGCCCACCCGATGTTGCGCGGGCGCAAACACACCCACCAGGCTCCTCGGACCCTTTCCTGATCAGCGCTCCAGACCAGTTCTTCTCCGATGAAACACGTCCCCAGTTGGTCGTCGTCGATCGGTCGCATGGCGAGAACATCGAAGTCCAGGTAAATGCCGCCTTGGACATAAAGAATCGCGTAGCGGACGAGATTGCTCCGAGCGGACAAAGCCCGGGGTGAGAGGCGTTCGAAGACCTCGGACACGTGCCCCATCCGCTCGGGCAACGCGGCGAGGATGTCGGCCGAACGGTCGACTCTGACTTCGATGGATGTGATCGACGCAATATCGTCGAGCGCCGACGTCGTCGGTGTGCAGTCGATGAAGTGAACGGAAATTCGAGCAGTTGGTTCCTGTCGACGCAGCCGCGCCAAGGCGACGAGATTCATGCGGGGAAACGATGGGCCCGTCCACAAAAAGAAGAAGTGACGGGGAACGAGGGGTGAAGCGACCGGCACGGAGTTCCCCTCGAACGTCACGGACGGAAGGTAACAACGCCAGGTTTCGGCAGGAATGCCAACAACCAACCGTCGATCGACAAGTTGGTGAACGAATCGGATCGTCGGAACATGGGTCGAACTCGATTGTTCTTCAAACGTACGCTCATCGTTCACCGGCACAACTGCGACCGAACGCACCGAGTCAATAGTTTTCACAACGTGACCATGAGTCGAGCCGAGAAGACGCTTCTACGCCACGACAAGTCGGTTCATGTTTCGCGTCTGGCATTGCTGAAGTACGTGGACGTTCGCCGCCTCATTGGTGGTCAAGTTCTCGGACAAATCTCCGACGCGGCTCTCTCGGTGATCCTCACGACGCAGCTACTGCTGGCTCGCTCCGAGGGTCCAACCAACACCAGGCTGATGCACATGGTGGTGGCGGCCGCCATCCCTTTGTTGATCGCCGGTCCCGTTGCCGGATGGCTCGCGGATCACTTCTCGCGCCGAACGATTCTGGTCAGCGGCCAGTTCCTCCGGATCGCTCTCTCCGCGACGCTCATTTTCGTGTTGATCGCCGATTGGTCCGGAACGGCGGCCGTGCTGTGGGCACTCGGACTATGCACGAATCGTGTGTTGTACAACGCGCGTATCGCCAGCGTCCGCCACGTGGTCCGCGATCACGAACTGGTGGCAGCCAACTCGTTGAGTTTGATGTTGAGTTCGGTGTCAGGCGTCGTCGGCGCGTCGATCGCGATCCTTGCCTCGCGTTACATGGGGGTGACCGCGATGATTCTGGTGATCGTCGGGCATTCGGTGGCCATGCTGATGTGGTGTCGAATTCGTACTCCCCTCGGTGGAGGCGCCGAGCACGTGGAGGTCACGTGGGCCGAGGTCGTGAAACAGTTCCGTCATGCCAAGACTCGCTACTCCATCGTGGCCACCAGTTCGCATCGATTGATCTTCGGTGGAATACTCGCGGCCACCGCACTTCGGGTGGACTCCCTCGCCACGGGAACAACCATCGCCTTCGGTTCTGTGGTGGCCTGCAACGGTCTGGGATCGTTTCTCGGAACGCTGACCGCCGAATGGGTGAACGAGCATCTCCACCGCAAGCCATTGACGGTTCTCACCTTCGCGGCCACGTCAATGTCGACCGGGCTGTCATGCGCCATCGATGATCGCTTCGCCTACCTCACGAACGTTCTACTCGTCGCCTTCTTCTTCCAGAACCTTCGTCTGTGTACCGACGCCACCATTCAGTCGAATGCCCGCCGCGGGGCCGGTGGACGAACGTTCGCCGCTTACGACCTGTCGTACAACATCGCCTTTCTCGCGGGAATCGTGACGACGCTGGCATTCGAGACGAACGCGGGAGCCATCAGCTTGATGGTCGTGGCAACCATCGTTGCTTCGCTCGGCACCGCTGGCCTCTTCGTGATGCGTCGCGCCGATATTGATCAGGATGAACCGGACGACGAGAACGACCAACAGCTAGAACCGTCGTCCCTCGGAAACACGACTCAGGCGGAGAGCGTGTTCCCGTAGAGCTGCCACGCCAATGCGCTCTTGGCGATCAGGCTCAGCCACAAATACATCTTCTCGCCGTACACGTAATCCGCCCAGCGACCCTTCTTGCGGTACTGCAGATACTGATTCAGCGCGAACAAGTTGAAGAAGATGAAGATGCTCACGAAGATTCCGTACACGAACTTGGGCATCTCGTCGCCGGGGCCGAAGAGATAAATCAGCAGGCCGATCCACGGCATCACACCCACGATGCAGCCGAACCAGAACGGCGTCCACCACACCTCGCGTCCGGGCTTGTTGACCACTTCCATGATCCAGCCGAACAAGATCATCGCCACGTTCGCGCCGGCGATACCGATGAGGCCCGCCACATCGCCAATGCCGAACACCAGGCAGATGGTGAGAATCATCAACGTCGACGAGATCGAGTACTCCACCCAGCGGAAGCGGTTCTGCTCCGCAGCGATTTCGCCGTCGTACTTGGAGCGACCAACCGTCGACACGATGAAGTGAAACAGCGCCGACAAGAACAGGAACGTTGCTCCGGCCCAGGCAACCGACACATCAAACATGCGATCCAGACGCGTCACGTCGAGGCGATTGTTGGGTGCGTCGTTCCAGAAGAAGCTGGTGACCGGCAATGCGAAGTCATTCGCCAGCAGCAGGATCGCGACTCCCTGCACCAGATGCAGGATGGTGGCGATGATGTTCAGACGTTGCAACGACTTCATGGGTACTCCTCGGGTTCGAGAGGTATTGTCCCAACTTCCGGGTGCCCGTTGTCGGATCCCAACGTCAGTTGGTGGTGATCGGCAGTCCCGTGGACTTCGAGGCATCCTCAATGGAACCCAGGTCGACGACCGCGTCGAATCCGGCGTTGCGCATCATGTCGACGGCGATCGCGGATCGACGACCGCTGCGGCAGTACAAGATGTATTCGGCGGCGGGATCGAGAACCGAAAGTTGGGTGGCGAGGGTCCCGTCCTCGACGTTGAAGTTCAGTGCGCCCTCGAGGTGACCGGCCGAGAATTCCTCGACGGAACGAACATCAATGATGACGGTGCCCGCTTCGACGGCGGACTCGACCGCTGCCTTAGCTTCGTTCCCCCCGGTGGACGACGTGTCGCCACCGCATCCGAGCAAAAGCGTGGCCGCGACTCCGGTGATGATCAGTGCGCGCCTCATCAGCGACCCATCATCGTGGCGATGAATCCCTTGCGCTGATTCTTCGCGGGTGGTTGCTCATCGCAACGACACCGCTCATTCTTGGGAACGTCTCCCAGGACGCTCTCCACGTGAGCGCCGCATCCGGCCCACGACGGCTTTCCACATTGACTGCAATTCACTCGTCTACACATACCCCCTAGGGTATCAAGACGGGAGGCTGTGTCACCCCACCGAGGCCAGCAGAGCGGCCGGGGTCGCGCGCAGCGCCATGGTGGCCGCCGAGTTCGGCAGCTGGTCGCAGGCCTGCTCGGCGGCGTCCACGTAAGTTCGAGCCAACGCGATCGCGGCGTCGATACCGCCGCTGGAGCGCACGATCGACAACGCCTTGTCCTTTTCCACCGGGCTCAACGGTTTGCCCAACAGATCGGCCAACTCGCGAGCGGGCACTCCGCCGCTGGCGAGCGTGTGCAACACCGGCAAGGTGTACACACCTTCGACCATGTCGTGACCCGCGGGCTTGCCCAACTGTTCGTCGGTGGACGAGATGTCCAAGAGATCATCGACGATCTGGAAGACCATTCCGTAGGCATCACCGAATGCGGTGAGTGCGTCGACGGTCTTGCGATCGAACTTCGACACCAGTCCGCCGATCCGCGCCGCCGTTCCGTACAAGGACGCGGTCTTGCCGTTGATGGACGACAGATAACTGTCGACCGGGCGAGCCACGTTGTACGTGTGTCGCAGTTCCTCGATCTGACCCTCGCACAAGCGTCCGATGGTGCGTGCCAGCAGTCCGGCCACTTCGGTGCCCAGCGATGCCGCGATCTCCGACGCCCGCGCCAGCAAGAAGTCTCCGGCCAGAATCGCCTGCAGGTTGCCCCACTTGGCGTTCACCGTGTCCACTCCGCGTCGCGTGGGGGACTCGTCCATCACGTCGTCGTGATAGAGCGAACCGAGATGAACCAGCTCGCACGAAATGCCGCCCTGCACCGCATCATCGGTGGCGGGTGCGCCGGCCACCTGCGAGGCGACCACCGAGAACATGGGGCGCAAACGCTTTCCACCGGCCACCAGCAGATGCGAGGCGATCTCGGTGAGATACGCGTCCGGGGTGCGCACCGAGGCCAGCAGGGCCTCCTCCACACGACGACGATCGTCGGTCGAGTTCGCAAGATCGAAAAGTGGCTGGGCGCTCACGGCGTCAGGTTACGCCCGGTCCGCGATCATTGGGAACTCAAGGTGGCACGGATATGACCGCTCCGCATGGCGTCCGTCACCTCGGCTGGGCGTTCCCCCAAGCGTTCGATGGTCACCCCCACGATCGAACCGGAGAAGGGGAATTGGTGCGGATACGGACCAACGGGTGCTCCCGTGTCCACGCCGACATCGAAGGTCTCGCCGCTCATCGAGAAGATCACCGGCACGGTGTTGGGAACGCGACCCATCGCCACCACGACTCCGTCCACGGACAACATCACGTCACCCCCGGCGGCGAAGCCGCCGTCGTACGCGAACACCATCTCGATCTCGTGTCGCCCGGTGGCCAAAGCGTGCGGCGATGCCACCGAGGTGTGTTGATGTCCGAACCAGTTGTAATGAAACGTCGGTATGCCGCTCGTCGACAGGTACAACGACCACCCGGCCATGTTGCCACCTTGGCAAGCGATCACTCCCTGAGCTTCGGCGTCGACGTCGATCACCGCCGTCATGCGCCACGAGGAGTTCTTCACGTTCACCACGTTGGCCTCCGGCATGCGCACGTGCGCCGAGGTGTAGGTCATCTTGGTGAGGTCTCCGAGACTGATCGGCACCGGAGCAACTTGTTGCGACCCCGATCCCGGATCGCGCATCGGGTACACGCTGTTGCGTCGAGCCTCGCGATCGAAGACCTCCATCAACTCGGCCAACTTCTCCGGATACCTCGCGGCCACGTCGACGGCTTGCGAGAAGTCGGTGCGCAGGTCGTACAGCTCCCAGCGCTCTTGTTCGCCATCGAACGGCATGCCTTGCCACCGAATCCACGGTGGACGACCGTGGAAACACGAGGCCATCCAACCGCGGTGATAGACGCCGCGATTTCCCATCATCTCGAAGTACTGCGTTTCGTGGCGATCGACAGCATCGGCCTGATCGAACGTGTACGCCATCGAGGTTCCGTGCACTTCCATCTGATCGATGCCGTTCACGCGAGACGGTTGTTCGATACCGCATGCTTCGTAGATGGTCGGAGCCACATCGACCACATGGTGAAACTGTGATCGCAGACCGCCCGCGTCAGCGATGCGCTTGGGCCACGACACCGCCATCGCGTTGCGCGTGCCTCCGAAGTGCGACGCCACCTGTTTCATCCACTGGAACGGCGAATCCAGCGCCCATGCCCACGGGTAGTTGTAATGGTTCTCGCAGTCGGCACTGCCGAAGTCATCCATGCGTTCGAGCAGCCACTCGGGATCTTCCGGTCGCCCGTTCTGGAACGACGGAGCACTCCACGCACCGTGAAGCGTTCCCTCACCGGATGCCCCATTGTCGCCCGTGATGTAGAAGACCAGCGTGTCGTCCAACATGCCTCGCTGATGCAACGCGTCGAGCAAACGGTGAATGTGATGGTCGGTGTGCGCGAGGAAGGCCGCGAAGGTCTCCATCAAACGACTCGCGACCGGCTTGTACCGATCGGGGTATTCGTCCCACGACATGATCGACTCGGGTCGCGGCGTGAGTTCGGTGTCGGCCGGAATCACACCAAGCTCGATTTGTCGCTGGAAAATCTCGGCGCGCAACGCGTCCCACCCGGCGTCGAATCGACCAGCGAACTTGTCGATCCACTCGCGTGGAACATGGTGCGGGGCGTGCACGGCGGGCGTGGGCAGGTAACAGAAGAACGGCTTGTTGGGTGACGAGGCCCGCACGCGATCGACCCAGGTGATGGCCTGGTCCACCAGATCCTCGGTGAGGTGGTAGTCGTCGCGACCGATGTGTGGCGAGATCGGCGTCGTCTGGTCGTACACCGGCGGTTCGTACTGCGAGGACTCCGCACCCAGAATTCCGTAGAAGCGATCGAAGCCCAAACCGGTGGGCCAACGATCGAAGGGACCACCGGGCCCCATCTCCCACATCGGAGTGAGATGCCACTTTCCGAAACAACCGGTGGCGTATCCGTTCATGCGAAGCACCTGCGCCACGGTGGCCGCTTCGGGAGGAATGATGGTGTCGTATCCGGGAAACCCGTTGGCCATCTCGGGAATTCCACCCATGTGCACCGCGTGGTGATTGCGTCCGGTCAACAACGCCGCGCGCGTGGGCGAACACAACGCCGTGGTGTGGAAGCGGTTGTAACGAAGCCCCGTGCGCGCCACCAGATCGAGCCCCGGTGTGGGCACGGGACCACCGAACGTTCCGAACGAACCGAAACCGACGTCATCGAGGATGATGACGAGAATGTTCGGTGCTCCGTTCGGAGCCTTCACTTGTTGGACGGGGGCGCCCGTGGACTCGGGAATCAGTCGTCCGGTCGTGCCGGCGAAAGGTTGTGTCGGTCGCGGGATGGAAGTCATGAACGAAGTCCTTCGAGGTCGCAGGCGCGCAACGCGGCCAGTGCGGCCACATCGTCACCGGTGATGGACGCGGTCGCCTCTCGCACGAGCGCCGACAACGTGGCGCGTCCCGTCATGAGGTCGGCCCAATTCTCGAGCGTGCACCGCAGAACGGCCGTGCAGCCGTCGCCATCGGTGGGGCACGCGATGCCATTGCGGAAGTGCACGCCGGTGGACACGCCGTCGCCAATGTCCCAACCCACGTGCACATCGATGTCTCCCAACAACTCCGGATCGACCAGAACGCGCAACACGTGAACCGATCGCTCGATGGGTGACGCCAGGATCTGCTGACGACCGAAGCGATGTTGGAACAATCGCGACGTGTCGATGGCTCCTTCCAGACTGAGCGCCCGAGTGAGGCACCAACTTCGAATGTTGGCCGCCGATGATCGTTGTCCGATGATGCGCAACGCGCGCGCCAAAAGGTTGCGGTCGTCTTGCTCGGCATCCGTCGATCGCACCAACCACGTGGCCATCTCGGTGGCCCACCGAACGTCGTCGGCGTCGATGGCGTCGGCCACCAACGATCGAACCTTCGCTCGACCACCGAAACCGGCGATCAGTCGGTCGCTTCGTTCGATGGAGGGAAGTGGAAAGAGTTGGGATTCATCGCCGTCGAAGAAGCCGAACAGTCCGTTGCGGATCTGCCTGACGTGGTGCTCGGACACGCCGTATCGCTCGGCGGTGATGAAATCGTCGTCGTACGACTGGGGCAACGAGATCGCGTGCCCCAGGTCTGCGGACAAGACACCCCTATTTATATGACGCACGCTCTGATCCCAGAGGAACTGGATGGAGTCGCGGTAGCGGGTCACCCGGCGACGAATCTCCGACACCCCGCTCATGGGCGGTCCATGGGCCGCCACCAGGTGTTCGGCGCCCAGCGAAAGCAGGTGATCGATGCCCGTGAGCAGGACCCGGGGGTCGCGATACTCCTCGCCCCGGATGGCGAAGATGTTGAACAGCACGGGCCAGACCAGGTTGTGGACTGCCACGCCCAACGCCGGAAACCAATACGTCACCGAGTCGTCGGCATCGGACGGCGCCAGTGTGACCTCGATGTCGAGGCCGGCCACGCGAATGGAGGCCACGGACCCGAAGGTGTGGGTCGGCGGGACGAACACCGAGGTGAACGGGGCATGGGCCGGGTTGCGGTAGAAGTGGCCGAGACCCACGTTCACCCGCCCGTCGGGGCCGGATTCGGGCAAGTTGATGGCGAACTGCTCGACCAGACCGCGCGAATACGCCGGGGAGATCTCGGACGCGGTTCGGGCCCGGTTGTACGCCACCTTTTCGTGGGCCCAGATGGGGATATCGGCGGCGGCGCCATCGGCGAAAACGGCCTGAGTGCCCCCGACGTAATGGAAGTGGGTGTACATCACCGCCACGATCGGTCGATCGCAGACCGTGCGCAGCTGGGCGATGGCGTCGCGCATCTCTTCCACGGACTCGCCGGTGTCGATGGCGATCACGCCCTCGGGGGCCTCGATGAAGGTCTGGTTGGACAGCCCGTTGCCCACCAACGTGTGCACGCTCGGTCTCGGCGAGTACAGACGTCGCTCGAGAATTCGACTCTGTTCGACATGATTCCGGTGCGCCACTTGGCCGCCGTCCAGAGTGATCGACGACGACGCGTCGGGAGCGAAAGAACGGTTCGGATTCACGGGCACCACCGCACCTTAGATGCCCGCCGATGCGCGAGATTTCCTTCGATTATTCCCCGATTTGACAACATTTTGAGACAATCGGTGAGCCATGTCTCACACGTGTTTCGGTGTGTCCCCGCCACCTCGTTCACCCTCGGGCCATAGGTAGCATGACTCCATGTTCGAACGTTTCACTGATCGGGCCCGTCGAGTCGTCGTTCTTGCCCAAGAGGAAGCGCGACTTCTCAACCACAGCTACATCGGCACCGAGCACATCCTGCTCGGCCTCATCCACGAGGGCGAAGGCGTCGCGGCCAAGGCCCTCGAAACGTTGGGCATCTCTCTCGAAGCGGTGCGCGCTCAGGTCGAAGAGATCATCGGACAAGGCGGTTCGTCTCCGTCGGGTCACATCCCGTTCACCCCGCGCGCCAAGAAGGTGCTCGAACTGTCGTTGCGCGAGGCCCTGCAGTTGGGTCACAACTACATCGGCACCGAGCACATCCTGCTCGGCCTCATTCGCGAGGGCGAAGGTGTGGCCGCTCAGGTGTTGGTGAAGTTGGGCGCCGACCTCAGTCGCGTGCGCCAGCAGGTCATCCAGTTGCTGTCGGGCTATCAGGGTCCGCAAGGCAAGTCCGAAGGCGGCAGCAGCAAGGAGTCCGGCTCCAGCGAGCGCGGCGGCAAGCAAGAAGAGGGCGACAAGGGCAACAGCCAGATCCTCGATCAGTTCGGTCGCAACCTCACGCAACTCGCCCGCGAGAAGAAGCTGGACCCCGTGATCGGTCGCGCCCGCGAGATGGAGCGCGTCATGCAGATCCTGTCGCGTCGCACCAAGAACAACCCGGTCATCATCGGTGAACCCGGTGTGGGCAAGACCGCCATCGTCGAGGGACTCGCGCAGAAGATCGTCAGCAACGACGTTCCCGAAACGTTGCGCAACAAGCAGCTGTACACGCTCGACCTCGGTGCGTTGGTGGCCGGTAGCCGTTACCGCGGTGACTTCGAAGAGCGCCTGAAGAAGGTGCTGAAGGAAATCCGCACGCGTGGCGACATCATCTTGTTCATCGACGAGATCCACACACTCGTGGGTGCCGGTGCCGCCGAAGGTGCCATCGATGCGGCCAGCATTCTGAAGCCCATGTTGGCTCGCGGTGAACTGCAGACCATCGGCGCCACCACGCTCGACGAATACCGCAAGCACCTCGAGAAGGATGCCGCACTCGAGCGTCGCTTCCAGCCGGTGAAGGTGGACGAGCCCACCGTGGCTCACACCATCGAGATTCTGAAGGGCGTGCGCGACAAGTACGAAGCGCACCACCGCGTCACCATCACCGATCAGGCGTTGGTGGCCGCGGCCAACCTGGCCGATCGTTACATCAGCGATCGTCATCTGCCCGACAAGGCCATCGACCTCATCGACGAGGCCGGCAGCCGTCTGCGCATCAAGCGCATGCAGACGCCGCCCGATCTGAAGGACATGGAGCAGCGTCTCACCGACGTGCAGGAAGCCAAGAAGAAGGCCGTCGAAGAGCAGAACTACGAAGAGGCCAGCCGTCTGCGCGACGAGGAGAAGAACATCCAGGCCGAAAAGGCCGCCAAAGAGGCCGAAATCAAGGCCAGTGGCGTGGATCTGTTCGACGAGGTCGACGAGGAATGCATCGCCGAAGTGTTGAGCATCTGGACCGGCATCCCCGTGTACAAGCTCACCGAAGAAGAGACGCAGAAGCTGCTCAACATGGAAGCCGAGCTGCACAAGCGCATCATCGGACAAGAAGACGCCATCAAGGCGGTGTCGCAGAGCATCCGTCGTACGCGCGCCGGTCTGAAGGATCCGAAGCGTCCGAGTGGTTCGTTCATCTTCCTCGGACCCACCGGTGTGGGCAAGACCGAGTTGGCCAAGACGCTCAGCGAGTTCCTGTTCGGCGACGAGAGTTCGCTCATCACGCTCGACATGTCGGAGTACATGGAGAAGCACACCGTCAGCCGTCTGGTGGGTTCGCCCCCCGGATACGTGGGCTACGACGAGGGTGGTCAGCTCACCGAGGCCGTGCGTCGCAAGCCGTTCAGCGTGGTGCTGTTCGACGAAATCGAAAAGGCGCACCCCGACGTGTTCAACACGTTGCTGCAGATTCTGGAAGAGGGTCGCCTGACCGACAGCCAGGGTCGTTCGGTGGACTTCCGCAACACCATCATCATCATGACCTCGAACCTCGGCACCGCCGATCTGCGCAAGGCCAACGTCGGCTTCACCAAGGGCGATGAGGCCATGAACTACACGCGCATGAAGGACAAGGTGATGGATTCGTTGAAGAACCATTTCCGTCCCGAGTTCCTCAACCGCATCGACGAAGTCATCGTGTTCCACGAGTTGGCCAAGAACGAAGTGGTGCAGATGGTCGACCTCATGTTGAAGCGCCTCAGCGCGCAGCTGGAAGGTCAGGGCTTGGGTCTCGAGCTGACGCCGTCGGCCAAGGAGCATCTGGCCGACAAGGGATACGACCCGCAGTTGGGAGCGCGTCCGTTGCGTCGTGCGATTCAGCGTCTCATCGAGGATGCGCTCAGCGAGAAGATTCTGTACAAGCAGTTCCACGCGGGCGAGATCATCGTGGTCGACACCGAGGACGATCCCGATCGTCCGGGTGAGAAGCGCTTGGGCTTCCGTTCGGTTGAGGGCTTCAAGCCGCCGTCGGCCGTCGAGTTGGCCGGTGTGGGCGAAGGCTCACCCGACTCCGACACCTCCGAGTAACGCGTTCTGGGTACTAAATGTGTCCGGAAACGGGCACTTTGGTTACCCAGAACCGTGTTTCTGGCGATTCTCAGAGATCGAATCGCTGATCACTCACCACCGTACGAGACGATCAGCTCCCCATTTGAGCCGTCACTTGGCCAAATCTCGGTAATCGAGCAACGGTTGTAACCCTTCCCGGCCAACTGAAGCTCTGAGTACTTACCGAGATAGAAATCGCCACCGAAATCATCACAGTCGTAATTGACGTCAAGATACGAACCGTCGTACACAGTCCCAATCTCGAACAGCAGAATCGTGTCTGTTGCAAGTCTTTCGATGCAGAGAACGTTGGTGAAGTCGTAAGTAACTTCGACAACCACCGAGTAATCGCTGCTCTCCAAGATGTAGTCACAACCCGAAGTCGAGAATGACTCACTGCCCGTCACCTCGGAATACTCCGAAGAGGTGGTGGTGGTCGTGAAGAATCGAATGGCCGTCGGAGCCGAGACCCCACCACCTTCGACGGGGAACACCTTCAATCGATAGGTGCCAACTTCCAAAAACATGTCGTCTCGCACGGGGCTATACGAGACGATTTTCCCACCTTCCATTTGGTCGTCGGCCTCGTACAGCGTGTCCCCGTCCATTTCAATGGTCATCGCGAGGTCAAAATCGGCATCGTTGGACACCTCGACACCAAAATAGGGATTTCCGGCGACGTCGGATTCGGTGACCGTCAGACAGATGACACTTCCCTGACCGGGTATCGACTGCAGCGTCGTGGTGCCGGACACTTCGAGAATCTCGAGACCTTCATCACGACAAGCGCGCCGGCGTTCATCGATTATGGCTTCGAACGCACGAGAGTACGACGGCTCCACACCCGTATTCCAACGTGTGACGGCCGACCCGAGCAGTACTTCATCAGCAATGTCTTTGCTCACCTCGGAACCTTGGCGCCCACGATCTTCTTGCAACTTGATCGCTTTCAGCGTGAGGTTGTCCCCGTCAAAATCCGACGTCGTGTAGTAGAGAAACCCGTCTCCGCCAATCAACACCGAGAAAATGTTGTCATCTTCGTCGAGGTCGACCAAGGCACCGTCGACGAAGCGAGCGAGTCTGCTGTTCTCGTCGTCATCCGTGAAGACGACTACTCCGGAATCCTCCGAAACGAACTGGACTTCCGCAACATCGTTTGAAAGTCGGAACAGTTCGTTCGACTGAGTATCGAGCAAATAGAAAGTGTCGGAGGCGTGGACGAAAACATCTTGACCGGAGACGTAGACCGAAATGAAATCGGCATCGACATCATCCACGAACTCGAGACCACCATCGATCGAGCCACTGTAAACCTCCCCTTTGGAGCCATCAAAGGCGACGACTCGATTCAGGGATGGAACTTCGAACCAAGAGGTCAAGGTTTCTTCGAAAAACACATCTTCGCTGGCGACACCCGAATTCGATACAAGCCGCCACTCGTCGATCTCTTTGTCGGCCATTGACTCCCCGACAATGATGGTCTCTCCCGCGTTGGCCACAAAGACCGAAACTTCTTCGGCGCTTGCGATTGTCGTCACTTCCGCACCATCGTCGACGCTCTTGACCAGCTCGATACTGACTTCCTCATTGCCAACATCCACGGCGATCAGGATGCCGCCCTGTGATTCATCGACCACTTCGGCGGAAAGAGCATCTTCTGGCTGTCGCCATACCTCTTCCTCGCGGAAGTCAAAAACGGACAGGAGAGGACGTTCATCCACGCCGTCTCGCTGGTAACCGAAGGCAAGTGTCCCGTCCGCGATAACAGCGATCTCGGCCATTTCGAAGTCGTATCGACCCGTTTGCTCACCAGTGCTATTTGCCTTGACGACCGTTACATCATCGGAGTCGTCATCTTCGTCGATTGCCAGAACATCACCTGACGTGAGAACCTGGCAATAGCCCCGGCCTATGAGCGTTTGATTGCCACGCAGATCGACTCCGATGCAACGGCTTCGATCTTCTTCCGCAACCGTCGCGAAGAACTGACTACTGCTTTGCACGAATGTCGCCGAAATCGAGACATCGTCATACTCGATCAGTTCGACTTCTTTGCCGGACTTCGGATCGACGAGCACGAGGCCCTGAGACTCGTCTCGAACCCCGACAAGCGCGATTCGTCCATTTGGTGCGACGTGAAACCGAACCGGACGAATTTCGTCGTCGTCAAGAACCTTCATCTCCAACGGCAGCCCGTCGAGGCGCATACGGAATGCGTCGGCAAGCACACCTTCGATCGAACTCCGGGATCCGAATTGAAGATGATCGACTTCATCTCCATCCAACGTCGCTGCCATCGCAATGGACTTGGTCGAGGCCGAGTCACCATCTTCACTGCCCACGAAGAGATATGCGGCCACGCCAGCCACGGCAATCATCAAGAACAAGAACAAGGCCTTAGGTCTCAATGAAAGCGCTCTCCACGAAAGCCTGCTGACTGAAGTTGGTTGATTCATCTGCTGTCAATCCTCACATGCAATAGAGACGGGACTTATTCTTCGAAAGATGTAGTAGCCACTTGGGTTGACATAGGCACAAAGAGTTTCGACGATGTCCTTGGCGTTTTCATCCTGAAGAAGGATGACGTTGCCCTCGTAGTAGTCGGCGTCTCCAAACGTCTCGTACTCCGAACGACGCTTCTTGGCCTCCATGATCCAGTCACCTTCACGACAATTCTGCAGTGTTCGAATCACGGAGTTGTTGTAGAAGGAGACGATGACATCTGGTTTATCTGATCGGTACATGCTCGCAAATGCGCTGACACATGCGACCGGCGGCGGGTCGTAAACGATCGGTTCGTACACGAACGCTCGACTGGCAGGCGCGTATCGGAGTACATGCTTGACGAAATACCCGGCCGTATCTTCGACGTTGTATCCAAAGAGCTCATTCTTTGAACCGTCGAAGTCGAGGTTGGTAGCTCTCGTCGATGTTCCGGTCATTGCCTGATAGATCTCGCCCCACTTCCATTCGCAGTCGACTTGATAGAAGATCGATCCGAACGGCTTCTCCTCGTTTCGCTCGGCAGAGTTGAAAAAGAACACAAACTCCAATGCTCCGTCGAGGTTGAGGTCAAGACTCAATACTCTGTCCGGTGCGTAGTTGTGCAGGGCCGGCATCAACTTTGAGCGCTCCACCCATTGATTCGACGAGAATTCAAGGAAGCGTGGCGTGATTGCGTCGTAGGCCACTGCGAATTGGCCGCACTGTGATACGGAGACTTCGGAAATCGGAATTCCTCCGTTGAAAAAGGAGTAGAGACCTAGTGCCTCTCGGGGGTCTGCCGGAGAGGCAAACGGTGCGCTAGTCGTTGTCGTGTCTTCGGGTTTGTCTGTCTCTTCGTCCGTCGCATCTTGGTCGGACGAATCATCACCACCATCCGGCTCGTCGAGCACGCGTTCGGGATCTTTGCTCGACGACTCCGTTCCGCCACATCCAGCAATAACCGAAAGCGCCACAAGCAGTATTGCGCCGGCTTTGACTCGGAATTCTCTACGAGGGTTCACGAGCCAATAATAGGTTCACCTCATGGGTCCCAGTTCGCTTTGGCCGACCACCGACCATGTTGTTGACGTGCGATGCCTCGTCGGGGCCCGGTCGGTGCGGCCAGTTCGATACTGGCTGTCTCTTCTTTCGCGCGGTACCCAACAATGGAGGATGTTTCCGTTTGGTTGAGGGCTTCAAGCCGCCGTCGGCCGTCGAGTTGGCCGGTGTGGGCGAAGGCTCACCCGACTCCGACACCACGGACTAAGCGGCTCGGATTTAGGGGTCCTATTTGGGTCCTGATTGGTGATGTTTGAATCTGTCGGCTCTGGCTGTTGCCAAGATGTCGACAGAATCAGTCACAAACAGAGTCAGTGGTTCGTTAACCCAGCATGACCCAAAACATGCATCAGGCTCGCAGACTCATTGTCGGTGCGGTTCTCACCTCGTTGCTCGTTGTCGTGATGGCTGCTGGTTCCGGTTCGGCCAAATCACCGACAACCACCAAACCACGGCCGCCCGCCACCACCAAGCCGCCCGCCCCGACGACCACTATCTGCGCGATCCCCGGCTACCCCAACGCTCAATGCGTCAAGCCTGCTCCGGGAGGTCCTGTCGTTGGCCAGCCAGCTCCTTGGTACGTGGAGTCCGCAGGTTCGGGACCATGTGTCAATGGCTCCGAAACTCTTGTTGAAGAGAAGGCCGTTCCCACCGTGGTCAATCTGAAACCCGGCACTTACACCACTCGAAAGGGTGTCCTACTCACCAACTACGGCGGGGTTCCGCCACGTACGGACGGATACACCGAGTCCACTGTTGGCACGAAAGATGGGCGCTTTGACAACGGGTCAGGATTCGTGACGGTCTATACCGAGGCTGCCGCTTACAAGTCAGTCCGCATCATCAAGCGCTGTGTCAACGGAGGCTTCCAGCACGTGTACCACGGTCGTGGGGTCACCACCACCTGCCGCATGAGGATCTACACCTATGTCTTGGGGGTGCCTGCTCCAAAACCCTCCGAGCGATTCGTGGACGGAGCCTGCCCTAGGGCCGGACTGTGATCACTCGATAAACGCCACGAGATCGTCGACTGGGTCCAGAAGTACATCGAGTAACCCCGCGTTCTGGGTACCAAATGTGGCCGAAAACGGGCACTTTGGTTACCCAGAACGGTGGTGTGAATTCAGAGATTCGCGTTCAGTTGAAATGCGAGGTTTGCTGCCGCCAGGATCAGCAATCCACTCAGCATGATTCGCGGCGTAAATCGTGCGATCACTCGATCTCTACGTTCACGAACCACGGCAATTGTGGATACCGCGACTGAAACAATCAGCCCAGCGACCAAAAGCAACGCCGAGGGCTGTCGTTCAAACGCAGCAATCACACCGTCCTGAACAGCAATCGTGACGGCGCGGGAGCAACCACACCCGGCACACGCCAACCCAAACGATGCGAACGGGCATTGGAATTCGAACATGCCGCCAATCGCAACCCCGAAGCTTCCAGCTGCCGCCACTCCGGCAGAAGCAACCAATTGATTGGTCCAACTCCATTGACGGAGGACCGTATTCATCAGGTCACGACACGGACGACCACATACACCACGAACAGAAGCAGAATTACGACGCCGACCAGATCCGAAGTGCGAGCGGTACGGGCACCCAACGAGGCCGCTGTGTTCACCTGAACGGACTTTTCGGTAGTCGAAGGAATGAAGGTGGCGAGCGATACCCCCAGAAGCAACAATGCCGAAACCAGCGTCACATACAGGCCCGGCGCCACGCGCAGCGACGACCAACCTTCTACCGATTGCGGCATCAACCAAACCAAGGTCTTCCCACCCAGCCACACGAGAACCGAGTAGACAACAGAAACTCCCCCGACGATTGTCGAAATTGCGGCCGCGAACACGTAGACCATTCGCTGACGCAACACGAGGGCGATGATCCACGTTCCAACCGCAATCCACGAACCCACCAATAGCAATCCGCTTCCATACAGCGAATCGCCCGGAACCGCAGCGACGACAGCGGTGCTCTCATTTCCCAGTTCGAGCCATTCGCTGTGATGATTCACCGCCAAAAGAACGAGTGGTGTCAACGCGAGAATCGGAGCGACCGGAACACGGATCGAACTCGCATTTGAAGCATCTCGCTGAAGTGCCTGAATCGCAATGAAGCCAAGAATCAAACTGGTCAACACGGTCACTGGCACGCCTTGTCCTTGGCCGACCTGGGTCTTGGTGAGATCGATTCCGGCCAGCTCGACGGACGGCAACAAAGAAGAGACAACTCCAAGGAGTAGCCCGGAGATCGTCGCCATCCAGCCGAGCATTCCTCCGGCCAAGGCCATGATGATCAGACCGGACCGTCGACCCGCCATAAAGAGGGCGAAGCCGGGGATCGCTAGAAGCACCAGGGTCCAGATGATCCCCATTCCTCCCGGAACATCGGTGACGTTGAACCCGCGACGTTCGTCTCCGAAAGGTCGAAACAGCACCCACGGCATGGTTGCCCCGGTAAAGCACACGATCAGGAGCGATACCGGCAACACCGAACGACGCACTCGCGAATCATTGGATGCTCCGACGGGCGATACTGCCGGCGCCACGGCCGTGTCAGCGAATGGATCTACGAAGGGGTCGCTCATGCGAACGGATCCCCTGGGAATGGAACCGAACCCACCGAAGTTGTTGTAGCCCGTCCGGCTGTTCGAGTGTTGCGCTTCTGAATCACTCCCGACAACAGGACGAACAGAACACCAAGCGGCCCGAGAATCACCCCGGATGCGACCGACACCTTTGTTGGCACATCAAGGAGAGAACCGATGAACGCACTGATTCCCAACCACCCCAGACACCACACAGTGAGAATCATCACGAATGCGATGTAGGCGAGCACCCCAGTCACACTTAGCTCCAGGTTTCGTCCGACACGAGCGAAGATTCCGTAACGGCTGGTCTCGTGTATCCCCGGAAACTCGACAGTGGTCCGATGGGCGCCGACAACTCGACAATCCATGTGGCTGCGGTGAACTCGACGCCAGGTTCAACCTGGACGTGACCGATTTGATCGGCCAGCTCGTCGTACTCGG
>JAIXWJ010000046.1 GCA_027491335.1 Actinomycetes bacterium | reverse complement strand
TTCACCAACGGCCAAACCATCCCCAACGCCGTGATTGTCCCCGTCGACAGCAACGGCAACATCTGCGTCTACGTCTACGGTCGCGCCCACATCATCATCGACGTCAACGGCTGGTTCGGCTGAGTTCAGTCGCAGCAGGAGTCGCGCCAACCACAGGCGCGACACTTGAAGTGAGCGTGCTCGGGCGTCAGCCCACCGCCGCACAACGGACACTCCTCGAACGTGCCCATTGGTGAACGACACGTGCCACCCACCGTGGGCGGAGGAACCAGGTTCTGCAACGGCTTGGCCGTTGACGACATCACGGGCGACGAATCGGGATTCACGCCCCCAGTGTGGCATGGCTCCGGCTTCGACTCGATGACCATCGGTAGGATTCGCCTGTCCTTCCCCCACCCCCATGTCGAACACCCCTGACAACGCGGACCTTCCGCCGCTCCCCCATTCGCATCGTCCCGGCACCGCCCGGGCCGCGTTCGCGTACCGCGACTACCGGTTGGTCTGGACGAGCATGCTGTTGTCGAACATCGGCACATGGATGCAAAACCTGGCCCTGCCGGCCTACATCGACGACCGCACCGGATCGGCCAAGATCGTCAGCCTGTTGGTGTTCGCCCAACTGGGTCCACTACTGCTTCTCGCCATCCCCGGCGGCATCATCGCCGGCCGATTCAACCTTCAGCGTTACTTGCTCTTCATGCAGTGGGTGCAGCTGGTGTTCTCGCTCGTGCTGGCCGCCATCGTCAGTGTCGACGGCCCCATCTGGGCCTTGTTCCTCGCCCAGACCTCCATCGGCGTTGCGAACGCGCTCAACGCTCCCGCATTCCAGGCCAGCGTCCCGATGCTCGTCGATCGTCGCGATCTCGCGGGTGCGATCAGCCTCAACTCCACGCAATTGAACGGCAGTCGCGTGGCCGGCCCCGCCATCGCGGCATTGCTGGCCATCTGGGGCGTCAGCACCTCCCAGATCTTCGTCATCAACGCCGCCACCTACCTCTTTCTCATCGTCGCTCTCCACATGGTGCAGATCCCCGACATTCGTTCGCGCCCCACCGAAACCGGATGGCGGCGCGCACTGTCCGGAATCAACATCGCCGCCTCGCGACCGGTTCTGTCCCGCTTGCTGTGGTCCATGACGCTCTTCTCGTTGTTCTGCCTCGTGTACGTCGGACTCTTCTCGTCGGTCGCCCGCCTGAACTTCGGCATCAGCCCCGTCGGCTCGACGTACCGCTGGCTGTACGCCGTGTGGGGATTGGGGGCCCTGTGCGGCGCACTGGCCACCGGCACGTTCTTGGCCCACAAACACAAACCCACCATCATTCGATTCGGGTTCCTCGGCTTCGCGGCGGCTCTGGCCGCGTTCGCGTTGGTGCGCTCGGTCATCCCCGCGTTCCCGATCGGTTTCGTGCTCGGACTCTTCTACTTCATGACCGCCAACGCCATGGTCACGGTGTTCCAACAGAACTTGCGAGACAACGAACGGGTCACGGTGATGCCGCTGTGGTTCATGTCGTTCGGAGGCACGGTCACCATCGGCGGATTGCTCGCCGGCCCCATCATCGACGCCATCGGTCCCCGTTGGGTCTTGTTGTTCGGTGCGGTGTTCGCGTTCTTCCTGTCGTGGTGGAGCGACCTCGATCGTTTGCCGACGTCGTCGTTCCTCGGCGCGGACTGACGTCTCAGACCGCCGCGGCGTCGACCACTCTGTCCAGCCCGGCCACTCGACTCCCCTTCACCAGAGCCACCTCACCGACTCCGAAGGATCGCAACATCGAGACGGCGTCGTCGATCGACACCGGCGGGACTCCGTAGAGGTCGGTGCCCACGGCCACCAACTCGATGCCCAGTCCCGCGGCCACGTCGGAGATGCGGGCGTGGGCTTCGTTCGGATCCTCGAGTTCGGCCATCACGCCCAGGACAGCGACCCGCCGCTCGGCGCGCATGTCGGCCAAGGTGCGCAACGCGGCTTCCACCGACGTGGGATTCGCGTTGTACGAATCGTCGATGATCACGGCTTCGCGATCGGTGCGTCGCAATTGCATGCGCCGATCGGAGACCACGGTGGATCCCAACGCCTCGGCCATTCGGGACACCGGAACTCCGAGAGCGACACCGACCGCGATCGCCGCCGCCGCGTTCGATGCCATGTGTCGGCCCGGCACCCGAAGGCGAACCGGAACCCGCTCGTCGCCGACCACCACGTCGAAACGGGCGCAACCGTGCTCGTCGAGGATCGTGCCATCTATGCGAACGGTGGCG
Source organism: Actinomycetes bacterium (assembly GCA_027491335.1). GTDB lineage: Bacteria > Actinomycetota > Acidimicrobiia > Acidimicrobiales > Ilumatobacteraceae > Casp-actino8. The sequence goes on along the minus strand of JAIXWJ010000046.1, from coordinate 15,179 downwards.
TCGGCCGCCTCCCCGTACAAGATGACGGGCGCCGACGACCGCGACGCCATCGCTCGCACTCGCTCATCGTCGGCGTTCAAAACGGCGAACCCCTGCGGAGGCAAGGCCTCAATGAGTTCACCCTTGGCGCGCGCGACTCCCTCGAGCCCGCCCACCAACTCCGTGTGCGCCTCGCCGACCCTCGTCACCACACCGATGGAAGGCCGTGCGATCCGACACAGGTCGGTGATCTGTCCGAAACCGCGCATGCCCATCTCCAACACCAAGGCCCGCGTGTCCGCCGGAGCGTTGACGATGGTCACCGGAAGGCCTTGCTCGTTGTTGAAACTGCGCACGTTCGCCGTGGTCTTGATGCTGCTCGCCAACGCGACGGCGATGAGATCCTTGGTGGACGTCTTGCCCACCGATCCGGTGACCCCGATCACCACCGTGGACGCGGGAAACAGCGTGCGCACCCATCCGCCGGTGTCGATCAACGCCTCGGCGGTGTCGCGAACCCGAATGGCGGTGGCACCGAAACGAGCATGAGAGTCGTCGCGCGAGGTGAGATACGCAACGGCTCCGGCGGCCAACGCATCACCGATGAAGTCGTGCCCGTCTCGCTCGGCCACGATCGGAACGAACAACTGGCCGGGGCGAACCTCGCGCGAATCGAACGACACACCTTCGATCTCGACATCGGACCCCAACAAACGGGCGTGATCACCGTGCAGGTTGCGGGCCGTGAGGGCCGCCACGAGATCGGCGGCCGTGAAACGCATGCGGAAACGGTACAACAGAAGGGCCGGCCACCATTGGCAGCCGGCCCTTCGTGAACTCGTGAGTCGATCAGCTCAGGGGCTCGTACACCTCGCCCAACTCGAACTTGACGTACTCCTCGCCGGTGTCCACTTCGTTCTCGAACTGAATGACACCCATCTCCTCGAAGCGACGACGCAACCAGGCATCGTTGCGATCGAGCAGTCCGAGCTTCTTGCAGTTCGGCACGATCTTGGAGAAGAGCATCTGCTGGAACACGGCGCGAGTGGGGTCGTTCAGCACCAACGGGATCACGTCACGGGTGTTCACGCCCATGCGCTCCCACACTTCCTGCGACATGAAGCGGTCGCGCATGCGCACCGAGGCCTCGTAGGCGAACTCCTGGCGATCCTTGATCTCTTTGTCGCTCATCTGCGAGTAGACCTCTTGGAGCGACAACACGCCGAAGGCCACGTGACGGGCCTCGTCGCTCATCACGTAGCGGAGGAGCTGCTTCAACAGGGGCTCGGAGACGAACTGGTACATGTTGCCGAAGGCGGCCAGGGCCAGACCCTCGACCATCACCTGCATGCCGAGGTACGTCATATCCCAACGGCTGTCGTTGATGATGTCGTCGAGCAACATGCGCAGGTGGGCGTTGATCTGGTAGCCGCCACCCAACTTCTCGTCGAGATAACGGGCGAACACCTCGACGTGACGAGCCTCGTCCACCACCTGGGTGCTGGCGTACAGCTTCGCGTCGTACCACGGCACGGTCTCGGTGATCTTGGCGGTGCACAGCAACGCGCCCTGCTCACCGTGCATGAACTGCGACAGGCTCCAACGACGCTGCTCCATGGCGAAGTCGGTCCACTCCTTGTCGCCCCACTTCTCGGCCGGCGTGCCGTCGTAGTGCGTGGCGGTGAGACCCGATGCCATGGCGGCCAGGTCCTTGGACACTTCGGCCTCGAGGTCGACGTCCTTGTCCCAGGGCAGGTCGGTGGTGGCGTTCCACTGGCCGGTCTTGGCCTTTTCGTACAGCTTGCGCAAGGCCGGACGCGAGAGCGAGTAGTCCCACGTGAAGATGGCGTCGGCGTTGTCCTTCACGATGTGCTCCACCTCGGTGGGGTCCACGATCGGAACCGACAAGATCGCCTCCACGTCGTTCAAATCCGCGCGTCCGAGGATCTGCTGGTTTTCGCTTTCCGTGATGCTCATTGCTGTCTCCTTTGTTGTTGAAGATTGTGTTGTTGAAGATTGTGTCGTCGAAGATCGTGTGTGCTGGGTACTCGTCGGGCGTCAGCCCACCGTCACGCTTTGGAACGCCGCGACGAAGGGACGGAACAACGTGGTGGCCGACTCGGGGTCGGCCAGGTCGAAATGCTCGCTCGGCGCGAGGAAGTACGAGATCACGAGTCGGGCCAACAACTCGACGTACACCGCCGCATCTTCGGCGGGAAGGAACTCGCCGATGAGCGGCGTGATGTACTCCGACGCCACGCGAAGAATGCGCGGCAACCCCTCGACCGTGAGCGACTTCAGCGCCGTTCCCTCTTCGGTGGCCAACATCATGGCGAGGTGTTCATCGTTGCGCATCTCGCGAATGGCGTATCCGGCCACCTGCACGGAGAAGTCGAGCAAGGACTCCACGTGATGAAGGTCGTCGCGCATGCCGGAGAAGAACTCTTGAAGCTCGCGCACGCGCAACGCGTCGAACATCACGTCCTTGCCACCGGGAAAGAGGCGATACAGAGTCGCGCGCGACACTCCGGCCTCCGCGGCCACGTCATCGATGGTCAACTTGCTCAATCCCCATCGATCGACACAACGACGAGCGGCGTCGAGGACTCGATCCTCCGCGCTCGGTGCTGTGACCGTGGTCATGCGTGAGACACTAAGACCGTTTCTGTCTCACCGCAAGAGCAACAACGAGAATTCTGCAGTCGAAATTCCGGATTCCGATTTCTTAATTCCGACCAAACTTGTCGGGTTTATCCTTGGTAGCCTGCTCCCGCTCGTCGAACGACGGCACCCCCAACCCGAAAGGAAACTACGACATGAAGCGTCGTTACTCCGTGGCCGTTCTGGCGGCCACTGCTCTGATCCTGGCCGCCTGTGGCGGGGATGACTCCTCGTCCGAGGCCACCCCGTCCACCGAGGCCGCTGGCGGCGACTGCGCCACCATCGAAGAAGGCAAGCTCACCATCGGCACCGGCAACCCCGCCTATTCGCCGTGGGTGGAGAACGACGCCCCCGAGACCGGAGAAGGCTTCGAAGCCGCCGTTGCCATGGCCGTGGCCAAGGAACTCGGCTACGAGGGCGAGAACGTGGTGTGGGTCCGCACCAACTTCGACGAAGCCATCGCGCCCGGCGCCAAGAGCTTCGACTTCAACCTGCAGCAGTACTCGATCACGCCCGAGCGCGCCGAGACCATCAGCTTCAGCGACCCGTACTACGCCGGTAATCAGGCCATTCTCGCGTTGGCCGGATCGGCCGCCGAGGGAGCCACCACCGTGGCCGACTTGGTCGACGTGAAGCTGGGCGCGCAGGCCGCCACCACCAGCTTGGACTTCATCACCAACGTGATCAAGCCCAGCAACGAGCCCCTCGTCTACGACGACAACGCCGGAGCCAAGGCCGCTCTCGAGGCCGGACAGATCGACGCCATCGTCGTGGACCTGCCCACCGCGTTGTTCATCTCGGCGGTCGAAATCGAGGGTTCGTCGGTCATCGGTCAGTTCCCCGCGTCGGCCGGTGGCACCACCGACGAGTTCGGCATGGTGTTCGAGAAGGACAACCCGTTGGTCGCCTGCGTGAACGCCGCGTTGGCCACGCTGTCGGAGAACGGATCGCTCGCCGAGTTCGAGAAGGCCTGGTTGAGCGACAACGCCGGCGTGCCGATCATCAGCGTCGGCTGAACCATGTCGGGTCCGTCTCGCGGACCTAATCTCGAATCATGAACGAAACGGTGCCCGGGTCGAGCAATCGCCCGGGCACCGTCGCGTCCAGCCGTCTTGCGCGCCGCCGATTCGAGCGGCGTCAGAAGCGCCGTTCGACGTTGATTGCGCTCACGTCCACTCTCGTGGTCATCGGCCTTCTCGTGACCCTGATTCCGCAAACTCCGGGCTGGTACAAGGTCAAGCGTTCGTTCTTCAACGGTGAGGTCTTCAGTGAGACCTTCCCCCGATTGGTGGACGCCTTCGTCAAGGACGTGCAGATCTTCTTGTGGTGCGCACCATGCATCCTCGTGTGGGGCATGATGCTGGCGCTCTGTCGCAGTGTGCGCACCCCGGCGCTGTTTCCTCTTCGTCTTTTCGCCGCCGCCTACACCGACATCTTCCGTGGCGTTCCCGTGATCCTGACCATTTTGTTGATCGGATTCGGTGTGCCCGGACTCGGCATGGATCGGCCATGGAACAGCCCGTACCTGTGGGGATCGGTGGCCCTCGTGCTGACCTATTCCTCGTACGTGGCCGAGGTGTTCCGCGCCGGCATCGAGAGCGTTCACGAAAGCCAGCGAGCCGGTGCGCGTTCGCTCGGCTTGTCGTCGGGTCAAACGTTGCGCTTCGTCGTGATTCCCCAAGCGGTGCGTCGCGTGGTCCCTCCGCTGATGAACGACTTGGTCAGTCTGCAGAAAGATGTCGCCTTGGTCAGCCTGATCGGCCCGATCGAAATCCTGCGCCAGGCGGGAATCGACAAGTCCAAGTTCGCCAACTTCACGCCCTACCTCGGAGCGGCCATCATCTTCCTTGCCATCACCATTCCCGAGACTCGTTTCGTGGACCACCTGATGGCCCGTGAACGGCGTCGCACGTCCGGAACGGCCATCCGATGAGCAACACGATCACGCCCAAGATTTCGTTGCGTTCCGTGGAGAAATCCTTCGGTGATCGAACCGTGCTGAACGGCGTCGACCTCGACGTCTCCTCCAGCGAGGTGATCGCCTTCATCGGATCCTCGGGATCGGGCAAGAGCACGTTGTTGAGGTGCGTCAATCTTCTGGAGTCCATCGACGACGGAGCGATCCTTCTCGACGGCGTCGACATCAGCCTTCCCGGACTCGACCCCGACCCCATTCGCCGCCGCATCGGAATGGTTTTCCAGAACTTCAACCTGTTCCCGCACATGAACGTGTTGCGCAACATCACCCTCGCACCACGCAAGGTTCTGGGCCTGTCGGCATCGGAGTCCGAAGAACGTGGTCGCGACTTGTTGCGCCGACTCGGACTTCAGGATCGTGCCGAGGCCTACCCCGACCAGCTCTCGGGCGGACAACAACAACGCGTGGCGATCGCACGCAGTCTGGCCATGGAGCCCGAGGTGATGTTGCTCGACGAGATCACCAGCGCCCTCGACCCCGAGTTGGTCGGCGAAGTGCTGGACGTGGTGCGCGAGTTGAAGGGCAACGGCATGACCATGTTGCTGGCCACCCACGAGATGGCCTTCGCCCGCGAGATCGCCGATCGGGTCTGTTTCTTGCACCAGGGTCAGGTGCTGGAGTGCGCTCCGCCGAACGAACTGTTCGTGTCACCGAAGAACGAGCGCACGCAACAGTTCCTGCAACGCGTGATCGACTCCGGTCGCCTCTAACCCGAGACGCGACCTGATGTGACTCCGCACACCACGTCGCGGTGCAGACAGAAGGTCACCTCGTCCTCCAACTTGTCCTGATCCCACGAGTTCACGAAGTCGGCGTGTCCGCTGAGAACTCCGCCGGAGGCCAACTTCAATCCGGTGGGGTCACCCGAGAACGAGTACGCGACCGAGAAGATCAGTTGAGGAACGTGCACCGGGTGAGTGGACGGGCACTCCCCTGTCGACGAGTACCGCATGTGCTCGCGATGCCCCGGAACGTCGAGGTGTTCGCCGTCCCAGCAATCCGGAAACGTGACATCGAGACGAAGCCCGCGCCCGGACGGACACGACGGAGGCGTCTCCCAACGCATGGCTCCGTTCCCGCAACTCCAGGCCACCACCGAAGTGGGCTGCGGTTCGACCGCCATCGGCTCGCCGGCGATCATGGCCATTCCGGCCGGGAAAGCGACCACCTTGGTCGGGTCGACATCGAGTCCGGCCCGGTAGTACGCCACGCTCTTCTCGGGAATCAGCATCACATCGTCGTGATAGAGCGCGGGCGCCCAATACGAAGCGGTGTCGAGAGCCTGTTCACAGGTGGTGCCATCGAGCAACAGACTCTGCAACGTGGAGTTCGCGTCCGCCCCGGTGTTCCCGAAGAACACGTGCATGTGCGAGGCGCCCGGTTCACCGGGGTACACGATGGGGTCATCGGGCAACGCGTGGCTGTACGGACACTCCACGACGAACTGCCCCACCGCACCTTGCGGTCCGGCGATCGGTCGATCGGGCGCGCCCATGACGGCGGCCGGGTCGACGGGCATCGACGAACGGTCGTGTTCGGCCTCACGAACATTGGTCGGGTCGGCCGCGCATGCCGTCGCCAGAACGACGAACACCGATCCGACGAGCAACGCGGACGTGGCCCGTCGGATCGGTGTGGTCATGAGAATGGACTCGGCCTTCCCGTCAGTCCATCTTGTCGGGGACCGTGATGGCCGCCAGATCGATGGTGGGCGGAGTGGCGCTGGCCGGAACCGCCGGAGCGGTGGCGGCATCGGGCATTCCCTCCAGCTGCGGCATCTCGGGCAAATTGGCGGTCTTCCAATCCACCGACGGCGGAGCGGTCTCGGCATCCACCAACCAGGTGATGACGTTCAGATCTCCGGCCAACCAGTCACCAGCGGTCTCGCTCAGCGGCGATCCGCACGGGGCCAAGGTCTCCAACTCCAACGGAGCCGAGGTGGTGAAGGTGTTGCCCTCGAAGCAGTTGCCCAACTCCCACAGGTTGGTGCCCGCCGAGCCGACGGCGATGTCGGCGCGACGGTTGTCCTCGAGAACGTTGCCCCGCACTTCGGTGTCCTGCGAGTCCCACAACAGCGGACCATCGGGGACGACCGGAGCCTGCAGCTTCTGCGTGGCGCAATCCGTGCCCCAAGCATCCTTGCTCGGGATCGCATCGTTGGCGTCCTCTTCGAGGAACGGAACGAGTCCGATACCGGTCTTGTTGTGATTCCAGACGCGGTTGCGCTCGATGATGTTCTGCACGCCACCAGCGCTCAGGATGCCGTTGCCCATGGCCAGAAGAGCCACGTCGATGGCCGGTGTGTCGGGCTGGTTGTTGGAATACACCAGGTTGCCCACGATGGTGGTCTTGCGCTGCGGGTAGCAGAGCTCGTAGCTCCCACTGTTGGGCACGATGCCCGCGCGATTGTTGCGGAACACCGAATTCACGATGACGAGGTTGCCACCCGAGTTGGTGCCCGAATAACCGAGTCCGTTGTGTTCGGCGATCACGTTGCGGATGACCGCGTCGCAGGGATAGCACTGGCCGATGTAGAAGCCGGCGTCCGGGCTGCCGGCAGCGTAGGAGTTCTCCAACAATCCGCCGACGGAGTCGAATGCGTAGATGCCGTAGTCGCCGTTGCGCCACGCGGTGAGGTACGAACCGCGATAGCCGGTGCTTCCGGTCCAGAAGAAACCGTTCTTCGTGTAGTTCATGGCGGTCATGTTCTCGATGGCCACACCGGACGCACCGACGACGCGGAAGCCGTTGTCCAATTCGAAGTTGCCGTCCATGATCACGGTGTTGCGGTCGACGCCACGGATGACGATGTTGTTCGTGGTGACCTGCACCGCTTCGTTGTAGGTGCCCGGTGCGATGAGGATCAGATCACCCTCGGCGGCCGCATCGACGGCCTCTTGAATGGTGGCGTAATCGGCCGGCACGTTCAGCACACCAGCGGTGGGTGCCTCGGTGGACGGTGCTTCCGATGACGGAGCCTCCGACGTGGGTGCCTCGGTCGAGGTGTTGGTCTCGTCACCCGAACCGCAGGCGATCATCGACACACTCAATACGGACACGCCAATCAGCGCGCGGAACAATTTCATGATTTCCCCCTCTGGAAAGTCGCGGAAGCGACTTCGTCAATCTACTGCGGGAGGTCAGTTCACACGAATGATGCCGTACATGCCGACACCCGGCACGCCGTGAATTGAGCAGTAATACGGGTACACACCCGGTGCCGTGAAGACATGGCTGAAAACTTCTCCGGGGGCGAACTCGGTGGAAGCGACTCCCCACGCGGCCGGCGACGAGTCGGCGGCCAACAATTCGGCGAGACCGGCATCGTCCTTCACCGAGTCGGGAAGGATGTTGTGCTCGTTGCGTCCGCGATTGTCGAACACCACCTCGGTGCCCGCCGCGATCTCCATGTCGATGGGGCGATAGGAGTTGTCGAGCACCTGCACGGTGACCGACTCGCCATTGGGCGGCACGGTGGCGATGGTGGTGGCGATGGCCGCGTCGTCATCGGGCTTCGATCCACCGGCGGCGTCGGGAGCATCGGGTGCGCACGACGCCAACACCGCCAACGGCACGATGACGAGCGACAACCCGACGACGGAGCGGAACGAACGTGGCTTTCCAATCATGCGACCCATTGTCGCCTCAGATCGTGGGCAACTGGTAATCCGCGAAGCGGTCACGCAGGGTCTTCTTGGAGAACTTGCCCACGCTGGTCTTGGGAACCTCGTCGATGAAGACCACGTCGTCGGGCAATTGCCACTTCGCCAACTTCGGTGCCAGATACTCGAGGACCTGTTCCTTGGAGAGTTCTTTTCCGGCCTCCAACACCACGCAGGCCAGCGGACGCTCGCTCCACTTCGGATGAAGAACTCCGATGACCGCCGCCTCGCGAATGTCGGGGTGAGCCATGAGTTCGTTCTCGATTTCGACCGAGCTGATCCACTCGCCACCCGACTTGATGAGGTCCTTGGTGCGATCGAGCAGACGGATTCGCCCACGCTCATCGACCGCCGCCACGTCTCCGGTGCGCAGCCATCCATCGGAGCTGAAACTTTCGCCGGCGCGTTCGTCGTTGTAGTAGGTGGCCGCGATCCAGTTGCCTCGGCACTGCAATTCTCCGCTGCTCTCGCCGTCCCACGGAACGCTGGCGGTGGTGCCCGGCTCGACCACGCGACACTCCACACCGAACACGATGCGGCCCACTTGCGTGCGCAGATCGGCTTGAGCGTTCACGTCGAGCAACAACTGATCGGAGTCCAAATGACACACCGCGGCGATGGGGCTGGTCTCGGTCATGCCCCACGCCTGCAGAATGGGCAGGCCCAGCTGTTCGCGATAGGCCTCGCTGAGCGCCCGGGGCACCGCCGAACCTCCGCACGGAATCGCGCGCAGGCTGGACGTGTCGCGACCCTTCAGTTCGGGCAACACGCCCATCCAGATGGTGGGCACACCGGCGGCGATGGTGGGGCGCTCGTTCACGATGAGGTTCGCGATGGCCGGGCCGGACAAGTCGGGGCCGGGCATCACCAGATCGGCACCCGAAGCCACCGCCGCGTGCGCGAGTCCCCACGCGTTGGCGTGAAACATGGGAACCACCGGCAGGATCTTGTCGCGCTCACTGGCCCCCAGACCGTCGGTCATCATCGTGGCCATGGTGTGCAGGAACGTGCTGCGATGCGTGTACACGACGCCCTTGGGATTGCCGGTGGTGCCGCTGGTGTAACACATGCTGGCCGCGGTGTGTTCGGGCACCTCGGTGAACGTCGCGGGTTGTGCGGCGGCCAGCAGAGCTTCGTAATCATGCAACGGTATTCCCGCGGTGTCGGCGGGAACCTCACCCTTGCCATCGTCCATGACGACGAGGTGCTTCACCGTTTCGAACGTGGGCAGTAGCGGTGCCAACAGACCGAAGATCGACTTGTCGACGAAGATCACCTCGTCCTCGGCGTGATTCACGATGTACGTGAGCTGCTCGGGAAACAGACGGATGTTGAGCGTGTGCAGAACGCGTCCGGTGCACGGAGCGGCGAAGTACAACTCGAGGTGTCGGGCCGTGTTCCAGGCAAAGGTCGCGACCCGACCCGCCGAGGAGATACCGAGTTGATCGAGCACGGAGCCCAACTTGCGGGTGCGCACCGCCCACTGTGCGTAGGTCGTTCGTTCGATACCCGTGGCCGTGGCGGTGGTGATGGTCTTGTGTCCGAAGTAGCGCTCGGCGCGGTCGAACAGATGATGCACCGACAACGGCACGTCCTGCATCGTGCCGGGAATGCTCGGATGACCGACCTCGCGACGATTCGTGCTCGACATGACTTCCCCCAATGAACGTTTCGCCGTCGACCCCCGACCGGCATCGCGAGAACTTTAGTCGTAGGCTCTCCGCGATGTCCGAGGCCACCCCCACCTCTCCCGCCACGCCCGAACTCCCCGCGGTGTCGGCGAATGCCCGACGATTCGTGTTGATCGCCTCCGGATTGCTGTTCACGTTGGGCACCGTGGGCTCCAACCTCGGACCGGCATGGGTGGACGAGCATCCGGCCGCGGTGTTGGCGTTGTCCAGCCGAAACCGAAACCTGTTCGGATCGGTCCCCTACATCGACATCGTCCCGTACGCGCTCATCGGCTTCACCCGCATGTTCATGGCCGGCATCGCCCTGTTCTTCCTCGGGCGTTGGTACGGCGAGCGGGCCATCGCCTGGACCGAGAAGCAGGCCGGCGAATTGCCCGCCCTCTATCACTGGTTCGCCCGAGCGATGGATCGAGCCGGCTGGCTGGTGGTCATCGTCTTCTGCGCGTCGAACCTGGTCTGGATGATGGCCGGTCACCGCCGCATGGCGCCGGCGCGATACGCCGTGCTGCTATCGATCGGAATCGTGATTCGACTCTCCATCCTCTGGGCCGGCGGTCAGGTTTTCGAGGAGCAGATCCGCTCGTTCCTGAGCTGGATCGAGGATTACCAGTGGTACGTGGTCGGCGGCCTGTTCGCGATCTCCATCGTGCAATCGGCACGACGCGCCAAGCGGGACATCCCCGAGGTGGTCCAGGAGATCGAACATCCGACTGAGCAATGACGTCGGCTCTGCCCTAGATTTCGCCCGTCACAGCAGACTCATTGCTCAAGGAGAGACCATGTCCATTTCCGTCGGAAGCCAGATCCCCAACGTCACCCTGCACGTGCTCGGCGAGAACGGCATGCCGTCGCCGGTGAACTCGCACGACGTGTTGGGCAAGGGCAAGGTCGTGTTGTTCGCGGTTCCGGGTGCATTCACCCCCGGCTGCTCGATGGTGCACTTGCCGGGCTACGTGAAGAACCAGGCCGCGTTGCGCGCCAAGGGTGTCGACACCATCGCCTGCGTCAGCGTCAACGACCCGTGGGTCATGGACCAGTGGGGCAAGGCCAGCGGAGCCGAGGGAATCCTGATGCTCGCCGACGGTGCCGGCCTGTTCACCAACGAGATGGGTCTGGCCATGGATGGATCGGCCTTCGGATTGGGCGCGCGTTCGCAGCGCTACTCGGCGATCATCGAGAACGGTGTCGTCACGGAACTGAACGTCGAAGAAGGCGCCGGCATCACCGTGAGCGCCTGCGAGATCGTCCTCGAACACCTCTGATCACCCCACGTCCGGTCAGCGGGCGTTCTGGGTAATCGAAGTGCCCGTTTTCGGGCATTTCGATTACCCAGAACGGGCAGGATCACAATCCGAGCACTGGCTCCAAGCCCAGTGTCAGCCCGGGTAGGCCGGCGATCTTCTTGCATGCCAGCACCACGCCGGGCATGAACGACACGCGGTCGTAACTGTCCTGGCGGATGGTGAGCGTTTGACCCGCCGCACCCAGGATCACTTCCTGGTGCGCCACCATGCCGCGCATGCGCACCGCATGGAGTCGTATGTCGGCCGGACCCTTGCCACCGCGCGCGCCTTCCACCACTTCGTGCGTGGTCGGGTCGGCGGCCCATTCGGTGGACGCGGCCGCCATGCGCTTGGCCGTGGCCATCGCGGTGCCGCTGGGTGCGTCGGCCTTGTTGTCGTGATGCAACTCGATGATCTCGGCGGTGTCGAACCACGGTGACGCCATCTCGGCGAACTTCATCATCAACACCGCGCTGATGGCGAAGTTGGCGGCGATCAAACAGTTCGACGACTGAAACGACGAGCGAAAGTTCGACAGGTCGTCGTCGGAGAAACCGGTGGTGCCCACCACCGCATGCACTCCGTGCAGTCCGCACCAACTGAGGTTCGTGCGCGCCGCGGCGGCCACGGTGAAATCGACGGCCACCTGCACACCCGCGTCGGCCATCGCTCGAGGGTCGGCGGAGATGGAGACGCCGTGCACCGACTGACCCGCACCGGCCGGGTCCACCGCGGCCACCAATTCGAGGTCGGCATCGGCGTTCACCGCGTCGCACACCGCGGCGCCCATGCGACCACCGGCTCCGAACACTCCGACACGGATTCGTGAATCAGTCATGGACCGAGCCTAAACCCGCCCCCACGTTCGACGAGACCCAAAAGGAACCGGGTCGGACATCGGACAAGATCTGTCCGACATCCGACCCGGATTCTCAGGGATTGATTGCTTGTTCAGCGATGACGACGGGGACCGCGATCGCGGCCACCGCGACGGTCACCGCCACGACCACCTCGGTCGTCGCGGTCAGCGCCTTCACCACCGGCGCTGCCGCCGGGGCCGAGGTCGCCGAGTTCGCCCGCGATCTCGCTGTCGAACGCGTCATCGAAGCTGACCGTCACCGGTCCGCCGTTGTTCGATGACTCACGCGACTCGCGCGGAGCCGACGACGCACCGGCCGACGGCTCGGGGCCATCGCCCACGGGCGACAAGCTGACCTTGCCCTTGTCGTCGATGTCGTCGACGCGCACTTCGATCTCCTGGCCCAGCGTCAACACGTCCTCGACGTTGTTGATGCGCTTGCCACGACCGAGCTTGGAAATGTGCACCAGGCCGTCGCGTCCGGGAAGGATGTTCACGAACGCACCGAACTTGGTGATGCTCACGACGCGACCGTTGTACACAGCGCCGAGTTCGGCCTTGGGCGGATCGACGATGGCCAAAATGCGCGCCTTCGCGTCCTCCATGCGCCAGCCCTCGACGGCACCGATGGTGACGATGCCCACCACGCCGTCGTCGTCGACACTGATGTCGGCGCCGGTCTCCTGCTGGATGGTGTTGATGACCTTGCCCTTGGGTCCGATGACCTCGCCCACCTTGTCGAGCGGGATGGTGATGCTGGTGATCTTCGGCGCGGACTCGGCCACTTCGGAACGCGGGGTTCCGATGGCGGCGTTCATCACATCGAGAATCTTGAGGCGAGCTTCCTTGGCCTGATCCAAGGCCGCGGCCAGAACGTCGGCGGGGATGCCGTCGATCTTGGTGTCCAGCTGCAGAGCGGTCACGGCGTCGGCGGTGCCGGCCACCTTGAAGTCCATGTCACCGAAGGCGTCCTCGGCTCCGAGGATGTCGGTGAGGCTGGTGTACTTGCCCTCGGCGTAGACGAGACCCATGGCGATACCGGCCACGGGGGCCTTGATCGGCACACCGGCGTCCATCAACGACAACGACGACGAACACACCGATGCCATCGACGTGGAACCGTTCGACGACATCACTTCGGACACCAGACGCAACGCGTACGCGAATTCCTCCTGGCTGGGAACCACCGGCAACAACGCACGCTCGGCGAGCGCACCGTGTCCGATCTCGCGTCGCTTGGGCGAACCCACGCGACCGGTCTCACCGTTGGCCCACGGCGCCATGTTGTAATGGTGCATGTAACGCTTCTCGGTGGTGGGCGTGAGCGTGTCGAGCATCTGGTTCATGCGGGGCATGGCCAACGTCGTGACGTTCATGACCTGGGTCTCGCCGCGCTGGAAGAGTCCCGAACCGTGAGCCGACGGCAACACGCGCACCTCGGCCGACACCGGACGCAGATCGCGCGGTCCGCGACCGTCGATACGGATTCCCTCGTCGACAATGCGCTTGCGCACCAGCTTCTTGGTGAGGGAGCGCACGGCTTCCTTCACTTCCTTATCGCGACCGACGAACGCCGAGCCCTCGCCGCACAACTGCTTCACCGCGGCATCGCCGGCGGCGTCGGTGGCGGCGTTGCGATCGGCCTTGCGGGCGATCTTGATGGCATCGGCCAACAACGGTCCGGCGATTCCTTCGACGGCGGCGAACACCTCGTCGGAGTAGTCGAGAACCGGCGTGTAAGCCAGCGGGGTGATGGCGCCCTTGGTGGCGATCACCGAGGCCAACAACTGACGCTGCAGAGCGATGGACTCCTTGATGTAACGCTTCGACGCCTCGAGACCACCGGCGAGCACGGTCTCATCGACCTTGGGCGCACCATTGGCGTAGTACTCGAACGACTTCTCGGTGCCACCGGCTTCCACCATCATGATGGCGACGTCGCCGTTGTCCAGTTCGCGACCGGCCACGACCAATTCGAACGTGCCCTCTTCACCCTCGGTGTAGGTGGGGTGAGGAATCCACGATCCGTCCTGAGCGAAGGCGATGCGCACCGCTCCGATGGGGCCCTCGAACGGGATACCCGAGATCATCAGCGCGGCCGAAGCGGCGTTGATGCTGAGCACGTCGTGCGGGTTCACCTGATCGGCACCGAGAACGGTGAGCACGATCTGCACTTCGTTGCGGAAGCCATCGGGGAACGCCGGACGCAGCGGGCGGTCGGTCAGACGGCAGGTGAGGATGGCGCCTTCGCTGGGGCGACCTTCACGACGGAAGAACGCACCGGGAATCTTGCCGGCCGCGTAGGCCCGCTCTTCCACGTCGACGGTGAGGGGGAAGAAGTCCACACCGGGGCGGACATCTTTGGCTGCGTTCGCGGTGGCGAGAACGATGCTGCCGCCAATGCTGGCGACCACCGCTCCCTGGCTTTGGAAAGCCAGTTTGCCGGTCTCGAACGACAGGGTCTTGTCGGTGCCCCCAACGGGACCCGACACTCGGATGGCATCGGCCATGACGAGCTCCTTTCGCGCGACGCGGATCCTTTCCGCATCGCCTATGGAGCAGCAGGTCGGTTCCCAGTGGGCGGGGTCGGCACCTCGATGCCGGCCGGGGCCACTGACAACCGAACCCTTGTCTGCTCGGTTTTGTTTGTATTGCTAGACGGGCGCGCGCCTCAGCGACGCAGGCCCAACTTGGCAACGATCTCGCGGTAACGCTCGACGTTGCGACCCTTGACGTAGTCGAGAAGACGACGACGACGGCCGACCATCATGAGCAGCCCACGACGGCTGTGGTGATCGTGGGGGTGAGCCTTCAGGTGGTCGGTGAGATGATTGATGCGCTCGCTGAGCAGCGCGATCTGCACCTCGGGCGAACCGGTGTCGGTCGCGTGCGCGCGGTGCTGTGAAATCGTTTCAGCCTTGGGGGTGCCAGCCATGGCTGTCCCTGCCTTCCGTGTATGTAGGTGTCGGAGGTCGCTCGGGCCGGTTGGCCCCAGCATCACGCCGGAGTCGGAACCCCAACGGACGTGGGCAAGCCTACGGGGGCAGAACGGGTGTTCCACCCGGG
>JAIXWJ010000024.1 GCA_027491335.1 Actinomycetes bacterium | reverse complement strand
TTGGTTCACGACATCGCGTCGGGAACGTTGGGTGGCAACCCCGACATCCACGGTTTGGCCGGTGGTCGATACGTGGCGCGCGCGTGGAGTCCGGAATACGGAAACGAGTTGTGGGTGAGCGACGGCACCGCCGACAGCTCGCGGCTACTCAAGGACATCCGTGTTGGCGCCATCGACTCGAACCCCGACGACTTCGTGATGGCCGGTGGTCGCATGTTCTTCCGCGCCGACGACGGCGTGTTCGGACGCGAGGTATGGGTGACCGACGGAACCACCGCGGGCACGCGCATGGTGAAGGACATTTTCCGTGGCGCGGGCGACCAGGGTCTCGACATCGACTGGGCGATGGGCACCGGAGTCGTCTTCCGACAGAACGACGGCATCAACGGATGGCAGTGGTTCTTCACGAACGGCACGGCGGCGGGAACGAGAAATCTCGACAACAATCCCGCCGCGGGCAGCAACCCCGATTCCGTCACGGTCGTCAACAGCGAGATCTTCTATCGACTCGATGACGGCACGAACGGCACGGAACTCTGGGCCTTCAACGCCAACACTGGTTCGCGCCGCATGGTCAAGGACATCAATCCCAACGGTTCGGCACAGATCGAGGAGATCAGGTCTGCGAACGGCCGGGTGTACTTCTGGGCCAACGACGGAACGAACGGACGGGAGATCTGGACATCGGATGGCACCGAGGCCGGTACGCGCATGGTGAAGGACATCAACCCGACCGGTGACCTGTCGGCCGACTACTTCGCCGTGGTGGGCAACCGCATGTTCTTCCGTGCCCACAATGGTACGGAACGCAACTTGTGGGTCACCGATGGAACAACCGCGGGCACCTACGAGGTGAAGAACATCGTTCCCAACAGCGACGATCACATGGATCAGGTCGTCGGTGGATCGACCAAGTTGTTCTTCAAGTCGTGGAGTCAGACCCACGGCTGGGAACTGTGGGTGTCCGATGGCACCGAGGCCGGTACGCGCATGGTGAAGGACATCAACCCGACCGGTGACGCGTGGATGGACTCCCTCGTCACCTCCGGAGATCGAGTGTTCTTCCGCGCCGACGACACCGTCAATGGCCGGGAGGCTTGGACGTCGGATGGAACCACCGCGGGAACCTTCATGGTGTCCAACGCCAACCCCGATCCGAACATCAACGGCGGACACTCCGATTGGGACGACACTCGCATCGCTGGCGGACTGTTCATGTTCCGAGCCTTCAACGGAGTCGCACGTGAATGGTGGGTCACCAATGGAAACGTGAACGGTGCCAGTCGTATCGGTCCCGCCACGGTGTGCCCGGGCACGACACCGGATTACCCGACCATCTCCGGTTCTTTTGCCTACGCGCGAGTGTGCGATCCGGCAACCGGCTACGAGGTGTGGGTGTCCGATGGAACCGCGGCCGGAACACGACTGCTGTCCGACATCAACCCGGGTGGAAGTTCCACTCCCGAGAATCTGACGGCACTTCCCGGCGGCTTGCTGTCGTTCCGCGCCAGCAACGGTGTCGACGGAAGCGAGATGTTCGTGACCGGAGGAACGGCGGCGTCGACCACGAAGGTGTTGGAGTCGAACTTCCTGGGTGCCGACTCGAATCCAAACAGCATGACCGTGGTGGGCAACAAGTTGTTCTTCGTCGCCGATGACGGAATGCATGGTCGCGAACTGTGGGTGACGGATTCCTCGGGCACCCGTATGGTCGCTGACCCGAACCCCGGCGATGGTGATGCCAACAACTTGGTAGCGGCCGGGACGGCGGGCGTGTACTACCGCTACAACGACGGCGTGAACGGTTGGGAGCTGTGGTATTCCGACGGCACACAAGCCGGAACCCGTTTGGTGAAGAACCTCCGTCCGAACACCGAAGGAGACCAAACCGGTGTCTCCGAAGTCTTTGGCTACGTGGGCGGAAAGGTCTACTTCAGGGCGGGCAACGACAGCACCGGTTGGGAGATCGGCGTGAGCGACGGCACCTCCGCCGGAACAATGATTCTCGACCTGCGCGCGGGAAGTGCGGGATCGGAGCCCGGTTCGTTCAAGGCCGCCGGCGGGAAGGCCTTCATGCACGTGTGGTCGGACACGAACACGGGCCGCCGCATCGTGTCCTCGGACGGAACCATCGCGGGAACGATCGACATCCTTCCCGCGAGCGTGGCGGATCCGAATCCGGGGGAAATGGTGGAATTCGGCAATCAACTGGTTGCCGTGGCGCACAACGCGAACACCGGTCGTGAGCTGTGGATCAGCGACGGAACCGTCGCGGGTACCCGTGCGTTGACCACCGTGAACACCTCGGCGTCAGCCGAGCCACACAGCCTGTATGTGGTTGGTTCGAAGTTGTACTTCTCGGCCGTGGGCACAACGAGTGGACGCGAATTGTTCGTCACGACCGCCACTCCGGGTTCCGCACAGGTCATCGACCTCAACCCCGTGGGTTCGAGTCAGCCGGCCTTCCTCGGAAACGACGGCACGAACGTGTACCTCTCGGCCAATGACGGATCTCGTGGGCGCGAGTTGTTCGTGACGGCGGGAACGGTGGCCTCCACCGCCATGGTGGACATCAACCTGGCCGGAGGAAGCTCTCCGAACTGGGGTGTGTACAACAACTCGGTGCTCTACTTCACGGCCTTCGATGGCTCGAGTGGCCACGAGTATTGGGGCTTGACCGGTGGATGGTCGGCACCGGCCGTGCCGACCGTGTTCCGCACCGCGAACGCACCGACGGCACCCACGCCGGTGGTGCGCACGGTTCCGGCCACGTTGCCACCGTCGCCCTCCACCACGGCCCCGGTGTCCACGACCGAAGCCCCGTTCGAAACGGTGGCTCCCATCGTGTCGACCCCTCCGGGGGTCGGTGGCGGATCCACCACCACGTCGCCGGCGAACACGACCCCGGAGACGACGAACCCCGGTTCGGGTCCCGCGTCCAACGGTCCCCAGATGATCTCGGCACCGACGAATGCGACACCGAACATGTCGTCGTCGGAGCAACGTCAACTGGAGGCGGACCGGGGAGAGGCGAACGCCATGATGAACGGAGTCATGGTGCCGACCGACGTGGGTCGCGTGAGTGGCTCGGGCATCGTTCCCTACGACAACAATCGTTCGCCCGCGGTGATCCAGGAGATCCGCACGGAGGCCCGTCAATTGCTGGACCTCTTCAACGGCTATCTGCCCGCCGGCGAATCGCCACGAATCACGTTGCAGGACACTCCGCGCGGAGCGTCGTTCGTCGGGTTGCTCGTCGATCCGAGCAACCCCGGAGTCTCCATTCCGGTGCCCGCGGAGTTCGTGGTGGTCATCACCATGCCGTCGGGCGCGATGATGATGGCGGGCCTGAACAACAGCGGGAATCCGTCCGCGGTGTCCACCAACGGCGTGCTGCAGGTGAGTCGTGGTGGCCATATCGGCATCTCCACAACCGGCATGCCCCAGAGCACGCCGGGTCAATTGGTGGTCATGTCGACTCCGAAGGTGTTGGGTGAGTTCGTCACGTCGCCGACCGGATCGTTCGCCGGACAGGCCAAGGTGCCGACGAACCTGCCGACGGGTGGTCACTCACTCGTGGTGAAGGCCGATTGGTTCGCCGCCTCGTTCGGATTCGTCGTGACTCTTCCGGTACCGGTGAAGTTGCCGGCCACGGGAGCGAACTCTCACGAACACGTCCGTTACGCGGCACTCTTCGTGTTGATCGGTGTCGCCGTGCTGTTCGCACGGCGACGCCGCATCACGGCCTGACTCGGTCAGTCCAGGATCTCGTCCTGGACCTTGGCAACTTCGATGAATGTGAGGCGTTGAACCGATCGTAGGAGTTCTCGCTCGCGTTCGGTGACGGGCACGAAGTGATCCATGGCCGCCGTCGCCACGGCCACCAACGCCGTTCGTTTGGCCATGGCTCGCGCCAACTCGGGGTCGATGCCGTACGTCTCCGTGATCTGCTTTTCGAGCACGATGAAACTCGGAAGTTGCTCCAAGGGAATGTCGGGCATCTGGTCTCCGAGCGACGCGAAGACGAAGGTCACGAGCTTGCCGAACAATTTGGCGTCGGGGTTCGTGTAGGCGGACATATCGAAGATGCCCTCGTGGATGTGGTCCGCCATTCCGCGTCCGAGGGTGCTGGCCGTGGCGAGGAGGAGGTTCATGTAGGAACCGAAGCAGTACCTCACCGTCATCTTGTCGAGTCCGGCGTGGGCGCAGATTTTGAGAGCCGAGATCTTGCCGATGGGGTGATCCCTCATCAACTCGATGGTGGAAGCGATCAGTTTTTCGCTCGCCTCAGCCTTGCTGAGTCGGACTTTTCGTTCATCTGACGACATCCCCGACCTCCGTACTAATATGTCATATTAGAGGATCGTCTCAGGAAAATGACCACGGCGCCGATCAGCACCAACGTCAGAGCCAGGGTTGACTCCCTCGAACCGGACCCGCCGGTTGCCGGTAGCAACGACGGAGCGATCGTGGTGGGTGCGGGAGCGATAGTCGTGGTGGGCGCGTTCGCCGAATCCAGACGGATGACCGTGGCGTCGCCGCCACCTGCCGTGTATGCCAGTCCCGCGGTGAGGATTCGTCCCTCGGCGTCTCGAGACAGATCGTTCAGATGGCCACTCGAGACGGGAACGAGAGCGATGCCGCTCGAACCGAACGACGTGTCCAGCACCGCTGACGGAGAGAGGCGCATCACGAACGGCTCCGGATCGGTGTACGAACTCGATGCTCGATGGGCGAATCCTGAAATCACGAAGCGTCCCTGGTCGTCGACATCCACATCCCAGAATCCGTCGTCCGCGGCGTCGATGGAGAAACCCGATCGACCCGCTCCCGCGCACGAGACGTCCGGCTGGCCGGAAGCCGTGAGACACAGCACCGAGCCTTCGAGGTTGGTCAACGAGGTCCCCGATTCGGGGAAGTCGGTGCCCACCAATACGTAACCGCCGGATGGGCGAGCGGCAATCGCGCGGCTCCGTTCGGCGTTCGGCGCCGAGTGCACGTACCAACCAGAGGTTGCGAACGACGTGTCCACCGTTCCGACCGATGTCAGGCGACCAACCATCTGATTCTCGGTGGCGTCGAACTGCGTTCCGGTGAAGGTGACCGAACCGCCACCCTCCACGATCACATCGGAGACGTAACCCTCGTGATTGGCCGAGGCCACCCAGCGTCCGCTCGCGGAATCCCCGAACGTGGTGTCGAAGGATCCGTTGGCATTCAATCGCATCACCAACGGACGCGAGTCACCGCCGTCGACCTGGGCGAAATACAAGCGTCCACCGACGACGATGGTGTCGTTGGGTCCGAGTGCGACGGTTTCGAGAGTGACACCGTCACGCTCGGTGTAGGTGACGATGCCACCCGTGCCGAA
>JAIXWJ010000012.1 GCA_027491335.1 Actinomycetes bacterium | reverse complement strand
GTTCCCGTCCACGTCGACGGGTGCGATCACGGTGTTCGGAATGATCTGGCCGGTGACGAAGTTGAGGTTGGATGCGTCGGGTCGTCCGGAGGCGCACGGATACACGGTGAGGTAGCCGCCTTCGTTGCCGACTTCGGGGTCGACGACGGTGACGTTCAACAGGACGGCTCCGATTCCGGAGGCGGGTAGGCCGCCTTTGCTGTGGACGTTGAAGATCATGGGGTCGGCGGTGCCGGTGCGGTTACCGATCTTGCCCGTGGGTCGCGTGTTGATGATGCGCGTCGGTGTCAACGTGACCAATCCGGGGGCCGCAACACTTCGCACTGCCACCTGGGGCCAAGTCGTGGACGAATTGTCGAGCACCCACCCGATGGCATCTGCTTCGCCTGCTACCGCGACAGCGAAACTATTCACCAATGTCGATGTGGGTGTAACGACGTCAGATCTTGTCCAAGCAGTTGAACCAGACACAAGTCGGTGGTAATCGATTGACCCGTCGCTGTAATCGAGGACGAGGACGTTGTACGAAGATGAATCATGGGCGGCGAAATAGTACTGGTCGACGTTCGATGCGAGAATCGAGACCGAAGGTGTCGAACTGCCCGATGCCAAGCGCATCGACGCGACGTCGTATTGGGTGCCGTTTTGTAGTGCCGTGAACACGAGTGATCCATCCGCAAGATAAGCCACGTCCAATTGATCGACAGTTGATGCACCAGTGCTGGCATCGAAATTGATGGGGGCCCCAAACGAAGATCCGATTTGTCCGATGATCACCGTCTGAGAGTCGGTGGATGTTGAGACGCTGTACTCGTTCCACACCAAGGCCACGGTTCCATCGGGCTTTGATGCGAGCTTGGGAAAGTAAAACTCCCTGCTACTTGTGGCCGCAGGCGAGCGAAGCGTGGGGCTGGCGGTAGCAGCCGAGCCGAGGGAGCCATTGACGGTGTAGACCTCGGGACCGGCACTATCCGACGCATCGAATGCGATCATGTATCGCCCATCATTCGCCAGGGCGATGCTGTACCTTTCGGGATCCCCGCCACAAGTGAATCTGCCCGTCGAATCGGTTGCGATCACGCTTCCTGTGGTGACGTTTCCTTCGGTGTCGAACGTTGCGCCGTAGAGCGTGGTGTTGTCAGCCGTATCGACGTAGGTGACCAGTCCGGAGCCGGCCGAGGTCATTGCCGGCGAGAGGCAATCGGCGTTGCCAGTGACCGATGAAATCGTCGACGGAGTGTTCCATCCCGAGGACTGGTTCCAACTCACGACTCGCGCGACGACAGAGGACGTGCTCGAAGAACGTTCACGCCACAGCAATGCGATGTTGCCAGATCCATCGTCGACTAATCGTGGATTACGAATCCAGTACGTATCCACAATTGCCAACGGTGCTGACCAGACACCAGCCGAGGCACTTTTCGCGGAGTACAAGAGCTTTTCGCCTTCTGAATCGGTCCATACAGCCAACGAATGACCGGTCGGGGTAATGCCCAAAAGAAGGTTTGCTCCGATGCCAAACGTTGAAGTCTCGGTCAACAATGCTGGGGCCGTGGGGCTAGTGCCCGACCAGGTCGAGGTGCCCAGCGCCTTGACTGTCGATTGGCCGGCGAGCACCCACATAGTTTGCGAACCCGCACCGCCGGTCACACCAAAAGTCCCGTGCCCGTCCACTTTGTATCCATCAGTTCCTCCGTAGTTCGCTTCGGTCCCCCAGGTCCCGGTGCCTGCACCAGTTCGGGTGAAGCGAATGACCGTGGTCTCGTATCCCGAATACCGCCACATCACGGTCGCGTCTCCGTCTGACTCCATCGCCCCGACCATTCCGTTGTCGCGCATGATGGCACTGGAATTGAAAACACTGTCCGTAGCGTTTGAGACCCAAAACGGACTCCCTGGTCCGCTCATGCCAGCGATCAAACCACGATGGCGAATCATCGTCCCGTCCTTTTCCGACCAAAGAACGATGCCGTCCGCGACGTTCGGGTCGGCGAGGATCAGCAGGTCCTTGGTGACCCCGGAGGTACTGAGACCGCTTCGAAGCGTGATGGTTCCGGCGTTCCACGCATCAGTCGACGGATCGAAATAGTCGGCGACGATGGTCGTGTTCGCCTCCCACCATCCGACGATCATGCGATTTTCGGCGTGACCTACCGCCAACGTGGACACCGCGGTCGATCCCGTCGATGTGGAGAGTTGCTGCCGGCCGAGCCAGCTGGAGCCGTCCCAGACGTTGCCCCACACCGTGTCGGTCGTTGACGCCGTGGGGTCTTGAAGCCACACGATCATCGCGTCATCGTCGCCGTCCGTCACCTGCAATACATCTGCCACTTGCTTTGTGTTTCCGGCGGACAGGTCATCCACGGTCGGCGCGGTAGCGACCGTTTGGTACCAATCAATTGCGAATGCACGATTGGAACCGGCCACCGCGTCGTAGCCCCTGAAGGTAATGAATGCCGATGCGGCGAGCGGGCCGACATCGAGGTACGCGATCGAGGAACGTCCAGAGGACAATGTGATGGGTGCTTCCCATTCAGGATTACTCGCTGATCGCCACGAACCAGAAATGGAATCGCGATCGGCGTTGGTCCAGATGACCGTGGAGACCTGATTGGTGCCGAGCGACACCTCAATGTCGGGTTCGTTCGAACCGTCCGCGATTTGAGCGATGGTCTCGAAGTTGCTCCAGGCTCCAGTCATCGAGGATGAGGTGGCTACCTTGATGTCGAAACCACTCTCGGTTCGTTCGACGAATCCCAAAGTGCGTTGGCCGGTCGCGTTGCTCGCGATCTCAGTAGCCACCACATCGTGGTAAGGCTCAAAGACATCGGTGACCGCTCCGAGGTCGCCGATTGCCATCGGGGCGATCGCCGACGATGCGGCTGCCCCGAGTGATGTCGTTGGCACACCGACCACGATTGTCGAAACCAGAATCAGCAGAGTGGCGAAGGGAGCCTTGTTGCGCATGGCATGAAACTAGTTCGGCGGGACATACGTCCCGAACCCCGGATCCTCAAGAACCATTAGCGAAATCGTCTGCTTCTGGGAAGGCTTCGCGACGCTATGGCGCGCGAAACCATCCCGGAACGACGCCTACTTCAGAGAGACCGGGGTGCCACCGAACGGTTTGTTCACCAAGTCGAAGAAGTCGTTGCCCTTGTCGTCCACCACGATGAACGCCGGGAAGTCCTGCACCTCGATCTTCCAGACCGCCTCCATACCCAACTCGGCGTACTCGAGAACCTCCACCTTGGTGATGCAATCCTGCGCCAATCGGGCGGCCGGACCGCCGATGGAGCCCAAGTAGAAGCCGCCGTGCTTCTTGCAGGCGTCGGTCACCGCGCGCGAGCGATTGCCCTTGGCGAGCATCACGAAACTTCCGCCGTTCGCCTGGAATTCATCGACGTAGCTGTCCATGCGTCCCGCGGTGGTGGGGCCGAAGGAACCCGAGGCCATTCCCTCGGGGGTCTTGGCCGGTCCGGCGTAGTACACCGCCATGTTCTTCATGTAGTCCGGCAGGCCTTGTCCGGCGTCGATGCGCTCTTTCAACTTGGCGTGCGCGATGTCGCGGGCCACCACCAGCGGACCGGTCAGCATCACTCGCGTCTTCACGGGGTACTTGCTCAACTCGGCGCGAATCTCGTCCATCGGCTTGTTCAGATCGATCTGCACCACCGGCGAATCCTGCAGATCGTCGTGGGTCACGTCGGGCAGGAACCGAGCCGGATCCGTTTCCAACTGTTCGAGGAAGATGCCGTCGGCGGTGATCTTGCCCAGCATCTGTCGGTCGGCCGAACACGAAACGGCCATGGCCACCGGACACGAAGCGCCGTGTCGCGGCAAACGAATCACGCGCACGTCGTGGCAGAAGTACTTGCCACCGAACTGCGCGCCGATGCCGGTCTCTTGCGACAACTTCAGGATGCGCTGCTCCATGTCGATGTCGCGGAATCCGTGACCCAGCTTCGAACCCTCGGTGGGCAATGAATCCAAGTAGCGCGCGCTGGCCAACTTCGCGGTTTCCACCGCGTGCTCGGCCGATGTGCCACCGATGACCACCGCCAAGTGATACGGCGGACACGCGGCGGTGCCGAGAGACTTCATCTTCTCGAACAACCAAGGGAAGAGCGACTTGTCGTTCAGCAACGCTTTGGTCTCCTGGAACAAGTAGCTCTTGTTCGCACTGCCTCCGCCCTTGGCCATGAACAAGAACTTGTAGGCATCGCCGTCGATGGAGTTGATCTTGATCTCGGCCGGCAAGTTGTTGCCGGTGTTCACCTCGTCGTACATGGTGAGAGGCGCCATCTGGCTGTAGCGCAGGTTGCTGGTGAGGTAGGTGTTGTACACGCCGCGCGCGATCGCTTCCTCGTCACCGCCGCCGGTGAACACGAACTGCCCCTTCTTGGCCTTCACGATGGCGGTGCCGGTGTCCTGACACATGGGCAACACGCCACTGGCCGCGATGGCGGCGTTCTTCAACAGGTCGAGCGCGACGAAGCGGTCGTTGTCGCTGGCTTCGGGGTCATCGAGGATGTTGCGCAACTGCTGCAGGTGTCCGGGGCGCAGGAAGTGCGCGATGTCGCGCATGGCCTCTTCGGTGATTCGCGTGAGGGCCTCGGGGCTCACCTTCAGGAATCGTCCCTCGGGGGTGTCGAACGTGCTGACGCCGTCGGTGGTGACCACTCGGTAGGGAGTGTCGTCCTTGCCCAGCGGCAGGATCTCGGTGAATTCGAACTCGGGCATGCCGTCACGCTACGCCCGCGAACGCGCGGATGCCCAGCCCATCAGAGGGCGGTCTGCAGAACCAACAGCAGTGCCGAAGCCGCGCACATCACCAGAATCAACGGACGCATCACCGCGGCCGACATGTGGCGTGCGAGCACGCTCGACAGCGGCAGTCCGGCCAGCACTCCGGGCAGGATCACCGCCGTCAACGCCAATTCGTGGCGTCCGATCTCGCCCGACAACACGAAGCCGGTCACGGTGATGACCACGCCGATGCTGAAGAACGCCGCGATGGTGGCGCGCACCGTGCGGGGATCGCCGTCTTTGTACACCAGTGCCATCGGAGGTCCGCCGATGGAGGTGACCGTGCCCATGAAACCACTGGCGAAGCCGGCGCTCGTGAGAGTGGTGGCGTTGGTGGGCACCACTTGTCCGCGGCGCGAGGTGACGACCGAGATGATGACGGCGACGGCCACCGACGACGCGACGGCGTACGCCAACAGGTCCTCGTTCATGGCGCGCAGCGCGACCAGTCCGATGAACACGCCGGGGAATCGTCCGAGGATGGCCCACTTGAATCCGGAGGCGTCGATGTGCGCGCGATCGCGAATGGCCACGCCGAAGGTCAATGGCACGACGGCCAACATCATCGCCACCGGAACGAACGAGTGGTCGATCATGGCGAACAGGGGAGAGGTGAGCATTCCCAATCCGAAACCCAACGAGCCCTGAACGCTGGAGCCGACGAGGGCCAATGCCGTGCACAGAAGCACCATTGGAACGGACAGTCCGGCGATGTCGAATCCGATCATCAACGATCCTTCATGCGTTTCGGGTCGGCGTTGGCCGGATCGTCGGGCCACTGATGTTTGGGATAGCGACCGGCCATGTCCTTGCGCACCTCGGCCCAGCTGCCGGACCAGAATCCCGGCAGATCGGCGGTGACTTGCACGGGGCGGTCGGCCGGTGACAACAGATGCAACACCAACGCCACGCGACCGTCGGCGACGGTGGGATGCGCCTTGGTGCCGAACAGATCCTGCACGCGCACCCGCACCACGGGCGCGGTGCCTTCGGCCACCGCGGTCGCGTAGTCGAGCGGGAGATGGCGACCCGACGCCAGTTCGATGCGCGTCGGTGCCAGTTCGTCCAGACGCGCTCCCTCGGGCCATGGCAACTGCGATCGCAGAAGCATCGACACGTCGAGTGACTTCAACTCCGCCACCGAGGTCATGCCCGCCAGATACGGACGCAACCAGTCGTCGACGGAACCCAGCAACGACTTGTCGCTCCAGTCGGGCCATGCCTCACCCAACTCGCGTCGCAGGAAGTTCACGCGGGCCCGCAACTCGCTGGTGGCGTTGCTCCATGGCAGCTCGGCCAGTCGGGTGGCGACGATGCGCTCCATCAACGCGTCCACCGCGGCCTCGCCGACGGCGGGACGTCGTGTCTCTTCGCTCAAGCGCATCTTGTCCAGGCGCACGACCACTCGTTCCACGATGTCGCGTCGCTCCTTGTCCCACAACACCACGCGTTCGTCGACCACGTCGTCGCGCAACACTCGGGCGATCACCGCTTGGTCCACCGAGGCGCACGAACGAACGCGGGCGTTCTTTCGATCACCGTCCAGATCGGCGGCCACCACGAACGTCTCGTGGGCCAACGCGTCGGTGGGTCGGAACCACGCCGCCGAGCCGGTCCGCAATTGATACTGGCCCGGCTGACGACGCACGGCGAGTCGGTCGGGATACGCCAGCAACAGAACCCGGCCACAGTGTTCGGAGTCGACGTCGCTCCAGTCGAGCTTGGTCCCCACGCGACGCGAAAGGTCCTCGGCGCGATCGCGCACCCGGGCGGTGCCGCGTCGGTCCGCTCGATCGTCGTGAATCTCTCCGGTCACCATTTGCACGCGCAGTGCGATGTCGACGGGGAGATCGTCGGGTCGTCCACGCATCACGTCGCGGTCGTCCAACAACGCCGCCACCACGCAGGCCAGACCACGATCATGAACATCGGACTCGCCGATCATGCGCGCCAGTCGCGGATGCACCGGCACGTTCAACATGCGCCTTCCCACGTCTGTGAGGCGACCGTCGTGATCGAAGGCGCCGAGCATGGTGAGCAACTCGGTGGCTTGCTTCACCGCGCCACTCGGAGGCGCGTCGATGAACGCCAGATCGTCGATCGCGGTTCCCCACGCGGCGAGTTCCAACACCAACCCCGATAGGTCCACTTGCGTGATCTCGGCATCCAGGTGCGCGCGTCGACTGCCGTGCTCGATCTTGCTCCAGAGGCGGTACGCCACGCCGGGACCCAGACGTCCGGCGCGTCCGGCGCGTTGCTCGGCCGATGCGCGCGAGGTGGGGATGGTGGTGAGTCGGCTCATGCCGGTTCGTTGGTCGTAGCGCGGCACGCGAGCTTGGCCGGCGTCCACCACGATGCTGACGCCATCCACGGTGAGGCTGGTTTCGGCGATGTCGGTGCTCACCACCACGCGTCGTCGTCCCGCCGGTGACGGTGCGAGCGCGCGATCCTGATCGGCCAACGACAACGCACCCGCCAACGGATGCACGTCCACGTTGGTGGGTACACGTCCCTCCAAACCCTGCACCACTCGATTGATCTCGGCGATGCCGGGCATGAACACCAACACGTCGCCGTCGTCGTCGCGAAGCGCGCGAGAGACCACGTCGACCACGGCGTCGTCGAGGCGTTGCTGTTTGCCCATGGGCGCCCATTTCACGTCGACGGGGAACTGACGGCCGTCGCTGGTGATCACCGGTGTGTCGTCGCCCAGAATGCGCACGAGTCCCTTGACGTCGGCGGTGGCCGACATGGCCAGCACGCGTAGGTCGGGTCGCAACAAGCGGCGTGCGTCCAGAGCTAACGCCATTCCCAGATCGGTGGGCAGGTTGCGTTCGTGCACCTCGTCGAAGATGACGAGTGCTGTGCCGGCGAGACTCGGATCGTTCTGCAGTCGACGAGTGAGGATGCCCTCGGTGACCACTTCTATGCGCGTGTTCGCGCCGATGCGTCGTTCGTCGCGCGTCTGGTAGCCCACCAACCCGCCGGGTTCCTCACCGATGAGCGAGGCCAATCGACGGGCCGCGGCGCGCGCCGCCAATCGACGTGGTTCCAACATCACGATGCGGCCACCGTCGATCCATGGTTGGTCGATCAAACGCAACGGCACGAGCGTGGTCTTGCCGGCTCCGGGTGGCGCCACCAACACGGCGCACCAATGATCGCTCAGCGCGGTTCGCAGGTCGTCGACGACGTCCTCGACGGGAAGGTCGGTGAGCGGTGTCAGGATGAGCCGAGTGCGGGTCAGCCGAGCGCGGGAGTGCCGGCGAACGCCGTGGGGTCACCGAGGCCCGGGATGGTGGGCGCGGTCCATGAGGTGACGTCGGCGATGGCCTTGGCCACGGCGCGCCATTGACCGGGGTTCCAACCCTCGGCCGCGGCCGGGATGGTTCCGTCGGAGCGAACGAACACCAGCGCGGGAAGCGTGGACAGACCGAAGGACTTCACGGCGGCGCGATCGGGATCGGTGAACACCAAGAACTCCTTGGCCAATGGGCCGAGGAAGGTTCGGGCTTCGTCTGCCGAGGCCGTGACGATGAGATTGGTGCGAACCGCGGCTCCGGAGAACGCGTGCAACACGCGAGCCGCGGTCTTCAGGATCCACGAGCTCTCGTTCGTGTAGGGGTCGAGCACCACCGAGGCCAGGTGGAAGGTGGTCAGCCACTCGCTGAGCGGCCGCGCGGGGAAACCTTCGCCTTCCAGCGAGAGGGGCTCGAGGATCAGATCGGGGGAAGGAGTCGATGCCACGGAGAGAACGGTAGCCCAGCCCACCCCCGGATCCCCAGCGTTCTTGTTGCTTCTGGTGGCAGAAAACGACCGTCAGCGGTCGTTTTCTGCCACCAGAAGCACCACTAGGTGGTGGGTACGGGGAGCGAGCGACGCAGGAAGTCCAGTTGGTGACGCAACAGGTTCTCGGCCACCACCGCTTGCGGGGTCATGTGGGTGACGCCCGACAAGGGCAACACCTCATGGGGCTTGCCGGCGGCCAGCAGGGCCGAGGACATCTGCAGAGTGTGGGCGGCCACCACGTTGTCATCGGCCAAGCCGTGCACGATCAACAGCGGGCGTTCCAGACGGTGGGCCTCGTTCAACAACGACGTGCGGTCGTACGGCGCGGGGTCGGTGCCCGGATGCCCGAGGTACCGCTCGGTGTAGAAGGTGTCGTACAGACGCCATTCGGTGACGGGCGCTCCGGCCACCGCGCAGTGGAACACGTCGGGTCGACGCAACACCGCGAGTGCGGCCAGGTATCCACCGAAGCTCCAACCACGAATGCCCACGCGCGACGTGTCGAGGTCGGGGTGTTCGGCCGCCACGGCCAGCAACGCATCCACTTGATCATCCAGAACCGGAGCGGCCAGATCCAGATGAACCGCGCGCTCCCAGTCGGTTCCGAGGCCCGGAGTGCCGCGACCGTCGACCACCAACACCGCGAACCCTTGATCGGCGAACCACTGCGACGTGCAGTGCGCGGCGTACGAATCCACCACTCGCTGCGCGTGCGGTCCACCGTACGGATCCATCAGCACGGGCAATTTGGTGCCGGGCACGTGGTTGGTGGGCATCAACAACGCGCACGGTATGCGGCGCGCGCCGGCGCGGATGAAGAGCGGTCGCGGATTCACCAACGGTTCCTCGGCGTGGCTGGTGATGTCGTGACGTCGCTCGCCGTCGATCACGGTGATGGTCGCGCGCGAGAGTGCGGTCGACGATCGCCGAACCACCATCGTCGTTGCGCCGATCGCGACCGAATTCGTGCCATCGAGTTCGGTGAGAGCCACGATGTTGTCGCCGTTCCAGCGGTGCGCGCTCTGGCACTCGGGGTGATCGGCGATGTTCGCACTGAACACCACGTCGTCGTGGCCCACGTTCACCACCGCGCGCACGTTCATGCCCACCGGTGTCACCGCTACGCCGTCCACGATCAAACGCTTCCAGCCGTCGCGATCGTCGACCATCACCAACGAACCGTTGCCCATGTGGGCCGGAACGCCGGGCACGATGTCGACCCACGTGTCGCTGGTGCGACGGGCGATCTCGCCGGTGGCGCCGTCCATGCGAGAGGCGCGCAGTGTCACGAACGTGCGTTGATCACGCGAGCACACGGTGACCATCAACGCGTCGGCGTCGATCCAATCCACGTCCGTGAGATAGGGGAAGGCATCGGCGTCCCACGAGACGTCCACGCGCGTGCCTTCGATCGCGTCGAACACGTGCAACGACACGATGGCGTCATCGCTTCCGGCGGCCGGGTAACGAACCACGTTGGCGGGTCGCTCCGGATGCGCCGGATCGGCGATGTGCCACACCGGCACCGGCGCTTCGTCCACGCGACACACCGCCACGTGTCGCGAGTCGGGTGACCACCAGAATCCGCGATAGCGACTCATCTCCTCGGCGGCCACGAACTCGGCCGAGCCCCAACCCACGGTGTCGGGTTCGTCGAAAAGTACCGGTCCGGCCAACTCGAAACCGTGCTCGTCCTGTACGTGCTCGTCCTGTTCCCGCACGGCAACCACGCGAAACGAGCGACCACACACGTAGGCGACCCACTCGCCATTGGGCGACAGGCGCGGGTCGAACACCGGCCCGACCGTGCGAATCTCGCGCACGTTCACTTGGTGCAGGTCGCCCACGAACAAGCGCCCCGACAGCGTGCACACGAAACGCGCGCCGTGGGTGTCGGTGGAATAACTGGTGATGCCTCCGGCGCCCTCGCGCAAACGTTCACGACGCGCGCGTTCCTCGGGCGGTAGATCGTCGGCGTCGTCGGCGCCCAACATGATGTGCGGATCGGCCACCAACGTCTCGTGACCGGACTCCACGTCGAGCAACCACAGTCGGTTCACCGGATCGTCGCCGGCGTTGCTGCGCAGGAACACCACCTTGCGTCCGTCGTCGGAGACGGTGATGTTGCGCGGCTCTCCCAACGAGAGCCGTTGGGTGCGCGCGTATTGCTGGGGAAAGGAATCGTCGCTCACGCGACTCACTTCGGCATGACGAGGATCTTCGCGTGCGCTTCGGGGTTGCCCAGATCGCGGAACGCTTGCGGAACATCGTCGATGCCCACGCGACCCGTGATGAGCGGCGAAAGATCCACCTTGCCCTCGGCGATGGACGTGAGCGCGTTTCCGAATTCGAGCGGGCTGTAGCCCAGAACGAATTGCAGGCTGAGTTCCTTGCCGATGCCGAGCATGGGGTGCACACGATCCTCTTGCATGCACGCACCGACGATCAGGATGCGCGCGTCCTTGGGGGCCATGCGCATCGCTTGTTCGATCATGCCGGGCACGCCCACCGCCTCGAAGATGACGAGCGGCTTCTTGCCATCGATCTTGCGCCAGGCGTCGATGGCCGGTGTGTCGCGCGGATCCACCACCACGTCGGCGCCCAGATGTTCGGCGAGTGCGCGTCGACGAGGCGAGAAGTCGGCGCCCACGATCGGGCCGATGCCGCGCATCTTCAACTCGGCGATGCAGGCCAAGCCCACGGGTCCGAGACCAAGAATGAGGGCCGCGTCACCTTGCGCGATGCGGCTCTTCTCCACGGCGTGCACGCCCACGGCCAGAGGTTCGGTCATGGCGGCCAATTCGGGCGACAGACCGTTGGGCACCTTGATGCTCATCATCTCGTTGGCCACGATGCGCTCGCAGTAGCCACCCGGGTACTTGTTGCTGAAGCCGACGCCGTGGATTCCTTGTTCGTCGAAGGTCACGGGAAAGCTGACGATGACGTCGCCCACTTTCAGATTGTTCACACCGGGGCCCACGTCGAGAACCTCGCAGCAGTATTCGTGGCCCATCACCGTGTCGAGGTGAGGCTCGAACATGATCGGCGAACCCGGATTCGGCGGAGCGCCCGCGGCCAATTCCTGGTTCAGGCGACGACTCTCCTCGCCGTGCACGAGCATGTGCAGGTCGCTACCGCAGATGCCGCACGCCAGAACACGGGCCAGGACCTGACCGCCTCCGGGCACCGGCTCGGGAATGTCGTCGACTCGCAGGGACCAATCTCGCATCACGGCAGCGCGCATGCGAGAACCCTACTTCCGGTGGGGTTCTGGGTCGGTTAACGGACGCTATGCGTCCGTTAACCGACCCAGAACCACGAAAATGTCAGCGGCTGAAGTGGCTGATGGACTCGGCCATCACGTCGAAGGCGGCTTCGGCATCAACGGTCATCAACACGTCGCAGTTGCCGGCCTTCACCTCGCGCAGATCGCGTTCGTCGATGAGGGTCATTCCCCGCGTGTGGGTGCCGTTCAGCTCGATCACCACGTGGGCGTTCTTGCGGGTGAACAACTCGGGGTGCGTCAGCACCAACACCGCCAAGGGGTCGTGCACCGCGCCGCCATCCATGCCGTGATGACGGCTCATGTACATATTGGTGAAGAACTGCATGAGGTCGCCCATCACGTTGGCCAACTGGCCGGGCATGGCCTTCACCTTGTCGATGCGCGCTTGGGTGGCGCGGAACTGATGCGTCACGTGCAGGCCGGCCATGATCAATGGTCCGCCGTAGCGATACACGATGTCGGCGGCCTCGGGGTCCACCCAGATGTTGAACTCGGCCGCGGTGGTGCGGTTACCGAAGGTTCCGCCACCCATCAGCGAGATGCCGGCGATGCGATTGGCGATGTCGGGAGCCATGCGCAACGCCATTGCGATGTTGGTGAGCGGTCCGGTGGGCACCAACCACGCACCCTCGTTGGCGCGCACGGTGTCGATGATGAAGCCGACGGCGTCGGTGCCGTCGACGGTGCTGGTGGGTGCGGGCAGATCGGCGCCGTCCAATCCGCTCTCACCATGCACGTACGTGGCGTATTGCGGTTCGGCCACGATCGGACGCACCGCACCCTGATGCACCGGCACCTTCAAGCCCAGCAGATCCTTCATCACCAACGTGTTGTGCGTGGTGGACTCGATGGGCGCGTTGCCCGACACCGTGGTCATGCCCAGGATGTTGGTGTGACGCGCCGCCACGATGATGGCCAACGCGTCGTCGTGGCCGGGGTCGCAGTCGAGAATGATCGAGGGCTTCGTCATGGATGGCTCTTTCTATGTCGCGTTCGTCGTGTTCGCGTTCGTCAGATCAACAGGTTGCCGGCGTCGTCCAAACGAACCGCACGACCCACCCATTCACCCTCGCACATGCCTGACGCGGTGTCGGGGTCTTCGCCGATACCCCAGGCGCGCGAGCCATCGGCGCGCAAGCAGGACGCGATGGAACGTTCGGGATTGCCGTCGCGATCGTGCATCACGGTGTAGGCCTCGACGGTGGCCGGTCCGGCCGACGTGCCCACGTCCACCACCGCACGCGTCGGCAGAGCGTCGATCTCGGCTTGCGGATATGCGTGACGGAAGCCGTGGGTTGGGGGAGTGGTGGAGTACACGCCGAAGGCATGCTTCGTGGCGTATCCGCCGTTGCCCCAGACCAGCGCCTTCTCGTTGGTGCGCTGACGAAGTTCGGTCACCACCGTGGCCACGGCGTGCATCACGTAGTTGTTCCACGGACCGCCGGCGAACGCCAAGCCGCCCGTGCGCGTGAGTTGACGATCGAGGCCGAGACCCAACGACAGTGCCCCCAACTGCACGGCCGACGGGAAACACGAGTACAAGTCGACGATGTCGATCTCGTCGATGGATGTCTCGGCCAACTCCAAAGCCATGCGTCCACCCAACTTCACCGCCGGTGTGTCCGTGAACGTGGTTCGCTCGCTGAAGTACTTGTGCTCGTGGCAATCGGTGCCCGCGACGGGGAACACCCACTTGTCGCGCGACACGCCCAAACGTTCGGCGGTGGCCACCGAACACATGATGATCGCCGCCGACTGATCGACGTCGTTGTTCGAATTCATCACCTTGGTGTACGGCAGGCCGATCATGCGATTGCGCGGGCCGGTGGTGATGATCTCCTCGGGGGTCATCTCCTTGCGGATCCAGGCGTACGGGTTGCCCGCGGCCACTTTGCTGAACCCCGACCACAAGCGGCCGAGATGGGCATTGTGATCGTCGATGCTGCGACCCGCGTCCGCGCGAAGGGCCGTTTCGAAAATGGGGTACACCTGAATGGGTGCCACGATGCGCCGCGACAACTCGTACTCGTGGTTCATCACCAGGTCCTCGCCCATGATGCGCGAGGGGCGCACATCATCGGAAACCACCGGCCACGGCAAGTCGATGTTCGCCGCGCGAGCCCGCTTGCGCGTGCGCGACGTCTCGCCACCGCACAGGATCACCAGATCCACGTCGCCGTTCTGAATCTCGACGGAAGTGGTGTTGATGAGCGACTGCGTGCTGTTGCCACCCATGGTGGTGACGGCGGTTTCGCTCGTCGTGATTCCCAATTCGTCGGCGATGAATCGCGCGGGGTCGCGATAGCGCCACGACAGGAAACTCACCACGCGGATGGAGTCGACGTTGGGCACCGCGCTCAATCCGGCGTCGGCGGCCGCGGCACGAATGGCCTCGGCGATGAAGGGAACGGGCGCGAGGGCCGCGAGTGGGTCGTCGATGCGCTGCAGTTGCTGTCCGACGCCGACGATCACGGGGGTACGGGGATCGAGAGCCATTCGGGAAAGTTACCCGAGGAGCCGAACGCGGCGGAGGTCGCGGTGCGAGAACGCACGCCCCGGTCGCCATCGAAGACTCTCGCCTGGTCGAGCCTGAATTAGGGTGCGCTCATGTCGGCATCTTCACTGCGCATCGCCATCGGCTCCGATCACGCGGGCTACGACCTGAAGCAACATCTCGTGGCCTTCCTCACCGCCGCCGGTCACGTGGTCGACGATCAGGGCACGCATTCCACCGAGAGTTGCGACTATCCGCCCATTTGCGCCGGCGTGGGCCGCACGGTGCGCGACGGTGCCGCCGACTTCGGCATCGTCATGGGTGGCAGCGGTCAGGGCGAGCAGTTGGCGGCCAACAAGGTGCGCGGGGTGCGCGCCGCGTTGTGCAACGACTTGTACACCGCGCGCATGGCTCGTGCGCACAACGACGCCAACGTTCTGTCCATCGGCGCTCGGGTGGTGGGCATCGGTCTCGCTGAGGAAATCGTCACAACGTTTCTTTCCACCGCCTTCGAGGGGGGTCGTCACGCCCGACGGGTGGCACAATTGTCGGAACTCGAGAACGAGTTCTGACCAGCAAAGAGTCGACATGCCCTTCCCCTCCGACACCGACCCCGATCTCGAGATCGAACGCCTTCTGGCCGACGAGTTCACGCGTCAGACCACCGGACTGCAGCTGATCGCCAGCGAGAACTTCACCTCGCCCGCGGTGATGCACGCCGTCGGAAGCGTGCTCACCAACAAGTACAGCGAGGGCTATCCGGGCAAGCGCTACTACGGCGGCAACCAAGTGGTGGACTCCATCGAAGCCATCGCCATCGAGCGTGTGAAGTCCTTGTTCGGTGCCGATCACGCCAACGTGCAACCGCACTCGGGTGCCAACGCGAACATGTGCGCCTATCAGGCGTTGCTGAATGCCGGTGACACGGTGTTGGGCCTCAGCCTCGATCACGGCGGTCACCTCACGCACGGTTCGCCGGTGAACGCCAGCGGCAAGCTGTACAACTTCATCCCGTACAAGGTCACGCCCGGTGACGAGCGCATCGACATGGACCAAGTGCGCGACCTCGCGTTGAAGCACCGTCCGCGCATGATCGTGGCCGGCACCACCAGCTACCCGCGTCGCATCGATCCGGCCCCGTTCCGCGCCATCGCCGACGAGGTGGGTGCCTATTACATGTACGACGCGGCCCACCTGGCCGGTCTCATCGCCGGTGGCGCGTACCCGAATCCGGTTCCGCACGCCGACGTGGTCACCTTCACCACGCACAAGACCCTGCGCGGCCCTCGCGGTGGCTGCATCTTGTCCACGTCCGAGCACGCCGCCGCCATCGACAAGGCCGTGTTCCCGGGCTGGCAGGGCGGACCGTTGGAGCACGTCATCGCCGGTAAGGCCATCGCGTTCCGCGAGGCCGCCTCGGACGCGTTCAAGGCTTACGCCCAGCAAGTGGTGGCCAACGCCTCGGCCCTGGCCAACGCCCTGGCCCGCAACGGTTTCCGCCTGGTGTCGGGCGGCACCGACTGCCATCTGATGGTGGTCGACCTGCGTCCCTTTGATGCCGAGCTCACCGGCAAGGAAGCCCAAGCGGTGCTGGACCTGGCCGGAATCACCCTGAACAAGAACACCATCCCCGACGATCCGCGCAGCCCCTTCGTCACGTCCGGCGTGCGTATCGGCACCCCGTCGGTGACCACTCAGGGCATGAAGGAACCGCAGATGGACACCATCGCCGACCTCATCGCCCGGGCCTTGCGGGACCGCACCGACGACGCCAAAGTGGCCGCGGTCAAGGCCGAGGTGGCCGCCCTGTGCGCCGCCTTCCCCGCGTACCCCGCCGCCTGACCTGATTCCAAAGCGTCCGGAATAGTCTCGGGGCGTGCCCGATACCGCCGGTTACATCTTCATCGGTGCTGTCGCCGCCATCGTCACCTTCATCGCCACGCCCATCGTCACCCGCGTCGCGCACCGGGTCGGCTGGGTGGTTCAGCCCGACGAACGTCGGGTGCACAAGGTGCCCACCCCCGATGTGGGTGGCATCGCCATGTTCGTTGGTTTCGTGGTGGCCCTCGGGTTGGCCTGGCGTATGGGCCGATTCGCACCGGTGTTCGACAACAACTCCGAACCGTTGGGAGTGTTGCTGGCCGCGCTCGTGATCTTCGGAACCGGCTTGGTGGACGACATCCGCGAGATCTCCAGTCCCGCCAAGGTCACCGGCACGGTCATCGCCGGACTCGTTCTGGTGTGGTTCGGCGCGACGATGTTCTACTTCCGCATCCCGTTCCTCGACGTGTTCGTGTTGTCGAACGATTGGGTGCCCATCATCACCATCTTGTGGTTGATGGGCATGAGCCAAGCGGTGAATCTCATCGACGGATTGGACGGTTTGGCCGCGGGAATCGTGGCCATCGCCGCCGCCGCGTTCTTCCTGTACAGCCGACGACTGGATGATTTGGGCGTGTTGGTGCAGCCCAACGTGGGTCCGCTCATCGCCATCATCGCGTTGGGTGTGTGCGTCGGATTCCTGCCGCACAACTTCAATCCGGCCCGCATTTTCATGGGCGACAGCGGTGCGTTGTTCCTCGGATTGTTGATGGCCGTGTCCACCAGCGTGGTGGGAGGTCGTGCCGATCCGGACAGCTCCACGTACACGCCGGGCCAGACCTACTTCTTCCTCGCGCCGTTGTTCATTCCGTTGTTCATCCTCGGTGTGCCGATTCTCGACACGTTGTTCGCCATCATCCGACGCGCCGCCAAGCGTCAGGGTGTGGCCACCGCCGACAAGGGCCATCTGCATCACCGGCTCATGAACCTCGGTCATGGTCAGCGTCGCAGCGTCTTGATCCTGTGGTTGTGGACGGCGATCCTGTCGGGCTTCGTGCTGTACCCGATCTTCACCAAGGCCCGCACGGCGCTCATCCCCATCGGCACCGCCGCCATCGCGCTCAGCCTGTACACGGTTCTGCACCCCGAGGTTCGACGCCAACGCAAGGACGCCCGCAACGAGGGGTCCGTGGTGACCGACGACCCTCCCGGCGAGGCCACCACTGAATTGCCCCGACCCCCATCGGCGGGGTAGATTGTGCAAACTTTCACGAGCGATCAAGCGCCTCCCGCGTCTGACGCCTCCTGAACCTTCCCCGCCGATGACCGACACCTCTGCCGCCGCACCCAAAACGCGTCGTACGACCGCATTTGCCCAGCGTATGACCAATGTTTTGGTCCGGCCGAGCAGCTCGGCGAGCGTCGACCAAGGCCTGGGCCAGGGCATGGAAATGGCCATCACGGTGGCGGTTTTCCTCGGGCTGGGCTGGTTGCTCGACCTGGCTTTTGGCACCCAGCCGGCGTTCATGATCGGTTTCGTGGTGTTCTCGGTGGTGGGCCAGTCCGTGAAGATGTGGTTCGCCTACGACGCCCGTATGAAGACCCTCGAGGCCGAGCGTCGCGAGGCGGCCGTGGCCCATCAGAACCCCGCCTCGAACCCCTCCGACAACTCCTCTGTGAACCCGGGACCGGATCAGTGACCATGACCGACAGCCCGACCCCCATGACCACGCGTCTCGACGGTGAGGCGCCCGAGATCGAAGTGTCCTTCGACATCGTGAAGCGTGGGGCGTATGCCGCACCGGTGATCGTGGCGGTGTGCGCGGTGTTCGCCGGCCTCGACGGAGTCTTTTCGGCCCTCTATGGCATGGCGCTGGTGTTGGTGAACTTCCTCTGCGCCGCCGGATTGGTGGCCGTCACCGCTCGAATCAGCCTGGGCCTCATGATGGGCGCGGTGCTTTTCGGCTACATCGGGCGCCTCGGTCTGATCTATCTGGCGCTGGTTCTCGTGCGAGATGCCTCTTGGATTTCACTCACGGCCCTCGGATTGACCATTATTGTTACTCACCTAGGACTCCTCGTGTGGGAGATGCGCTACGTAGCCGCATCGCTCGCATATCCGGGGTTGAAACCCCGCCGTAAGTAAAGCCCCCGTCAACACTTCAGCCTGCCCACCCACGCCTGCACAAAGGACCGACAGAACGTGATCGCACTCGAGTTCCCGCCGATCAACGAAGTACTTCGTTGGAAGGATCTTTTCCCGGGCTTCAACAAGATCGCCCTCATCGTCGTGGCGGCCGCACTCATCGGCTCGCTCATCTTCTTGCTCGCGGGCAACAAGGATCCGATGAAGGCCCCCAAGGGCATTCGTAATCTCGCCGAGTCCATCGTCGAGTTCATCGAGAACGGCATCATCATGCAGACGATGGGCCGCGACGGTTTGGGCTGGACGCCGTTCCTTCTCAGCCTTTTCGTGTTCATCTACTTGTGCAACGTGCCCGGCGTCATCCCGCTGTTGCAGATGCCCGCCACCGCGCGCATGGCGTTGCCGTTGTTCTTGTCGCTCGTGGTGTGGGTGGTCTTCATCGGCACCGGCATCAAGCACCAGGGCGGTCTCGGTTACCTGAAGAGCTCGCTCTTCCCGCCCGGAGTGCCCAAGGCTCTTTACGTTCTCGTCACCCCGATCGAACTGATTTCCACGTTCTTCGTGCGTCCGTTCTCGTTGACGGTGCGACTCTTCGCCAACATGCTCGCCGGCCACATGCTTCTGGTCACCTTCGCGGTTCTGTCGAAGGCGCTCTTCCAGGCCGAGGGCAACCCGGGACTCATCCCGGTCGGCATCTTGCCGTTGGCAATGCTCGTGGGCCTCACGGCCTTCGAAGTGATGGTGGCCTTCTTGCAGGCCTACATCTTCACGATCCTTGCCTCGGTGTACATCGGCAGCGCCGCGCACCCCGAGCACTGATCGACCCCGTTCGTATTCACCCTTCTCTACATCAACAGCACATAGGAGACAAAGAAAATGGAAGCATTGTCAGCACTGGTTGCGGCGTTCGACCCGGCCGAAGGTGATGCACTGAAGGCCGCCGAGGCCGCCAGCACCTCTGGTTTCGCCTACGGCTTGGCCGCGTTCGGCTCGGCCATCGGCATCGGATTCCTCGTCGGTAAGTCCGTCGAGGCCATGGCTCGTCAGCCCGAGGCTGCCGGCATGGTTCGCACCACGATGTTCCTGGGTATCGCCTTCACCGAAGCGCTCGCCCTCATCGGCTTCGTGGTGTTCATCCTCATCGGTCTCTGATCGACATTCATTGCCATCCAACTACCCACAAGGAGTTGACGTGCTGACAGCCGTCGTCATCCAACCGAGTGGCGCTGTGAGGGTTTCGTTCGTCTCTGCCGGTGGCGGAGAAGAGAAATTGATCGATCCCTCCGAGTGTCTGTTCGAACCGGAAAACCCAGTTCCCGCTGGCACCAAGATTGAGCAGTCCGAGTGTGGACCGGGCCCGAGCCCGATCCTGCCCGAGATGAAGGAACTTGCGTGGAGCGGCGGCGCCTTCTTGGTGTTCGCCATCCTCATGCGCTACTTCCTGTATCCGCGCCTGCGCAAGGGCATGGATGCTCGCTACAACTCGATCCGCGAGGGTCACGAGAACGCCGACGCTGCTCGCAGCGGGGCGCGTAGCGAAGTCGCTCAATACGAGGCGGCGGTGGCGGCGGCCAAGGTCGATGCGGCCAAGGTGATCGACGCGGCTCGCGCCACGTTGGAAACCGAGCGCAACGCCAAGATCGCCGAGGCCAACGCTCGCATCAACGCCAAGCGTGAAGCTGCTCAGCGTGAAGCCGAAGCGGCCAAGGCCGCGGTTCGTGGTCAGATCGAGAGCGCCGTGGCCGACGTGGTCACCAGTGCCGTGGAAGCGGCCACCGGTAAGCGCCCCGACTCCGCCGCGGTGTCGCGAGCCGTCACCGACGTCATGAGTGCAGGAGCCCGCTGATGAACCTCACATCTCTGATTGCCGTCGACCCGGCACAGTCCCCGCACTGGCTCTTCCCCGAGCCCGCCGAAATCATCTACGGCGGTATCGCGTCGCTCATCATCTTCGCGGCGTTGTGGAAGTTCGCGTTGCCGGCGTTCAAGAAGGCTCTGGGTGCGCGCACCGAGCGCATTCAGAAAGAACTCGACGCATCGGCCAACGACTTGTCCAAGGCTCAGGCCGACGCCACCCAGATCCGTCAGGCGCTGGGCGACATCGAGAGCGAGAAGGCCCGTCTCCTGGCCGACGCGAAGGCGCAAGCCGACGCTCTCCTCGCCGATGGTCGCAACCGCCTCACCGCCGAGATCGCCGAACTCGAAGCCAAGGCCGATGCCGACATCGCGGCGGCCGCGGCGCGTGGCTCGGACGAGTTGC
This sequence comes from Actinomycetes bacterium, assembly GCA_027491335.1. Classification (GTDB taxonomy): domain Bacteria; phylum Actinomycetota; class Acidimicrobiia; order Acidimicrobiales; family Ilumatobacteraceae; genus Casp-actino8. Next base: position 5,575 of record JAIXWJ010000012.1, on the reverse strand, counting down.
GCAACGAGATCGGTCGTTTGGCCGGCGTCGCCACCGATCGAGTGATCGCCTCGGTGCTCGACGACTCGACGCAGCAGGCGCTGGTCGAGAACTTCATCGCAAAGGTGGGTGCTTCACGATGAGCGACAACCGCATCGAAGGCTACGCGCGCGCTCTGTTCGAGATCGCTCGCGCCGAAGGCAACATCGACACCGTCGAAGCCGAGCTGTACCAGTTGGCTCGCGCGTTCGAGAGCAGCGACGCGTTGCGCTCGAAGCTCACCGACGACCAGATCCCGGCGGCGCGCCGTCAGGCCATCGTCGAGGATCTCATCGGCGCCACCGCCGCCAACACCACCGTTCAGTTGGTGTCGTTGGTCATCGGTTCGGGTCGCGGACGCGACCTGCCGGCGATCGTCGACAAGTTGGTGCGTCGTGCGTCCAGCTCCAAGCATCTCGAGGTGGCCGAGGTTCGTTCCGCGGTTCCCCTCACCGCCGAGCAGCAGTCCCGTCTGGCCGCGACGCTCACCAGCGTCACCGGCAAGCAGATCAATCTGAAGGTCGTCGTCGACCCGAGCGTGCTCGGTGGCTTGGTGGCCACCGTGGGCGACACGGTGATCGACGGCAGCGTGCGTACACGGCTCGACAACGTCAAGAGCCGGCTCTAAAGGTCACGGAAAGAGAATCACATGGCAGAGCTCACACTCTCAGCGGCCGACATTGCGTCGGCCATCAAGAAGAACCTCGAGGGTTTCACGCCTTCGCTGGAGGCCCGCACCGTTGGTCGCGTCACCGAAGTCGGCGACGGAATCGCGCGCATCTCGGGCTTGCCCGACTGCGCCGTGAACGAGTTGCTCGAGTTCGAGGACGGCACCAAGGGATTGGCGTTGAACCTCGAAGAAGAGGCCATCGGCGCCGTGGTGTTGGGTGACTCCGATCGCATCGAAGAGGGCCAGACGGTCAAGGCCACCGGCCAGATTCTCTCGGTGCCCGTCGGCGAGGGCGTGTTGGGTCGCGTGGTGAACGCGCTCGGCGAGCCCATCGACGGCAAGGGTCCGCTCGTGGGCGTGCAGCCCCGTCGTATGGAGATCCAGGCTCCCGGCATCATGGGTCGCAAGCCCGTGCACGAGCCCATGCAGACCGGCATCAAGGCCATCGACGCCATGACCCCCATCGGTCGTGGTCAGCGCGAGCTCATCATCGGTGACCGCAAGACCGGCAAGACCACCGTGGCCATCGACACCATCTTGAACCAGAAGGGTCAGGGTGTGAAGTGCATCTACGTGGCGATCGGACAGAAGGGCTCCACCGTCGCGCAGACCGTGGAAGTTCTGCGTCAGGCCGGCGCGTTGGAGTACACGGTCGTCGTGGTGGCGCCCGCTTCGGACTCGGCGCCGTTCAAGTACCTCGCTCCGTACGCCGGTTGCGCCATGGGTCAGCACTGGATGGAGAACGGTCAGCACGCCCTCGTGGTGTACGACGACTTGTCGAAGCAGGCCGAGGCCTACCGTCAGATGTCGCTGTTGCTGCGTCGTCCCCCGGGCCGCGAGGCGTACCCCGGTGACGTGTTCTACTTGCACAGCCGTCTGCTCGAGCGCGCGGCCAAGCTGTCCGACGCCAACGGCGCCGGTTCGCTCACCGCTCTGCCCGTCATCGAGACCAAGGCCGGCGACGTGTCGGCGTACATCCCCACCAACGTGATCTCCATCACCGACGGTCAGGTGTACCTGCAGGACAACCTCTTCAAGTCGGGCGTGCGTCCGGCCGTCGACGTGGGCATCTCGGTGTCGCGCGTGGGTGGTGCGGCCCAGGTGCCGTCCATGAAGGGTGTGGCCGGAACGCTGAAGCTGGACCTCGCGCAGTTCCGTGAGCTGGAAGCCTTCGCCACGTTCGGTTCCGAACTGGACGCCATTTCGAAGGCTCAGCTGGAGCGCGGTTATCGCTTGGTGGAATTGCTCAAGCAGCCGTTGAACAGCCCGATGCCCGTCGAGGAGCAGGTTGTCTCCATCTTCGCCGGCACCAAGGGTTACCTCGACGACATCGCCGTCTCCGACGTGCGTCGTTTCGAGAGCGAACTGCTCGATCACATGCGCGCGCGTCATGGTTCGGTGTTGTCGGACCTGCGCACCAAGAAGGTCGGCGACGACCTGGGTGCGATCGTGCAGGCGTTCAAGGATGGTTTCGTCGCGGCCAACGCCGCCGCCCGCAAGGCGAACGAAGCCGCCAGCGATGCCGAGCAGGTTGGCGAAGCCCAGTCGAACAAGACGTTGGCGACGGAGTAATCCATGGCCGGCGGACAGGAACGAATTCTGCGCGGACGCATTCGTAGCGTCCAGGCGACCAAGAAGATCACGCGCGCGATGGAACTCATCGCTGCGTCGCGCATCGTCAAGGCCCAGCAGCGCGTTCAGGCCGCCGTGCCCTACAGCGAGCAGATCACCGAGGTGGTCCGTGACCTGGCGGCGGCCGGTGGCTCCACCGACAGTCCGCTGTTGGCGACGCGCGAAAACATCCAGACGGTGTGCTACGTGCCCATCAGCGCCGACCGTGGTCTGTGCGGTGGTTACAACGCGGGCGTGTTGCGCGCCACCGAGGGCGAGATCAAGGCCGACGTCGAAGCCGGTCGCGAGTACATCATCGTTCCGGTGGGTCGCAAGAGCGAGAGCTACTTCCGCTTCCGCGGCTACAAGTTGGATCAGGCCTTCAACGGATTCTCCGATCAGCCGACATACTCCAATGCCAAGGAGATCGGCGAGCACGTGGTGTCGTTGTACGCCAGCGGCGCGGTCGACAAGGTGGTGCTGGTGTACACCCGCTTCATCTCGGCCGGTTCGCAAGAAGTGGTGTTGCGACCGCTCGTTCCGCTGGAGCGCGACGTCATCAGTGGTGGCGACGGCAAGCCGGGCCAGGACGGACTGAGCGCCGACTACGAATTCGAGCCCAGCCCCACCGCCATTTTGGAGACGCTCATCCCTCGCTACATCGAGGCGCGCGTGTACGCGGCGCTGCTGAACGCGGCAGCCAGTGAGCACGCGTTCCGTCAGCGCGCCATGAAGAGCGCCACCGACAACGCCGAGGAGCTCATCAAGAGCCTCTCGCGCATCATGAACCGCGCCCGTCAGGACGCGATCACCACCGAGATCATGGAGATCGTCGGCGGCGCCGAGGCGCTGTCGGGTGGCACCAAGGAAATACGACTCATCGACCTCGGCACGTTTGCCGATTCGGACCGCTGATCAGGAGAGAGACAGCCATGACCATGACTGAGAATGAACTGAAGGACGGCAAGGTCGTCGGCATCGCCGGCCCCGTGATCGACGTCGAGTTCCCGCGGGGACACCTCCCCGAGTTGAACAGCGCGCTCGAGTTCACCGTGCAGATCGAAGGACAGGACGTGAAGGTTCTGGCCGAGGTGGCTCAGCAGCTGGGTGACAGCCGCGTGCGCGCCGTGTGCATGAAGCCCACCGACGGTCTGCGTCGCGGCACCGCCGTGCGCAACACCGGCCACGGCATTCAGGTGCCCGTGGGTGACCGCGTGTTGGGTCACGTGTGGAACGTGTGGGGCGAAGTGCTCGACGATGACAACGCCAAGTTCGCCGACATGGAGCGTTGGGACATCCACCGCCCGGCCCCGGACTTCGCGTCGCTCGAGCCGCAAAAGCGCATGTTCGTCACCGGCGTGAAGGTCATCGACTTGCTCACCCCGTACTTGGCCGGTGGAAAGATCGGTCTGTTCGGTGGAGCCGGCGTGGGCAAGACCGTTCTCATCACCGAGATGATCAACCGCGTGGCGTCGCAGCACGGTGGTGTGTCGGTGTTCGCCGGCGTGGGTGAGCGCACCCGCGAGGGCACCGACCTCCGTATGGAAATGGAAGAGTCGGGCGTGTTCGAGAAGGCCGCCTTGGTCTTCGGCCAGATGGACGAACCGCCGGGCGTGCGCCTGCGCGTTGCTCTGTCGGCGCTCACCATGGCCGAGTACTTCCGTGACGTGCAGAACCAGGACGTGTTGTTGTTCGTCGACAACATCTTCCGTTTCGTGCAGGCCGGATCCGAAGTGTCCACCCTGTTGGGCCGTATGCCGTCGGCCGTGGGTTACCAGCCCACGTTGGCCGACGAGATGGGTCAGCTGCAGGAGCGCATCACCTCGACTCGCGGTCGTTCCATCACGTCGCTGCAGGCCGTGTACGTGCCCGCCGACGACTACACCGACCCGGCTCCGTTCACCACGTTCACCCACCTCGACGCCACCACCGAGTTGTCGCGTCAAGTGGCCGCGCTGGGTATCTACCCGGCCGTGGACCCGCTGGCGTCCACCTCCACCATCCTCACCCCCGAGGTGGTCGGTGACCGTCACTACAACGTGGCCCGTCGCGTGCAGGAGAACTTGCAGCGCTACAAGGAACTGCAGGACATCATCGCCATTCTCGGTTTGGACGAGCTCTCCGAAGAGGACCGTCTCACCGTGTCGCGCGCGCGCAAGATCCAGCGTTTCTTGTCGCAGCCGTTCTTCGTGGCCAAGGTGTTCACCGGCATCGAGGGAGAGTTCGTGCCCGTGGAGGAGACCGTGAACTCGTTCGAGTCCATCCTCAACGGTGATCTGGACCACATCCCCGAGCAGGCGTTCTTGAACGTCGGCGGCATCGAGCAGGTGCTCGCCAAGGCGAAGGCGCTGCAGGAGAACGTCTGATGTCGGAGTCGGCCGCGATGCGCGTGGAAGTCGTGTCGCCGGAGCGCGTTTTGTTCTCCGGTCAAGCGACCCAGGTGATCACCCGCACCCTTGGTGGGGGCGAGGTGGCGTTCCTGGCCGGCCATGCGCCGTTCCTGGCCGCGGTGGTTCCGAATCACACGCGGGTGTATCTCGTCGATGGTCAGGTGTTGGACATCGCCGTGCACGGTGGATTCGTGGAAGTGAGCAACGGCAAGGTGTCGATCCTCACCGATGACGCCGAGCTGGGCAGCGAGATCGACAAGAACCATGCGGCGGCCGAAGTGGCCCGCTTGGAAGAGCAGTTGCGCCACGAGCACGACGCCAAGGGTGCCGCCGAGTTGGGCAAGGCCCATGCTCGTCTGGCCGCCGCGGGTGGCGTGAGCGGCACCAACGCTGCCGCCCACTAATTCCTGACCGCCCGTCCGGGCGTCGAATCAACCCATTTCGAGGGGTCTCTTTCTCGTACCCATCTTCACGTACCTCCAATTGTGCATTCCAGACACATTCTGTGTACGGTGTACACAACTAGAGGTACTGGAGGCGGATGTGCGGGTCTTTCGTAATGGTGTTCGTGGTGGCTTGGCTCTGGTCATCGGCGCGGCGTCCTTCACTGCATTCGGTTTGACCAATCAGTCGATCGCGAGTGGGGTGACGGGCCAGACGGCTTCGTTCGCGTGGGGTGCCGATACGGCGATCACTCTCGGTTCGAATCCCGTCGAGATTGCCGCAGGAGAAAACGGCAGTCTCTGGGTGGTCGACTCCACTGACGCGACACTCACCGAAATCGCCGATGTCGCCGGGGTGTCGACACCACAAACCCCCATTGCTCTCGAAACCGGATCGAGCCCCACCGGCGTCACCGTCGACCAAGACGGAAGTGTTTGGGTCG
>JAIXWJ010000028.1 GCA_027491335.1 Actinomycetes bacterium | reverse complement strand
CGCAGTTCGACGAAGTTCAGATCCGGTCGCAGTCGCGACAGTTGCGCGCGACGACGCACCGATCCCGTGGCCACCGTGGCCCCGTGGGCCAGTTCGGAGAGTGTTCGACCAACCAACACGTCGCGCGGGTCGCGACGTTCGCCGAACGCCGCGATGTGCAAGCCGTCGGCGGGCGTCGACGGAAGATCCTTGGCGCTGTGCACCGCCAGATCCGCGCGACCATCGAGCACGGCGGCCTGCACCTCTTTCACGAACACGCCCTGTCCGCCGATCGTGTGCAACGGAACGTCCTGTCGACGGTCGCCCATCGTGTCCACGAACACCAACTCGACCTCCAGGCCGGGATGGGCGGAACGCAGAGCGGAAGCGATGTGCTCGGATTGGGTGCGGGCCTGAAGTGAACCGCGGGTCGCGATGCGCAGCGCGGACACGATGATCAGCGCAAATCGAAGAGGTCGCGAACGGCGGCGGCGTTGCGCTCACCGCGCGGCGTTCCGGCATCGTCCTTCAGGCGCACCGACATGTCGTGCAACAACTTGGCGACGATGCCCTTGGTGAGCGCCTCCACGGCATCGCGCTGCTCCGGATCGAGCGAGGCGAGGCGACGCTTCATGCGTTCGATCTCGGCGGCACGGACGGACTCGGCGGCCGCGTGCAACTGGGCCACCAACGGAGCCGCCTGACGAGCGGTGGTCTCCATCGCGAATCGCTCGACTTCCTCGAGGACGATGGACCGAACCGCGTCGGCTTCGGCCGCGCGTTGCGCCTGACCCCGCGCCGCCCAATCACGAAGATCGTCGAGGTTCAACAACGTGACGCCGTCGATGTCGCCCACGGAACGTTCGACGTCGCGGGGCACGGCGATGTCGACCACGAACAAGGGACGGTCGGCTCGACGAGCCATCGCCGAAGCGACCATTTCGTGATCGATCACGGTGCCACCGGCACCGGTGCAGGTGACCACGACGTCGGCATCCACCAGGGTCTCGTTCAGCCGGTAGAACTCGGTGACCGATCCGCCCACGCGATCGGCCAGATCCTGAGCACGGCCGATGGTGCGGTTGGCCACCAGCACTCGTCCCACGCCCGCTCCGGCCAGAGCCACGGTGACGCCTTCGCCCATGTCGCCGGCACCGACCACCAGAACCGTGAGGCCCTCGACCGATCCGAGGCCATCACGAGCCATGTCGACGGCCGCGTGACTCACACTCGACGTGTGTCGACCGATCGAGGTCTCCGAGCGCGCGCGCTTGCCGACCTCGAGAGCATGTCGGAACAACAAGTTGAGAGTCGACAAGGAACCGCCCTCGCGTTGCGAACGATTCCACGCGTCACGCACCTGCCCGAGGATCTCGCTCTCGCCGAGAACGGCCGAGTCGAGTCCCGCCGCCACTTCGAAGAGGTGCGACACGGCCGCCTCGTCGTGCTGGCTGTACAAGTGCGGGGCCAACTCGTCGGCCGAGAACCCGCCGAGATCGCAGAAGAAGTCGCGCAGGTCGCCGTAGGCCCCGTGGAACTTCTCCGCCACCGCGTACACCTCGGTCCGGTTGCAGGTGGACAACACCACCGCTTCGCGAATGTTCGGACGGGACATGAGACCATGAATGGTCTTGGCGATCGCATCGTCGGCGATCGTGACCCGCTCCAGGAGAGCCAGGGGCCCCGTGCGGTGATTCACCCCGAAAACGACGATGGACACGGTGGTTACCTTATTCCCTCGACCCGCGCCGTCGCCCTACGCGCTCGCGCTCTTGCCCGAGCCGGGAACCGCGCGCAACGTGTTGGCCCGACTCTGTTCGTGATAGCTGAGAATCTGCAGTTCGAGGGCCAAATCGACCTTGCGCACGTTGATCCCGCGAGGCACGGCGATCACGGCCGGGGCGAAGTTCAAGATGCTGGTCACGCCGGCTTTCACCAGCCGATCGGCGGCATCCTGCGCTCCGGCGGCCGGAACCGCGACCACCCCGATCGACACGGACCGGGAGGCCACGATCTGGGGCAGCTCGTCGATGTGTCGAACCCGAACTCCCCCGATGACGGACCCGATTTTGCCGGGGTCCACGTCCACCACCCCGGCGACGGGGAAGCCCTTCTGCCCGAAGCCGCCGTAACCCGACAGCGCCTGACCCAAGTTGCCGGCTCCCACGATCACGACGGGCCAGTCATGGTTCAAACCGAGCTCGCGCTGAATCTGGTACACGAGATACGGAACCTCGTACCCCACACCGCGCACTCCGTAGCTGCCGAGGTAACTGAGGTCCTTGCGAACCTTGGCCGCGTTGACCCCACCGAGTTCGGCGAGTTGCTCGCTCGAAATGTGATGCGTACCCGCATCGGCCAACTCGTTCAGCAAACGCAGATAAACGGGCAACCGGGACACGGTGGCCTCGGGGATTCGGCGTCGGGGGCGATCGGCCATCGCCGAAACGCTAGGTCCTCGTGATCATGTTCACGAAGTTACGCCGAGGTGTCTTTGGGGTGGATGAGCGGTCGTTCGTCACCGACGAGGGGAACACTCGCCCCGAGGTCCCGCCGACGAGCGGTCGATCAGGACCGATCGATGTCACGAGCGATGAACGACCCCGCCGACGAACGACCCTGACGAAGAAAGACATAGCCTGCGATGCGTGACGTTGAACGCCGCGCTCGCCGCCACCGCGACCTTGATCGCCCTGGCGTTCGCGATTTCGACGCTCGATCGATGGCTGCGTCGCCGCCGACCGCACGACGGTGCGTGGACCGTGTCCTTGGCACTGTTCGCTCTGGGCTCGATGGCGTTGTGGTGGGCCGAGGCTCGTGGTTGGAGCCTGGCGTCCTTCCGCGTCTTCTTCCTCGCCGGCGCGGTGTTGAACGTTCCCTGGCTGGCCCTGGGCACCGTCTACCTGTTGTTCGGTCGCCGAATCGGCGATGTCACCCGACTCTGGTTGATCGGGTTGTCCGGAGCCGCCACCGGCGTCGTGCTCGTGGCGCCCGCGGGCGAGATCACCGGCGCTGGGCTGCCCCGCGGGAGCGAATTGTTCGGCGCGGCTCCTCGGGTGTTCGCCGCGGTTGGTTCGGGTGTGGCCGCGCTCGTCATCATCGTGGGTGCCGTGTGGTCCATCGCCCGCGTGTTGCGTGGCCGACTGCCCGCCACCGCCGGAGCAACGCGTCAGATCATGAACCCGCGACGTACCGCCCTCGCGAATCTTCTCATCGCCACCGGAACTCTCGTCCTGTCGGGAAGCGGCACTTTGGCGGGACGACTCGGTGAGGATCGTGCGTTCGCCGTGACGTTGTTGGTGGGGGTCGTGATCCTGTTCAGCGGATTCCTCACCGCGTCGGTGAAGCCGGCGGGTTCACAACGCGCGTCGGAGCAGTTTTCCGAAGCGATTGTGCGGTAGCTCGTCCACCACCAACACTTTCGACGGGCACTTGTATCGCGCGATGTGATCGTGGCAGTGATCGATCAAGGAGTCCTCGTCGGCCTCGGCGCCGGGCTTCAACACCACGAAGGCGCGAACCGCCTCGCCGGTGTGCGGATGCGACACTCCCACCACCCCGGCTTCGAACACCGCCGGGTGTCGCATCAACACCTCTTCGACCTCGGCGGGGTACACGTTGAATCCCGAAACGATGATCAGGTCCTTGGCTCGATCGACGAGATACAGATATCCGTCGTCATCGACCAGACCGATGTCGCCGGTGTGCAACCAACCGTCACGATCGAGGACTCGCGCGGTGGCCTCGGGATCGTTCCAGTAACCCGCGAACACATTGGGTCCTTTCACCCACACCTCTCCGGAATCGCCGACGGGAACGTCGTTGTTCGACTCGTCGACGATGCGCACGTCGACGCCCTCCACCGCACGACCCACCGAACCCGGGCGATTCTGCACGCCCACCGAGCTGGTCACCACCGGCGCCGCTTCGGTGAGTCCGTACCCCTCGCGCAGATCCAAGCCGAACTTGACTCGCAGTCGTTCCGATGCTTCTTCCGGCATGCGAGCCGCACCGGTGAGCGCGAGCCGCACCGTCGAGAAAGCCGACTCGTCGATTCCTTCCATCAACGACATCGCCACCCAGATCGGCGGTGCGCCGGGAACGATCGTCACGGCGCGCTCGACGAACGTTTCGACCGCGGTCACCGGATCGAATCGCTGCACGAGCACGACACAGGCGCCCGCCATCAGTGACATTCCGAGAACCACGTTCAATCCGAAGATGTGGTACATCGGCAACACGCCGAACACCACGTCACCCTCCTGAATGTGATCGGAGGTCGAGAAGTTCTGGCAAATGTTCTCGAGCAGATTGAGATGCGTGAGAATCGCGGCCTTGGGCGAGCCCGCGGTTCCACTGGTGAAGATGAGCACCGCCGGATCGGAGTCGTTCACCTCGACCCAGTGGGCCTTCGGGCCGCCGAGCATGTCGTCGAACGTGCGCACGCTCGCCGTGCCCTGCACCGCGGACGCACTCGACGCGTCGGTGACGACGACGTGCGCCAAGGACGGAAGTCGACGGCGATCGACGGCCGAGAAGGACGAAACACCGGACGCCTCGACCAGAACCAACTTGGGGTCGACGATGGCCAGTTCGGCCTCGAGTTCGGGCGTCGGACTCAACGGGTTCAACGGCACCGCGATGGCTCCGGCGCCGACCACGGCCATGTACGCCACCACGAACCAACGCCCGTTGCCGCACATCAACGCCACTCGGTCACCCGGCACGACGCCGAGGGCCACCAACGATCCGCGGAACGAATCGATCTGGTCGCGCAACTCCCCGTAGGAGGTGGTGCGACCACGACTGATGATGGCCGGACGAGATCCGTCGTGCTTGTCGACGATGGATGCCAGGTTCACGACCGGTGTCTCCTCATCGCGCGAGTCCTCACAGTTGGAGGAGTGAAATGATTCCGGCCACGAAGATCGCGCCGAGCAGCAGGGCCATGGTCAACGTGGTGGCGGGACGCATGATTTCACCCTAGCCCGACTCGAAAACTTCGGTGGTTCGGAAAGATCAGCGGTTCGGTGTGATGGTCACCGACACGCTGGTGGGGGTCGGTTCGCCACCCGGGGCGAGGAACACCTGGTCGCCCTCGCCCACGGACAATTCGGAGGCGGCCGAGGCCCGACCAACGGCGATGCACAACAAACCGGTCGAATCCACCACCAGTCCGGCGGCTCCCGCACCCAGAGCATCGAAAGCCGTCACCACTTCGAAGTTGCGAACGTCGCCACCGATGGTGGTTCGCACCCGCGCCACGTCCGAACCGAACGTCGATCGCACGTCGTCGAGCGACACGTTCAGTTGGCAATTGCCGAAGCGATCGACCCACAGAACCTCGCACGAGAGCCCGCCGTTCTCCTCGCGCGGGATCGGCACCACGCCGGGCAACAACGCGCCCGCGTCGATCGGCGTGCCGAGGTCGAACAAGTCGATGCCGTTGCACAAGGCCGCGGCGACCGGCGCCAACACGTCGCGCGCGGCGAACGTGGAACCCGGTGCGCTCAGATGGTGTTCGTCGCGATCGAGCACGACGGCACGACCCGCGCCGCCAACGAGAGCGACACCCGGAGCGAGCAATCCGTTGTCGGGGCCGAGGAACACCCCGGCGCCGTCGGCGACTTCGATGCCGATCAATCGACGATCACTTCCGGCACCGGGATCGACGCACGCGATCACCACACCCTCGGTGAGATACGGGACCGCCCGCGCCAACGACAACGACGCCGCGCGCACATCGAAGGGCGTGATGTTGTGCGACAGGTCGATCACCGCGACGTGCGGAGCTTCTTCGCGAATGACGGCCTTCACCACTCCGACGTGTTCGGAGTCGAGCCCGAGATCGGACAGGAACGACACCGTGGAGAAACGTGTCGCGCTCATGAACACAGTGTGTCCGTCCGCACGAGAAACGTGGCGTTCGTGACGGGAAAAACCACCGGAGAAATTGGCCGATAAATGCGACGGGGCCGGTGCCAACCCCCCGATGGCACCGGCCCTGTCGGCGCTGCCCTTGCGGGCGCGTCTCCCGGCTGAATCAGCCGGTGGTCTTGTGACCTGTGGCATACGTTAGACACAGAAAACGTCCCGAGAAAAGTGTCACGTCGGGAAATTTTCGAAGATTGCACACTGCACGAATCGCCGTCGATTTTCACTAAATCGCTGACCTGCGAGATCCCGAAATCGCCTCGGAAAAATGTCAGCGAAACGGCGCAAAAATTTTCGTCAGCCGCGACCGAGTTCGCGTCCGCGCTCGGTGGCGGCGCGCACCGCGTCGACGAACGCCGCTCGAACGGCATGGCTCTCGAGCACGGCGACTCCGGCCGCCGTGGTGCCGCCCGGTGACGTCACCTTGGCGCGCAGATCGGCCGGTGGTTCGCCCTGAGCGAGCAACGCCGCCGAGCCGACCAACAACTGACGAACGAGCGCGTCGGCCGTCGGTCGCGCGAGACCGGCGGCCACACCGGCGTCGATGAGAGCCTCGGCCACGAGAAAGATGTACGCCGGTCCGCTTCCGGCCAAACCGGTGACGGCATCCATCTGTGCCTCCGACACGCGAACGACCGTGCCCACCGAACCGAGGATCGATTCGGCCCATGCGGCGTCATCATCACCGGCATGACGGCCGGCCGCGATCGCCGATGCGCCTTCACGCACCATCGCGGGCGTGTTGGGCATGGAGCGCACCACCGCCACCGCGTCTCCGGCCGCCGCTTCGAGCGTGGACAGCGTGACTCCGGCGGCGATGGACAGAATTCGGGTGGCACCGCTCGCGACGGCTCGGGTCACCGCGGCCGGGACATCCTGAGGCTTCACCGCGATGACCGCGGCCGCGCAGTTCGGCATCTCGTCGACCACGTTCACCGTCGGGAACATGGTCTTCAGAACCTCACGACGGGCCTCGACCACCTCCACGATGGACAGTTCGGCCGGGTCGACCGGACTTGAGGCGGAGGCGAGAAGGCCTCCCACCAGGGCCGCACCCATGTTGCCCCCACCGACAACGACCAGGTTCGACCGCGAGCTCTTCGACATGCCGTCACGCTAACGCTCGGGGGCATCTCGTCGGCGCCGACTTCCCGAACGACGCCGACGAGACGACCACGGGTGGGCGACGGATCGCGGGCACCGGCGAGCCGCCTCGCGACTCGGCGCGATTCAGTCGGCGAAACGCGAGGCGTATCCCAACATCAACAGCGGCCGGAAGCACTGTTCGACGTGGGCGTACAACGAGCCGACGATGCGGTCCAACTCGGGTTCGGTGAGGCCGCTCAGCGGAAGGTCGCCGCGCAGGTACACCGCGTCCTCGAGGCCCAGCGAGAAATGAGCGCCAACCAACTTGTCGTTGCGCCGCAACAGTTGCTCGTTGAACTCGGCGATGTTCTCCTCCGGTGCGGGCATCACGTAGGTCTCGTAACGCAACGTCCGTTGACCGAGGGTGATCCAGACGGTGATGAAGTCCTTGGTTTCGCCGCGCATTCGCACGTACCAACGCGCGCGAAACATCGGATCGGGTTCGGCGATGTCGATGGCCAGGATGGTCTCGTTCGACGACTTCATGGCCGCGAGCCATTCGTCGATGCGGCGCTCGAAAACCGCGAGCGATTCGTCGTCGAAGAGATCGCTCACGAGCAGTTGACGAGCGAGCGGGCCGTGATGTCGGTGTAGACGCGGCGGAGACGGGCCGCGGCGAAGCTCCAGGTGTAGCGACGACCACGTTCGGCCGCGGCGGACCTCATGGTGGCGGCCAACGAAGGGTTGCGCAGCAGATGATCGGTGTAGGCGGCGAACTGCTCGGGATCGCGATCGTTCACCAGGAACCCGGTGGATCCGTGATCCACCAACGACAACAAGCCACCCACGGCGTTGGCCACCACCGGGATTCCGCAGGCGGCCGCCTCGAGGGCCACCAAGCCGAAACTCTCCGAACGCGAGGGCACCCACACCGCGTCGGCCGCTCGATAGTACGTGGACAAAATGTGGTGCGCCTGCGGAGCGACGAAGTGCACGCGTCCGTCGAGACCGAGTTCGGTAACGAGAGCTCGCACCCGCTGCACCTCCACGTCGCCCTCGGCACCGCTCGCTCCACCGACCACGTACAAGCGAGCATCGGTTCGACCGAGCGCCGCCAGAGCGCGCACCGCCACGTCGACGCCCTTCAACGGCTGGATGCGACCGACGAACAGCAACACCGGACCATCGCCCATGCCCAACGCGTGGCGCGCCCCTCGGCGATCACCGGGGGTGAAGAACGCGTGCTCCACTCCGGGCGCCACGATCTCGAGGCCACCGGGAGGAGTGCCGTAGAGGCGAACGAATTGTTCCTCTTCCTCGTCGCAACTGACGCAAATGGCGTCGGCGCACCCGATGATCTCGGACTCGGCGCGCTCGCGTCGCTCCGGCTCGGGATCGCCTCCCTCGGCTTTCACGCGCGCCAACGTGTGGAAGGTCGTGACGAGGGGGATGCCGAGTTCGTGCTTGATGGAGTGTCCCGCGATCCCGGACAACCAATAGTTCGCGTGCACGACATCGGCGGGTCGCGAACCTCGCATGTCGTCGAGAACGAAATCGGTGAATCGCGGGATGACGGACTCCAGTTCTTCCTTCGGAAGATCATGGGTTCCCGCGGGCACGTGCACGACGCGGTGGTTCGGCTCCACCAACACCTCGCGCGGCAGGCCTCGCTTCCATTCGCGGGTGTAGGTGGTGACTTCGACGCCCGCATGGGCCAAACCGGCCACCAATTCGCGGACGTACACGTTCATGCCCCCGGAGTCGCCGACACCCGGCTGCGCCAGCGGCGAGGTGTGGAAGGACAACATGGCCACTCGTGTCACAGAGGGCTGAAACTACCGGCGACCGGAAAAACTTCCCTGATCGAGCGGGAATATCCCCGATCAGCGGTCCGAACCCACTCAGCCGTCCAGTAGCGCGTCCACCGAAGCGCCGCCGTCGCGATATCGACGAACCAATTCGGCCGTGAGCGCATCGATGCGATCGAACAAACGTCGACGAATCTCCGACTGCGTGGCCTCGAAGGCCCGCAATTGGGTCTCGAGGGTGTCGAGTGCGGCCTCGTCGAGGTCGGCCATGTTGTCGAAACCCAGGCGATCGCACAGGGCATCGAACTCGGCCAGAAGAGGGTGATCGCCGGCGATGTCGGTGTCTCGCGGAGGACGAACCGAACCGGTGCTGGGCGCCGGGCCGACGCCCGACTTCACGATGTCGGCCGCGGTCACCGCGGACCCGCCCCGACGACTACTGCGAACCGCGGCCACCAGATCCACTCGACCCTGCGCCAGTCGACGAACGAACGACACCGCGTCCTCGTCCTTGCGCAACGCCTCGCGCTCGGCGCGCAGATCGGCCAACGCGAGCGATGCCGGATCGAGAGATTGGTTCTGTTCGCTCATCGACATCCTCCGGAGACTGGTGGCAACACGGCCACCTCATCTTTGTCGGTCACGACCGTCGAACCCGACACCGCTT
Organism: Actinomycetes bacterium; assembly: GCA_027491335.1. GTDB lineage: Bacteria > Actinomycetota > Acidimicrobiia > Acidimicrobiales > Ilumatobacteraceae > Casp-actino8. The sequence continues at coordinate 25,203 of JAIXWJ010000028.1, read as the reverse complement.
CCCCGTTCAGCCAGATCCGACAACTCGGAAGAAGCTCGGCGAAGTCCGGACCGAAACGACGAACCGCCTCGGCCACCACCTCGTCGACCGTCGCTCCCGAAACCTCGGTCGCACCCGTGCCGGCGATCTCGCGCGCCCGGGCGAACAGTCGAAGAGAGGCCACGTCGCCGAGCGTACCGGCAGTACCCTCGTCGTCTGTGACGAGCGAGACCCGACGCCATCCCGGCACCAGAGTCCTCGTTCTACGGCACGGTCAAAGCACCTGGAACGCGGTTCGCCGCTGGCAAGGTCAAGCCGATCCGCCCCTCACCGAACTCGGTCGATCCCAAGCGGTGTCGGCCGCGGGTCTGTTGGCCAACGAGTGTCCGGCGTTCGACGCCGTCGTCACGAGCGACCTCGAGCGAGCGCGGGTGACCGGGCAACTGATCGCCGACGTCGTCGGCTGCGCGCGGGTGACCACCGATGGTCGATGGCGAGAAAATCACGCCGGCGAATGGCAGGGACTCACCCCCGACGAGATCAACCGCGACTGGCCCGGATACCTGAACGACAACCGTCGACCCCCGGGTTTCGAGTCCGTGGAATCGACGATCGAACGAGCCACGGCGGCGCTGGCGGCCATCGCATCGGTGCATCCCGACGGTTGCGTGTTGGTGGTCTCCCACGGTGGCGTGTTGCGCTTGTTGCGTCAACACTTCGGCGACCCCGACACCCGCTTCCCCAACCTGGCCGGCGGATGGTTCGAACACGCTGGCGATGGGACGTGGCGCAACGGCTCCCTGTTGTTCCCGCTCGAACTCATCGCCGACGAATTGCGCAACACCGGCGCGGTGGAATGAACCAATGACCCCCGAGCCCGCACCCCGCCTGTTCGATCCGGAACTCGTCGTCGACCACGTTCTTCCCGAACCGACGCACGAGCCGACGGTCACCCCATCCGATGATCCGTTTCGCGTCGAGGTGATTCGGTCGAAGAAGCGTCGTCGCAGCATCAGCGCGCAGATGATCGGCGACGTGTTGCGCATCTCCATCCCGTCATGGATGAGCGTCGACGAGGAGAAGTCCAGCGTTGCCGACATGGTGCGTCGGTTCCGTCGTCGTCTGGCCACTCACGACATCGATCTGACCGACAGAGCCGCGCGATTGGCGCGCACGTTCTCGTTGCGCACGCCCGTGTCCATCGCCTGGGCCGACAACCTCACGTCCGTGTGGGGACTCTGCACCCCATCCCAGTCCGACATCCGAATCTCCACTCGCCTCGTGGGTTTTCCCACCTGGGTTCTCGACTACGTCATCGTGCACGAACTCGCGCACCTTCACGTTCCGGGCCATGGGCCCGATTTCTGGTCCATCGTCAATCGCTATCCGAAGTCCGAGCGTGCCATCGGGTATCTCATCGCGAAGTCCTCCGACGGTGACGACGACCCGGATTCGCAATGCTGAAGACGCGGCTGGTCGACCGCTTCCTCGACGACTCCTATTCGGCCGAAACACGTCGACACGTTCTGCCACTCACCACGGCTCGCCTCACGGCCAACGCCTGTTTCCGATTCGCCCCGCCCTTTCTCGCCAGCATCAGCGACGACTTCGGCATCAGCCTCACGCGGCTCGGTGTGGCGCTCATGATCACCGAATTGGCCATGGGCGCGTCGCCTCTCCTCGGATCGTTCGTCGACCGTATGCACCGCCGAACCGCGATGGCTGGCGGTTTGCTCGGCATCTCCGCCGCCGCCGTGGTGGCCGCGACCAGTCCGAACATGTGGGTCTTCATCGTCGGAATTCTCCTCATCAGTGTGTCCAAGTTCTTCTTCGACATCGGGCTCAGCGCTTGGGTGAACGACCACGTGGATTACGAACGTCGCGGTCGGGTGATCGGAATCACCGAGACGTCGTGGGCCCTGGGTTTGTTGGTGGGTGTCACCCTGATGGGCCTCGTGGCGTCGCAGTCCTCGTGGCGCTGGGGATACGCCGTGGGTGCGGGTGCCGTGGGAATCATGGCCCTCGTCGTCGGCGCGCGACTGGACCCGCACGACGTCGCCGGCTCGGTGCGCGAACGAGATGTCGTCGCCGCGTCGATGCCCCGACGTGGCTACCTCGTCTTCGGGGCGATGTTCTTCCTCATGGCCTCCAGCCAGGCCATGTTCGTCACCTTCGGATCGTGGTTGGAGGACGAGTTCGGCTTCACCGAGGCCGGTATCGCCGCCGTGGCGTTCGGGTTGGGAGCGTTCGAACTTCTGGCTTCCATCACCAGTGCTCGTCGCACCGACGTGTGGGGCAAAGAACGCAGCGCCATCGCCGGAGCGTTGCTCATCGTTCCGTCGGGGGTGTTGCTGGCCGCCCTCCACACCCAACAGGTGCCGGGTCTGATTCTGCTCGGGCTGTTTCTGCTGGGATTCGAGTTCGCCATCGTCAGCTTGTTGCCCTTGGCCGCCAATCTCATCCCCGAGGCTCCCGGTCGCGGATTGGGCATCGTCTTGGCCGGCGGGATGCTGGGGCGCGCATCCATGTCGGTGGTGGCCACCGCGGCCTACGACCGATTCGGCGTCGATGTTCCCGCGTTGGTGGGGGCCGTCATGGCCCTCGGAATGATCGCGTCGCTCGCGGCCTTCAGCCGCGGTACCCGTTCGTGATCGGCAAGCGCCGATCCTTCCCGAACGCTTTCTCGCTCACGCGCACGCCGGGCGGACATTGGCGTCGCTTGTATTCGTTCAGGTCCACCAAACGAGCGATGCGACGAACGATGTCTTCCGGATGGCCCAGCTCGATGATCTCCGCCGCCGTGCGATCCTGTTCCACGTATAGCGACAGGATCGGATCCAGAACTTCGTAGGGCGGAAGACTTTGATCGTCGCGTTGGTCGGGCCGAAGCTCGGCCGACGGCGGCTTCGTCAGCACCGATTCCGGAATGATCGTGCGTCCCGCGCGTTCGTTCACGTAACGGCTCAACGCGAACACGTCCAACTTCAACAGGTCCTTGATCACCGCGTAGCCGCCCACCGAGTCGCCGTAGATGGTGAAGTAACCCACCGCCATCTCGCTCTTGTTGCCGGTGGTGAGAACCATCCATCCGAACTTGTTGGACAACGCCATCAGAATCTGGCCTCGGCAACGACTCTGCAGGTTCTCCTCGGTGAGGTCCGCCGAACGACCCTCGAAACTGGGACCGAGGATCTCCAGATACGACTGGAACACGGGCTCGATCGAGATCGTGCGGATGTCGATGCCCAACGCCGTCGCCAGATCCTGCGCGTCGGTCCGAGAGCCCTCGGACGAGTAGCGAGAGGGCATCGAAACGCCGTGCACGTGCTCGGCACCCAACGCGTCGACCGCCACGGCGGCCACCAGCGACGAGTCGATTCCGCCCGACAGACCGATCACGACGTCGCTGAACTTGTTCTTGCGCACGTAGTCACGAGTTCCGAGCACGAGGGCCTCGTACAACTCCTCGGAACGCTCCATGATCGGCGCGATGGTCGATGCTTTCGGTGCGTCCACGTCAAGGTCGACGATCAACAAGTCGGAGGCGAACTGCGCGGCACGCGCCAGCAAATTGCCCTTGGTGTCGAACACCATCGACGAACCGTCGAAGATCAACTCGTCCTGGCCCCCGACCTGATTGACGTACACGATGGCACACGCGTTGTCGCGGGCTCGTTGCGCCAACATTCGCTCGCGCTCGGCCAACTTGCCCACGTGGAACGGAGATCCGTTGATGTTGATGTTGACGCGCGCACCCAATGCCGCTTGAGCCGACACGGGTCCGTCCGGGTGCCAGATGTCCTCGCAGATGGAGATGCCGACCTTCACGCCACCGACTTCGATCAGACGATGATCTCCACGACCGGGTTCGAAGGTGCGCTCCTCGTCGAACACGTCGTAGTTGGGAAGCATGCGCTTGTGATAGGTGCTCTTCACCACGCCGTTGGCGCACACCGCCGCCGCATTGTGAATGCGCGGTCGACCCGAACCCGGATCGGCTCCGTGTCCGACGTCGACGAAACCGATCACCGCGACGCACCGCGAGGTCATGGCCGCCAGTTCCTGCACCACCGCTCGGTTGTCACGCACGAATCCGGGCTTCAGCACCAGATCCTCGGGCGGGTATCCGGTGATGCTCAGTTCGGGGAAGGCCACCAGATCACAGCCGGCCTCGACGGCACGCGCATACGCATCGGCGATGAGCGCGCGATTCCCCACGAGGTCGCCCACAGTGGGGTTCAACTGCGCCAAGCCGATGCGGAGGTTCGCCACGTCGCCGAGGCTAACGGCGACCCCCAACAGCCGGTGATGCCGTCTCGCTCGACACCGGATACCGTGACCGCACCCGCCGAGCAATGCAATCCCCCGAAACAGCGTCGTTTCACACAGCGTTCACAATTGGGCAACGGCGGGGAAACGCCCCCCTGCGACGCTGTGATCGCCCCAACAACAACCGGCTCTGCCGAATTCATACATGGAGGACCCCCGTGGCCTATCAAGCCGAATACATCTGGATCGACGGCACCGAGCCGACGCCCCTGCTGCGTTCCAAGACCAAGATCCTTGCCGACGACGTCACCACTCCCCCGGTGTGGGGCTTCGACGGCTCGTCGACCAACCAGGCGCCCGGCGACAAGTCGGACTGCGCTTTGATCCCGGTCTTCACCTGCCCGGACCCGATCCGCGGTGGTGACAACATCCTCGTTCTGTGCGAAGTCATGCTCGCCCAGTCGAACAAGCCGCACCCCACCAACACGCGCGCCGCGTGCGCCAAGGCCGCCAAGAAGTTCGCCGCCGACGAAATGATCTTCGGAATCGAGCAGGAGTACACCATGATGCGCCTCGACGGAAGCCCGCTCGGCTTCCCGAAGGACGGCTTCCCCGAGCCGCAGGGTCCGTACTACTGCGGCGTCGGCACCGGTCGCGTCGTCGGTCGTGAGATCATCGAAGAGCACACGCAGGCGTGCCTCGATGCCGGTCTCCTCATCGAGGGAACCAACGCCGAAGTGATGCCCGGTCAGTGGGAGTTCCAGATCGGTGCGGCCGACGCGCTCACCGTGTCGGACCACCTCACCGTGGCTCGTTGGTTGCTGCACCGCATCGCCGAGGACTACGACGTGGTCATCTCGTTGGCCGCCAAGCCCCAGAAGGGTGACTGGAACGGCGCCGGTGCGCACACGAACTTCTCCACGAAGGCCATGCGCAACGACAAGGACATGAAGGCCATCACCGCCGCGTGCAACGCGATCGGCAAGAAGGTCATGGAGCACGTCACGAACTACGGACACGACATCGAGAGCCGCCTCACCGGCAAGCACGAGACCGCCCCGTGGAACAAGTTCAGCTACGGCGTCTCCAACCGTGGCGCGTCCATCCGTATCCCGTGGCAGGTCGAAAAGACCGGCCGTGGCTACGCCGAGGACCGTCGTCCGAACGCCAACATGGATCCGTACACCGTCACCCGCCTCCTCATCGAGACGGTCTGCGGCTGATCACGTCCTCGGTCCACGGACCGGAACATTTCACTGAGGGGGTCGGGGCAACCCGGCCCCCTCGCCGTTTCCCCGCTTTCCCGTTTCCCGCTTCCCCGTGCCAATTCGGGCATCCATTGGCAGACTGAAGGAATGAACATGCTGCAACAACAGCGTGATTACGTGCTCCGCACCGTCGAGGAACGAGGTGTGCGGCTGATTCGTTTGTGGTTCACCGACGTCCTGGGGAATCTGAAGAGCTTCGCCATCAGCCCCGCCGAACTGGAGAACGCCCTCGAGGACGGCATGAGCTTCGATGGTTCGTCCATCGATGGTTTCTCTCGCGTTCAAGAGAGTGACGTGCTGGCCATCCCCGACGCCAACACTTTCGTGATGTTGCCCTGGGCCGACAGCGACGCTCCCGAGGCCCGCGTGTTCTGCGACATCCACAATCTGGATGGCTCGCCGTTCAGCGGTGATCCCCGCCAGGTGTTGCGACGCAACCTGAACAAGGCGCGCGCTCTCGGACTCGACTTCCTCATCGCACCCGACATCGAGTTCTTCTATTTCGCTCCGCCCGAGGAAGGGCGTCCGCCACGACCGCTGGACGAGGCGTCGTTCTTCGACCTCACCACCACCGACGTCACCGGGAATCTGCGCAAGGAGACAATTCGCACCCTGGAGACCATGAGCATCCCGGTGGAGTACTCGTTCCACGAGGATGCGCCCTCGCAACACGAGATCGATCTGCGTCACACCGACGCGTTGAACATGGCCGACAGCGTCATGACGTTCCGCTTGGCCGTGAAGGAAGTGGCCGCCGCTCAGGGCGTGCACGCCACGTTCATGCCCAAGCCACGCGAGGGTGTTCAAGGAAGCGGAATGCACCTGCACCTGTCGTTGTTCAACAACAGCGGCACCGACGACGCCAGCAGCAACGCTTTCTATTCCGCCGACGACGCGTACAACCTGTCCGACACCGCCAAGAAGTTCATGGCCGGTTTGTTGTTCCACGCCAGCGAGATCACCGCGATCACCAACCAAACGGTGAACAGCTACAAGCGATTGGTGCCCGGCTTCGAAGCTCCGGTTCACGTGTCCTGGGCCCGCAACAACCGCAGCGGACTCATTCGCGTGCCGGTGCCCAAGCGTGCGAACCCGTCGGCCACGCGCATCGAGTACCGCTCCCCCGACCCGGCCTGCAATCCGTATCTGGCCTTCTCCGTCATACTCGCCGCCGGTCTGCGGGGCATCGAGCAGGGCTACGAACTTCCCGCCGAAGCCGACGCCAACCTGTTCGAGATGGGTGACGGCGCGTTGCAGAAGTTGGGCATCGAGCAACTGCCCCAATCCTTGGCCGACGCCTTGCGCGTGATGGAGTCGTCGTCGTTGGTTCACGAGGCCCTCGGTGAGCACATCTTCGAGTGGTTCCTACGCAACAAGCGTTCCGAATGGCGCGGCTACAAGACGCAAGTGACACCGTTCGAACTTCAGAGATATTTGAAGAGCATCTGAGTTTCCATCATGGATCTGATCGCCGTCTTCCCCGAGAACCCGTCACCCGAGCTGGCACGCACGCTCGATCTGGCCGGCTATCGATGGAAGGCGTTCCCGTCGGCCGATGCGATCACCAAGAGCGAACCAGCCGACGGATGGTTGGGTGCCATCGTCACGGCCGACCACGACATGGATGCCGCGTGGGCGGCGTGTCGAGCGTTGCGCAAACGCGATGCGCTCATGGTTCCGTTGCTGTTGCTGGTCACCGGCGCGCAGCTGGACGAACTCACCTTGCGCGACGAATTGTTCGACGACTTCTGCTTGTTGCCGTTCCACCCACGAGAGCTCGAAGCCCGCCTGCGTCACGTGTTCGCGCACGTGTCGGTGAGCGCCAAGCCCGACACCGTGGACTACGGCGGGCTGGTGTTGAATCTCGAGACGTACCAGGCGTCGATCGACGGCCATCCGTTGGACCTGACGTACATGGAATACGAGTTGCTGAAGTTCCTCACGCAGAATCCCGGCAAGGTGTTCACGCGCGAGATTCTTTTGTCGCGAGTGTGGGGATACGACTACTACGGCGGCGCACGAACGGTCGACGTGCATATCCGTCGTCTGCGCGCCAAGTTGGGCGAAGAGCACGCGAACCTCATCCAGACCGTGCGAAGCGTCGGTTACCGCTTCGGCCAATCCCGCTGGGGCAACTAACCCTGGCGTTCTGGGTACCAAATGTGCCCGTTTTCGGGCACTTCGGTTACCCAGATCGGAGGGAGTCACTCCAGACGGACAGTGTTTTCCTTACCTGTTCGGCCACGAAGTGGGGGCGTCGAACGATCTGAGCCCAGGTGAATCGCAATCCGACATAGCCATTGGCCAACAACAGGGCCGCACGATCGCGATCGAACTCGAACTGCTCTTTGTCGAGCCCGTGATAGGTCCATCCTTCGCATTCGATGTAGAGCCGCGTGCCACTCACGAGAAAGTCGACTTCGTAGCCGCACACTCGGGCATGAAATTCCAATGGTGGTAGGCCGAACCTGCGTGCCAACCGACCCATTGCTTCTTCCAGCACCGAATCCGGTGGTCGCTCGGTGAGCACCAGTCGGTGAAGTGCGGTTCGTAGTGCCACCAATCCGTGGCGACCGCGTTCGCTATGTCGCATCAGCGCATTGTCCACCGACGCCGGCGTCACCAGACCCTTGATGACGAAGGTCTGCAAAGCACGGTCGACCGCCCAACGATCCACGGCACCCAAGTCGAGCAAAGTGCGCAACGGGTTGCTGACCGGGACGCCTTGCACCTCATGAACGTGAAGGTCGACGAGATCCCGCGGACGATGCACCCGAACGTTCTCGAACCGCAGACGACCGGGACGATCGGATCGCACAACGTCGATGACCTCGTTCGACCGAGTGCTCGCTCCCCACAGGAATGCGGCGCTTCGATGACTGGCCATCGCCCCGTCACCGACCGCGGCCACCGCGGCGGCAATGCGGGCGACCGGGTCGAGTTCACGACCCGGAAGAATCGCGACACCCGGGTGCACCTCGCACATCAATCCGGAATCACGGGCGGTGCGCCAGGTTTTCATCGAGTACCCCTGCGCCACGAGGTCATCGCGAACGAGGATCATGTGAGGGCGACGAGATAGAAGGTCGAAGGTTTCTCGCGAGATTCGTGGCATGCCATTAAGTGGGAGTTGCCCACCATCTCGCGGTGAACCCTTCCGTTCTGGGTAACGCAAATGCCCGAAATCGGGCACATTTGGTACCCAGAACGTGCGGGGCTAGAGCGTCACGTGGGTGAGTGACTCCACGGTGATGTGGGCCAGCCCTTCGGGCACCGGCACCACGTGAGGCACCGCGATCACCCGACATCCCGCGGCCACCGCCGAGCGCACTCCGGTGGGCGAATCCTCGATCGCCACGCAACGGGCAGGGTCCACACCCAACTTCGCCGCCGCCAACAGATACGGCTCGGGATGCGGTTTGCCTTGGCTCACCTCGTCACCCACCACCGACTCGGTGAAACTTCCCGGTGGCAGACAGGTCACCACCTCGTCGGCGAAGCGGCGCCAGGACATGGTCACCAGTGCCGTGGGAATACCGGCGTCCACCACCGCGGCCAACAACTCGCGCGCGCCCGGACGCCACGGAACGGCTTCGCGCAATTGCGCCACCACCCGATCAAGCAACATCTCCACGATGTCGTGCGGGGCCACGTCGATGCCGCCGTGGTGTGCGATGTACCGCGCCGCGTCCAACAGGTCGAAGCCCACCACGGACTTGGCGTGATCCATCGACCACGAGCCGCCGTGCATCTCCACCACCTCGAACTCGCTAGCGATCCAATACGGCTCGGTGTCCACGATGGTGCCGTCCATGTCGAACAACACCGCATCGGGACGGCCCAACTCAACGGGCATCGTCGAGCTTCTGGATTCGTCGACTGATGCGCGCGTGATTCGCCAGCATCTCGTCGAGCGCCGGATGCGTGATGCGACCATCACGCACCACCACGCGACCGTTCACGATGGTGTGCCGTGCTCCGGTGGGACCGCATCGCAACCACGCCTCCACCGGGTCGGCGATGGCGCCGGCGAACGACGGACCGGTGAGCGACCACACCGCGATGTCGGCGACGGCACCCACGCTGAGTTCTCCGATCTCGCCCTCGCGACCCAAGCAACCCGCCCCGCCGATGGTGGCAACCTCCAACGCCATGCGCGCGGTGCCGGCGTGCGCGCCGTTGCGCAACTTGGCCAGCAGCATCGCCTGTCGAGCCTCCAACCACATGGACGCCGAGTCGGCCGACGACGAACCATCGACACCCAGGCCCACCTTCACGCCGGCCGCGCGCAGGTCGACGACCGGCGAGATGCCCGACGCCAGGATCAGGTTCGAACTGGGGCAATGCGCCACACCGATGCCCGCCGCACCCAAGCGATGCACCTCGTCATGATTGGGCATCACGCAGTGCGCCACCCACGTGCGACTGCTGCACCAGCCCGTGCGCTCGAGATACTCCATGGGACGACATCCGAAGGTGGCGATGGAGAAGTCATCGTCCTCGGCGTTCTCGGCGAAGTGCGTGTGCAGACGCACGTCCAACTTCTCGGCCAGCTCCGCCGAGCGCACCATCAACTGCTCGGTCACGCTGAACGGCGAACACGGGGCCAGGGCCACGCGGGTCATGGCGCCGAACGATCGGTCATGGTGACGCTTCACCGCTTCTTCACTGGCGGCCAGGATTTCGTCGTCGTCGGCCACCACGTCGTCGGGGGGCAGTCCACCATCCTTCTCGCTCAACGACATCGAGCCGCGGGTGGGATGAAAGCGCATTCCCAAATCGCGGGCGGCTTCGATTTCGGCCGTCAACAAGTCCCCGGCACCGTGGGGGTGCAGATACAAGTGATCGGTGGAAGTGGTGCAACCCGACAGTGCCAATTCGGCCAAGCCGACGAAGGCGCTGACATGAACCGCCTCTTCATCGATGGCTCGCCACAGCGGATACAACGACTGCAGCCATCCGAACAATGGCTTGTCGGTCATGGGCGGAAAGGCGCGCGTGAGGTTCTGGTAGATGTGGTGATGCGTGTTCACCAGGCCCGGCGTGACCAAGCAGTCGGTGGCATCGACGTACTCGCGCGCCGGCGGAACCGGATCGGCCGAGGTGCCGATGGCGCTGACACGACCGCCATCGACGGCGATCCAGCCGCCGGAAATCTCGCGACGAGCACCATCGACGGTGGCGATGTGCATGGCGTTGCGAACGACCAGATCGACTGGATTCGAATCGGCATGACTCATACGGGGTCCTCCTCCATGGAGTCGAGAATCTCGACCAGGTGTGCGTTGGTGGTGCGGGGATTGACGATGCAAAAGCGCAGAACGGTCTCGCCGTTCCACGAACTGGGCACCACGAACGATTGCCCCTCGTGCAACTGCGCGTCGCTCCACTTCTGATACTGCTCCGGCGTCCAGCCGAGACGACGAAACACCAGGATGCTCAAATCGGGTTCCAGCAACAGCCGCAGATATGGACGTCGTCGAATCTCCTCGGCTCCAAAACGAGTGGTGTCGAGCGTCTTCTCCATGGCCGCCGTGTACGCGTCGCTGCCGTGCGTGGCCAGGCTGAACCACAACGGAAGTCCACGAGCGCGCCGTGACAGATGATGGGCCACGTCGGCCGGGTTCATCTCCATCCACGGTTTGGTGTCGTCCTGCTCGCCATGAAGCACGTCGAGATACTCGGCGTGTTGCGTGTGCGCCCGACGACCGTCATGAACGTTGCGATAGATCAGCGCGCAACTGTCGTAGGGACCGAACAGCCACTTGTGCGGATCCACGATGAAACTGTCGGCCCGCTCGATGCCGTCGAATAGACGTCGAACGCTCGGTGCGCACAGCGCCGCCGCACCGTAGGCACCGTCGACGTGGAACCACACCTCGTGAGCGCCCGCCAGCGCGGCGACCGCCGCCAGGTCATCGACCATGCCCAGATTCGTGGTCCCCGAGGTGGCCACGATGGCGAACATCCGGTCGAGGTCCGTGGCGTCGAGCGACGCGATGGTGGCTTCGAGAGCCGCGCCCGTCAATCGACCCCGATCATCGGCCGGCACCACCACGACGTCGGCGTCCATGGCCCGGGCCGCCTGCTTCACCGACGAATGCGCCCCACTGGACGCGACCAACAGTCCGCGCGTGCGATCGTGCCGACCTCGCGCCCGCTCGCGCCAACGATGACGCGCCGCGATGAGCGCCGACAGGTTCCCCGCCGTTCCGCCACTGACGAACACGCCGCCAGCCGACTCGGGAAACCCGGCGAGGTCGGCGATCCATCGCAACGCCTGATTCTCGGCGAAGACGGCGCCGGCGCCTTCCAGCCACGAGCCGGTGTAGATGCTGGCCGCCGACACCACCATGTCGAAGATGATGGAGGCCTCGGTGGGCGCACCGGGCACGAACGACAAGAACTTGGGGTGATCGACCGAGATGCACGTGGGCGCCAAGATCTCGGTGTAGATGCGCAACGCTTCGGCACCTCCGATGCCCGACGGCGTGACCGTCTGGCCGACCTCGGCCAACATCTGCTCGTACGGGATCGGCGAATCCAACGGCGGCGGATCCATGCGAATGCGATCGATCGCGTATCGCAACGCTTGGCTGGCCAGCCGAGCCATCTCGGCGTCAGGAGTGTGCACGAGTCACATTCTGCCAGCGTCGATCACACCGTGAGCCGATCACGATCGGATCGGCGAACGTGAATCAGGTGTTCAGATCGAGAAGTTCGCTGTCCTCGTGACGGATCTCTCCGTCCTTCCACAGAAGGTGTCCGAGAAGCGCGGCAAGACCGGCCATGGACAAACCCATCACCACGGGGAAAGCGAACAGGGCGATGATCAGCACGATTGCTCCGGCCATGGTGCGAACCTACTTCTTCGCGCGCCGAGCGGGCGACTTCTTGGCGGCGGCCTTCTTCACGGCGACCTTCTTCTTGGCCGGTGACTTCTTGGCTGCTGCCTTCTTCGTCACGGCCTTCTTCGCCGCCGGCTTGGGAGCGGCCAGGGGCTTGTAGGCCCAGGCCTCGATCTCGACCGCACCGCCGAAGGGAAGCGCCGCCACACCAATGGTGGACCGCGCCGGACGAGCTCCGGCGAAACCGGCCACGTACGCCTCGTTGAAGGTGGCGAAGGTGTCCATGTCGGTGAGGAAGCACAAGGTCTTGGCGATGTCGTTGAGGGTGCAACCCTGTTCCTTCAGGCGCTCCTTCAGGTTCTTGACCGCTTGCGTCGTTTGCGCCGACACACCACCGGCCACGAGCGCGCCGTCCTTGATGCCGAGCTGACCGGAAACGATCACCCAGTCACCGGCGCGAACGACCGGCGTGTAGGGACCGAGGGGTGCGGGAGCCTTCTTGGATGCCATGAGGCGATGCTAGCGATGGATGCCTTGCCCGCATCAGCGAGACACGGGTCAGCGAGACACGGATCAGCGAGACACGGGCCAATGCGACGGATGGCCGGCATGGCGCCAGGCCGCCGCGGCCACGGCGGCGAACACCGCGTCGCTGCCGTTCACCGGGTCGCGATCATCGTCCACGATGGTCACCTCGATCCGCGGGGTGTCCACGGCCCGCAGCACCCCGAACGAACGAATGGTCAGGTCCAACGGAACACCATCCGCACCCAGCGCCACACCCTCCGAACGCACCCAGCCGAGCGCCATGTGCGCGGCACCAATGGCGTACGAGCGCAGCACCACGTGGTCCAGAATGCGGCCGGCGTTCACGCGCACCTTCACCACGTCATCGACGTCATCATCGAACATTGCCCACGCCTCGGCGCCGTTGGGCGCCACCACATGGTCGCCCCACTCGTCGACCTCTCTCACCGACGAGCGCATCACGCAAATCTCGGCCCAGCCCGCCCCACGAAGATTCATCGACGTGCGCGGACCCACCACGTCATGTTCGATCACCGTCCAGTCCGGAGCGAACGAAGCGACCGCTTCCACCAGACCCGGCGTGCGCACGGCGTGCATCACCCCCGACCCATCGGCGCGAACCGCCAACGACATCGGTGGTCGCTTCGGACCGGAGCGCACCACATCTTCGCGCGTGAGCAACACCCGCACCGCGCGACCGTTCTCGTCGGCCAGTCGACGGGCGACGTCGCCCAACTCCGAGCCCGTCTTGCCGCCGAAAGCGCCGCCGTTGTTGAGGGGTCCGTGCGCTTGCCCACCCGGTTCGCACCATGCCGCGTCGGGTTCCACGTACGCGGGTTCCACCCACGTGGTGCACAACGTGCGGGCCCACTCGCCGTCGATGATGGGCAACGGCCAGTCCACGGCCACGGTGGACTTGCGTCCTTGCACCGTTCCGGCGGCACGGCGAGCAGTCGCCAAGTCGTCGGCCACGTGCCAAGTGCCGTCCAACGCGCGCAAGGCCACCAATGCGTCGCGGGGCGCGGTGTCGTCGGCGAATCCTCCGGCGCCCAAGGCCACCCGCGTTCCCACGTCCTGATGCGCGGCGCCCTCGATGGCCGCGCGCTCGCGCGCCAGATCGAGATCGCGATCAGCGTCGATCACGCGCGCGCCACGACGCACCGCCACCGCTTCCTCGATGGTTTGCCATCCGGTGCATCGGCAGGTGTGCGCCAGCATCGCCTTGACGAACGATTCGTGATCGTCCTCGACCGTGGCCTCGAGCCGCATGATGATGCCCGGCGAGCAGAACCCGCACTGACTTCCACCGGTGGCGCACAGAGCGTCGCCCCACGCCCGCCGCACGTCGTCATCGAGACCTTCGAGCGTGGTGACCGATCGTCCGTTCACTCGGGTCGCCGGCGTCACGCAGGACACGCGCGGCTCGCCGTCCACCCACACGGTGCAGCACCCGCATTGACCCTGCGGCGCACAACCATCCTTGGCCGCCGTCAACCCGGCCGAGTCGCGCAGCACCGACAACAAACTTCCGTCGGCATCGGTGGTGAATGGCGCGCCGTTCAAGGTGAAAGAGATCATCGCCACCGGACCATTGTCGCACCACGCGACCATCGGCCACGACTCATCACCAACTACCGTCGCGTTCATGGTTGCTCAACGTCGTGTCGTCGACCGTCGATCCGTTCTGCGCTTGGGTGCCGGCGGCGTGTCCACCTTGGCCTTGGCCCGTGTGCTGTCGGCGTGCGGCGGTTCGTCGTCGTCGACCTCGTCGATGGATGGTCCCATCTCCGATTCCATGTCGCTCGTGCAGCGCTGGGTGCCCGATCAGTTGGGTCCCGGAACGCAACGACTTCCCATCTCGCTGGCCGACAACGCGGGCATGTTGATGAAGGGACCCGCCGAACTGACCGGGCGGGTGATCGATCTCGACGACAACGTGATCGCCGACAACCTGGTGGCCACCCGTCGTTCGCTGGGCGAGGGCTCGACACCGTTTTGGGTGTTCGAGACCACCATCGACGAACCCGACATCTACATGCTCATCATCGATGGTGGGCCGTCGGACGGTGCGTCGTTGCAGGTGCGTTCGACAACCGAATTGGTGGTGCCGCGACCCGGCGCACAGTTGCCCGGTTTCGACACACCCACGTTCGACGACCACCGCGGTGTGGAGCCCATGTGCAGTCGTCTGCCCGAAGCGTGCCCCTTCCACGACGTCACGTTGAACGCGGCACTGGCCGATGGCCGACGAGTGGTCTACATCGTCGGCACGCCGGCGCATTGTCGCACGGGCGTGTGCTCACCGATCCTGGAGGGGCTCATTCCTCTCGGCGACGAATTCACCGACACCGTGTTCGTGCACGCCGACGTCTACGCAGACAAGGCGGGAACACAGGTGGCGCCGGCCGTGAACGACCTTTCGTTGACGTTCGAACCCGTGCTCTTCATCACCGACACCACGGGTGCGATCACCCATCGGTTCGAAGGCGTGTGGCACCCCGACGAGGTGCGCGCGGCGCTCAGCTGAACGACTGGCCGCAACCGCAGCTGCGGGTGGCGTTCGGGTTGGTGATGTTGAAGCCGGCCTGGTTCAGGCCGTCCTTGTAGTCCAAGGTGGCGCCCAACAGCAGCTGCGCCGAAGCGGGGTCCACGACCACCTTGACGGCTTCGCCGTACACGGCCTGCTCGTCCTCGGCGGTGATGTCGCTGTCGAAGAACATCTCGTAGGAGTAGCCACTGCAACCGCCGGGACGCACGGCGACACGAAGAGCCATGTCGGCCGCGCCTTCGGCCTCGAGCAGTTCCTTGACCTTGACCGCTGCGGAATCGGTGAGCGTGATCACGATGAGCCTCCAATGTGTACGACAGAGTTGTACGGCGGGATGTCCGCCCCGGTGTAGCGACCGGCCCTCGAAGTTTACCCGTCGCCCTTCCACGAGGCGAGGGGTGGTCCCACAATTTCGGTCACCGAGCGACCGAATACCTCCACGTCACCGCCGGTACCATGACCCCATGGCGCGCCGATTCGCCCCTCCCACCACGGATGAGGTGACGAACCTCCTCCGCGGCGTGATCGACCCCGAGTTGGGAAGCGACGTGGTGGAGTTGGGCATGGCCCGGTGTCTGGAGATCACCGAGGACGGCCGCGTGCTGATCGAGGTGAAGCTCACCATCGGCGGATGTCCGTTGCGAGCCCAGATCAAAAAGGACATCGAGACCCGCATCGCCACGCACCCCGGCGTGTTCGCCGTGAAGATCGAGTGGGGCGAGATGAACTCCGACGAGCGTTCGGCCACCATGGCCAAGGCTCGGTGGAATGCCAAGGAAAGGGCCACCGACACCGCCGTGTCCAACACCACGCGCGTGTTGGCCATCGCCTCGGGCAAGGGTGGCGTGGGCAAGAGTTCGGTCACCGTGAACCTGGCCGCCGCCATCGCCGCGCAGGGCTACACCGTGGGCGTGTTGGACGCCGACATCTGGGGTTTCTCGGTGCCGCGCATGTTGGGCCTGGATCAGCGACTGGAAGCCGAGCCGAACGAGGCCACCGGTCGCCCCATGATTCAGCCGAACCAACGCAAGGTGGGGGCCGGCGTTCTGAAGGTGGTCTCCACGGGCTTCCTGGTGGAGAACGAAAGCACCGCGTTGATGTGGCGCGGGTTGATGCTCACCAAAGCGGTCGAACAATTCCTGAACGACGTGGCGTGGGGCGAGATGGATTACCTACTCATCGACATGCCGCCGGGAACCGGCGACGTGCAGATGGGTTTGGCGCGCATGTTGCCGCGCACCGACATGGTGATCGTCACCACGCCGGCGGTCAGCGCACAAAAGGTGGCCATTCGCGCCGCCGACATGGCGCGACGTTCGTTCCTGCGCGTGGCCGGCGTCATCGAAAACATGAGCGAGTTCATCTGCGACCACGGCGAGTCCTATGCGCTGTTCGGCACCGGCGGTGGCGAGGCCTTGGCCGACGAGATCGGCGTTCCGTTGTTGGGTCGTATTCCCATCGAGCCCGCCGTTGCCGATGGTGGTGACACCGGAGAGCCGGTGTCGTTGATGGGTGACGGACCCGCGGCGCGAGCGTTCCGCGACATCGCGAACCTCATCATCACCGAGACGGTTCCGCCGGTTCAGATGGCGGGTTGCTCGGCGCGCGTGGAAACGGTGACCTCGGTGGCCGTCAACCGTCGCACGGCCTGACGGGTCAGATCTCGCCCTTGGGTTCCGTGGCGTCGGTGTCGACGATCGGACCCTGTCGACCCGGGGCCGAAGAGCCACCCATGAACGTGGTGCGCACCACGAAATTGCCGGCCTTCACCCGCTTCATCACGTAGCCGCGCAACACGGCTCGCGTCGGCGGGAACAACATCAGGATTCCGAACACGTCGCTCAGGAACCCGGGGGTCAACAGCAGGGCGCCGGCCCCCAGGATCAACACTCCGTCCACCATCTCCTTGGCCGGGATCTGACCCGACGCCAAGGTCTGGTTGAACCGCACCCACGTGCGCATGCCTTCGCGCTTCACCAACCACGAACCAACGAACCCCACCGCGATGATCAACGCGAGCGTGTTGAGAAAACCGATGGACGCGCCCACGCGGATGATCGTGTACAACTCGGCGATGGGCACCACCACGAACAGCAACAACAGGATCACGTCGTCACCCTAGCCAGCACCGCACTTCTCGCTCCGTCGCCCATCTGGCCGCGCGGATAGCGTCCCTCCCATGTCCGCCGACACGAACGCGCCCAACACGCGGCCCCCCAGTGTCGACGCCTTGGCCCGCTCCATCGCCCACATCGGCCTTCCGCACCCGCTGTTGGTCGACGCCGCCCGACGAGCCATCGCCAGCGGTGATCCATCGCGAGCCGAGAGCATCGCGCGCGACACCGCCGACGCTCTACTGGTGCCCGTCATCAACGGCACCGGCGTGATCGCGCACACGAACCTCGGTCGCTCCCCCGTGTCGTTCCACCACGACGCCCGCGCGCAGAACCTGGAGTTCGATCTGCGAACCGGTCAGCGCGGCAGTCGTCAAGAGGGCATCGGTCGACTCATCGCTCTGGCGTGCGGCGCCGAGGATGCCATGGTGGTGAACAACAACGCCGCGGCCGTGATGTTGGTGTTGGCCGCGCTCGCCGGCGGACGCGACGTGGCGGTCAGCCGCGGTGAGAGCGTGGAGATCGGCGGCGGCTTTCGCGTGCCCGAGGTGATGGAGCAATCCGGCGCCCGATTGGTGGACGTGGGCACCACCAATCGCACCCGCCTGAACGACTATCGCAAGGCCATCGCCAACAAAAAGAACGACGTCGCGATGGTGTTGAAGGTTCATCCGTCCAACTACCGCGTGGAGGGCTTCGTCGAGGAGACCTCGGTGCACGAACTCTCGTCGCTCGGCGTGCCGGTGGTGGCCGACATCGGCTCGGGCCTGTTGGACGCCGCCTGTCCGTGGTTGCCCGACGGGCCGCCGAGTTGGTTGAACGGTGAACCGGCCGCTCGTCAGTCTTTGGCCGCCGGCGCCGATCTGGTCACTTTCAGCGGCGACAAGTTGATGGGTGGTCCGCAGAGCGGAATCATCGCCGGTCGCGCCGATCTGGTGAAGGCGTGCGCATCCCATCCGTTGGCCCGTGCCCTGCGACCCGGCGGCTTGGTGTTGTCGGCTCTGCATCACACCGTGCTCGCGTACTTGGCTCGCACCGCCACCACCGACATCCCGTTCTGGCGCATGGCCGCCGCACCGTGGACCACGTTGCGCACGCGCGCCGAGGCGATCATCGCCGACGCCGGCCGTGGTGTGGTGGCCGATTGCGACTCGCTACCCGGTGCCGGCAGCACACCGGGTGCGTCCATCGCGTCGGTCGCCATCGCGTTGACCGGCGATCACCTCGTGGCCATGCGCAACGCCTCCCCGCCGCTCATCGCTCGCGTGCGCGACGACACCACCTACATCGATGTGCGCACGATCGATCCCGCCGACGATGGTGTGGTCGCCTCCATCCTGCGCTCGCTCGACTGACATGCGCGTCGTCGCCACCGCCGGCCACGTGGACCACGGCAAGTCCACCCTCATCAAGACCCTCACCGGCACCAACCCCGATCGCTGGACCGAGGAACAAGAACGCGGTCTCACCATCGATCTGGGATTCGCGCATCTGGACACCCCCACCGGCGAGCGCATCTCGTTCATCGATGTGCCCGGTCACGTGCGCTACCTCGGCAACATGCTGGCCGGCGTCGGCGGCATCAACGGTTGCCTTTTCGTGGTGGATGCCAACGAAGGGTGGATGCCCCAAACCGAAGAGCACCTGCGCATTCTGCAGCTCACCGGCGCACCGGCGGGTGTGGTGGCACTCACCAAAGCCGATCTGTGCGATGCCGATCATCTGGAACTGGCCACGCTCGAAGTGATCGATCATGTGGAGGGCACGTTCCTGGAGGGTGCGCCCATCGTGCCGGTCTCGGCCACCACCGGCTTCGGAATGTCCGACCTCGTCGAAACTCTCGCCGCCCTCGCACGCTCCACGCCCGCTTCGGTCGACCGTGGTCGACCGCGATTGTTCGTCGACCGCGTGTTCGCGGCCAAGGGAAGCGGCACCGTGGTCACCGGCACCCTGCGCGACGGTTCGTTCAATGTGGGCGATCACGTCGTGGTGGGCCCACGCACGTTGGAGGCACGCATTCGCGGCATCCAGACGTTGGGGGCGAACGTGGAGAGCATCGCACCGGGCCATCGGGTGGCGCTGAATCTCACCGGCGTCGATCATCGCGAACTACAACGTGGCGACGGCGTTGTGAAGTCGGGCCAGTGGTTCCACAGCGATCGTGTCGACGCGCGTCTTCAGGTGTTGGACACGCTGGGCCACAAGGTTTCCCGACGCGGCGCCTACACGGTGCACATCGGAAGCGACGAGATTCCGGCCCGCTTGCGCGTGATCGGACCCGAGTCCATCGAACCGGGTTCCACGGCGTTCGTTCGCCTGCACTTGGATCGTCGCGTCCCCCTGCTCCCCCACGACCACTTCATCTTGCGCGAGAGCGGTCGCAGCGAAACGGTCGGTGGCGGCCAGGTGTTGGACGTGAACCCCGTGCGCCCCGCGTCGCGCGCCAAGCCCGACACCGATTGGCGCCGCGTGGTGGCCGAACGCGGTCCGATCGACGTGGCCGAACTGGAGATACTCACCGGTGAGTCGGTGCCGGCCACCATTGGCATGTGGGTGGTGGACCAAGCGCGGTTCGATGCGCTCAAAGCCGACCTCGTATCGCGAATCGATGTCGCCGGTGCCGAAGGCCTCGACATCGCCGCGTTCGACGACATCGAGCGCGCCATCATCGACACCTTGGACCACACGATCGTCGACAACGGACGCGTGCGCGCCAAGGGCACCACGGATCCGTTGCTGGAACATCCGGTGATCGAGCAACTGCGAGCTGGTGGCTGCGCGCCCTCCGCCCCGGCGGGAATCGTCAACGCCGATCTGCGTCGATTGGCCAAGTTGGGTCTGCTGTTCGAACGCGACGGAGAGTGGTTTCACGTCGACGCCCTCGCTCGCGCGCACGGAGCGGCACGCGATCTCTTGTCGGCACATCCCGGGGGCTTCACCATGTCGCAGTTCCGCGAAACACTGGGCATCACGCGCAAGCACGCGGTTCCTTTGGCCACCGAACTGGACGCGCGTGGCATCACCCGTCGACGCGACGACGTGCGCATCGCCGGCCCGCGCCTGTGATCAGGCGATGTGACGAAAGGTCAGGTTCACGCGCGGCTCGGTCACCTTGGTGGTCTTGGGTAGGTCGTGCATCCAGCAATGCTGGGTGAGACCGCGCATCACCAACACCGAACCGGGTTCCAGAGCGACCTCGACCACCTCGCGGGAATCCCGATGACGGAAACGAAACCGTCGCACGGCTCCGAACGACAACGACGCGATCACGGGTTCGGAGCCCAGTTCGCGTTCGTCGTCGGCGTGCCAGCCCATGGAATCGCGTCCGTCTCGATAAAGGTTGGCCAACACCGTGTTGAAAGATCGGCCGGCGAACGTGGTCGCGATCTCGGCCAACTCGCGTAGTCGCGGTGTGAACTCGCGGGGCTCCAGCGTGAGTCCCGAGTACGTGTACGCACGATCGCCGTACCAACAGGCCAAGCGCGGCTGGGGCACCTCGCGTCCGAACAACACGATGTTGCGGCTCTCCCACGGCGTCTCGTCCATCAGCGCCGCCAAGTGCCGGCGCGCTTCGGTCACCGTGAAGACGTCGGTGTGATACCAGACCTCGCCGTCGTACGGCAGCAACTGCCGAACGTCACCGCGATCGAACAGTGTCATTGGTCGAACAGTGTCATCGTTCGAACAAGGTCAGCGTTCGCGGTAGTCGCGGGCTCCACCCGCTTCGGGTTCCACTTCCAACACGACACCGTCGATGGCCACCACGCGTGCCACCTCGCCGGCCTTCACCGGTGTGGCGCGGTTGGTGCGAGCCTTCCAGCGCGACTCACCGATCTGCACCGCGCCGTCGGGAGCGATGTCGGTCACGGCACGACCGGTCTCGCCGATCAGGCGCTCACGACCGATGGTGGGCGTGGCGAATCGGGTGCGCGTCATGCTGGGCATGCCCGAGATGTAGGTGAGGGCGATACCGCCGATTCCCACCAGCAACGTCAGCCACGACACACGCAGGTTCTGTTGATCGAACGTGGGGAACAAGAACACGGAGCCGATGGAAAACGCCACCAGTCCCACACCGGTCCAGAGACGTGGTAGTCCCACCTGAACGTCGACGGCGAAGGCCACGAAGCTGAACAGGATCAAGCCGAGCGCCCAACCCCGTTCGGGCAACGCACCCAATCCGTAGAAGCCGAGCAACGCCAAGACCGCGCCCACCACACCGGCCACGCCGATGCCGGCGGTGAAGAACTCGAACAGGATCAGCGCCAACCCGATGATGAGGAACAGGTAGGCCACCGGCGGGCTGGCCGATGTGTGCAGCATCTGCGGCCACAGTCCCAACTTGTGGAAGCGAACGGTGGTGATGTCGTTGGCCACGGTGCCGTCGTCATTCAGATTCTCCACAGCGGTGTCCAGTTCCACGCCGTCGATGGTGAGACCGTCCAGAGCGAACACCATGTTGCGAATGGTGGGTGCTCCTTCGTCGCTGATCTCCAACTTCAAAGCACCGGCGCGTCGCGCGTCCTGGAAGCCCAAGGTCTCGGTGCGCAACGCGTCGGTGGCATCACCGAAGTCGACGTCATCGGCCAACGGAGTGCCCGAACGACCGATGCGCGCACCCGGCGCCATGCCCGTGGCGTCGGCGGCCGACAACAACTGCGCGGGAAGACCCGTGGCGCGCGCGCCCGAGGGACCCACCCAGATCGCCACCGGCACCGAAGCGGTGGCGATGCGCTCGTACAGATCCTGCATGGTGTCGCGTCCCACCACGGCGGCTTTCGAGTTCAACTGCAGAATCAGTGCCTGAGCACCGTTGGACTCGGCGCGCTCGATGGCTTGCTCGATCTCGTCCACCATGATGTCGTCCATCAAGCCCGACACCTGCAACACGTCGACGGGGGCCAAGCCCACCACCGAACTCTCGACGCTGGTGGTGATGGCGGTGTCGTCGGGAACCGCTGTGTCCGATGACGCATGTGCCGTACCCGAGAAACCGAGCACGGCACCGGTGGCCATGAAGAGGATCGCTAGTCTGCGCACGAGTGCCTCCGAAGAGCGTTAGTCCGAGCCGAACGTTCACCATGTCGCGGTTGCTCGTGGTGGCCGGCAAAGGGGGTGTCGGCAAGACCACGGTAACCGCCGTGATGGCACGCGCCTCAGCCGACAGTGGTCTGCGGGTGCTGGTTGTGACCCTTGACTCCCGAACCGGGCTGTCCGAACTGCTGGGTGGTCGCGCCACCGATGGCACCACGTACGACGGAACCACCATCCACACGGGTCTCGGTCCGAACGGCACGGGCAGCATCCACCTGCGCACCATCACCGCCAGCGAGGCGTTGCAGGACTACTTGGCCACCCAGGGGCTGGCCCGACTGGCCAAGCGATTGGTGGCCACCGGCGTGGTGGGCGTGGTGTCCAGCGCCGCACCGGGCATCGACGACCTGTTGGTGTTGGGCAAGATCAAGCATCTCGTGGGCCTCACCGGACCCGACGGAGAACACGACCTCATCGTGGTGGACGCGCCCGCGGCCGGTCATGCGCTCAGCTTCCTGCAGTCGCCCAAGGCGATGGCCACCACCATTCGTGGCGGACCATTGCGCTCGCAGGCCATCGAAGTGCAGCAGATGTTGACCGACCCCGACAGGTGCCGGGTGTTGATGGTGACGCTGCCCGAGACCACGCCCGTGAACGAGATGTTGGAGACCACCGAGTTGTTGCGCGAGTCGGTGGGAGTCGCCTTTGCTCCGGTGGTGGTGAACAACGTCGACATCGCGACCGACGTGGAGCAACTGGTCGCCGCGGGCGGACTTCCCGCCGGCGCGCTCGGTGAGGCCGCCGCGTATCGCGCCGAACGCAGTGCTCTTCACCGTCGGGCCATCGATCGCATCACCGCTGATGGTCTGGATGACGTGATCACATTGCCGCACGTCGCCACCGCGAGCATGAGCGCCGACGACGTGACGATGTTGGCCGATCAGTTGCGCGGTGTGACGCCGAAGAAGCCTCGCGCGAGGAAGTCGTCATGAACGCCCCCGACTTCGCATCGGTGCTCGACCATTCCAAGGTGGTGGTGTGCTGCGGATCCGGTGGTGTGGGCAAGACCACCACGGCGGCCGCGCTGGCCATCGCCGCCGCGCGTCGCGGACGACGCGTGGTGCTGATCACCATCGACCCCGCCAGGCGCTTGGCCGACGCGTTGGGTGTTGGCACCTTGTCGAATGATCCGGCTCGCGTTCCCTTGGATGGCGACACGCAACTGTGGGCGATGATGTTGGACGCTCGCGCCACCTTCGACGCGGTGATTCGCGCGCAATCGCGCAACGAAGCGCAGGCCGAACGCATTCTGAACAACCCGTTCTACGTGAACATCGCAAGTCGTCTGTCGGGCAGCCAGGAATACATGGCCGCCGAGAAGCTGTACGAGTTGGCCAACGACGATCGATTCGATCTGGTGGTGGTGGACACCCCGCCCACGCGCGAGGCTCTCGACTTCCTCGAGGCGCCACAGAAGTTGATGAACTTCCTCGACCATCGCGTGTACCGCTGGTTGATGACGCCGGCGCGCGGTGGATTGAAGGTGCTGAACCTGGCGGCACAACCCATCCTGCGCACCATCGGACGCGTCATCGGCGCCGACGTGCTGGCCGACGCCGTCGACTTCTTCCAAGCGTTCGAAGGCATCGAGCCCGGGTTCGTGCGACGCGCCGGTGCGGTGCAGTCGTTGTTGAAGTCGAACGAGTGCCGATACGTGGTGGTGAGTTCCGCGCGTCGCGACACCGTGGACGAGGCGATCTACTTCATCGGCCAGTTGACGCAACGCGATGTGGCGGTGGCGGGGTTGGTGTTGAATCGACTGCAGCCAGCTTTCGGCAAGGGCTCGGCGAACAGTGCGCTCACCGCCGCGCGGGCCGCCCGCAAGACCGGCGACGAGACCACCGCCCTGTTGCAGGAGAATCTGGCCCACGTGCGCCGGGTGGCCGAAGCCGAGAACGTGGTGATCGAGCCCTTGCTCGCGCGGGTTCAGGGAGCGGCGGTGGCTCGCATCGATCAGCGAGCGGCCGATGTTCACGATCTGGACACCATCGACGCCCTGGGCCGCGAAATCGTGGGGTGATCGGGGCCGCTGTTCGCCCCCCGACCATGCCGACGGGTAGCGTTCTCGTCGTGCACGTGATCCTCGCAACCGATGCCGACTGGCTGGTCGACGAAGTCGTCGCCGCCCTCGGTGGACCCGACACCACCTTCACCCACTGCCGTGACGGACGCGCCGTGGCCGGTGTGGTCAAGGGGCGCACCCCCGATCTGGTGATTCTGGACCTGCAGATCGGCACCATGGGTGGCATCGCCGTCACCATGGATCTGCGTCTCGACGAGAGCGGCGGCACTCTTCCGCACGTTCCGATTCTGATGTTGCTCGACCGTGAGGCCGACATTCACATGGCGCGTCGTAGCGGGGCCGATGGTTGGCTGATCAAGCCACTGGACGCGTTGCGTCTGCGTCGGGCATCGCGTGCCGTGGCTGGTGGCGGTTGCTACGCCGAGGGTCTGCCCCAGGTGGACGAACCCGAGGTGGAAGTGGCGTCCGAGGTCGAAGCG
Source organism: Actinomycetes bacterium (assembly GCA_027491335.1). Taxonomy (GTDB): domain Bacteria; phylum Actinomycetota; class Acidimicrobiia; order Acidimicrobiales; family Ilumatobacteraceae; genus Casp-actino8. The sequence goes on along the minus strand of JAIXWJ010000028.1, from coordinate 53 downwards.
ACCGAAACGGAACCGGCGACCGCCTGAGTTCGCTAATGGTGTAGCCGCGTTCG
>JAIXWJ010000067.1 GCA_027491335.1 Actinomycetes bacterium | reverse complement strand
CGCCCGGGTCCGGGCTGGGGTGGCAGTTGTTTTCCGAAGGACTCGCGCGCACTCATCAAGATCGCCGAAGAAGCGGGTTACGACTTCGAGTTGCTCGATGGCGTGATCGCCGTCAACGACCAACAGTTCGATCGGGTGGCGGCAAAGGTTCGCCGCGCCGCGGGCGGTGATCTGTCGAGCAAGCGAATCGCCGTGTGGGGTCTGACGTTCAAGGCCGGCACCGACGATCTTCGGGATTCACCCGCCGTCGCAATTTGCCAACGTCTGCTGGCGGCCGGCGCCACATTGACCGTTCATGATCCGACCGTCGATCGACCTCGCGTCGGTGCACCGGATGGAATCACCATCGCCCTCGACCCGATCGACGCCTGTCGGGATGCCGATGTTCTGGTGGTGCTCACCGAGTGGGACCAGTTCAAGTGGGTCGATCCGGTGGAAGTGGGTGCGGTGAGCAAAGCGAAGGTCGTCGTCGATGCTCGCAACCTCTTGGATCGGAATCAGTGGCAGAAAGCCGGATTCGTGCATCAAGGAATCGGGCGCTGAGATGCGAGTCCTGTTGGCCGGTGGAGCGGGATTCATCGGCTCACACATGGCCGTCGCGTTGCTTTCTCGCGGCGACGAAGTGGTGGCGGTCGACAACTTGTGCACCGGCCGCCATCAGAACGTGGCCCACCTCGCCGACAACCCGTCGTTCACGTTGATCGAGCACGACATCACGATCGAATGGCCCGTTCATCCGGCTCTCGCCGAGAGATTCGATGCCGTTCTGGATTTCGCCAGCCCGGCGTCTCCGAACGATTTCGCGACCATGCCTTTGGAGATTCTGGCCGTCGGCAGCACGGGCACGCGACGCTTGCTCGATCGGGCCCTCGCTGATCGAGCGGTCTTCTTTCTCACGTCCACCAGTGAGGTCTACGGGGACCCGTTGGTTCACCCCCAACCCGAGTCCTACTGGGGCAACGTGTCATCCACCGGGCCGCGCAGCTGCTACGACGAGGCCAAAAGATTCAGCGAGGCGCTCACGATGGCCTACCACCGCGTACACGGTCTCGACGTTCGCATCGTTCGCATCTTCAACACGTATGGCGAGCGGATGCGGCCGAACGATGGTCGGGTGGTCAACACCTTCGTGGTGCAGGCACTCACCGGGCAGCCGCTCACTCTTCACGGCGACGGACATCAAACACGATCCTTTTGCCACGTCAGCGACGAAGTTCGCGGTTTGTTGGCTCTCCTCGACTCCGACATCACCTCGCCGGTCAACATCGGCAACCCCGGTGAATTCACCATGCGCGAATTGGCGGAGTTGGTGAAGGACCTCACCAACTCGAACAGTCCGATCGTCTCCGTTCCGCTTCCACCCGAGCGTGAAGGCGACCCCATGCAACGCTGTCCCGACATCGGCGTGGCCCAGTCGTCGTTGGGCTGGCAACCGACGATCTCTCTTCGAGATGGACTGAAACTGATGATCGAACACTTCCGTTCCCACGAGGACATCGCGTGACCATCCTCGTTACCGGAGGCGCCGGCTACATCGGTTCGCACACGGTTCGCCAACTTCGTGGCGAAGGCCGCGACGTGGTGGTGTTGGATTCACTGGAGCGAGGGAACCGCGACGCGTTGCTGGGCGCACCATTCGTGCAAGGCGACATCAGCGACTCGGCGTTGGTGGCCGACGTGTGCCGCCAGCACGGGGTGGAATCGGTCATCCACTTCGCGGCCTACAAGAGCGTCGGCGAATCCATGGTCGACCCCGCGAAGTATTGGCGCAACAACGTCCAGGGCACCGTCGACCTGTTGGAAGGAATGCTGGCGGCCGACGTGCGTCGCATCGTCTTCTCCTCCTCGGCCGCCGTGTACGGAAACCCGGACTCACTTCCGATTCGCGAGGACGCCCCATTGCGCCCTGAGAACGTGTACGCCGAGACCAAGGCCGTGATGGAGCGGGTGATCCATTGGTATGGCCGGACCCATGGGGTGCGATGGGTCAGCCTGCGTTACTTCAACGCCGCTGGAGCCAGCAGCGACGGAGTTCTGGGCGAGAACTGGGACATGTCCACGAACCTGTTGCCATTGGTGATGAAGGCGGCCCTGGGTGCCAGTGGTCCGGTGAAGGTGTTCGGCAACGATTACCCCACTCCCGACGGCACCGGTGTGCGCGATTACATCCACGTCGAGGACCTTGCCACCGCCCATTCGAAGGCCGTCGACCACCTGAACGCAGGGCGGGACAGCATCGCGTTGAACCTGGGAACCGGACGAGGTGTTTCCGTCATGGAGATCATTCGAGCCACGGAGACCGAACATGGTCGGTCGGTCCCCCACGAATTCGTCGATCGTCGACCCGGTGACCCGGCGACTGTGTACGCGGATTCCCGGTTGGCGAATCAGGTACTCGGCTGGACCACGACCAAGGGAATCAATGAGATCGTTCGCGACGCGCACGGCTGGCATCGAGCCGCACGAGTTTGATCACTCATCGATGTTCTGCTGTCGATCCAACCAACCCATCAAAACGGCCATGGCGCGCGGATCGTGACGCAACCGGTGTCCCGCACCATCGATCACTCGCATCTCGGCGGCCCCATGGGATTCGGCCAATTGTCGAGAGTCACTGGCGGGCACGCTCTCGTCGTCGTCGCCGTGCAGCAGCAGAAGCGGACGGGGTGCGAAGCGTTGAGCCGCCGGAACCGGCCTGAAACGACGTAGTTCGCGCGTCCACTCGTCGAAGTCGGTCGGGAATCGCGGGGTGCGGACCGAACCCACCTCACGGCAATGGTCGAGAAACTTTCGGGGTTGCGCGGCCCAATCGTCGAAGTCGGCACGGGGTCCAAGGAGTGCACAGCCGCGCACACGCGGATCATCGGCCGCCACGCACATGGCCAACGAACCACCGGTGTTCGACCCCACCAACCACAATCCTGTGGGTTGGGCCTCGGCGATCATGTGATCGATGGCGGCCCGCAGGTCGTCCACCCATCCCTGCAAGGAGAAGTCCCCGGGGCTGTCACCGCATCCCCGAAAGGTGAAACACATGGCCGCGAATCCGAGTTCATTCGCGATTCGATCCATCAACTCCGGAAACGTGCTGGCTGAATGCCGAGCATCGAAGGGACCGAACGGGAACGAGTGGCACATGATCACGCCGGGCAGCGCCTCGGTGCGACCGGATGGACGAGCGAGATACGACGGCAGGCTCAATGCGCCGGATTCGAAGGTGCCGTTGCTCTGCATCGGCGATCGAGGCCTCAGGCCCGCGGCTGACGATGCCGGCGCGTCTTGCCCGGTGTGGCCAAGGTGTACCCGCGGTTCCGCGCCTCGGCCAAAGTGTCCGGACCGAAGCACAGGCCGGTCTCGGCGCTCACGATCTCATCGATGATCGCCTCGTCGGCCCAGGTGTCGAGGTCGTACACCAACTGCGTGCGCTTGTCCCCGAGGAAGCGAGTGTGCTCGAACTTGGATGGCCGTTCCATGAACCCAACAATAGCCCCTACCGATCAGAGACGTAAGTTTGGAACGTGGAAGCTGATTCCCGAGAGCCGAGAATTCTTCCGTCTCACGTGCCGATTTTGGATGAGGTCCGAGGAATCGCGATCCTTCTCGTGATCGCCTCGCATCTCCATTGGGTGGGCAGCGCCGACCCGAACTTCACAGCAGTCACCCCGTGGGACCCAATCAACGAATTGATGACCCGAGGTTTTCTCGGGGTGGACCTCTTTTTCGTCCTGAGCGGGTTCTTGATCACCTCGAATCTGTTGCGCCAGGCAGCGCGTGGCCAAGAACTCTCGGTGCGACGCTTCTATGTAGATAGAGGTTTTCGACTTTTGCCGGCCCTGTACTCGCTACTCGCGGCGAGCACGATTGTCGCTTTCATGGAGCGATTCCCGATGCAATACCAATGGTCATCGGTTTGGAGGGCGATGACATTCGCATCCAATTGGGGCTACAAGGAAATCTTTCTTCGAACCCAGGACGACATCGGTCATCTGTGGAGCCTCGCAGTGGAAGCGCAGTTCTATCTGGTGTGGCCGTTGATATTCGTGCTGTTCAACAGACGAACGATCAACCCGGGGCGAACCACGATCTTCACAATCGTCCTCATCCTCCTCGTCATCCTCAACAGAGCAATGATGTGGGTGGCCGACGAACCCTGGTTGTTCATCTATCCGCGAACGGACACGAGAATCGATGCCCTCTTCATCGGGTGCTTGGTCGCGTTCGCGTTTCGGAGTTTTCGACCTCGCCGAGTCAATTGGCGAATGGTCGCCCTGACGTCGACTCTGGCGTGGATTCTGATCGCGTACTTCCTCGCGAATCCAAGCACGAGTTTTCTCTACCTCGGGGGATTCACCGCGATGTCGACACTCTCCGGGCTCATCATTTACTCCCTCGTTTCCGCACGTTCAGCACCAAGCAAAGGACTGTTGGCCCGAGCCATCGGTTGGGTCGGTCGCATCTCATACGGCCTGTACCTTTGGCATCTTCTCGTCTTCAGATTGATCGAGCGCCATGTGAATCTCCCGTCGCTGTCGATGGAAATCTTGCTGGCGATCACCACATCGTTCGGGCTCGCAATTCTCTCCTACAGATTCATCGAGGCTCCGTTCCTCCTCTCGAGAAAACGGCGGAAGGAATCCACTACAGGTTGATCGCACACACTCGAATTGCTTCGCGGAAACCTGATTCGAGCAACGTTCGGACTCTCACCGTCGACAGAAGCAAACGACGTTCCCGAGCCAACGATGAGTTATCATCCCGAACGTGGATTATTCGGCTTTGTATCGATACAGATTCAAGGATGTCGATCAGCAACAACGCATCAATGTCTGGGCGCCGATCAGCAGATTCGTGACCTCATTGGCTGGAGAGCCGCAGCGTGTTCTGGATCCGGCTTGCGGTCTCGGCGAGTTCATCAACTCATGTCCGGCCGGCGAACGCTGGGCCGCCGATTTGGGGCTCGATGGTTCCACGCTCGACTCGGCGATCAAGTTCATCAGTGGGTCGTTTTTCGACGTGGATCTCCCCGATGATCACTTCGATCTGATTTTTCTGTCCAACGTTCTCGAACACATGCTCAATCAGGAACAGGTGAACGAATGCCTGGTGAGGGCGAAGGGCAAGCTTCGACCCGGCGGAACGATCGTCGTCATGGGCCCGAACTTTCGTTATTGCCCGAAGGAATACTTCGATTGTGCCGATCACACGGTGATACTCACCCATGTCGCGGTCGAGGAGCACTTGCACACGGCTGGTTTCGAGATTCGCCGCACTGTGCCTCGATTCCTGCCCTACTCGTTCCGCTCTCGACTTCCGGCATGGCGCTGGACCACGAACGCGTACCTGAAATTCCCGCCTGTCTGGCGAGTACTCGGCAAACAGTTCCTCTTGGTGGCCACCCGACCGGATCAAGATCGATAGCGCAACGTTCCCATTGGGTAACTTGGCGGACGGGCGTGCTCCAGTTTGATCACTGGGTCGGGGAGGGATGAAAAGTGTCAGGTAATGCACAACGACCTCGAAGGATCAACTCGCTGAATGAGCTGTATCACTTCTTGTCCATCCCGCTGGTGGCCACATTCACGCTCAACAAGCGATACATCCACTCCGAATACAAGCTCACTTGGCTGAAACGTTTCCGATTGGTGTTCAAACTCTGGCGCAACACCCGTCGCATTGAGACCGGAACTTCCTACAAGGCGCAGGCGGCCATCGCCGCCAAACTCTTCGAGATTCCCAAGAGCGTGCCGGGCGTGGTGGTCGAATGCGGCTGTTGGAAGGGAGGCTCGACGTCGAATCTTTCCGTCATCTGCAAGATCGCCGGTCGAACCCTCATTGTCTACGACTCCTTCGAAGGCTTGCCGGAAGCCGAGATCAACGATCGGTACGCGACTCCGGGGACCAAAGGCGCCTTCATGGGAACCTTGGACGAAGTTCGTGGCAACGTCGCGAGATTCGGCTTCGTGGATGTCGTCGAATTCAGAAAGGGATGGTTCAACGAGACGCTGCCGAAGCACGCGGAGAAGGTGGTCCTCATCTGCGCCGATGTGGATTTTCAAGCGAGTCTTCACGACGTGGTGATCAACTTGTGGCCGCACCTATACGAGCAGGGCTACTTCTTCACGGATGAGTACATGTTGCTCGATTACTGCGGAATGTTCTGGTCCGAGTCCTTCTGGAAGAAGTACTTCGACTGTGGTCCGCCAGGACTCGTCGGATCAGGATCGGGTGTCGGCGTTGGCCAGTATTTTCTCGGTCCATTCGACTGGACCGTGGATCCAACGAGCATCGCCTACACACGCAAAGACTTCAGTGGACACTGGAACTTCGACAAGGACAGTTGAGGGAAACTTCGTGCATCGGAGAATTACAATGGAGGGGAATCCTTGAGCCAAGAAATCGACTTCTACTTCGATCCGATGTGCCCGTACGCATACCAGACCTCGCTCTGGATCCGTGACGTTCGCCGACAGAACGGTTTGCACATCAATTGGAGGTTTTTCAGCCTCGAGGAGATCAACCGACCCGAGGGCAAGAAGCACCCGTGGGAACGCGAGATCGGCTACGGCTGGAGCCCCATGAGGGTCGCGGCACGGCTTCGACGCCGTGACACGTCATTGTGCGACGCGTGGTATCTGGCGTGTGGGCGCGCCCTTCACGAAGAAGGCCGCAAGCCCCACGACCCCGAAGTCGCTCGGACGTTGTTGGTGGAAATCGGAGCCTCCGCGGACGACTGGGACGAGGCCCTCGCCGACCCCACCACCCACGATGACGTGAAGGCCGACCACTTCCATGCCGTCGACACCTACGGTGGATTCGGCGTGCCCATCATCGTTTTCCCGGCGACCGACGGACGGCCAGCCAAGGCCGTCTTCGGTCCTGTGGTGGTGCCCGCTCCGCTCGGCGACGAAGCCATGGCATTGTGGGATCTCACCGTGGCCTACACGCGAGTCACCGGCCTCTACGAAATCAAGACCCCGAAAACCGCCGACGACATCGCGTTCATCGGCCGCGCCTTCACGCCGTATCTGCAAGGGCGCGACTGGCAAAGTGTTCAGAACCCGGCACCCTGAGGAGCACCATGATTCCCACCGACACCATCGACAAACTGGCCGCATGTTTCGCATCTTTGTCTGACCTTGGCGCACAGCTGACCGAGGACGAATGGAAGAGTGCCACCGACTGCCCCGGTTGGTCGGTTCAGGACAATTTGTCCCACCTCATCGGAATCGAACGAGTGTTGAACGGACTTCCCGGGACCAATCACAAGTCCGGTCCGCGCGACCACGTGAAGAATCCCATCGGTGAGGCCAACGAGAACGAAATCGACTCACGTCGGGGTCTCACCGGAGCCGACGTGTTGGCCGAATGGAACGACGTCGCCGCCGCGCGACTGAACACGTTGCGGTCGGCCGATGACGCCTACTTCGATACCCCCGCCATGACCCCCACCGGGCCGGGCACCGTGGCCGACTTCTTGCACATTCGAGTGCTCGACTGCTGGGTGCACGAACAGGACATGCGGCGTGCCGTGGGCAAACCCGGCCACCTGTCGGGCCCGGCCGCCGAACACACCATCGACCGCCTCATCCGCACCATCCCCATCGTGGTGGGCAAACGGGCCGGCACTCCCGATGGCAACAGCGTGGTGATCGACATCACCGGCGGCGTGAAGCGGCACATCGTCTGTGCGGTCGCGGCGGGTCGCGCATCTTTCACCGACGTGGAACCCGAGGCCCCCATCACCCGCCTCACCATGGACACCGAGACCTTTCTCATCTTGGCCACCGGACGCCGAGCACCCGAGAAGATGCTCGGATCGGTGGAACTTGCCGGTGACGTGATCCTGGGCAACAAGATTGTCATGTCGCTGAACATGATGATCTGAAAGAATGAGACCCATGGGACTCTTCTCGCGTTTCGACCCCGTTGGTCGGGACTTGAAAGCCGCCGAGCGTCTCGAAAAGAACGGCAAGTCTCGCGAGGCCATCGAGTTGCTCACCAGGGCGAACAAGAAGGAACGCTCGAGTCGAGTCGAGGAACGATTGGTGGTTCTGCGTCACGAGGCGTTCTTCCAAGAGTCTTTCACTCAGGGTTTCGGCGAATGGCCCCCTCCGGTTGGTCACCGCTTCGCCGACCACGATGGAATTCCCGAAATCGATCGCGCGCAGATGTCGGCCGATGTCGTGCGGGATGGCGTGTTCAATCGGGGATCGATCATTGTCCGTGGCCTCCTTCCCGGCGACGATGTTCGAATTCTCCGCGAAGGAATCGAAAAGGCGTACGAACACCACGACATGGCCATGACGGGTGCCTCTTCCGCCGAAACGACCCCATGGTTCGTCCCTTTCCAGCCCACGCCGCGCGACGGCGATCAGGAGTTGAACCGAAACTGGTATCGCGAGGGCGGGGCCGAACTTGCCGCCGACTCTCCCCGCGGCCTCTTCAACCTCATCGATGCGCTCGAACGCAACTCGTTGGTTGACCTCATTTCCGAGTACCTCGGCGAACGACCCGGGCTATCGGTGAGAAAGACGTCGCTGCGAAGGATCCCCTGCGATCTGAATTCCGAACATGGTTGGCACCAAGACGGAGCCTTCCTCGGAGAGGGAATTCGGACCGTGAACCTCTGGATTGCACTCTCCGACTGCGGTGTCGACGCGCCATCGATGGACATGGTGCCCCGTCGCTTGGAATACATCGTTCCAACCGGCACCGAAGGTGCGGTTTTCGATTGGTCGGTGAGCAGCAAAGCAATAACCGCGGCGTGTGATGGTGGTGAACCCACTCACCTGCACTTCAAGGCCGGAGATGCCATCTTCTTCGACGAGATGAATCTTCACCGCACATCCACACTCCCCGGCATGACCAAGCCGCGTTTTGCCATCGAAGCTTGGTTCTTCGCCCCTTCGTGTTACCCCCTCGATCAGCTGCCTTTGTTGGTCTGACCGGGGCCGGGCCGAAGGCCTCATCGCGATCGTTGGAACGCGACATTAACTAGACTCTTACGTGCCACGAGCCAGAACGGAAGGTCGCCTTGCACGTCTCATCCTTGGAAAACCTCAGGTACTGCGTTCGGAAACACGTGGCCAATGATCCGAACCTCGGACGTATCCCGAAGCTGTCGGTCCTCGACGTTGGTTCGCTGAACGTCAACGGTTCCTACAAGGAAATCTTCGACTTTCTCGAATGCTCGTACCACGGAGTCGACCTCGAAGCCGGTCCGGGAGTGGACACGGTGCTTTCCGACCCGTACCAGTTGCCGTTCGACGACTCATCTTTCGACATCGTCTTTTCCGGCCAAGTCTTCGAACACTCCGAGTTCTTCTGGAAGCTTTTCGCCGAGATGACGCGCGTGGTGAAGGACAACGGTCTCATCATCGTCATGACTCCGTCGAGTGGTCCGATCCATCGATTCCCCGTCGATTGCTACCGATTCAACCCCGACTCGATGACCGCTCTGGCCAACCATGCTCGGGTGCAACTCGTCGACGCTTGGATGAGCGAGTTCGGGCCCTTCTACGAAACGACGGGAGTCTTCAGAAAGTGTGACCCCGATCTTGTCGTGGCGTCGACCGAACCCGACCTCTCGCTGAGGTTTTCGCAACCGGTTCAAAATGGATTTCCTGACAACGTGCCGGAGGAGGTGGAGCACGGCGCTGGCACGGAGGACCGCTACCCCTTCCTGGAGCGAGCGCACGCGATTCTCGAGCCCCGGTTCTACATGGAAATCGGTGTTGAATACGGCAAGAGTTTGCGCCTCGCGAATTGTCCGGCCATTGGAATCGACCCTGCTCCACAGATAAACGAACCGCTCGACGATCGCCATTCGGTCAGCTTCACCACGAGCGATGATTTCTTTCGGCTCACGGATGGGCCTTCTCGAATCGAGAACCTCGATCTCGTCTACATCGATGGCATGCACCAGATCGAATACGTGCTCCGAGAGTTCATGTACATCGAGCGACATTCGCACGCTGGAACCGTCATCGTGATCGACGATGTCTTCCCCGCTCACCCTCTGCAAGGAGAGCGAATCCGCCAATCCCGGTTTTGGGCCGGCGACGTGTGGAAGATCATCTCGATTCTCGAGAGCAGTCGACCCGACCTCTTGCTCGTGCCGCTGAACACGTCCCCCACCGGCAGTTTGATGGTGCTTGGATGCGATCCCACGAACAGAATTCTTTGGCAGAGCTATGACATAGTGGCCGATTGGGCCATCCGACTGATGACCGAAACTCCGGCCTCCATCGTCGAACGACACGATGCATTGGACCCGCAGGACCCGTTGGTCGAACGCATTCTGCGAACGGTCGGGCGCAGTCGAGGGGGCGAGGGAATGTCCGAGGTCGTTCAAGAACTACGTACGTTGATCGCAGGATCACTTCCACGAAGAGTTGCACCATGACAAAGCCTTTTCTTTCGATAGTCGTCGTCTGTTATCGAATGAATCGCGAGCTGCCAAGAACGTTGTTCTCGCTGACTCCGACTTATCAACGGGGCATCACCAAGGAAGAGTTCGAGGTGATCGTGGTCGACAATGGTTCTCCCGAACCTCCGACCCTGGATCAGTTCGCCCACCTCGATCTGGATCTGAGCATTCACCACATGGAGAACCCGACGAAGTCGCCGGTCGATGCGATCAACTTTGGTTTGAATCGCTCGTGCGGAAGCGTCATCGGTGTCTTCATCGATGGAGCGAGAATCGTTTCACCGGGACTTCTTGCGATGGCGCGAGATTTGATCGTGTCGGACGACAGGCATGTCGTTGGATCGCGTGGCAGGTACTTGGGTGACAATTGGCAGCGCCACACGAAATTGCGGGGCTACAACCAAGAAGTCGAAGACCGCCTTCTTTCGAATTCGGGTTGGACGGAGGACGGCTATCGACTGTTCGACTGCTCGGTGTTCGACGAGTCTTCCGGACCGACCTGGTTCGATCCGGTCACCGAGAGCAACACCCTGTTCATGAGCCGATCGTTCTGGGCCGAGCTGGGAGGGTTCGACAGACAATTCACCTCGGCTGGTGGTGGTCTGGTGAATCTCGACATGTGGCGTCGAGCCTGCGAGCATCCCGAGTCGATTCCCACGCTTTTGCTGGGCGAAGCATCATTCCATCAGTTCCACGGCGGAGTTGCCACGAACGGAGAACTCGACGTCATCGATCAGTTCTTCGCCGAGTACCACCGAATTCGGGGCAAAGAGTTCGACGCACCCGATGTTCCCATCAAATTCGTGGGAACCTTCAATCGCCTTCCTCCGAGAAAGGAAATGGTTCCCCCGGACTACGAGACCACGAAGAAGGGCCGAGGGCCAGGGAAGCGTGTTGCATCCGTTGCGGCCAGGGCATTGTCCCCATCCATGAAGCGACGCGCGGTTCGACTGATTCGTGCGACCAAGAACATCATCCGACTGAACTTCGGTGCGATTCGGGCCGAACGAGCCGGAATCGAATCCGTCAGGGAGAGCGAGTTCTTCGACAGCGCTTGGTATCTGGAGACCTATCCGGAAGTTGCACGTGCCGGCTGGGATCCAGCCGAGCATTACTTTCTCTATGGGGCATCGGAGCGCCGGAACCCCGGTCCGGACTTCAACAGCGCTTGGTACTCCGATCGGTACAGCGATGTGGACGCCTTCGGCGTGAATCCCTTGCTCCATTATCTTCACCACGGACGGGGCGAAGGTCGCCGTATTCGCAAAGTCTCCGACACCGAGCCCGGTCCGGGCAACGACTGACGTCAGGGCGTGTACACCAACTCGCCCACCGACAACACGAACAGCGCCCCCATGACGGTGGCCGACATCGCGACAACCACCACCTGATAACGACGTGGAATGGCCATCGCCCAAGCGACGAAGAGTGGGAATGCCGGCAACAGGAATCGTGCTCCCGAGGCCTGTCGCGCGTTGATCAACGCCATGATCACCACCGCGATGCCGTATCCGCTCAACACGGGATCGATCTTCTTGCGCAACATCAACACGACTCCGCCGACGCCGATGACCACCAAGGCGATCACGTTCATCCGTTCGTCGAGGCCGGCATCGCGACCCAGCACCAGTCGCCCGAGAGCCCTCAGGGTGCCCTCGCCGAAGTCGACTCGCGCTCCCCAGCCGACGTCCTGCAATCGGAAGTAGCCGCCGACCTCCCCCGTGACCGCGCCCACCATGGCCACCCAGGCCACGAAACCAAGTGGGGCCATCAGAGGTGCAAACACGCTCGAGCGACCACGTTGCCATCCGTTTCGACGTATCTCGACGATGGATGCGATGAGGCAGGGCACGAACACGAGAAAGCCGTTCGGACGCGTGAGTCCGGCCAGTAACGCCCAGACGCCGGCGCGGGCCCACCGTCGACGATCGAGTGCGTCGAACGTGAGCGCCACGAACAAGATCGTGGGGCCCTCGGTGTAGAACATCGACAACACGAAGGCATTGGGCGAGACCAGCATGAGTCCGGCGGCCACCACCGCCACCCGCTCTCCGAAACGTCGCGACAGATACCGACCGAGGATGAAGAATCCGACCGCGCCGGCACTCATGGACACCAACGGCCCGAGAATGTGCACACCGATCCCGGTGACGAGGTGCAAGACGTGGGTGGTGACCGGCAGCACCGGCAGGAACGCCAGCATCATCCACTCATCGAAGAAGATGCCCCCGACGGCCACCTTCTGATACAGGTCGTTGGCGACGAACTCGTTCCAGTTTCCGTCCCACTCGGTGAGAGCCTCGGTGATGCCCAACTCCGGTCGGGCCGCGCCGAGAAGCCACGCCACCAGCAACGTGGCCACGCGAATGGCCAGGAAGATTCCGAGGATGCGAGCGGCGGTGGGAGAAGCCGTCAGCCGACTCTTGATGGCGTCAGACGCCCTCACACGGCGCTTTCCGGGCCGGTGCCAGTGTCGCTACCAGCGTCCGTGGCCGTGGGACCAACCGCCCCGATGGCATCGAAGTACGCCAGATGCGCTTCGGTGACCGCCACGATGTCGACGTCTTCCAACATCTCGATACCGGCGCGCTCGGACTCGCCCAGCAGGTAACCGATGAGGGAATCCTCGGCGATGATCACCGGGGTGTCGATGGTCTGACGCTGATCGACGGCCTTGACCGGCATGAGACCCTTCTCGTGCAACCAGTTCAGGTGCATCACGAGAAGCTGATTCAGTTCCTCGGGTGTGAGACGAGCCTGAGTTGCTTGGGGCAACAGGGCGGCCACGAAATCGACGGCCTGCTCGATCTCGTACACCGCGCGGGGTGCCACGGCATCCAGACGGCGGGCCTCGCGTCCGACGGTGAGCGCCGCGATCAAGAACACCGCCACGGCGGCCAGCACGATGAACAACCAGATCACGGACTCAGGCTACTTCAGCAGGGTGCGCGTCGGTCCGTGCACTCCAGAGATGACCGAACGCCGGGGCCGATCACGCGAGGGCACGGAGGAGGCGCTGCGAGAAGCCGGATACCGGCTGATCCTCGAACGCGGATACGAGAGCATCAGCACGCGAGACGTGGCCGACCATGCGGGGTGCAACCACGGTCTCATCACCCAGTACTTCGGCACCAAGGCCACGCTCTTCACGAAGGTGCTCCACCGACTGGCCGACGAGATCGGCCGTGCCATCGCCGCGGGCACCCCGATTCCCGAGCTGAATCGTCTGCCGATCATGAACGCCTATTGGCGGCTGCTGGCCAGCTTGCTCTCGGCGGGCATCTCTCCCGTCGAGGCTCTGGCGTCCGGAACCCCCACGGTGGAGGCCATGGTTCAGCGGGCCAGCGCGATCACCGGTCGCTCATTCGAGGACTCGCGCGGCTTTGCCGCTTCCATCATCTTGATGATCGGGGGTTTCCACATCTTCGGGCCGGTGTTCGAGCAAGAACTCACGGGCCCCGACGGCACCGAGGACGCCACCCGCACGCTCCAGCAGGCGGCCTGGCTGATCCTGAACGGACTCACCAAGCCCGACTAAACGTCACCTGTGTTGTTGGTGCTTCTGGTGGCATGAAACGACCCGTAGGGGTCGTTTCATGCCACCAGAAGCACCACTCGGCGGGTCAGTGCTTGTTGGCAGTCACCGAGGTTCGACGAACGACGAGGCCCAGCACGAACAGCAACATTGCTATAACGAACAGGTTGTTCTGGCCGTCGGAACCGGTCGCCGGCAAAGTCGG
>JAIXWJ010000021.1 GCA_027491335.1 Actinomycetes bacterium | reverse complement strand
CATGTAAATGTTCGCCGGGTACACGGCAATGAAGAGTGCGATGGCGGCCAGAGCACCCTGACGGCGATACCGAGGAATCAACAACATGGCACCGATGACGAGTTCGGCGACTCCGCTGGCGTAGGTCCAGAAGCGTTCACTGGGCGGCAACCACGGCGGAACGATGTCGTCGAAGAAGGTCGGGTTCACGAAGTGCTGAACGCCGGCCGCAAAGACGAAGACACCCATGACGATGCCCACTCGGTCCCAGCGCTTCGACCCGCCGTTCATTCGCTCATCCATGGAACCCGACCCTACGTGGTTCTTCTGGTGGCAGGAAACGACCTATGGACGCTCGTTGCTGCCACCAGAAGCACCAACAGACCTTGGCGCGCCCGGAGAGACTCGAACTCCCAACCGTCTGATCCGAAGTCAGATGCTCTATCCATTGAGCTACGGACGCATTCGTGAGGAACCTAGCGGACCAACTATCCCGCTCGGAAAGCAAATGACCAGCGGCCCGCTGAGGCACCGCTGGTCAACTCGCGCGCTCGAAGGGACTCGAACCCCTAACCTTTTGATCCGTAGTCAAATGCTCTATCCATTGAGCTACGAGCGCAACGCCCTCAGTCTACGGGCACCCTTGCGTCGCCACTACCTGTCACAGCCAGACCCACGGCTCGTTATGCCTCGTGAACCAGTGCGTTTCCGCGCACTTCGCCTCAGGAGGCCCCATGAAAGTCAGGATTCCCGTCGTCGCGACACTCGTTCTCGCCACTCTGGCGATACCCGCCCAGCAGGCATCGGCCAGTTCGAACGTCAGTTTCGTGCCCTGCTCCCAGCAGACCACCACCAACTGTTACACCCTCACGGTCAACGGCAACCCCGCCCCGGCTGACCTGCTGGCCGTGGTGGCCCTCAACAGCGATGACCAGTCGAACACCGAGGCCGAAATCCACCTCTACGACAAGACCGGTGTCAGCGGAAACTCCACCTACACGGGATGGGACGATGCTCCGCGCGATCAGGACGGCGCGAACGGCGGTCGGCTGGATCTCTCGGCGCTCGTCGGACCGAACGACGTCATCGCCATCACCTTCGTGCACTCGGCGTCGCTGATCCCCCAGTGGTCCATGGTGAACGGACTCGATGTCGACGTGCAGTACTCGTTGGACAATGGCACCCTCACCACCACGCTCAGCGGCAAGTCGGCGGTGGTGGCACTGCCGGATCCGGCCGTCAAGCGCAACTGGGACGACCCCTCCACGGACTACACGGGCAAATGCGGTCACGTCGGCACCTACGACGTGGTCTGCGATGTGCAGCGAGCCACCGCATCCGCGCTCACGTTCTTCGCTCGCTTTCGCACGTTCGTCGATCCGAACGCCTTCGGCTTCCCCGGTCTCTGGATCTCCACGAACGCCACGTGGTATCAGTTCCCCCGCCTCGGAGCGGACCGACGCAGTCTCGTCGTGCCCACTGGTGCGCCGCACGAACTGCCCGACGGAACCCTCAACGTGGGCGTCACCCGCGCCTACCTCCCGTCGAGCCTGTTCACCGCTTTCGGAGTGGAGTTCACACAGGACAAGGTGCGCGAACTACTGAGGGTGTCCCAAGAAAAAGAGGGCGTCGTCACGGAACTTCCCGTCACCTTGACGTTCGATGCCAGCGGAGTGCAGGTCGATCTGCCCGAGCTCACGTTCTCCGCGCCCGTGCTCACCTTCGGTGCCACGACAACGCCGAGTTTGCCCGCCACCGGTTCCAGCCCGCTGATCGTGATCTACGCGTTGCTGTCGACCTTGAGCGGAGTGGCCCTCGTGGCCACTCGCCGGCTCCGGGTCAGCTGACCGGACACCAGTTGGCGGTGCACCACGGTCGCCAGCTGTTCGACCGTTGCCACGTGATCACGGCCATGCGGGCATTGACGGCGGGGTCGAACAACTGATTGCGGTCGGTGACGCCATGGTTCGCCATCCACTTCTTGTGGCTGTTCCAGTTCAACTGGAACAGGCCCACGCAACAAGAGTTCTGACTGAGGTTGTTCCAGCGGCTCTCGCGGTTGGCTACGTAGAAGGCGTCGGCCTCCAACTCGTCGGGCCACGCATCACGCACGATCTGTTCCAGTTCGGAGCGTGAATACCGACGGGTGGTGACGGGACTCGCCGTCGGCTGGGCGGCAGCGGGAGCGGTTTGGATGGACGCCCCGACGGGCAAACAGATCGTCTGGCCCGGCAACAGCGTCGAGCGCAGGTTCTTTCCGTTCGCGATGGCCAAGTCCGTGGACTTCACCCCCGCTTTGGCGGCGATCCGACTCCAGGAGTCACCGGGCTGAACCACGTAGGAATCCCCGCACCGCGATGTGGCCGTGGTCGGCGGGGCGTCATCGGCGGCCACCTCGGCCCCCGGGGGCAAACAGATCTCGTCTCCCACCATCAACGGTGCCCGGATGGTGGTGTTGTTGGTGCCGGCAAGGGTGCTGGCTTTCACCCCGGTCTTGGCCTCGAGGCCGTACCAAGAATCGCCGGCCCGAACCACGTATTTCGAGGCACAGACCACCACCGGCGCGGGCTCGGTGGTGGGGGCAGCCGTGGTGGGGGCTTGCGTTTCGGGAGCCGCGGTGGTGGGCGGAACGGTGACCGCCTGGCCCTGAATCACCATGGCCAGGGTGGTGGTCGTGGAGATGGCCGAGGGCTGGGTGTCGGCGGCCGCATCGAACTCGACGATGGCGGCGGCCCCACCGGTGGACGGAGCGGACACGGGGGTGCGATCTCCACGCGAGGCCCACACCACGGGAGCCACCAAGGCACCCACCAGAACCATGAGTCCCAATCGGCGCCCCAACAGATTGCGGGCAGGGGCGATCCCCGATGGGCCTCGGCGAGGCCCCCGGTGTTGTCCGCCACGACCAGAGTGAGACTGGTTCGGCCACGAGGAACTGTTGTAGGTACTCATGTCGAATCACATCGCCGTCGTTTCCGCTGACGGCGCCCGACCAGTGTGGTCGCCGACCGGGGGCAATACAACCGCGGTGACAACCCTCAACCACTGGTTGAGCCCCCCTTGTCCACAGGATTTCTCCGCGTCATCCCAGCGTTTGGGCGATGCGACACGTCAATCCACAGATTTCCGCGACGCGACAAATGGTGGAGCTCAATCGACCTTGGTTGAGGGTTTTGTCGCGCTCGACGCGCACTCGAGGAACGAGCGGCACGGACCGACGATGGACGCCAACGAGCGTCGACGGACGCTTCGAACGATCACAACTGGCGGAGAGGGTGGGATTTGAACCCACGGACCGCTTTTAGGCGGTCAACGTCTTAGCAGGACGTCCCGTTCAACCGTGCTCCGGCACCTCTCCAATGAGATGGCGAGTGTACAGGCACTCGCCTCACTGCGCTCCGTTGATCACGGCCCCTTCGTGGCGCTGCAGCAACTCCACCGAGTATCCATCGGGATCGAGAATGAAGGCCACGGTGACGGGCCAACGATCCAGTCGAGCGGGTGCCATGGTCGACGTGAATCCGGCCGCCACCGCACGGTCGTGGACGTCCTGACAATCGTCCACGTTCATGTAGATCTTCCACAGAGCCGTGCCGTGTTCGATGGCTCCACTGCGCTCCAGGTGCTGCGCCAACTGCAGACGACCCCCGCCCGCGTCGGCCGCCAACACGATCTCATCCACCCCCGGAATCTGGGTGCGGGACTGGACCTTCAGCCCGATGATCTCGGTGTAGAACCACTCCGAGCGCTTGATGTCGGTGACATTGATGCAGTACTGCCCCACCGTCGTTGCCATGACTCCCCCTTGTTGTGTGTTGATTTCCCCGTTGAAATGCGTGACGTCTGACTGGCGGAACGGGAGGGATTCGAACCCCCGGGCCTTGTGAGCCGGCCGCTTTCAAGGCGGCTGCATTTGTCCGCTCTGCCACCGTTCCGCCTCCGAGGTTAGCCAGCCGGCAACGCCGGCCATCAGGTGGCGATGCGCACTCCGAACAGTCGCTCGAATTCGGCGTTGTACTCGGCGTCGTTCTCGATGGCGCCCAAGGCCACCCAGTCGGCGTCGCTCACCAACGGGCGATTCGCCAGCAACTCGGGCCCGCCCCACGACACCGGATAGCGCAGTCGCGGCTCGTTGGTGCGAATGGCGTTCAACACCACCGCACCCACTTCGAACGGATCGGTGGCCTGTGCCATGCCCGCCGCGTAGAACTGGAACATGCGGCGATAGTGCGCTTCGTAGGCGCCACTCGAGTTCGGTGCGTCGATGTTCTTGGCGAAGATCGCCGACTTCGTGATGCCCGGTTCCACCATCGCCACCCGAATGCCGAACGGTGCCACCTCTTGGGCCAGTCCCTCCGACATGGCCTCCAACGCCCACTTCGATGCCACGTACGGTGCTTGGGCCAAGGCGGCGAATCGACCCACCACCGACGAGATGTTGACGATCGTGCCGGATCCGCGCTCGCGCATGTGCGGCAACACGGCCTGCACGCAGCGCACCACGCCGTAGAGGTTCACGTTCATCACCTCGTGGTAGAGCGCGGGCGGGCATTCCTCCACCACCGCGTTGCCACCCACACCCGCGTTGTTCACCAACACGTCGATGCGACCGGCGCGCTCGAACACCTCGGCAAGTCCCCGAGCGGTGCTGGCGTCGTCGGCCACGTCCATCTCGACCCACTGCAATTCCACGCCCGCCTCGGCGGCCATGGAGTCGGCCTTTTTGGCTTTCTCCAGCCCACGCGCGGTTCCGAACACGGTGTACCCGTTGCGGGCCAGATGAATAGCGGTGGCGCGACCAATACCCGAGTTGGCGCCGGTCACCACGGCGACTTCGTTGTTGTCTCCCATACCCCGCACACTAGATGCGAGCCACGACACAACTCGGCGGTCGTGTTCAGCGGATGCTGTCGCGAAGCCGCTCCACCCAGTCGTCGGCCTGTTGCCAACGGGCATCGGCATGTTCGCGCGCCGAGTGCGCGTGTTCACCCGCGGCCGGATACGAACCGAGGAATTTCACCGCTCCCTGCTTGGCGTGCAACGCCCGCAATGCGTCGGCCACCAACTCGTCGCCGATGTGTCCGTCCAAGTACATGACGAAGCAATAGTCACCGAGGCCACCGTCCTTGGTGGGTCGCGACAACAGGTTGGTGATGTTCACGCGACGCGCGGCGAACTCTTGAAGGATCGAGATGAGGCTGCCCGGCTCGTCGGCGCGCTGATACACCACGATGCCGGTCACGTCGTGTCCGGTGGGCGCGGGGATTCCGCTACGACCGACCACCACGAAGCGGGTCTGATTGCCCGCATGATCCTCGATGTTCGATGCCACCACGTCGAGTCCGTACAGACTCGCGGCGTTGCACGGTGCGATGGCCGCCGCGCTCGCCATCTTGTCGGTCGACACGATGCGCGCCGCGTCGGCGGTGCTGTTGGCCGCGCGCACCTCGGCGTCGGGCAGGTTCTCGCGCAGATAACGATGGCACTGAGCCGTGGCCACGGGGATGGACAAAACCGTCGTGATGTCGGCGAGCGCGGTACCGGGCAGAGCGAGCAGACAATGCTCGATGTTCAGCACGATCTCGCGCTGGATCAAGAGGTCGTAGTCGAACGACAATGCGTCCTGGGTGAAGTTGACCGTCCCCTCGATGGAGTTCTCGATGGGCACCACGCCGTACTCCACGTCACCGCTGGCCACCGCGTCCAAGACGTCGGGAACGGTACGGAAAGCAACCAGTTCCCCACCGGCGAGGTCGGCCTGGGAACGCACCGCCTGCTCGGTGAATGTGCCGAACGGACCGAAGAACCCCACCCTCAGGGCGGGCCCGGAGTTGGTGGTGGAAGTCCGTGCACTGTTCACACCGAACAAGGCTACGGCGCGGGACCTCGAGTGGCAGGATGATTACGTGGATCAGGAACTCTTGCGGACCCTCCTCGACGACGTTTCCTCCGGTCGCATCGCGCCCGACGACGCCGTCGAACTGCTGAAGCGTCTCCCCTACAGACAGGTGGACGACACGTTGGTGGATCATCATCGCCACCTACGACAAGGGTCTCCCGAGGCGGTGTACGGGCCGGGCAAGTCACCCGAACAGTGCGTCTCCATCGTCGGCGAACTGTTGGCGAACGGCAGTGGCGCGGTACTCGTCACCCGCACGGACGAGAAGCAGCGCGCGGCTCTCGAAGCCGCCCACGGAATCACGGATTCCGCCAATGGCTCAATGTTGTGGCGGGCGCCGTCACCGATCGAACACGGCAACGTGCTCGTGATCTCGGCGGGCACGGCCGACGTTCCGGTGGTCGACGAATGCCTGTTGGCCCTGCGAGCTCATGGCATCACGGCGTCGCGCATCACCGACGTGGGCGTGGCCGGACTTCATCGACTTCTCGACCGGGTCGACGACGTGATGGACGCCGACATCATCGTGGTGGTGGCCGGCATGGAGGGAGCACTCGCCAGCGTCATCGGTGGCCTCAGCGGAAAACCGGTCATCGCCGTGCCCACCAGCGTTGGCTACGGATCGGGACTCGACGGAGTCACCGCGTTGCTGGCCATGCACGCCACCTGCGCCAACGGCATCACCGTGGTGGGCATCGACAACGGATACGGAGCCGCCTGCGCCGTGGCCCGCATCGTTCGGGGCTGAACCTCATGACCCGGGTGGCCTGGTTCAATTGTTCGGCGGGCACCGCCGGCGACATGACTTTGGCCGCGCTCGTCGACGCGGGTGCCGATCAACTGATGATCGGTTCCATTCTTTCGGCGTTGCCCGTGGACGATTACGCGCTCACGTTCGAGCGCACACAACGTTGCGGTGTCGCCTCCACTCGCGCGATCGTCGCGGTGCATCATCACGACGAGCACTCACACGATCACCATCACGAGCATCACCGGCCGTGGCGTGAGATCGATGCGATGCTCGCGGCGGCCGATCTTCCCGATCGGGTTCGCGATCGCGCCCGTTCGGTGTTCTCGTTGTTGGCCGACGTGGAGGGTGCCATTCACGGTGTGCCCGCCGCCGATGTGGAATTCCACGAGGTCGGTTCCATCGACGCCATCGTCGACGTGGTCGGTGTGTGCGCCGCTCTCGAAGCATTGAACATCGATCGCATCGTCGCCGGTCCCATCGCCATGGGGCACGGTTCCATCTCGTCGGCTCACGGCCGACTCCCCAATCCCGGCCCCGCCGTGGTGGCCCTGTGCGCGCGTCGGTCCATTCCCACGTTCGGACTGGATGATTCGCGCGAGTTGTCCACGCCCACCGGCGTGGCGATTCTCGCCGCTCTCGCCGACTCGTTCGGCGCGATGCCCGCGATGACCACCTCGACCGTCGGCTACGGCGCCGGCACCGCCGACTTCGAAACGCGCGCCAACGTCGTGCAGGTGGTCGTGGGCGAAACGATCGACCACTCGCCTCGGAGTTACGGACAGCCGGTGCGTTTGCTGGAGGTGAACGTCGACGACGTCACCGGTGAAGTGCTCGCGCATGCCATCACTTCGTTGATGGCCGCCGGAGCCCACGACGCGTGGATCTCGCCCATCGTCATGAAGAAGGGCCGACCGGCGCACACGGTTCACGTGCTGTGCGAGGAGGTCCGCACCGGGGAATTCGCCGAGTTGCTCGCGCGCGAAACCGGATCACTCGGTGTGCGCGGAAGCACCATCGAAAGGTGGCCGATCTCGCGCGAGGAATCCACGGTCGACATCGATGGTCATTCGATTCGCGTCAAGATCGCCGCGCATCGCGTGAAAGTGGAATTCGACGACGCCGCACGAGCGGCGATCGCATTGGGACTTCCGGTGCGCGAGGTGTTGCGACGGGCCGAGGAATCGGCTCGCTGAGCCTCAGCTCGCCAACGCGTCGGCGACGATCTGGTTGAGAGCGTCCACTCCCACTTCACCCGACACTCGCACCTTCACGGTGCCGTCGGCACCGATGATCGTGAAGAACGGATAGCCACTCAAGCCGTACGCCGCCGCGGCATCCATGTTCACCGAATCGGCCATCACCGGCCACGGCCAGCCCTTGTCGACGACCCACTGCGACGGCGGATAGTTCGGACGATCCGATGCCACTCCCGTGGACACACCGATCACTTTCAATTCCGCGGGAACCGCTCCCGATTGCTGCCACTCGATCAATCGCGGCACTTCGGCGTTGCAGTGAGGGCACCAGTGCGCCAAGAAGACCAACATGTACGGTCCGCCGTCGCCGGGAGTGACGGTCACCGGCGATCCGTCGAAGTTCGCTCCCGACATTGCCGGAGCGGCCACACCCACGGCCGGGTCGGTGCCGCTGTCGGGGAGCCGTTCGAGCATGGTGCCGTCCACTTGCACGGGTTGGTTTTCCGCGACCTCACCGACGGGCGCACCGGGGCTCGACGATGTCGTCGAGGCGTCATCGGAGGAATCACCGCCCACGAGCACCGCGATCAGCAACGCGGCCGCGATCGCCACCACCACTCCGATGATCAAGATGCGCGAGTTGTTCTTCTGCTTGCTCATGTCGGTTTCCTTTCGGACGAATTCCGCGGACTCACGAACAAGAGTGCCACGATCGCCACGAATCCGCACAACGCCATGAAGGCCAGTGTCACGAACCCCATGCGTCGGAACCACACGTCGGTGCACGACGGACCGACGGAGCAGGCGCCATCTCCCCAACTCGGTCGCCATTCGATGACGTAGTGATAGGTGGACACGGCGATGCCCGCCACCAACAGGGGCAGGGCGTACCAACGAACGTTGCGGTCGCGACGAACCGCCGCCACCAACAGAATTCCCGCCAACGGGTACATGCAAATGCGCTGGAACCAGCACAAACGACACGGAACGTAATCGGCGATCTCGCTGAAATACAGGCTTCCGGCGGTGGCCACGGCCGCCACCAACCAGGCCAACCACAACGCCGACTCGCGCACCTGCTCCACCAGGCCGTCGAACACCCGCAGACCGGAACCCGCCGCAACGGCGTACGACAGCCCTCCGACCAACGCGAAGACGCTCAGGATGGAGGCGAAGAGTTCGACGGTTCTTACATCCATCTTTCTCAGTATGCCCCTCGGACCCGACAAGATGGGGTCCTTGAACGAACACGTGCCGAAAGTCCCGACCGTTCCGGCGGTGATCGACATCGATCAGGCGATGGCTCTCACCGACTCCGCTTCGGTGGTGTGGGCCGATGTGCGTTGGTATCTCGATGGTCGCGACGCGCGTTCCATCCACGAAGCCGGGCGGATCCCCGGTTCGGTGTTCGTCGACGTGGATCGTGATCTCGCTCGGCCGGCCAACGCACCGAGTGACGGTCGGCATCCGTTCTCGTCGCCGGCGGCTTTCGCCAAGCACATGAGCCGGCTCGGCATCGGTGACGACACCCACGTGATCGCCTACGACGACACCGGCGGAATGACCGCCTCGCGGTTGGTCGTGATGCTTCGCATGATCGGGCGAAACGCCTCCTTGCTGGATGGTGGCATCGCGGCGTGGTCGACCGCCTCCGGACGCGAACTGGAGGCGGGTCCGACCCGCTCGTCGAAGCAGGCCACGTTCACCGCCACCGACTGGCCCGCGCATCGACTCGCCACCACCGACGACGTTCGGGCGGCGATCGAGGGTGGCACCACCTCGTTGCTCATCGACGCCCGCGCGCCCGAACGTTTCACGGGTGTCGCCGGCGCGTCGGCCGTCGATCCGCGAGCCGGCCACATACCCACCGCCCGCAACGCACCGTGGATGGCGGTCGTGAACGATGGTTCGTTGCGAACGATCGCGGAATTGCACGACCACTACGGCCACCTCGGTGCGCACGATGCCGACGACGTGATCGCCTACTGCGGTTCCGGAATCTCCGCGTGCCTCAACGTCGTCGCCATGGAACATGCCGGGTTGAGTCCCGCTCGACTGTTCGTCGCGTCGTGGTCCGGCTGGGCCACCGACGAGGCGAACCCCATCGAAACCGGGGAAGCGACGCCCACCACATCCGCGTTCGTGCCCACCATTTCCTCCACCGGTTTGTCGGCGGTGCGGGCGCTGAGACGCGCTCGTCAGAAGAATCGTCTCGCCGAGTTGGAGTGGTTCGAAGCGTTGTACCGCGTCTACCTGGCGGCGTTCGTCTTCGGCGGTGGCATTCTTTTCCTCTCCGGTCTGGTCCCCGACGAGCCGGTGTCCGCCGCCACCGCACGAGATGTGTTGGAGTTCGGTCCGGGTTGGTTGGGCTTGGCTCTCGTCGTGGCCGTTGCGATGGGACTGCGATCGGGTTCGCGCGGGGGGCCATTGGCCCTCGAGGACGCCGACGTGCGCCATGTTCTTCTGGCTCCTGTTTCACGCGAACGAGTTCTGTTGCGACCCGCGGTGCAAAAGCTGCGCTCGATCGTCTTCTCGGCCGCGGCCGCGGGAGCGGTCGCCGGCCAGTTGGCCGGACGTCGTCTGCCGGGAACGAGCATGGCATGGGCCTGGTCCGGATTGCTGTGGGGTGCCACCGCCGGAGCGATGTTCGTGGCGACGGCACTCATCGCCCACGGAGTTCGGCTGCGCGGCTGGATGGCCAGCGGCCTCGGTGGCGCATTGATCGCTTGGCAATTCGCCGCGGCACTACCGAACGCCACGTTCGACGGACCGGCCGATCTGCACGGCGGCCTGGCGCTGTGGGGCGAGCGCTCGCGAGGCGTCGAGATCGCTCCCACCATCGTGGCGGTGATTCTCGTTCCGATCGGACTGTCGCTGTTGGCGCGTCAGTCGTTGGAGGCTCTGGCACGACGATCGACGCTGGTGACCCAACTGCGCTTCGCCGTGACGTTGCAGGATCTGCGAACGGTCACGTTGCTTCGCCGTCAACTCAGCCACGAGCGCAACCGCCCCCGACCGTGGTTCGCCGTTCCGGGTGGACGATCGTTCACTCCCGAGTGGCGACGTGGATGGCAAGGCCTGCTCCGATTCCCGGTCAGTCGCGTTCTGCGCATCGTCGTGTTGGCGGTGATTGGTGGACTGTGTCTGGTGGCCGTTCACAACGGCACCACGGCCGCCGTCGTCGGAAGCGGTCTCGTCATGTTCATCCTCGGACTGGAGATCTGCGAACCGCTCGCCCAAGAGATCGACCACGGAGATCGCACCGATGCGTATCCGCGTCTTCGGGGATTGTTGTATCTGCGTCTGCTGGCGCCGTCGGCCCTCGTGATGATCCCCGTGTCGATCGTCATCGTCGCGACGATGTGGTTCGCCGACGACTCGTCTCTGACGGTGGCCGCCATCGCCGCCCTTCCCGCGGCGGTGGGTGGACTCGCCGGAGCGTGCATCAACATCGTCTCGGGAGCGCCCGACCAGATCAATTCCACCGCGCAGCAAAACATGATGCCGCCCGAAGTGGCCGGCACCGCGTCGCTCATCAAGGCGATCTGGCCCGTCGTGATCGCGACCGCGGGAAGCCTGCCGATGTTGGCCGCGCGCGAGGCGATGGACAATGGACAAGGTGCACCCGCGGCCGCGGCGCGCATCTCGATCGCCATCGCGCTTCTCGCCGCGCTCGTGGGCGGGTGGATTCGATTCCGCGACGACATCAAACAATGGATCTCCAACGCCGCCGCCGAGAGTCGCGGCCAACAACGCACGGGAGCAACACGATGAGCCGCCATCCGCAACCACCCGCCCGCCACGAATCGCGCGGAGCGTCCGACACTGGATCTTCCGACAACGAGTCGCCCACCGCCGCGGTGGAGAAGCCCGCGGCACTCATCGCTCGCGCGCTCGCCAAGGACTACGGCGACGGGCCGGCGTTGCATCCCCTCGATCTGCGCGTCGAGGAGCACGAGCGAGTGGCACTGATCGGACACAACGGTTCGGGCAAGACCACGTTCCTGCGCATGGCCACCGGACTGCTCGAGCCCGCGTCGGGAACGGTGACCGTCTTCGGAGAGGCCCCCGGTTCGATGGATGCCCGTCGGCGCCTCAGCTATCTCGCCGACACCCCCACCTTCTACGAGGACCTGTCGGTGTGGGAACACCTCGAGTACACCGCGCGTCTTCACGGTCGATCGGATTGGGAGCAACGCGCCGCGGACCTTTTGGGTCAACTCGGCATCTACGAACGAGCCGACGACCTCCCCACTCGCTTCAGTCGCGGATTGAAGCAGAAGGCCGCCATCGCCATGGGGTTCATTCGACCGTTCGATCTGATGTTGGTAGACGAACCATTCGTGGGGCTCGACGCCGAGGGCAAGGAGGCCTTGCTCGAACTCTTCGACGAAGCCTCGTCGGGTGGTGCGGCGCTGCTGGTGGCCACCCACGAGCTCGGATTCGTGACCACCACCCAACGCACCATCGCACTGCGCGACGGAGCACTGATCTTCGACGGCCCCTCCACCCAAGCGGAGGCCCGCGGACTGGTCGCCGTCGAGGGCGCCGCCGAGACCGAATCCTGAATCGGCTCTACACTCGCCGCATGCAGGAATATTCATCGGTATCGGTGTACATCAGCGAGCACGCGAAGTTGGCCGAGAAATTGAACGCTCTCGCCACCGATGGCTGGGCCGTGGTGTCGATCGTGTCCACCGGCTCGGAGGTCGTGGCCTACCTCTCCCGAGCGAAGAGCTCCGGCGCCTCCGTCACCCCGACCCCGGTCGCTCACGTCTCCCCCGTTCCCACGCCGGCATCGGAACAGAACGGTTGGGCGTCGGCGACGTCGAGCGCGCCCGCGAACACCATGACCACCGCCACGACCACCACGACGACGGTGAAGACTCCCTCGGTCCCCGCCGACTGGTACAAGGACCCCGCTGGTCGCTACGAGTTCCGTTATTGGGACGGCACGAAGTGGACCGAACACGTGTCACGTGGTGGCGTCAGGTTCAGCGACCCGCCGACTCCGTGACCGTCGTCCACCTCTTCGTTCGCACGTGAATCGGTAGTTTGTCGTCGTGCGAACAACCACGATGCGGGCCACTTCCATCGGTCATGCCGGCATCTTCATCGAAGCGCGACAGGGCACGATCCTTTGTGACCCGTGGTTCAACCCGGCGTTCTTCGGATCGTGGTTCGTGTTCCCCCGCAACGACGGACTTCCCCATCCGTTGCGCGACGAGATTCTGCATCCGTCGTTTCTCTACATCTCGCACCTGCACGGTGATCACTTCGACGAGAAGTGGCTGAGCGAGAACATTCCGCGCCACACCCCGGTTCTCCTCCCCGACTTTCCGACCAACGAACTCGAGAGGCGTTTGCGTTCGCTTGGTTTCGACACGTTCGTGCACACGCAGAACGGAGTCGAGACCGATCTGGGCGACGGACTGATGATCGCCATTCACGTGGAGACGTCCATCACCGACGGCCCCGCCGGCGACTCTGCTCTCGTCATAAGTGATGGTGTGCATCGCATCGTCGATCAGAACGACTGTCGCCCGAGCGACCTGCACGCACTGCGGTCGCACGGACCGATCGATCAACACTGGCTCCAGTTCTCCGGAGCCATTTGGTATCCGATGGTGTACGAGGAGTCGCCCGAGACGATGCGTCAACTCATCGACCTCAAGGTGGAGAGTCAGTTCTCGCGCGCCCTGCGTTACGTGGAGGCACTCGACGCACGAGCGGTAGTTCCATCGGCGGGGCCACCGTGTTTCCTCGACCCCGATCTCTTCCGGTTCAACGTGATCGATGGCGACGAGTTGTCCATCTTCCCGGATCAGACGTCATTCTTGAACCGTCTGGCGGGCATCGATCGCGCGGGCATCTTGAACATCCCGGGCACCACCATCGAATGCGGCTCCGAATCCGATCCTCATCATCCGATCCCCGAGGACGACGTGCGAGCGATCTTCACGCACAAGCGCGAATATCTCGAGCGCTATCAGAGCGACTACCTGCCGTACCTCGCCGAGCTCAAGGAGTCGTGGGAGAAGCCCGCACCCAATCTGGTCGGACGTTTGAAGGCCTGGTTCGAACCATTGATGGTCTTGGCTCCCACGCTCTGTGATGCCATCGGAGCACCATGCCTTCTGGTGGCCGGAGACACCGAGGTATTCATCGACTTCGGCAAACGGCAGGTTCGCGCGCACGATGGTGCGCCGTTCGGTTTTCGATTCGACATCGATCGTCGCTTGGTCGAGACGGTCGTGGCCCAGAACGCCGTGGACTGGAGCGACAAGTTGTTCCTGTCGTGTCGTTTCGGCGCTTGGCGGTCCGGCCCGTACAACGAGTACCTGTACAACTTCTTCAAGTCGCTCTCGGTGGAACGAATGCAACGAACCGAGGCCGAGGCCGTGCGCAAGATCGCCCCTCCCGAGCCCAGCGACGAGATTCGCATCGGTGACCACATCGTCGAGCGTTACTGTCCGCATCGGCGCGCGGACCTGAGCGTGTTCGGCGAATCCGACGGCACCACGCTGGTGTGCACGTTGCACGGTTGGAAGTTCGATCTGGAGACCGGACGCTGTCTGACCGCGGACGATCGTCGATTGCGCGTTCGTCGCGCCGACAGCTAATCGAGCAGAGTCAGTCGATACGCGAAACGGTGCTTACCCGCCGGAATGATGTGGCGCGGGTGCATGTCGGGCCCGCAACTGGCCGTTCCCACTCCACGATGCGCCACATCGATGTGCACGAACAGTCCATCGTGACGGACCAGTTCCGTCACGTCGGCGGCCGCGAACAGGTCGTGGTCGGAGTGATGGATGGCCGACATGTGCAGCGCGGCCGGTCGCAAAGCCTCGATGCGCAATCGGCGACCGTCACGCGAACGCACGACCTCCATCCAGCGGCAGTCGGTGCGCAATCCGAACTCCTGCGGGACGATGTAGGGCAATTCATCGACGTCGCTCTCCCAGATTCCCAACAACGCGCCGCTGTTGCGATCGGGCAT